>CACYSQ010000009.1 GCA_902777125.1 Ruminococcus flavefaciens
TCTGTACAAAAAATCTGTAAAGCATTATGAGTAATAGTAATCTCCGAGCCACAGCTCGGGGATCTTCTATTTAAAGGTGGTATGTTATTGGGCGGTTACCTCAGAAAGACTTCCCCGTTTTTCAGACTTTACTGCAAAAGAAAAAGGCTGTGCGGCTGCACAGTTTTAAAAATGGCAAAAAATATCCGCCTTGCCGTCATATAGTGAATGAAACCCGCACTCAGCAGGTGGGTAAGCGCCCGAGTGTTTCTCGCTCCCTTCTTCCGCAGGGCGGGAGGTCTGCAGTCCGCACACGGAGACGGATTCCCTTAAAAAATGTGTTGGATCAAATGAACTATATTTCACCGAACAAGGCAGATTATTTACTTGTTGTATATATTATAACACAGTATTTTCAAAAAATCAATACTTTTTTCAAGATTTTTTGTGAAATTTTGGTTACAAATCAGAACTCCTCGTCCTCGAACGCTTCCTTCATGCGTTCGATGAAGACAGCGGAGACCTTATCGTACTCCTCGTCGTCGTCGATAGAGGCAAGGATTTCCTCGCCGTCCTCCTCGATAGTTTTAAGTACAACGATATCGCAGTCCTCCTCGAGGAAGTCCTCGTCCTCGACTGAGGGCACCATGCAGTAATACTGCTCGCCGTCAACCTCAGCGACGTCGATGAGCTCGAAAAACTTCTTGTTACCGTCGTTATCCACAAGCTCGATAAGCTCGGAAGTGTATTCATTCATATCAGACATAGCATACTCCAATCCGGCAAAAAGCCTTTTACTAATATCAATTATACAATGAAAGCGTGAAAAATGCAAGAGGTAATATAAGGAGGCACGTTTTTTGTTCATGTTGCACAGTATACAATCTGTAATTTGTCTGATATGCCGATTTATACGAAAATTGTGTGAAAACGAATAAAATACTATTGACATTTGCCAAAGGATATGGTAATATATAATCAGAGAAAGGGCAGAGCCAAAGTGATGAGGCTCTCCAAGCTGGATTTACTTGGACTGGGGTGCGAGCCTCAATGTAAATGATAACACGCGGAAGGGAGTGTGAGTCCAATGGAGGAGACTATCGGACAGCAGCGTGAAGCCGGCGGGCTTGCTGATTGACCGGGTGCTGAAAGAGGGAATATAGGCTTCGGCTTGTTCCGGTTGAATTGAAGTACAATGTACATATTCGGTTGAAAGGCGGACGCATTGCTGATTGAAACGGCTTCATGTCTAAACTCAATTTGGATACAGGATTATCTGAAATTTCGACAATGAGTCTTTAGATAAATTCATTCGAAAAATAAATGGTAAAGGTTGAGTCCAATGAGAATTTAGTGCTTTATTCAGTTTTCCCGGCTGCGGAGCGAAATGTTCCGGGAGTGCCGGTAAATTTTAAGTAATAAAGGTGAGTCCGATGAGAAACTAACACAGCTTGATTACTTTGAAAGAATGTGGTACTATGATGAAATATAGGTATAACATGAATCCTTGATAACAAAGGAGTGAGTCCCACAGGTAATTTAGCTAAGTGATGAAAGTCACTTAAAATCAAAATTGAATAATGATAAGCCCCGAAGGTCTCTCGGGGCTTTTTATTGTATATTCACTTTTTCAGCGAGTCAAGCAGCTTCTGACGGTACTGCATCGCTGACTGCTCCTGCTTGTTGTCGCCGAATTCGTAGTAAACATGATCCTTTATCGCGTCCGGAAGATACTGCTGCTCAACGTAGTGACCGGGATAATCGTGCGGATACTTGTAATGCTGTCCCTTGATTTTTGCACCCTCACCGTCAAAGTGAACGTTCTGCAAATGCCTCGGAAAATCAAGCGGACCGTATTCTCTTACGTCCGCGATAGCACGGTCTATAGCCACACACGCACTGTTTGACTTCGGTGCTGTCGCAAGGAGTATCGTTGCCTCTGCTATGGGGAGCTTCGCCTCCGGTACGCCAAGCTGCAATGCTGAATCCACGCAGGCTTTCACCACGGGTACAGCCATTGGGTAGGCGAGTCCAACGTCCTCAGATGCAATGCAGAGCATACGTCTGCACAGGGATATAAGGTCGCCGGCTTCAATGAGCCTCGCGGCGTAGTGCAGGGCAGCGTTTTCGTCCGAGCCACGGACGGACTTGTGATAAGCCGAGAGAATATCGTAGTGCTGATCGCCGTCACGGTCGTAGCGCATATTGCTTCTCTGAGCGAGAACTTCGAGCGATTCCGGGGTTATCGTGACGGTGCCGTTCCCGGATTCTCCGCAGACCACAGCAAGCTCGGCAGTGTTCATAGCTTTGCGGACGTCCCCGCCGCATGAGTAGGCTATCGTTTCGATAACGTCATCTCCCGCGATGACCTCGCAGCCGTTATCCTCGGAGATGATGCGGAAAGCACGTTTTATCGCCGGTATGAGCTGCGCCGGACTTACCGGCTTGAACTCAAAGACCGTGCTTCGGCTTATAACGGCATTGTATATCGAAAAATAGGGATTTTCCGTTGTGGAGGCTATCAGCGTTATATCGCCGTTTTCGATGTATTCGAGCAGACTTTGCTGCTGTTTTTTGTTGAGGTACTGTATCTCGTCGAGGTAGAGGAGGATACCGTTCTCGCTGCCGAAGGTACCGATATCGGCAACGACCTCTTTTATGTCGGCGGTCGAGGCGTTCGTGCCGTTGAGCCTGTACAGCGACATTCCGCAGTTTTCGGCTATGATCCGCGCAACGGTAGTCTTCCCCACGCCGGAGGGACCGTAGAATATCATATTCGGGACTGTACCGCTTTCGATTATCCTGCGAAGCGGCTTGCCCTCAGCGAGAATATGCTCCTGACCGACAACATCGGCAAGAGATTTCGGACGTATCTTATCGGCTAACGGTGCGGACATGGTTACTCTCCTTAAAAATGAACTTGATATAATTATACCTTAAATCAGTCAGATTGTCAATAAAAAGACCGCAGCCCTCCGTTTTGGAGAGCCGCGGTCTTATGTTATGTGAGGAAACGTTATCAGACACCGAACAGAAGCTTGTCGTATGCCGGGAAGGGATAGTAGTCCTCGGCAGTGATAGCCTCAGCCTTGTCAGCTGCTGCACGGAGCTTATCCATTGCAGGGAGCATCTTGTCGCGAACAAATTCGGAGGCGGGCATGATATCGGCGATCGTCTTGAATTCAGCTGCGATACCCTCGAGTGTGGAGGTAGCCTCGTCCATTTCGTCAATGAGAGCGGTAAGGTATGTAACGAGCCTTGTCTCGTACTTGCAGGCTGCCTTTGAAACGCTCTTCTTTACGGATACTGCGGAGGCTGTATCGGCTGCGAACTTCGCAACGGCAGGGATTATCTCCTTGCGAGCCATGTCGATCATGGTAACAGCCTCAATGTTAACGGTCTTGACGTAGTTTTCGAGCATGATGTCGCGGCGTGAGAAGATCTCAGCCTCAGTGAAGATGCCGTGGGAAGTGAGCATCTCAACGTTCTTCTTGTCGCAGATATGCGGCATAGCATCAGCAGTGGTCTTATAGTTGCAAAGTCCGCGCTTCTTTGCTTCTGCTATCCAAGCGTCATCGTAGCCGTTGCCGTTGAAGATTATCCTCTTGTGCTCCTTGATAGTCTTTCTGATAAGATCGTGGAGAGCCTTGTTGAAGTCCTTAGCCTTTTCGAGCTTGTCAGCGAACTGTCTGAGCGACTCGGCAACAGCAGCGTTGAGGTGGATATTAGCGCAGGAGATGCTGTTGGAGGAGCCGAGCATACGGAACTCGAACTTGTTTCCGGTGAATGCAAAGGGTGATGTACGGTTACGGTCTGTAGCGTCCTTGCTGAACTTAGGCAGAACGTCAACGCCGAGCTGCATTTTCTCTTTCTTTGTGCCGCCGTAGGGCTTATCAGCTTCGATAGCGTCGAGTACAGCTGTGAGCTCATCACCGAGGAATACTGAGATAACTGCCGGAGGTGCTTCGTTTGCACCGAGACGGTGGTCGTTTCCGGCGGTAGCAACTGAAAGTCTCAGAAGATCCTGATAATCGTCAACAGCCTTTATAACTGCTGCAAGGAAAAGAAGGAACTGTGCGTTCTCTGCGGGAGTTTCACCGGGAGAGAGAAGGTTCTCGCCCTGATCTGTGGAAATGGACCAGTTGTTGTGCTTACCGGAGCCGTTCACGCCTGCGAAGGGCTTCTCGTGAAGCAGGCAAACGAGGTTGTGACGGAGAGCAACCTTCTGCATTACCTCCATAGTGAGCTGGTTGTGGTCAGCAGCGATATTGGTCGTATCGTAGATAGGTGCGAGCTCGTGCTGAGCAGGTGCTACCTCGTTGTGCTTGGTCTTTGCGAGGATACCAAGCTTCCACAGCTCCTTGTCGAGGTCAGCCATATACTCGGCAACTCTGGGCTTGATAGAGCCGAAGTAATGGTCGTCCATTTCCTGACCCTTAGGAGGCATTGCGCCGAAAAGTGTTCTTCCGGTCATCACGAGGTCCTTACGCTTCTTGAACATATCGCGGTCAACGAGGAAGTATTCCTGCTCGGGACCAACAGATGTGCGGACGCTCTTAACCTTGTCGTTGCCGAAGAGCTTGAGGATACGCATTGCCTGACGGTTGAGAGCCTCCATTGAGCGGAGAAGCGGTACCTTCTTGTCGAGAGCCTCGCCTGTGTAGGAGCAGAAAGCAGTCGGAATGTAAAGTGTGCCGTCCTTGATGAAGGCGTAAGATGTCGGGTCCCAAGCCGTATATCCGCGAGCCTCGAATGTTGCACGAAGTCCGCCCGAGGGGAACGAAGAAGCGTCAGGCTCACCCTTTACGAGCTCCTTGCCTGAGAACTCCATGATAACTCTGCCGTCCGGGGCAGGGGAGATGAAACTGTCGTGCTTCTCAGCAGTAACGCCGGTCATAGGCTGGAACCAGTGGGTGTAGTGTGTAGCGCCCTTTTCAATCGCCCAGTCCTTCATTGCAGCGGCAACAGCGTTTGCTACTGATATATCAAGGGGAGTTCCCCTGTCGATAGTCCTTTTCAGGCTCTTGTAGACCTTTTCTGAAAGCGTAGCCTTCATGATCCTGTCGTCAAATACCATTGAACCAAAATATTCTGTTACCTTTTCCATTGTGATTACCTCCGTTTATTATTCATTTTCGAGCGATGCTCTTATAAAGTCCGCAAAAAGCTTATGCGGTTTGTTTGGACGAGATTTGAATTCGGGGTGGAACTGTACTCCCACGAACCACGGGTGATCTTCGAGCTCAACTATCTCAACGAGCTTTTCATCAGGGGAAAGTCCTGCTATTTTCAGACCGTTCGATGTGAGGATCTTCCTGTAAGCATTGTTGAACTCATAGCGGTGACGGTGACGCTCATAGATGAGCTCCTCACCGTAGATGCTGCGGCATTCTGAACCCTCGGTGAGCTTGCAGGGGTAAAGTCCGAGCCGCATCGTACCGCCTTTTTCGGAGATGTTCTTCTGTTCCTCCATAATGTCTATTACAGGGTAGGGAGTATCTCCGAACTCGGCTGAATTAGCACCGCTCAGTCCGCAGACGTTTCTTGCGTACTCTATAACGGTCATCTGCATACCGAGGCAGATGCCGAAGAACGGTACCTTGTTCTCGCGGGCATATCTAACAGCTTCTATCATGCCCTCAACGCCTCTGTGTCCGAAGCCTCCGGGAACGATGATACCGCTGCACTCAGCGAAAACCTCCGCAGCATTTTCAGCG
Organism: Ruminococcus flavefaciens; assembly: GCA_902777125.1. Taxonomy (GTDB): domain Bacteria; phylum Bacillota; class Clostridia; order Oscillospirales; family Ruminococcaceae; genus Ruminococcus. Next base: position 5,697 of record CACYSQ010000009.1, read on the forward strand.
GTTATTCCCTCCGAGTCAATCCATTTTATATCGACCGCCGCATCGTTGACGATGCCTCCGTGACGCAGTGCCTCAGCGACCGAGAGATAAGCGTCGTGGAGCTCGACATATTTGCCGACAAGGGCGATCGTGACTTTCTTGTGAGCATTTTCCGCACGGTGTACCATTTCGGTCCATTCCGTGAGGTCGGGAGCCTTGTCTTCGAGACCGAGGTGACGGCATACCGAATGTGCAAGACCTTCATTTTCGAGCCAAAGCGGAACTTCATAAAGCGAAGGCGCTGTGAGGTTCTGGATAACGTCCTCCTTGCGGATATTGCAGAACAGCGCTATCTTTGCAGCCATATCATCGGGTATGCGTTTTTCAGTGCGGCATACAATGATGTCAGGCTGGATACCTATTGAAAGAAGCTCCTTTGTGGAGTGCTGGGTGGGCTTGGATTTGAGTTCATCCGAGCCGGTGATGTAGGGGACAAGCGTAACGTGTATGTAGCATACGTTCTCGCGCCCTTGTTCAGTGCCGACCTGACGTATCGCTTCGAGGAAAGGAGTGGATTCGATATCACCCACCGTTCCGCCTATCTCGGTGATGACCACATCAGCATTGGCTTCGTTAGCGGCACTGTAGACCCTGTCCTTTATCTCGTTGGTGATGTGCGGTATGACCTGAACCGTACCTCCGAGGTAATCGCCGCGGCGTTCCTTGGTGATAACGTTCCAGTAGATCTTACCGGTGGTGACATTTGAGTGTACCGAGAGATTTTCGTCAACGAAACGCTCATAGTGACCGAGGTCAAGGTCGGTCTCGGCACCGTCGTCCGTCACGAACACCTCTCCGTGCTGGAACGGGGACATTGTACCGGGGTCAACGTTGATGTAGGGGTCGAACTTCTGGATAGTCACCTTGTAGCCGCGCTGCTTGAGAAGTCTTCCCAGTGATGCAGCAGTGATACCCTTGCCCAGACCGGAGACAACTCCGCCTGTTACGAAAATGAATTTTGACATTTGCTCATTCTCCTTGAAATACATTTATGAAATGGCTTTCCGCAGACCATCAGGCTGTCTGCGGAAGCCTTATCATCTTATGCTCTTTCCCACTCAGCGGAGTCGTGGAGTGCATTGTAGCCTTCCTCGCCGGTACGGATCTTGATGACGTTCTCGATGTCGAAGATGAACATCTTGCCATCGCCGTAGTTGCCGGTGTAGAGTGCAGCCTTTGCAGCAGCGATGACCTTCTCTACAGGCACAGCGCATACTGCGATCTCAGCCTTGATCTTGGGGAGGAGGTTCATCTCAACGGAAGTACCACGGTAGTAGTTGGTCTGTCCGTTCTGCATACCGCAGCCCAGAACGTTTGTGACTGTGATGCCCTTTACGTCGATAGCCTCCATAGCCTGTATGAACTGCTGGAGTCTCTGCTGCTTGAAGATGACCACGATGTTTGTCATCTTGGGTCTTCCGTCTGTTGAAGGAGCCGAGTAGTTCTCGACCTTTACAGCCTCGTTCATGGGGACCTTCTGAACGCTCTTAGCGTCGTCCTTTGTGTAGCCGTACATAGAAGCGTCACTCATTGCGGGAGCGAAGTCTGCGTAAGAGGAGATAAGACCGTGCTCTGTAACGTCCAGACCGATGATCTCCTCCTGCTCAGAGGCACGGAGACCGATAGTTTTCTTGATACCGAAGAATACGATAGCCATTGTAACTGCTGTGAAAGCGCCGATTGCTGCGAAGCCTGCGAGCTGTCTGCCGAGGAGTGCGAAGCCGCCGCCGTAGAATACGCCTGCGAGCTCGTTGCCGTCCTGATCTGCGAGAGAATAGCCGGGAACATCGGGGTTAGCGAAGAGACCAACTGCGATAGTGCCCCAGATACCGTTCATCATGTGAACTGCAACTGCGCCGACAGGATCGTCGATGTGGAGAACATAGTCGAGGAACCATACGCCGAAGCAAACGAGCAGACCGGAAACGATACCGATTATAGTAGCACCGAGTGCATCTGTTACATCACAGGGAGCTGTGATACCAACAAGTCCTGCGAGTGAAGCGTTAAGACACATTGAAACATCAGGCTTGCCGTATTTGAGCCATGTGAAGATCATGCAGGTAACTGTTGCGATCGCGGGAGCAATAGTAGTTGTAAGGAAAACAGAACCGAGCTGTTCGACTGAAGTACAGGCAGCACCGTTGAAGCCGTACCAGCCGAACCAAAGGATAAAGCAGCCGAGTGCGCCGATCGTGAGGTTATGACCGGGGATAGCGTTTACCTTGATCTCGCCCTTCTTGTTCTTCTGGAACTTGCCTATTCTCGGTCCGAGGATAGCAGCACCAACGAGTGCAGCGATACCGCCGACCATATGGATATGAGCTGAACCAGCGAAATCGTGGAAGCCCCATTCAGCCAGCCAGCCGCCGCCCCAGCCCCAGTGGGCTTCTATCGGGTAGATGACTGCGCTGATGATAGCGGAGTATACACAATAGGAAAGGAACTTTGTACGTTCAGCCATTGCACCTGAAACGATGGTAGCTGTTGTTGCACAGAACACGAGGTTGAAAACGAAGTTTGACCAGTCGAAGCTGCCGTATGAGGTGAATATATCGAAACCGGGCTTTCCGATGATACCTACAGCGTCCTCGCCGAAGAGAATACCGAAGCCTATGAGGACGAATACGACTGTACCGATACAGAAATCCATAAGGTTTTTCATGATGATATTACCGGCGTTCTTTGCACGGGTGAAGCCTGTTTCTACCATTGCAAAGCCAGCCTGCATAAAAAATACGAGTGCTGCACCTATAAGGAACCATACTCCGAAAACGGTGGTGTCAGTGTTTTCGGAAGCTTGCTGTAAAATTGTCTGAGAGTCCATAGAAAATCCTCCTTTTGAAACCTGAACCCAATGCTATGGAACGGATATGGGAACAGATCAGATAAGATAACAGCATAAATTATCAAAGGGGTGCAGAAGTCCTGAGACTTCATACACCCCTTTGTGTATGGAATTAGCGCTATAAACCAAAAAAGAGAGCTACGGATTTCCTATCCGCAGCTCCCTTGCTGTTTACAATGCTATTATAGACCCTTAGTGAGGATTTGTCAAGCGTTTTTTTAATATTCTGCACAAAAGCTATAATTTAACACTTTGCACAGTTAAAACCTGTCAATAATCTACAAAGTCAGACCGGTATCTTTCCGTTGAGCTTATCAATGATGACCGGAAGCTCCTTGTCAATGACATCGTTCTCGAGCTGGCAGGTACCGGCGTTAGCGTGACCGCCGCCGTAGCTGAGACAAAGCTCACCGATATTGAACTTGGAGGCTCTGTTCACAATGGACTTTCCTATCATAACGGCAGTATTCTGTTTGCGGAAGCCCCATGCAACGTGAACGGAAAGCTCGGTCTCAGGCCACATCGCGTAGACCATGAAACGGTTTCCGGCGTAGATAGTCTCCTGTTCGCGGAGGTCAATGACGGCGACTTTGTCCTCGATGCGGGTTATCTTGCGGAGCTGTTCCTTGAAGAGCTCCTGCTGCTCGAAGTAGAGGTCAACACGTTCCCTGACATCGGGAAGCTTCAGTACATCGTCGATGCTGTGGTCAACGCAGTAGTCAATGAGCTCCATCATGAGGGCGTAGTTGGATATCCTGAAGTCGTGGAAGCGTCCGAGACCTGTACGCGCGTCCATGAGGAAGTTCATGAGGACCCAGCCTGTAGGGTTGAGGATTTCGTCAACCGTGAAATCAGCACTGTCGCCCTTGTCAACAGCCCACATTATCTCGTCGGAAACGCGGGTGAAGGTCTTAGCGCCGCCGTAGTAGTCGTACACGACACGGGCAGCGGATTTTGCATCGCCGTCAATGATGTATTTGCCCTCGTAGTCCTCGGGCTTATTGCGGAGAAGCTCGGATTCGTGGTGGTCGAAAGCGAGACCGACACGTTTGTCGAAGGGCAGGTTGGTCGTGATATCGTTTTCGGTGATATCGACCTTGCCGTCCTGAACGTCCTTCGGGTGGACGAATTTAATCTCGTCTATTATATTCAGCTCCTTGAGGAGCATGGCGCATACAAGTCCGTCAAAATCACTTCTTGTGACAAGTCGTTTCATAGAATAACAACCTCCGGGTAATTATTTATGCTTTTGGCAGCATAGCTATTGTACTGCTACAATTATAACACAAAAGCTGCTGTTTGTCAAATATATTTTGTAAACTTTTTCTAAAAAATATCATATCCGCGAGAATAAAAATATTCACCGAAATTTTACTTGAAACTTTGTGCAGAATGTAGTATAATAATACTATGTATGAAATACCGGAAGGAGTAATTTATATGGATAAGATAAGCATAGGATTTATCGGCGCAGGAAATATGGGCTCTGCTATAATGAAGGGCATCGCTTCGAGCAGCCTTTCCGAGAGCATAACCCTCCGTGCCTTTGACCCTGATACCGCAAAGATAGCCGCACTTGAAAAGTCCGGCGTTATACCTGCTGCAAGCGAGGCTGAGCTCACTGCTCAGTGCAAGTACGTCTTTCTCGCTGTTAAGCCGCAGATAATCGAGGGAGTCCTCGAGGCAGCCGCACCCGGAGCAACTTCTGATACCGTTTTCGTTTCGATAGCTGCCGGTATCACTGACGAATTCATCGCAGGCAAGACACGTTCTGACGCCAAGGTCATTCTCGTTATGCCCAACACTCCGCTTCTGCTCGGAGAGGGAGCTTCTGCCCTCTCGCATAACGACAGAGTTACCGACGAGGAGTTCGAGGTAATTCTCAATATCTTCCGTATCTGCGGAAAGGCAGCCGTTATCCCGAAGAACAGAATGAAGGAGATAATCGCTGTAAATGGAAGCAGTCCCGCATTCATCTACCTCTTTGCAAAGGGATTCATCGACTATGCTTCGTCTGTAGGAATTGACGCTGAGGCTGCAAAGGAGCTTTTCGCACAGAGCCTTATCGGTTCCGCAAAGATGATGACCGATTCCGGCTATACTATAGATGAGCTCATAAAGATGGTATCCTCTCCCGGAGGAACAACTCTTGCGGGTCTTGACAGACTTTACGAGGGCAAGCTCACTGACGTTGTGAACAACTGCTGCGAGAGCTGCACAAAGAGAGCCTACGAGCTTTCAAAATAACACTGTTCTAAACCGGACAGGCAGCGCATATCCTTAATCAGAAAGGATTGATGCGCGATGAAAAAAACAGGATATCTTACAGTAAGCCATTCAAGGAGAGCACTCACTCTGCTGCTTTGTGCCGCAGTATCAGCGGGCATGATAGCCGGCTCTGTTTACGGAGCAGCACACCCTCACGGACTTCCGGCAGTGCTGCACCAGTTCTTTCTGCCGGGAGAGTACGGAACGTCTTTTTTTGCAGTTGCAAGGAATACGTTCCTCAGCTCTGCACTGTTTATAGCTGCCGCTTATCTCGCCGGACTTTTCGCGTTCGGACAACCCTTGGGCATCGCACTGCTGGTGTACCGCGGCTTCGGGATAGGTGCTTCGTCCGCCTCGCTGTATTCCTCAGAGGGCGCCGGAGCTGCTCTGAAGGTAACGCTCCAGCTCATGCCGGCTGCACTTGCATTCACAGGGGTAGCAATACTCGCAGTAAGGGAGCTTCTCCGCGTATCGGCAGCGATACTCCGGCTATGGACCATCGGTGAACTGAAAGACGAAAAGCTCATTGATCTGAGGCTTTACAGTGTAAAATATGCCGTTCTTCTTCTGCTGTCCGCAATAATATCACTCGCTGACGGAGCTGTTTACATAGTCTGCTCCGGCTCAGTCTGAATTGGAGGAATGTTAAAATTGGGGCTGTTCTTTAAGGATTACGAAAGCGCCGGCTCTGGAATTTCAAAAAATGCGCCGAAGAAAAAGGGATTTGCTCTTTTCTTTGAGATAACGGGAAGAAAATTCTGGAGGCTCGCAGGTCTTAATTTCCTGTATTTCCTGTTTTTTATCCCCCTTATGCTGATACTTCCGGTAATAAGCTATGTCCCCTCGGCTGGGATAGGCATTGCGCTGATCGTTCTGCTGCTGCTGACGTTCGCTTTCACTATTGGACCCGCTACAGCCGGCATGGTCAAGGTACTGCGCTGCTTCCTCATTGAGAAGCACACCTACATCTGCCGGGATTTCTTCCGCGGCTTCAGGTCGAATTTCAAGTACGCTTCCGTTATCGGATTCATCGACTGTATCGTAGCACTGTCGGCATTTGCAGCAGTAAGAGTTTATCCCGCACTCGCACATCAGCTCGGAACGGTACTGCTGTATGTACCGCTGGTGTTCACCTACAGCTTTGCGCTGCTTGTTATCATGATGAATTATTACATCTACCTGATGCTGGTAGCAACGAGCCTTTCGCTGAAAAATCTCATCAAGAATTCGTTCATGCTAGCATTTGTTGCGATAAAGCGCAATCTCTTCACCACGCTGCTGCTCTTTTTCATTATCATTGCCATGTTCGGAACGTTTATCTTTGCTCTGCCGTTTTTCATGGTAATAGTTCCGTTCTATCCGGCAGCCTTCATCGGACTTGTGGCAAGCTTCAGAAGCTATCCTGTTATACAGGAGTACGTCATAAATCCGTACTATACAAGCATCGGACAGATAAATCCGGAGCTTACAGGCTTTGCCGAGCCGACTGACGAGGAACCCGTTTTCGAGGATATGGGCGGCAAGGAGCAGCCTATCGAGAAACGGAAAAAAGGAAAGGGCAGGAGGATATCCTGACAAAAGAAGAACCTTTCCTCAGAAAGGTTTCCCCCGATAAGTTCTCGTAAAAACTGCCGTATGAGTACCACGGTTATGTGCGTCCATTCTTATGTAAAAAAAGGACACGATTTTCATCGTGTCCTTTGTGTTTTATACGGGAAGCTTTTCTACAAGGTGGAGCTTGTATCTCTGGATAGCAAGTGCGTCCTTGTATGTGATACCTGCAACACGCTGGTCAACGTCGCCGTTAGCCTCGCCCTTAGCAGTCAGCTTGTACTTGTCAGGGTTTGAGATCGACTGCATGATAAATACAGCGTCAGCCATATTTACCTCACCGTCACAGTTAGCGTCGCCCCAAAGGATACCGTTCTCGGAGGAAGCCTTAGTGTTGTCAGCAGCAGTTCCGTCAGGCTCAACGCCCCATATCAGCTTGCCGTCAGCGTAAACAGTGATCTTGTCAGTGATCTCGGCAGCTTCGTTCACGTCCTCGAATGAAACGAGGTCATCGTAGCTGTAGTCGTTTGTGGAATCCCACAGAACGTCGTCGTATGTCTCCTTGTCCTGATTATAGCCGAGTGCGAACTGGAAAACACGGCTTCCGTAGAAGTCACAGTCCTTCCACTGCATCTCAACGTAGTATGTGCCGTTGTCATCATACTTTGTAGGAGGTGTGAACTTTACAGCGTTCTTTTCGTTGGAGTAGCCCTTTTCCTGATCGTAGTCGATACGGTAGAAGATGTACTCGCTGGGATCGTAGCCCTGATCTATGAGTTCCTTTACATTGAAGTAGTATCTTGCACGGAGATCGCTCTCAAAGCGCGGAGGATCAACAGTTCTGTTGTAAACAACTACCTTGAGCTGAACGCTGCCCTTCTGCTCCTGATTTTTTCCGCCTGCTGCGTAGATGCCTACGGGGAGGGGATTGCCGTCCTTATCTACCTGATTGTAGCCGTTCTTAGCGTTCTTGGACATATCGAAATCGGGGTCGATATAGTTTTCTTTTTCGAGCTCCTTGCCCTTAGCACCGTAGAAGTGGTAAAGACCTGCGAGGTCGCCGCAGAAGCCTGCGTTATAGTCGTCAGTAACTTCGTTGTAGATGTAGTCCTTGGTTTCGTCGTGGTGGTAATCGTCGAGGTCAGGACCGCCGACGAGAGCGCCCCAGAGGGTGTGTACCTGATTGATGAGGTTCTCCTGGCTCTGCTTGTCGGAGCAGTGAGAAGCACGGTGGTGAGGCTGAGTAGCATAGCTGTTGCCGTAGCCTACCTCATAAGCGTAGCCCATGGGGTTTTTGCCGAGGATATATTCCATCTGAGCCTTTGCCCAGGGGAGGAAAGTATCATCGCCGGTGGTCTTAGCGTAAACGCAGGCACAGAGACCTGCTGCTGTGTTGTAACGTGCAGATCCGTAGCCTGAAACGACAGCCCAGCCGTAGGGAGATTTTGCAATGAAGTCGCTGCTTGTCTCGCTGAGAGGAAGATCGGGTATCTGATCGCAGGTCATGGGAGTGTTCCAGAGGAAGTCGTCCATACCGAAGTATTTATGACCGTGAACAGGCTCATAGCCCCACTTTGATGAATCAATAGATGCTGCACAGCCGGACCAGTATTCGAGATTGTAGCGGAAGATGTACCAGTCACGGGCAGTATTTGTTACAGGAGCAAGCTTTGCGAAAACGCCGCCCCATACTGTATCCCAGCAGTGGACCCAGATGTTCTGCCAGCAGTTGCCGGTATCAGTGATGATACGCTTCATGTAGCCGGTGTAGGGGTGAGCGCCCTTGTCATTGGTGGTCTCCTCATCGACAGCGATGATGTCCATGATGTACTTGTCGTAAGCAGCCTGAGTAGCCTTCTTTATGGAAGCTTCGTCAGCGTCCTCGGCGTCCTCAGCCTCAGCGACAGAACAGTAGTAGAGCCATACGGCAGCCCATGAGAGCTCATCGTAGTCGTAGCTTGAGTGGTAGAAGCCGCCGTCGTAGCCGAGAACGAGGGAGGACGGAGTTGAACCGGGAGTCCATGACTCCTGATGAGTAGCAACAGCGAACTCATAGAGTGCTCTTGCGTATTTAAGGCTCTTGGCAGCGTATTCAGGGTCAGTGTCCTTGAAGTTGAGGTAGTTTATAGCAAGTGAAGCCGCTGCACCGGCGCACTGGTCAGGTGCAGGCATTTCCTCTGTTGCAAAGTAAGCGGGACGCTTTACAGCACAGCTTGAGGAAGCAACAACGGTGTTGTCAACCTGAAGCTCAGGAGCACACCAGTAGTTATGGTCATTGTTACCCTCGCCGACCTGATAGCAGTAAGCGACAACGTTGCCGTCATCGTCGAGGAATGTTACCTTGAGGAAGTAGTCGTTTATCCAGCGGAGCTCATCTTCGATGTGCTTCTGGAGACCCATGTCGATGTAGGCGTCGCGGAATTCATAGTAGCCCCAGCCGACAGTAGAAGCGGAGTAGCTTCCGGGGAGACCGAACTTAACGTGGTCACCGGCATCGTGCCAGCCGCCTGTGAGGTCGAGAGTGCCGTTTCCGTCGGGATCGAGATATTTGCGGTTCTTCTCGATGAATTCCTCGGTCATGGTAACGCCCTCGTAGAGACCGGCAGCTTCACTGAGACCGCCGTCGCCCTTGCCCTCGCCTATGGGCTGCTTATCCTCTTTCTTTTCCTGTTCCTTGCCGTTATCTCCGCCGTCGTTCTTGGATTCGCCGTAGAGCTCCGGGAAGGGATTAACAGTCTGGAGCGGTATTTCAGCGTCCTTTACATGGCAGTCATTACGCCATGCGTAGTAGCCGTCCTCGCCGACCTTGTCACCGCACTTGTTCGCGTCATAGAAACAGAGTGCGAGCTGGAGAGCGTTTGCGAAGTTGTCATAGTTGTTCGGATTTTCCTCGTCAATGTAGGCAGCATTGGCAGGGAACGATGCGCCCGTAAAGATCATAGCCGCAGTTGAGAGGCAGGCAATTGATCTTCTGAGCAGATCATGCTTTTTCATGTAAACATTCCTTTCAGATAAAATTATTTTAGCAGATTTTTTTTCTTCAACCTGTCGAAAACGATGTTGTAGCCGTCGTTGCCGTCCTTGAGGGAGCGGTTCACTCTGCTGATAGTAGCGGTGCTTGCGCCTGTTTCGGTAACGATACTGTTATATACCCTGTGTTCATCGAGGAGCTTAGCGACATGAAGGCGCTGAGCAAAGGATTTGAGCTCGATGCTTGTGCAGAGGTCATCGAAGAACTTGTAGCAGTCCTCTACGGAATCGAGCGTAAGGATAGCCTCGAAGAGAAGGTCCATGCTGTCGGATCTGATCTTATCAATCATAGTATAACTCCAGTCTGCCATACGGCGTAAATTTCAAGCGTGATTTCACACTTTACATTTTAGCACATTATTACGCAAAAGTAAAGCCCTGTGCGCATGAAAAATGCAAAAACAGGCATAATTTTCGATTTACACCTTTGTGTATATGATACCACATTATTAACAGATTGTAAAGTTTTTTTTAAGAACTCAGCAAAAAATAGCTGAAACCTACAAATGGCCGCAAGAAAACGTGTGCAGAATTGACAAAAAACTGTCAAAAGATTTTTTTGCAAGGATATCACAGCCACAACTCAGTTTACAAATTACGGTGTTCGGCACATTATTGAGGCAAAATTTTATTATTCCAACATTTTTGCAGGATTTGTCTGCCATACGTCATATTATATTCCAACTGCTTATTGCAAAATCAACACAGTGTTGCTATAATAGAAATTGGAAATTTTTATGAAAGAGGGATCATCTTGAACAGATTTTCAGAGATCATCGTCCGGAAGCGCAGGATAATCTACATCGTTTACCTTATCGCAGCGATCGCCTGTGCAATCGGAATATTCACGACCAACATCAACTACGATATGTCAAAGTACCTTCCTGACGATTCACAGGTCAAAAAGGGAATGAGCGTCATGGAGGACGAATTCGGCAAGAGCTCTGCAATAACCGTCATGTTCGACGGACTCAGCGAGACCGAGCAGCTCCAGAGACAGCAGGAGCTCTCCGAGATTGACAACGTCAAGTCCGTCGTTTTCATTCAGAACGACGAGGCTTATCAGAAGGACGGTCACTCCAAATACACGGTAACTATCGCCTCGGACACCTACTCCAAGACCTCCCGCGAGGTCCTCAGCGATATCAGGGACATTTACGGTGATGAAGCCTACATAAGCGGCGCAGTTGTTGACAACGACCTCATGGTGAAATCACTGCTCAACGATATCCCCGTCATATCCGTTATTGCCACTGTGATTATTTTCACGATACTCTTTATTCTCTGCGATTCGTGGACGGAACCCTTCCTGTTCATGCTCTGCATAGGTACGGCAATCCTCGTAAATATGGGCACGAACGCACTTCTGCCGTCGGTATCATTCATGACCTTTGCCGTCGGAGCTGTACTGCAAATGGGTCTGTCAATGGACTACTCAATCATGCTCATGAACCGCTACTCTCAGGAGAAAAAGGTCCATGCAAACCATGAGGAGGCCATGATTAGCGCACTTGCAAACTCCTTTGCGCCGATATCGGGCAGCTCCGTCACAACTATCGTCGGACTGCTTGCCCTCGTATTCATGGACTTCAAGATAGGTCAGGACATGGGCGTAGTTCTTGCAAAGGGCGTATTCTTCAGCCTTGTGAGCATATTCACGCTTCTCCCGGGACTTGTAGTCAGCTTCGACAAGCTCATCGAAAAGAGCAGGAAGCCCTCCATAACGATAAAGACCGGTAGGCTCATGGGCGGCATTTCAAAGCTCAGGGGCATTATAATCCCGCTTGCACTCATCGCAGTAGGCTTCTCATTTATTTATAAGGACGACGTCAAGGTCGGCTTCCTCAAGATGTTCGACAACAGCGACCAGACCTACACAGAGGAATGCTTCGGCTACGACAATCAGACCGTTCTCATGTACAGGAACACTACCTCTCAGGAGAAGATATCGGAGTACATCACATGGCTCGGCACAAGAGATGACGTCAACTCCGTTCAGGATTACTCGAACACGCTCGGACGTCCCTGCACTGCCGGGGAAATAGCAGCACAGTTCGGCTTCCCGGCTGAACAGGCACAGATGATGTATCAGGCAATGGGCGTTGAGACAATGACTATGGAGGAGTTCATCGGTGCTTCGATACAGGGCGGCTCCGAGGACCCGGCACTTCTTCAGGCACAGCAGATGATAAACGAGAACCGCAGTCAGATGGTTGGCAGTGAATACAACCGCATGGTGATATCTCTGAACCACGAATCCGAGGGCGAGGCTACCTTTGACGCGGTAGGCGAGCTGCTTGACAAGGCGGACGAGGTCCTCGGCGAGAACTACTATCTTGTCGGTGATACGGTCATGGGCTATGAGATGAACGACGGCTTCAAGAGCGAGATGAACTTCGTAACGCTTCTTACGACTATAGCGATATTCGTTGTAGTTATCTTCACATTCCGCTCGATATTCAGCTCCGCGATACTGGTTGCTGTAATACAGGCGGCAGTCTACATCACGACTGCGGCAATGGCAATAATGGGCTTTACGGTCAACTATATCGCGCTTATACTCGTTCAGTGCATACTCATGGGCGCAACCATAGACTACGGTATCCTCTTTGTCTGCAATTACGTTGAGGAACGCGGAAAGCTCAGAAAAAAGGAGGCTCTTGCCTCCGCGATGGACAAATCTATAAAGACGATACTCACTTCTTCGCTGGTACTTATCGGCTGCTGCATGACTACAGGAATACTCATGACGCAGAAGGTAATTTCACAGACCTGTTCAATGGTAGCCTTCGGTGCAGCAACGGCGGCGTTCATGGTAGTGTTCGTACTTCCTGTAATCATTTTCGCTCTTGACAAGCTTGTCCTCATACGTTTCGGAAAAAGCAATGCGGAGGCTCCTGCGGAGGTAAAATTCAATGAACGTAAAAAACAACCAGCGCGTAAGGCTGACTAAGCGGCTTTTCGGCGAGAGCCTGATAAAGCTTCTCAGGGACTACACTCTCCATGAGATAACTATCACACAGCTCTGCGCCGAGGCGGAGATGAACCGTTCGACCTTTTACAAATACTATACCAGTGTCCGCGACCTCTATGAGCAGGTCGAATACGAAGCTCTTGAACGCAGCGCACAGTGTGTGCGGGGAATGGAGCTCAGCAGCGAAAAGGCTGTGGTGCGCCGGATAGAGAAGCTTCTCAGCTATTACAGGGACAACTCCGAGCTTTATCTCATGCTGCTCGAAAACAGCATAGACGGCGAATTTCCGTACAAGATGATCGAGCAGACGGTAGGATTTGTTGTGAATATACCGGACGTCATACCCGACGAGAGAAAGGAATCCTCGGAATACTGCTCACTTTTTGTTGTTTCGGGAGCGCTTAGTATAATAAGAACGTGGCTGAAAAACGGTACAAAGGAGAGTCCGACGGTGATTTCGGAGCTTATTTTCAGGCTTGCGGCAGATGCTCTGAGGTTCAATATGCAGAAGCACTGAGAGAATGTTACCTTATCATGAATAAAAGCAGAACAATTTGTATACGAAATGTAAATATTTCTGGAAACTGTTGACAAATACTGATACAGATGGTATTATATAATCATAGCAAAGGTAATTGTTCTCTTACATAAGAGCAATTATAAACGGCAGGGCGGCAATAGTCGTCCTGTTTTCATTTATGCGCGTTTTTATTTGGGACTTGATTTGAAACTGAAAATGTATTATAATAATAGTGTCGGTCAGAAGGCCGGCGGTATATATTTTCAGGAAGGATCAACTACGATGAACAAAAAGGAAACAGCAGAGATCAAGAAGAATTTCTCCGATAAGAGCGGATTTTTTATTATGGAGCGCATACTTACGGCGTTTGTGGACGCTGAAAAGAACCTACGGTATCATAATGTGAGCTCATGCCTCACAATGCCTGTCGCAGAGCATGACGTCTATGACGAGACCCTAAAAAAGGTGCTCAACACCAACGTCGGCAAGACCTTCGTTGAGTATGAGTTCCCGAATGAAGCCTACGATGAGGGCGGTCAGCAGTACATACTATATCAGCTCCTTAAATCCGAGCTGAAGGACGAGACGGTCTGCGAGGAATACCTCAACCACATCGCCAACAATCTTGTGAACGACGGTCCCTACGCGGTAATTACAGCTTTCTGCTGCTATACGATAAGGAAAAAGGACAAGAACGATGAATTTGCTGACGGCGAGGACGAGCTCTACAAGTACATCATCACCGCGATATGTCCCGTGAATACCAGCAGCGACGGCTTTGTATTCGATTCGTTCAACAACGAGATAACCAAGAAGCTCAACACCGAGCTCATCATCAGCAAATCGCCGTCCGACGGCTTCCTCTATCCGGTGTTCAGCAACCGCAGCACTGACGTCAACCATGTCATGTACTACACAAGGTCCGCAAGCAAGCCGAACATCTCTTTCGTCGAGGACGTTCTCGGCTGTACCTTTGTGATGTCGGCTGACAACGAAAAGGCGAGCTTCCAGAATATCCTCAAGAGCGTTGTCGGGGACGACCTCGATTATATGCTTATCAAGACCGTCAACGAGAAGATACAGGAAGTCGTTGAGGAAAACAAGGACGATACCGAGAAGGCAGTCATCGACAACAAGGCTCTCAGCGATATCCTCAGTGATATCGGCGTTCCCGAGGAGCGCGTGAAAATGGTCGAGCCAGTATACGAAAAAGTCTGCGGTACTGCACCGCTTACCGCTGCAAATCTCGTCGAGACCAAGACCGTTCTTGCATCGCCGGGCATAACCGTGAACATCAAGCCGTCCGCAGCCGACAAGGTACGGACAAGCGTTGTTGACGGAAGAAGATGCCTGCTGATTGACATTGACGACCCGACTATCGAAATAAACGGACTTCCGGTAACACTGTGAGGTCTGAAAGGAGAGGCTAATGGGGAAATGGAACAGCGCTGCCGCTAATATGAGACAGCTTCTCGGAAAATATGAGGCACGGAGGACATCGGAGCTGATTTCAGTTCACAAAAACCTTGTGTACAGAGTCCTTCCGCAGCTTTACAGGTTCATCCCGGAGGCGAGGGATATCTTTGAGCCCTCGCTGGAAATGTTCATTGATAACGTATGTGCTCCCGACCGTGAGGGCGATTACGAAAAGGGTTCGGGAAAGCATTACTACTGCGCCTGCAATTCTTTCGGCATCAAGCTTGAACCTGCCGCGGGCTACTACAGGAACGGCATCACGCTGTTTTCGCAGAGTGCAAGGACCATGTTCGAGGAGGACTACACAATGGCGCTGACCTTCTGGAGGGCTGGCTTCCGGGAGAAAGCGCTCGCTCATCTTGCAAGGGCTCTGCATATGCTTCAGGATATGTGCTGCCTTCCCCATGCGACCCGAATGACTTATTATACGATGAAGAAGAATATACACCGTGCCTATGAGGATCTGGCAAAGATGATGTATCCGGACAGTGTGCCTCCGCAGGAGATAAAGGCGGCTGATCTTCATCTTTTCGACAACAGAAAGAGCTTCCGGACGGCGCTCAACTCGATAGTTGAGGTTATTCCGCAGGAGATACCCATGCTCACGACCGACCCGGAGTTCGCGATAATGCACAGGCTTTACACTGCGGAAAAGGCCGTTGCAGCGTTCTTCTATCGTTTTTGCAGGGACATTTCTCTCCCGGCGGATAGGGTACACTGCATCACGGACGGAATGAGGTTCAGCATAGACGGCGAGCTTCCTCCGCTTACCGCAAAGGTGACTGAAAAAGGGATAGTTTTCCTCTGCCGCGGCAAAAAGCAGAAGCTCTGCGGCGGAAGGTACCTGTATTTCCGGGCGGCTCACCGTTCATGCGGAAGGTTCACGTTCTCACCGGTCAGCGATAAGTTTGGCAGAACGGTCGTCCCCTCGAACGGCAGGCTCGCCATGTTCGACCCGAGACGTACTGATATGCAGCTTCGTCCGGCAGAATAAAACTGCAAGTCTGCCGGAATAATAGTAAAAAGAAAGCAGAGGTGTCATATGAACCAGCATACAAGATTTAATCTCCCGATATGCCTTGCTGTCGAGGAGGACGCTTTTTTCCACTCGGACAGGATAATCCGCGACTATATCCCCGACATGATAGGTCAGAAGACCATCATAGTCTCCGAGCAGTTCCTCATTGACATTTACAAGGAGAAGATATACGATATAAGCCATGATTTCGGCGGCGCTGAGATCATCGCAATGGGTGCGGCAAGCTTTGACGAGGCGGTCGCTATCGCAAAGAAGGTCTGCATTGAGGACATCAAGGTCATAATCGGCATCGGAGGCGGCAGAGTTCTCGATACCGCGAAATATGCGGCTCATATCAGCAAGGCGGTCTACATCTGTATGCCGACCTCGCTCAGCAACGACTCTCTCGCTTCGCCATTTGCAGTCCTTGAGACCGTTGGCAGTGCCAGAAAGACGATCGAGTGCAAGATACCGACCGCTATCATCGTTGACACGAACATGATAATCAATGCTCCGGAGGGACAGACGCTCTCCGGTATCGGCGACACGATAGCCAAGCATACTGCCCTCTACGACTGGAAGCTTTCCGCTTCAAAAAGCTCGTCAAGGGTCGAGGACTTCGCCTATGCACTGAGCAGAATGAGTTTTGATTCGGTCTACCACTGTGACGAGAGGAACATGAAGAGCCGAGTTTTCATACGCATTCTCTCCCGCGCCCTTGTTATGGGCGGACTTGCAATGGAGATAGCCGGTTCATCGCGTCCTTGCAGCGGAAGCGAGCATCTTTTCGCACACGCTATCGAGGAATACTATCCCGGCGTGAAGATATCCCACGGTCTCGCGGTCGCACTCGGAACTATCCCTGCGTGTATCTTTCAGGGACAGGACCCTTCCGGCATAATGTGCTTCTTCAAGTCCCACGGTCTTGACTTCGACCCGCGTTCATACGGCATCACGCCTGAAATGTTCGCGGATATGTGGGAAAAGGCAAGAACTGTGCGTCCCGGAAGAATAACGGTCCTCGACACATTTGCCCACGATGAGAAGCAGGTCGGCGAGATATACGCCAGAATGACGGAGGGAATATGAAAAAGGGCATTATTTTTGATATGGACGGCACACTTTGGGATTCCTCAGAGAACGTTGCCGCATCGTGGACCGAAAAGCTGAGAATGCTCGGCTATGATATGACCGTAACCAAAGAGGACGTCATGAGCGTAATGGGACTTACCATGGACAGGATAGCGGATATCATCTTCGAGGGCAAGCCTCAGAAGAAGCGCATGGAGCTGCTCGACCTCTGCTGCGGACATGAGAACGAATATCTTCGCAGGAACGGCGGAGAGCTCTATCCCGACCTCGAAAAGACTCTTTCTCGCTTGAAGAAAAGGTACGGTCTTTACATCGTGAGCAACTGTCAGAGCGGCTATATAGAGGCTTTTCTGGAGCATTACGGCTTCGGGGGATACTTTTCCGATATCGAGTGCTACGGAAATAATCTGCTCGGAAAGGGCGATAATATCGCACTTGTCATGGAGAGAAACGCTCTTGACAAGGCGTGGTATGTCGGAGATATACAGGGCGACTACGATTCCG
The DNA here is from genome assembly GCA_902777125.1 of Ruminococcus flavefaciens. Classification (GTDB taxonomy): domain Bacteria; phylum Bacillota; class Clostridia; order Oscillospirales; family Ruminococcaceae; genus Ruminococcus. Next base: position 23,017 of record CACYSQ010000009.1, read on the forward strand.
CGGTCAAAGCGGGCGCAGAGTTTATCCATGCCGCATACGGCTTCGGAACGATAGCTCAGGAGGTGCCGGAGCTCGGAGAATTCTCCGGTCTCCCGGAAATGATGCGAAAACTGGACAAATGATCGTTCCGCTTGACAATATTTCCGAAAACGTGTAAAATATAAGCTGTACTGATGCAGTTATGCAAATAAAATCAACGGAGGCTGTTATGGATCAGAATGATAAGTCTGAGGAGAAGATCCCTCAGAATGATATGCCCGAGGAAGAACTTCTTCCTGATGAGAACGGCGAGGAAGAGCTCTCTGCCGATGAGACAGGTGACGATGAGATACCTCAGAGAGGAATGCCGCTTGAGGACACTCCCGCTGACAACCGTCCGCAGGGACGCAAAAAGAAAGTCACAGGCACAAGCACCGGCGTTCATAAGCGCGGAGATGGTCTCGGCACAGGAAAGGTCGGCTCGAAGGACTACGACCAGCCCGAGCAAGCCGGCGGAAGCATGGCGAAACGAGCTGCTATCGGCGGAGGCGGTGGCATCTTAGCGATAATCCTTGCCCTGCTGATGTTCAAGGGAGGCGGTCTCGGAAGTCTTCTCGGCGGAGGCGGAGGAGGCGGCGGCGGTAACGATGAAGCTCCGGCTTCCGGCGGTTATGTCGCAAGCGGTGAGACCTCCGCGGATACTTCTGTAGCGGACGGTTCACGCGCTAAGCGTACCGTTATCAAGGGCAATTCGCAGGACGTTGTTACACTCATGGTGTATATGTGCGGTACCGATCTTGAATCAAAGTACGGCATGGCTTCCTCTGATATCGAGGAGATGAAGGAGGCAAGCAAGTCTATAGGCGATAACGTCAATATCATCGTCTATACCGGCGGCTGCTCGAAGTGGAAGAACAGCACGATAAGCAGCTCCACAAACCAGATACATCAGATCAAAAACGGCAGTCTCAATACTCTTGAAAATGGCCTCGGAAGCAAGGCTATGACTGACCCTGCTACCCTTACTTCGTTTATCAAGTATTGCACTCAGAATTACCCTGCTAACCGCAATGAACTCATCTTCTGGGATCACGGCGGCGGCTCGGTAAGCGGCTACGGCTACGATGAAAAGTACAAAAAGAGCGGCTCTATGGACCTTGCCGGCATAAGCAAGGCGCTGAAAAACGGCGGTACGAAGTTCGATTTTATCGGTTTCGATGCCTGCCTCATGGCGACTGCTGAGAGCGCCCTCATGCTCGATGCTTATGCGGATTACCTCATCGCCTCCGAGGAGACAGAGCCCGGCATCGGCTGGTACTATACAAACTGGCTCAGTGCTCTCGGAAAGAATACGTCCATGCCCACTCTCGATATCGGCAAGAATATCGTTGACGATTTCGTTACAGAGTGCGCGAGAAAGTGCAGGGGACAGAAAACTACGCTCTCAGTAATTGACCTTGCTGAATTTGCTAATACTGTTCCGGATAAGCTCAATTCGTTCTCAAAATCTGTCAGCAAGAAGATAACCGACGAGAACTACAAGGAGCTCTCAGATGCAAGATATGCTACCCGTGAGTTCGCTGAAAGCTCCAAGATAGATCAGGTCGATCTCGTAAACCTTGCGGAGAACATCGGCACCGATGAGGGCAAGTCCCTTGCAGATGCTCTGAAAAAGGCTGTCAAGTACAACCGTACATCCACAAATATGTCCAACGCTTACGGCGTTTCGATCTACTTCCCCTACAAGCGCACATCTTACGTTGATTCGGCTTGCACTACATACGATCAGATAGGTATGGACAGCGATTACGCAAAGTGCATAAGGCAGTTCGCAAAGCTTGAAACGAGCGGTCAGATAGCTGCCGGCGGTTCATCATCACCTGTCGGTTCACTGTTCGGTCTCGGAGGCTCTTCCGGTTCATCGGGAAGCTCCGATATGATAACCCAGCTCCTCGGTTCGTTCCTCGGCGGAAGCTCCGGAAGAAGCATCACAGGTCTCGACAGCTCGAACACCGACTTCATGAACGAGGGCGATAACGCTGAGGCAGCAGATTACCTTGCGGATCACTACTTCGACCCGAGCAATCTCATCTGGGAGGAAAAGGACGGCAGCTATGTCATGGAGCTTCCTGACTCGCAGTGGGATATGGTACACTCGATCGACATGAATATGTTCTACGATGACGGCACAGGCTACGTTGACCTCGGTCTTGACAATCTCTTTACCCTTGACGGAAATGTTCTCACAGCAGATACCGACCGCAGCTGGCTTGCCATAAATGGTCAGACCGTTGCGTACTACCATACCGATTCCATTACCGACGAGAACGGCAAAAAGGTAGATATGGGCTATGTACCGGCTATGCTCAACGGCGACAGGGTCAATCTCATCATCGTGCTGGAGGACGGCGAGGGGTACATCGCAGGTGCCTCCACTGACTACAAAAACGGCGAGACCGAGACCTGCGCGAAGAATTCCGCTGCACTCAATCCCGGCGATAAGCTCGACTTCATCTGCGATTACTACTCCTACGATATGGAGTATCAGGACAGCTATTACCTCGGCGAAACGCTGACTGTTACCGATAATATGACCGTATCAAATGCGGTTATCCCGGACGGCGAGGTGCGTATAACCTATCTGTTCACCGATATCTACGATCAGGATTACTGGTCTGAGGCTATAAAGAAATAAACCTTTCCCCGCTTTTTCAAGCGGGGAATTTCTTTTAATGACTTCTTAATAATTGCCGTGATATAATCATTACAGAAAGCGAGGGATAGCGATGTTTTTCAGTATACTTAAAAAAGACCTGAAACGTAAAAAGACCATGAACATAATCCTGCTCCTTTTTGTAATACTTTCGACCATGTTCGTGACAAGCAGCGTGAACAACATAACTGCTGTCATGGGGGGGCTGGACGACTTTTTCGACAAGGCGGGAGTGTCTGATTATGTCATTCTCGAGCAGTACCGCGGCGGTGCTCCGATATCGGAATGCATAGAGAATACGCCTGAGATAAACGGCTACAAGTGCGAGCACATGGTCTATGTCAGCGAGGACTTCTTCGAGAAGGACGGCGAACGTCTTTTCCGCAGCGGTTCAAGCATAATGGTCATGCCTGTCGGCGAGGGGAAGCTGAACTACTTCAACGAGGACAACAAGACGATCTCCTCCGTGGATAGGGGAGATGTATACCTTTCGGCTTACTTTGCTGACATGATAGGTCTCAGCGTAGGCGACAGGTTCGACCTTGTTTTCGGTGAACAGAGACTTAACGTAAGGTTTGCCGGCATATCCAAGGATGCGCTTCTCGGCTCTGACTTGTTCGGAAATCCCAGATTTATCCTTAACGACGAGGATTACGCATATCTCACCTCTGACCCGAAGGCGGTAGAGGGACTTGCGCTCAATATCTACTATGTCGATACAGACAATATCAAGGCGGTCAACGCGGCTCTTTCCGATAATATAAATGTTGTATTCAGCGGGGATATTTCTATCATCAAGAAGACATATTTCATGGAAGTGATGATCGCTGTTATACTTCTCGTAGCAAGCGTTATTCTTGTTATCGTGTCATTTGTTGTGCTGAGGTTCACTATCGGCTTCACGATAGCTGAGGAATTCCGCGAGATAGGCGTCATGAAGGCAATGGGACTGAAAAATTCCTCGATAAGACTGCTCTACCTTACAAAGTACATCGGCATCTCAGCTATCGGAGCATTCATCGGCTGTATCGCCGGAATACCCTTCGGCAATATGCTCATAAAGAGCGTTATCAGGAAGATGTATTTCAGCGCGGACAACACTGTGCTTCTCGGTATACTTTGCAGTCTCGGAGTAGTGCTTGTGATACTGCTGTTCTCATGGAGATGTACCGCAAAGATAAAGAAGCTCTCACCGATAGACGCGGTAAGAAGCGGTCAGACAGGCGAACGCTTCCGCAAAAAGAGCTTCATGCAGCTCAGCAGGAGCAGGCTCAGCACGACAGGCTTCCTTGCGGCGAATGACGTTGTGAGCAGTCCGAAGCAGTTTGGTCTCATCAGCATCATTTTCATGATATGCACCCTGCTTGTAATGATAATCTCAAATTCAGTACACACCCTGAAAAGCGAGAAGCTCCTCTACCTGTTCGGAACAACGAAAAGCGACCTCTATATTTCCTGCACCGATATAATGTTTGAGGTGGACAGGGGAACTATCACCCTTGATGAAGCACTGGCTGAGGTCGAACAAAAGCTTGCGGATAACGGTATTCCCGGAAAGGCGCATATCGAGTGCATTTACAATGTTCCTGTCATTTCAGAAAACGGCAAGGACAATATCCGTTTCCAGCACTGCAAGAACACAAAGGCTTCGGATTACGTCTACAAGAAGGGAACTCCTCCGGCTTATGCGAATGAGATAGCCCTCACCGAGACTGCCGCAAAGGAACTCGACGTATCCATCGGCGACAAGGTAACTATCGACCTTTACGGAAATGTTGACCAATACCTTGTAACTGCTATTTTCGATTCCATGTCCAATCTCGGAAAGAGCGGACGCTTTCATGAGGACGCTCCTGTTCCGAATACGCATATCTCAGGATATTTTGATATGCAGGTGGATTTCGACGACCACCCTGACAAGGCGACCATAAAGGAACGTGCTGAGCTCTGCAAGGAGATATTTGACTGCGAAAGTGTCATGAACGTAAGCGAATTCGTTGAGGACACTACAGGTGTTGCAGGAGCACTTGACGCTCTGAAAAAAATGGAGCTGATACTGACGGTCATCATCGTTATCATGATAAGCGTCCTCATGGAGCGTTCCTTCATAGCGAAGGAGAAGCCGGAGATAGCTCTGATGAAGGCTCTCGGCTTCCGCACACGCTCGATAATCGCACAGCATACGCTCCGCTTCGTGATAACAGGCGTTATATCAACGCTGCTTGCGGCGATACTCTGCCGTCCGCTCACAAAGCTTGCGATCGACCCTGTATTCAAGATGCTGGGCGCAGACAGCGGCGTAGGCTATGAGATAGACAGTCTTGAGGTTTTCCTGATCTATCCCGCGATAATCGCAGCGGCTACACTTTTGGGCGCTGCATTTACGGCAATATACACGAAAAAGATAAAGGCTTCCGATACAGCTGATATTGAATGATAAGGAGAATAGCTATGGAGAATATACTTGAAGTCAAAGACCTCTGCAAGACATACATCGTGAACAAGAGGCAGATAAACGTCCTCCGCAACGTGAGCTTTACCGTTGCGAAGGGGGAAATGGTTGCAATAATGGGACCCTCCGGCTCAGGAAAATCCACGCTTCTCTATTCAGTTTCGGGCATGGACAGAATGACCGCAGGCGAAGTCCTTTTCAACGGAAAGAGCCTATCCGGAATGAGCGAGAACGAGCTTTCGAGGGTACGCATCGAGGACATGGGCTTCATCTTTCAGCAGATGTACATGATGAAGAACCTGTCCGTTCTCGACAACATCATACTTCCGGCGGTTAAGTCGAAAAAGATAAAGGAGAGCCGCAAAAAGACCGTTGAGCGCGGTCAGGAGCTCATGCGGAGGCTCGGTATCATCGAAGTTGCAGGCAACGACATCAACGAGGTCTCAGGCGGACAGCTCCAGCGAGCCTGTATCTGCCGCAGCATGATAAACTGTCCGGAAATGCTCTTTGCCGACGAGCCCACAGGCGCCCTGAACCGTTCCTCCTCGGACGAGGTCATGGATGAGCTGGTCAAGCTCAACAGCGGCGGTACGTCTATCATGCTCGTCACCCACGATGCAAAGGTCGCCGCAAGATGCTCGCGTGTGCTTTTCATAGTTGACGGAAACATAAAAGGAGAGTATAATATAAACAGGGAAGAGCCTCTCAGGACGAGAGAACGCTCTCTCAATAACTGGCTTATGGAAATGGGTTGGTAATATGGTAGATATACTTCTCGTTGAAGATAATACGGAGCTCTGCGGGCTTCTCTGCGAGCTCCTCCGGGCTGAGGGCTATACAGTCAGCAGTGCGGAAACCGGTGAAAAAGCCTTGTCCCTGTATGAAAAATACGGGGCAAGGCTCGTTCTGCTCGATATAAACCTCCCGGGAATGGACGGCTTTACGGTATGCAAGGCTATCCGCGAAAAGGAGAACACACCGATAATCATACTTACCGCAAGGGCTGAACGCGAGGACAAGCTCAACGGTATTCTTCTCGGCGCTGACGACTACATCGAAAAGCCCTACGATATCGACATTCTCCTTGCAAAGATCAAGGGCATTTTTCAGCGCAGGCTCGCAAGGGACATCATCACTGAGGGCGATCTCGTTCTCGACCTCAATGCCGAGACCGTTACAAAAAACGGCGAAGCTCTCCCGGTCTCGATGAAGGAATTCGCACTTCTGCGTATGCTCATCGAGAACAAGGGACAGACCGTTGCCAAGGAGCAGCTTTTCAATAGGATATGGGGCAGCGACAGTGAATCCGAGCCGCAGACTCTCACCGTACACATAAAATGGCTGCGTGAAAAGATCGAGGCTGACCCGCGTTCGCCGCAGCTGATACAGACGGTATGGGGCAAGGGCTACCGCTGGGGAGGCTGACATGAAAGGCTACAAAAGGCTTGCTGCCGCCGCGGTATTAGTGCTTGCCGCCGTGATAGTTTTTATCAATATAACGGTCACGCGGGAGTACGAGCGAAGCGTTAAGCAGTACAAGGTCGATATCAGCCGCGTGGTACATGAGCTGGAGGAAAACGGCAGGGCATGGGAGCATGAGACCGTGACCGGTGTCTTTGAATACGACGGCAGTGCGGATTTCTACGATTCGGACAGCGAATACGTTATCCGTGAGGTCGGCGGAAAGCTCTACCGTATCGAATACACCGAAGCTTCTGCCGGGAAACCCGATCTTCTGAAGATAAACCTTGCGCTTTTTGCTGCAGCGATAGTTGTGCTCTGGATAATACTTCACATCGGCAGGAACATCATCAGACCCTTCAACAGGATAAGCCGTGTTCCGTCAGAGCTTTCCCGCGGCAACCTGACAGTTCCGCTTACGGAGAACAAAAGCCGGTATTTCGGCAAATTCGTGTGGGGACTAGATATGCTCAGGGAGGAACTGGAATCCGCACAGAAAAAAAGTCTCGAGCAGGCGCGTGACGAAAAGACCATGCTGCTTTCGCTTTCACACGACATTAAAACTCCGCTTTCCGCGATAAAGCTATATGCCGGAGCACTCTCGCGCGGCATATACAGTGATCTTGATGGACAGAAAAAGGCTGCCGAGAACATTTCTGCAAAGGCTGACGAGATAAGCGGATATGTCACGGAGCTTATCAGAAGTCTCAGTGACGGCTTCATGGAGCTTCAGGTCAGGGATACCGAGTTCTACATGAGCGAGGTGATCAAGCGTATCACCTACTATTACAGCGTCAAGCTGACTGCTTCCGGAACAGACTTTGAAATTAGCCGTTATGTTGACTGTCTGCTCAGAGGCGACCCCGACCGTCTCGAGGAGGTACTGCAAAACCTTTTCGAGAACGCGATAAAATACGGTGACGGCAAAGTGATCGGTCTGACTTTTGCCGATGAGGAGGACTGCCGTCTCATCACTGTTTCCAATTCCGGCTGCACACTTCCTCCGGACGAGCTTACGCATATTTTCGAGAGCTTCTGGCGCGGTTCAAATGCCGAAAACAAGCCCGGAAGCGGTCTCGGACTGTACATCTGCCGCAAGCTCATGACTTCCTCCGGAGGCGATATCTTTGCCGCTGTTGAGGACGGCATGATGAAGATAACTCTCGTTTGCAGAAAAGCATCAGGAGGTTCCGCATGAAATAGAAGTACCGCTCATTACTGGGCGGTATTTTTATTTGAATTTATATTTTACTCACAAAAGCTGCGGAAATACGGGTTGACTTGCAGCAAAAACCGTGCTATAATTTCATAAAGGACTTTTTTCTGACAAAAATTATTAAGCAGGTGATTTTGTATGATGGGATCAACAGGCGACCTTTCATTTGAGCAGGCATTGGAATATTTCGGCGATACTGTCGGCGCAATGATAATCGCTGATGAGAGTGCGGATACATACCGTTCACTTGTACGCAGAGGCGTTTTCCTTGATGCTGTCAAAGAGAGCGGCACCTACACTGATCTGGTGCATACACTTTGGTTCCACCGTTACGATGACGGCAGAGAGATCTCGGATACATACGATGTCTTTATCCCGAATATGAGCAAGTTTACCGGAAAGTACAGCAAGAGGCTGAAGCTTCTCGTGGACGGCATCACACATCTTGTACAGATGTCGATACTGCCGGTTGAGGGGAAAGGACAGTTCCTCTTCATTCTCGACGAGCTTGACGAGCGCGTTCATGAGGACGAGGCTGAGACCGAAAATAAGGTAAGCTCGATACAGAATAATATCTACGTTTTTACAATGGCGTTCGATCTGGTAAGCGATACCACGAGCAGCGTTTCCTTGACAGAGATATCGAATGAGCCGCTGAACTATCAGATAAGCTATTCGGAATGGAGGAACACTATCGTAAATATGATAGCTGACGAGGACAAGGAGCTGTTTTTGAGCCGTTCTGCCCCGGACTATCTCCGTTCCCATTTCAAGCCGGGTCATGTTGAATCCTTTGACCTCCAAATGGTCAATCTTGACGGTATCTACCAGTGGGTCAAGCTTATTTTCAGCCGCATGGATACGACTAACGAAAACGACTACCGTTTCGTTTATATGGTGCAGAATGTCCATGAAACTACCATGAGCATGAAGGCTACTCTGAAGCATTATGAGGAGCTTGCCTCTACAGATGCACTGACCTCTGTTTTCAATCACGGACGCATCAAGACCGAGCTCCGCAATGCTATCGAGCAGCAGAAAAAGAACGGTCTTTCAGCGGGTCTGATGATACTTGACCTCGACCACTTCAAGGAGGTCAACGATACCCACGGCCACGCTGTCGGCGATAAGACTCTCGTCAGACTTGCGGATATAATCCGTCAGACGTTTGCCGGCAAAAATACTGCCATTGGACGCTGGGGCGGTGAGGAGTTCGCTGCGGTCATCTACGGCGAAAATGCAGCAGAGCTGGAAGCTTCTGCTGAACAGCTCCGTGCAGCTGTTGAGGCAGCTGGATTTGACGCGGTAGGCACGATAACCTGCAGCGTCGGCGTTTCGGAACTTCGTGCGGACGACAGCCCCGAAACATGGTTTGAGCGAGCCGATCATGCTCTGTATTCCGCTAAATCAAAAGGCAGGAACTGCGTCTGCCATGAATAAAAATTTGGCTGGTCCCAAAACTAAAGCGCTGCTTTTCCAAGCAGCGCTATTTTGTTTTTATGAATTATTTTTTTCGCAATTCCCAGAATGCGACAGCGCTTGCGGCGGCGACGTTCAGCGAATCGACACCGTGATACATCGGTATCTTTATCGTGTAGTCGCAGGCTTCGATAGAGCATTCGCGGAGACCCTCGCCCTCAGTTCCGAGGACAACAGCGAGCTTTTCCGCAGCTGAAACGACCGGGTCGCTTATGCTGACCGTATCGCTGCGGAGAGCCATTGCCGCTGCTTTGAAGCCGTGCTTTTGCAGCATACGGATATAATCCGGCGCAGGTTCGTAAAGAAAAGTCCACGGTATACTCAGAACTGTTCCCATGCTCACTCTCAGCGAACGTCTGTACAGCGGGTCGCAGCAGCCGGATGTCAGCAGAACAGCGTCAAATCCGAGTGCAGCGGCAGACCTGAACACTGCTCCGACGTTGGTCTGATTCATGACGTCCTCAAGAACGGCGATTCGTTCAGCACCGTTGAGCACCTCCTCAGCAGAGGGGAGCTTTTTTCGCTTCATAGCGCACAATGCGCCCTGTGTCAGCTTGAAACCGGTGAGCTCGGTAAGCACCTCAGGTTCGGCAGTATATACCGGTATCTCGCCGCAGGCTTTAATTATATCTCGAGCCTGACCGGAGATGTATTTCCGGTCAAGGAGAAGCGATTCCGGTTCATATCCGGAGGCGAGGGCTACCCTTATGACCTTCGGACTTTCGGCAATGAACAGTCCCGGTTCAGGCTCATAGATGCGCTTGAGCTGGACCTCTGCGGTCTGTGTGTAGGGGTAGAGTTCCGGGACTGAAAGGTCGGAAATTTCGATGATCTCTGGCATTCTGAACTTCTCCCTGATAATCAGTCGTTTGTGAGCCAGTCTGTGCCGAAACGAAGCGCGAGCTGGTCGCAGAGAACGAGAGCGGCTGCACTGTCAACGACCACTCTTGCACGGTGGATAACAGCGGGATCGTGGCGGCCTTTTATAACGAGGTCGGTATTGCTCATATCGCGCATATCCACGGTCTGCTGCTCCTTGAATATCGAGGGCGTAGGCTTGACCGCAGTTCTTATGATTATCGGCATACCGTCCGAGATACCGCCAAGAATACCGCCGCTGCGGTTGGTAGAGGTCATAACGTTCCCGGAAACGTTCCTGAACGGGTCATTTGATGAACTTCCGGTCATGTCCGCGAGTGCGAAACCGTCGCCGAATTCGACGCCCTTGACCGCAGGGATACTGAAAAGCATATGCGAGAGGACGCTTTCGAGACTGTCGAACCACGGTTCACCAACACCTGCCGGGAAGCCGTTTATGGCGGTCTCGAGCCTGCCGCCGACACTGTCGCCCTCTTCACGGACAGCCTCGATGCGTTTCATCATAGGCTCTTTAACGCTGTCGTCGAGGACTGCGAAATCAGCGGTGCTGAGGTTTTCGATGTCGGCTTCAAGGTTGCCGAAGCCTCTGTCGCTGATACCGCCGCAGGTGAGGATATGAGTGCCGATATGTATGCCCTTTGCCCTGAGAGCCTTTATTGCGATAGCTCCGGCAGCAACAAGACCGGCGGTTATGCGTCCGGAGAAGTGTCCGCCGCCGCGGAAATCCTGAAAGCCGTGGTACTTCATCTGAGCGGTGAAGTCGGCGTGTCCGGGACGCGCCTTGTATGCGAGCTCGCCGTAATCGCGGCTGTGCTGATCTTGATTTGCGATGAGCAGAGTTATCGGAGTACCGGTAGTTCTGCCGTTGAAAACGCCGCTCACTATTTTTACCTCGTCAGCCTCATGACGTGCTGTGGATATCTTTCCCACTGCCTTTCTCAGGGACATCTGAGCTGCTATGAAATCTTCATCTACCTCTATTCCGGGTGCAATGCCGTCGAGGACAGCGCCTATCATTGCACCGTGGCTTTCGCCGAAAATCGTAACTGTCACACTTGAACCAAAGGTGTTCTTCATAATATCATCTCCCGATCGGATTTACAGATGTAATTATACCACTTCCGCAACAATATGTCAATAAAAGTTTCATCTGTTCACAGCTTCATATCCCTAAAGTTGACACGGAATGCTTTTTGTGGTATCATTAGTAAAAAAGGTACAGGAGGTATATTATGAAAGGGAAGCTCATCGTTATCGAGGGTCTCGACGGCAGCGGCAAGGCTACCCAGACTGCCCGTCTTTTTGATACACTGACCGCTAAGGGCGTGAATGTACGCAAGGTCTCATTCCCGAACTATGAGAGTGATTCCTCCGCACCGCTGAGAATGTACCTCAGCGGAAAATTCGGGAGCTCACCGGACGCGGTCAATCCCTACGCCGCATCGAGCCTTTTCGCAGTTGACCGATTTGCGGGCTACAAGTCCGACTGGGGAAGTCTTTACGACGGGGGAGGCACTATCCTCGCAGACCGCTATACTACGTCAAATGCGATACATCAGTGCTCGAAGCTGCCGGAGGACAAGTGGGACTGCTTCCTCGAATGGCTTTTCAGCTACGAATACGACCTCATGGAGATACCGGCACCGGACTGCGTCATTTACCTCCGCGTTGACCCAGAGGTAAGTCAGGAGCTCCTGAGCAAGCGTTACGATGCCCACGAGGAAAAAAAGGATATCCATGAGCGCGATGTAGAATACCTCAAGCGTTCCCGCAGAGCCGCGGACTACTGTGCGAAAAAGCTCGGCTGGGTGACTGTTGAATGCGTAGCGGACGGAAAAATGCGGACAATAGACGAGATAGCAGCCGAGGTCGCGGAAAGACTTGACGGACTTTTCATATAAAACGTAATTATTTCCAATATTTCTCAATTTGGGTCTTGCATATTTTCTGCGGTTGTGATATAAAGAAATACAGATTAATCGGACGTTCCGAGTCAAAATGAGGAGAGGACTCTTCAAATAAGAAAAATCAGCCTGAAAGTCTTAGCTTTCAGGCTGTTCTGTTATCTCTGCCGCACACATATCCTCCACGGCAATCGCATCGCCGTCCGTGAAGATGAGCTCGTTGGTGTATTCGTTGAACGTCCTTGCTGTACCGACCTTTTCGATATATCTTCCGCCGGATTTTTTCGCGTCCGGAACGAAATATGTCACTCTTACGCATGGCTGTTCATCAAGCGCAGCGATAATACGGTTAAGGCTCGCATTTAGCTCGTTTGCCTCGTCCTCCGTCAGTTCGAGACGGCTGTCAGTGAGCCTTGCGGTCTCGTCAACGGCATCGTCATAGCCGACAAGTGCGGCAAAAGGGGAGAACTGCGCTGCCCTGTCGGACATGGACATTCGCGGAAGATCGGCGTACTGCGGACGGGTAAGGTCCAGCATATCATCGTAGTTGTCACTCATTCGTTGATCTCCTCCTCACGCCTTGTGTCCGCCTATCTGACGGTTGCGGTCCTTTGCGGTAGCACCGTCAGTGTAATTCGTACCTTTCAGAACGGCGTTTTTGCCGAATTTATGCTTTATCGTGAGCATTGCTTCCTGCAATGCCCTTTCTTTTTCAAGACCGTTTTCATTCTCCTCACGGGACTGCACTGCTTCCTCCGTATCAAACAGACTGAGCTGCTCGAAGCTCTCGGGGATATCCTCCTCATGTATAACGTTGCAGGCGGCGAGCGTGAGGCGCTTTGCATACAGGGTACTGTCGATGATACGGTCGAAAAGCTCCATTGTCGCCTCAACTATTTTCCGCGTGGACGAGGTGTGCTGCGGAAGATTTTGCGTACCGTGAGCGTGTTTGGGAATGCTTCTGCCGTAGCGGTCGCTGACGAGCTCGCCCTTGTAATGACCGTCCGCAAGGCTCTCACGGTCGTAGCCGATGGTCAGAACGATCTGATTGGTGACGAGTCCCTTGTCCACCAAGTCAAGGGACAGCATATCCGCCATTTCCCATACAATGAGCCTTGTTCGGTCGCAGTCGCAGGGCTCACTGAGCACCTGTCCCGATGAGATGCTGTTTGATGACGGACGGTAAGCCTTTACATCAGCGATAGTCGTCGGCTCGATGCCCCATGCGTGGTCTATCAGCAGCTCGGTATTCTTGCCGAAGACCTTGTAGAGCTTGCCGGTATGATAGCGGTCGAGAGACCAGCGGGCGATATCGCCCATTGTACTGATACCGAGCTTTTCGAGCCGTGCAGCAGTACCCTTGCCGACACGCCAGAAGTCGGTTATCGGCTTATGTCCCCACCATTTTTCCTTGTAGCTCTGCTCGTCGAGGTAAGCTATACGCACACCGTCATTGTCAGCCGGGATATGCTTTGCAACGATATCCATTGCGACCTTGCAGAGGTACATATTCGTGCCTATGCCGGCAGTAGCGGTTATCCCGGTAGTGTTGAGAACGTCCTGAATAAGCATACGGGCAAAGCCGTGACCGTCTGTGTTGTAGGTCTTGAGGTAGCCGGTAGCGTCTATGAATACCTCATCGACTGAGTAAGCGAAAATGTCCTCCGGGGCGACATATTTCAGGTATATTCCGTAGATCTGTGCGCTCACATTCATGTAGTGCAGCATTTGAGGAGCTGCGACAATATAATCCACTGCAAGCGAAGGGTCAGCTTTCAGCTCGGAGAAGCTGGTGCTCTTTCCGGTGAGACGCCTGTGGGGAGCGTTGTGCATACGCTCGCGGTTGATCTCCTTAACGCGCTGAATGACCTCGAAAAGCCTTGCTCTGCCGGGAATGCCGTAGCTTTTCAGCGCAGGTGAAACGGCAAGGCATATCGTTTTTTCAGTGCGGCTCATATCAGCGACAACGAGGTTCGCATCAAGCGGATCGAGACCTGCCTCCACGCATTCGCACGAAGCATAGAAGGATTTAAGGTCTATCGCAACATATACTTTGTCCATGTTTCACCTCATTTCCATAGTACCGCGGCTGTCAGGAACCGCGAGCCCACTCGGTTAATCTTACAAAAAGCTCATCGAAAGATGAAGCAATGTAGTCGATATCGTATTCCGCGACCGCTTTGCCGACATCACCCTCCGGCATGAACCAGCAGCTTTTGAGACCGGCATTTTTGGCTCCGAGCATATCCGATGTTAGCGAATCGCCGATAACTATGAAGCTTTCGTCCGGCTCGCCTATCGACTTTTTAACGATATCGAAGTATTCGCGCGAGGGCTTTGATACGCCCATTGTTTCGCTAATGAATACGTCAGTCAGGTATTCAGAAAGACCCGTGGAGGCGATCCTGCCTTTTGCGTTCCTTGCAGCTCCGTTGGTAATGACATATATCCTTGCGTCGGGCATACCGCTTTTTATCTTCTGCATAAGGTCAGCTGCACCGTTCAGAAGAACGCCGTTGCGAGACATACAGTCAATGAAATCACTGTTTATACTAAGGATATCCATTTCATCGGTATTGCAGCCGCACTCCCTGAACAGCAGCCTGAACCTTGTTTCAAACAGTTCTGTCTTGGAGATAACGCCTTTTTCAAATTCGAGCCAGAGCTGTTTATTGATCTGCTTGAACGAGCTGTAGCGTTCCTCAGTAAAGGCCTGACCGTTATCCTCCATTATCTGTTTCAGCGCAATATGTTCCGAAGCGTGAAAATCCAGCAGGGTCTGATCCAGGTCAAATAACAGATTACGGTGCATGGCGATATCTCCTTGTTGAGCGAATTACGAAGTGCATATATTATATTATACAACTTTCAGAGCATTTTTTCAATAAAAAAGCCCGGCATATACCGGACTTTTTTACTATATTATGTTCTCAAATGGTTCCAAAGGAGCCTTCTCATGCCTATGAGGTCGAATATATCGAGCTTTCCGTCCTCAAGAATATCGCCGGCACGCCAGTCCGCAAGACCTGCGCCCTCAGACTGAACGATCCACCTGTTGAACGTTACAAGGTCGGCTATATTGAAGGTGCCGTCCGCATTGACGTCGCCCTTTATCGAGCCTTCGGGGATAGCAAGAGCTATCCTGTCCACATTGGGACCGTAAGCCTTGGTGTTGTAGAGCTTGACGGTATTCGCTCCCTCGTTCAGGTCAACGTCAACATTCACGGCTCTGATGCCCTTCCAGTCGCCCTTGTTAGCGTAGAGACCCGTGAGCGTTGAGACGTATTTGCCGTTGACATCGACCATGAGGTCACGCGATTCGCCGGCGAGGTAGTATATTCTGAGAGTGTACTTTCCGGCTTTATTGACGCTGATGTTATTGAATGTAACAGTATTGTTCGCATCACCGCCGATATAGCCGACGAAGCCGTTATTGGAGCAGTATTTCGCGTCCTTGCCGGTAGTCTTTGAAGCTCTTCCGGAGAGAACAGCGTCCTCAGCCTCGAAGCTGACGTAGTTCGTATAGGGAGTGGTGAGCTTCATGCCGTTCTGAGTGAGCTTGATGACAAATCCGCCGTTGGGAAGGAGGTCTCTTGTGATGACGTCCTCGGAGGTGAGACCCTCCTTTACGGTCACGACAAGGTCACTGCCGTCCTCATTGTCAGCGAAGATGTAGGCGTTCCATTTACCGTCACTTATAAGGTCGGATAGCTTGATATCGACCGTTCTTGCACTTATTGTGGAAGCGCCGATGTACCAGTCTCCGCCGCTTCTTCTTGCGGTAACATTGAACTGCATCGGATAGCCGTCAAGCACCTTCATGTCGTCCCACCTTACGGGAACGTCATTGAGCATCGGCAGGGCTGATGAGCCCTCATAGGTATAAACGGAATGCGCAAAGTGCTGTATTCCAGATTCGATAGTGACAACGTCTGCGAGTGCAAAACCGGCAGTCGCCTTGATACCGTCTATTCTGATGCCTGTAGGCGTGAAGTCAGCCGAGCCGGCAACGTTTCTTGTGAATGTGTAGGAAACGCGGTTTTCGAGCGTCGGGTGATCGAACCACTTGTAGTATTCTGTACCGTTTACAGCCTCATATGATACTATGTGAGGGTAAGTACGGCTCTCGCCGCGAGGCAGAGTACAGCCGTGGAAAAGTACCATGATGTGGTTCTTGGCAGCCACCTCAGCGCAGATGTGCATCTGCTTCATGGTCTCCTGAGTGTCGCTCTCGTAGTAATCGACCTTGACGCCTTTTACTCCGAGACCAGCGATTCGCTCGAATTCACGGACGATAGTAGCCTCGTCGAGCAGCGAGTAGTAGGGGTAAGCAGGATTACCCTTGCTGTCCTTATAGCCGCTGTGGCCCTTGTTGTTTACGCCGTACCAAAGGTAAACAAGTATGCCGCGTTCAGCAGCGTAATCGCAGAGCTCCTTGACCTTTTTCTCACTGTCGTCCCAGAGTGCCCAGCCGAAATCGAGACAAACCGAACTCCAGCCGTTCTGTGCGGCGAAGTCGATGTAGTCCTTCTGAGTGTGGTATTCGATAGGCGAATCAGAGCTGCTGCTCCACCATGACCATGTGCTCTTTCCGGGACGTATCCAGCTTGTGTCCTCGAGCTTAGAGGGCGGATTGAGGTTCTGTATGAGGTCACTCGAAGCCATTTCGTTGAGGTCGTCACCGATAACTATAGCTCTCCACGGAGTGTGGAAGGACTTTGACATCGTTACGGATTTGGTCTTGACGCCGAACTTCCATTTCAGCGCACGGCTTCCGCCTGTTGTCGAAACGCAGCCTGCACAGTATGGCTCGTCCTCGTTGAAAACGTTCGCCTCGGAGAGAGTTACCCAGCAGGTATCGGAGAGCTTTCCGGTCAGAGGACAGGAATAGTCCGCCCAAGCGTCATTTATCTTCTTGGAGGTTATCTCGACCATGTCCCACTCATATGTGGCGTTGGGAGAATTGCCCCAGAATACGCCTGTTGACGGGAATATGACCTGAGTTGCCTCGTCCTTGATGGTCGCGCCGTGATTGAGGGAGTACCTCAGACCGATACCGTCATTGTAAACACGCATGGTGACGGTCAGTATAGAATCGCCCTTTTGTAATGGGAATGACAGCTCGTTGCAGTAGTCGCGGAAACGGCTGTGCTTTCCGAAAGGCATGGTGTAGCTCTCGTCGTGGACGGTCCTCGTAGCATCGGGAACATCACCGAAGCCGGTCGAAAGGTCCTCCGTTGTAGTCACAAGACCGAGCTTTGAGGGCTCAACAACGGTCTCCTCCCTGCTGCCGGAGGTTTTGTGTACGGAGTAATAGTAGCCGCCGGAAGAGTCCTTCCAGAACTTTGTTTTAATAGTACCGTCGGGAGAAGCCTGTTCGAGTTCGGGAAGGCTTGTAACGGACGTACCGCTGAGGGTAACGGTGGTCTCGGGGTCAGACGAGGAGGTCTCCTCGGTCTTGATAGTGTCCTTCTCAAAGGTGTAGAGGTACTTGGCATCGGTCAGCGGGAGGGCCTTGACCTCGGTGTCGGAGAGAGGCTTTCCGAAAAAGGCAACGTCGTCGATCTTTGCCTTTATATCGTCGTCTGAATAGAGCGAGTGACCTATGGCATTGTATACATATGAGTTGAGCAGGTCCTCGCTGAAAAGGCTTGCCACCGTTGCATCGGCAGTCTCAGCTTCGTACGCGAGCTTTTTTCCATCGACGAAGTAGGAGGCACCCTCCGGACGGAAAACGAGCGTGAGCTCATGCCATTTACCGCTGTCCGGGACGGAATCGAGCTCGAAGATAGCACGGTGCTTCTTGTCATTTTCGGTATCTCTCTGCTTGCCTGCGAAAATGCTTGCTCTGAACGCAGACTTGTCGTTGAGGTCGACCGAGATGTCCGGTGAGGAGTAGGACGAAGTAATGCCAGTTCCGAACGGTACGGGCGAGAACTGGAACAGCCTTGAATAGCTGCTTGCACCGGAGCTGAGATTGTACTTCATCGAGAAGGTGAAGCCCTCGCTGCAAGAGCTGTCGAACATCGCCGGAAGCTGTAACCAGCCGCCTCCGAAGCCGTTTCCGTCAAGGCTGAGAACGTCCGAACCGAGCGTACTGTCGTGCTCCACGGCTGCACCTCCGCCGCGGAGGATCGCTGCTTCACCAGAAGAACCGCTGCTAACCGCAGAAACGATCGTTGCTGCATCAGCGTCCGTGCTTTGCACGAGCGGTACTGATGAAAGTGAAACGCATAGAGCTGTTACGGCAGCCAGTGCGTTTCTGGAAAAAGTTGGTTTCATGTGATCACCCCTGATTATATATTTTTATGCCCATATTATACAATCAAATTCATAAAATGTCAATAGTTTGTAAGCAATTAGTTCTCATAATCTGTGAAAATGGTAGAATAAAAGACTGCGACTGGTGCAGTTGGTCAGCCGTTTTACAAGCCGTAATAATTCAGACGAAAAGCGAATAATATTGAGAAGACAAATTTGCAGAAAGCGAAAGGAGCTGCTCTCATGAAAAAAATACGGAGAAAGATCATAAGCGGTGGTGTGCTTGCATTCTGTGCCGTGTTCGCGGTCACAGCAGGTGCGAGGATATCCGGAAAAGCAAAGGACGAGGCGGTCACAGTTTCAGCCGCGGTAAATGATTCGCCTCCGGTCATTGTGCTGGACGCAGGTCATGGCGCATCAACATAAACAAGTTCAAACGGCAATGAAAAAGGACGGTATATCGTCCTTTTTTCGTTTATTCGCTTTTCCTCAGACCATTTCGCCGCGTTCTATCCTCTCCGAAAGGTCATTGAGGTAGACCCAGCGCTCCATTTTTTCTTCAAGCTCCGCTTCGAGCTGCTCCTTTCTGTCGGATAATTCCTGCAGCTTCACATAGTCGGACGAATTTGCAGCTATTTCCTTTTCTGTATCGGCGATCTGCTGTTCGAGCAAAGCAATATCGTCCTCGATAGTTGCAAATTCACGCTGCTCCTTAAAGGAGAATTTCAGCCGGGTCTTGCCGGAAGAAGTGCGCTCCTTTTTCTCAGCCTTTTTCTTGATCTTCGGGACTTCATCAGCGTTCAGCTCTGCGGCTTTTTCGGCATAATCGGTGTAATTGCCGTTGAAGCGAGTGACCTTGCCGTTCCTGAACTCGAAGATCTCCTCAGCCATTTTGTCAAGGAAATAGCGGTCATGGGAAACTGCGATAACCGCGCCGCTGAAATTCTCAAGATAGTCCTCGAGAATGGTCAGCGTGGTAATGTCAAGGTCATTGGTCGGCTCGTCAAGAAGCAGGATATTCGGGGCAGTCATGAGGATCTTCAGAAGGTAGAGCCTCTTTCGTTCGCCGCCGGAGAGCTTTTCGATGCGGTTCCATTGAAGCTCGGGCGTGAACAGGAAGCGTTCGAGCATCTGCGAAGCCGTTACTGTCCCGTCAGGAGTTCGTATGATATCGGCAGTCTCGCGGATATACTCAATGGCCTTCATTCCTGGGTCCATAGATTCGCATTCCTGCGAGAAATAGCCTATATTGACCGTATCACCGATAGTAATTGTGCCAGAATCCGGCGTGAGCATTCCGGTAAGCATTTTCAGGAACGTGCTTTTGCCCTCGCCGTTCCTGCCAACGATACCTATTCTTGCATTGCGGGAAATGAGACAAGAAAAGTCCGAGATGAGCAGCTTGCCGTCTATGGACTTTGTAATGTTTTCAATCTCAATGGTCTTTCTGCCGAGACGCGACGATACGGACTGTAGCTGCACCTTTTCTGCGGCGACCGGTATCTCGCGGTTTTTGAGCTCCTCGAAGCGTTCTATCCTGTCCTTGGATTTTGTACCCCTTGCTCTTGCACCACGGCTTATCCATTCGAGCTCACGGCGGTAGAGAGTGCGGTTCTTGCGTTCAGCCGCCTCGGCATCTGCTTCACGCTGAGCCCTCTGCATGAGATAGTCGCTGTATTTTCCCTCGCAGACATAGAGCCTGCCCCTGTCTATCTCGGCGATCCTGCTGCAAATCTTATTCAGGAAGTATCTGTCATGCGTTACCATAACTATAGCGCCGCGGTACTTCATCAGGAGGTCCTCGAGCATCTGAGCGGTCTCGTTGTCGATATGGTTAGTCGGCTCGTCGAGGAGGAGAACATCGCTCGGCTGAATGAGAGCTGCGGCAATGCCTGCGCGTCGCTTTTCGCCGCCTGAGAGGGAGCTTATGTCACGTTCCTTGTCCGTGATGCCGAGCCTGTCGAGAACAGAACGAGCCTCGTATTCCTTAGCCGCACGGAGATCAGCCGGAAGATGCAGAAGCACCTGTTCGAGAACGCTTCCGTGCTCGCCGAATTCAGGTATCTGCGGAAGATATGATACACGGATACCGTTGGTGCGTATTATATTGCCATTGTCCGGTTCTTCGGCACCGGCAAGTATTTTCAGGAGCGTGGACTTTCCTGTACCATTGATGCCGATGATACCGACTTTATCTCCCGAATTGAGAAAGAATGAAACATCGCTGAGCACCTTGCGTTCCATATATGTTTTGGAAATATTCTGAGCAGAAAGTAATATCACGAAGCTCTCTCCTTAAAGTGTAGATATTTGTCAGTTTATTTTAACATATTCTGTGCTCCGTGTCAATATGAAAGCCTCCGCATAACAGAGACGAAAACGGGACAGTCAAAGCTGTCCCGTTTGTTCCGTGAAGCTATCTTTTTGAAAGTGCCTTTGCTGTAACGGGCTGGCAGACAACGTCCCCGGCAGTCTCACCGCTTACCTTGTAGAGAACGTCGGCTATCGCCATATAAGCTATGTCCTCGGGCATGAGCTTTCCCGTCGGGCAGACTATCATACCGTCTGTCATATCGAGGTGAGTAACAGCTATCGCTGTCCTTTCACCCTCCGCGATGTACCGCTTGTCGAGAGCGAGAGAAGCCATGAATTCGGGAAGATCGAACCAGCCGTACCTGAAATTTCCCTGATATTCATTTGGAGCGTTCGTCCTGTCGTAAAGACCGTACCTCTGCACGATATCCTTTGATTCGGTATCGAACCTGCCGGCACCGTGGCGCGTGAAGAACGACCTTGTGACGTAGCAGACCTCGGTATCACGCTTTTCCAGCCTGTCGAGTATCGCACGGATATTCTTCATGCCTGTGCTGGAGGGAGTGAGGTTGGGGAAGTAATCGTCCCGGTCCTGATCGAGCATGAGGCCCTGTGCGCCCTCGAAAACAGCGGTGCCGTAGTCCTCTATGAGCTGCTCGTCGGCTGCGATGCAAAGGCTCACCATTGCGTAAAGCTCATCGAGATAGTTCTCCGTAAGTATATCATTCGCAAGTATATCGAGAAGCTCCTCCCTTGCCCTGCCTTTGATGCCAAGCTCATCGGCTCGTCCGGGAACGTATTCGCTGTTGACCGCATTTATCAGACCTTTCAGCCATGCACGGCCGTATCTCAGCACATCACCGTAGGTGAAAGCGAATTGCCTGTTCCTGCTGCGGACGATAGTCTCGAATATGCCGACGCCGCAGCTTCCGTGACGGTCTTTCCCGCGCATTGTCTCCGCGAACTGATTGAGAAGCATATCACACGGGAGGGTCACGATGCAGCGCCGGTCGATGAAGACGTTCCCGATGTCCTTTCCGAGAGTGCTGAGTTCCTTTGAAAAAAGCAGCGGGTTGACGATGAAATACCCGGAAAGGTAGGTGTCTGCGCCGGCAAAACAGCCTGAACCGATGTGCGAGAAAATGTGTCTTTTACCGTCGGCAGTGCAGACAGTGTGACCTGCCTGAGCACCGCCGTTGCCTCTGATGTTGATGACGCTGCCGTCAGTACGGCAGAAGAGGTCAGTCATGAGCCCCTTGCCCTCGTCACCGAAATTTGCACCGATGACCGCGTATGCTTTTTTCATAATATCACCTCAAAATCTCACTATGCCGTTTACAACGCTCCTTTTCCGTGCCGGAAGTCCGCTGAGAGCGTTCCTTACAGCAATTTGCGTATCGCCGTTCCACGAATTGATAATGTCCTCTTTATCTCTGCCCGCAACGCTTTCGAGAAGCGAAACGATGATCTCGGGGATAGCCTCCACATCGGTAACGGATATAGCTCTTTCGCCCATGAGCTCGCGCCATTTCGGAAGCTTTACAGTGCTTTCGCTGCGGCCGTCCATTACCATGAGGTGAAAGACGTCGTAGCGTCTGCTGACCTGTGCGAGAAGTCCGGCAGTATTGATATCCTCCCTGACATAGTCACCGAAAACCTTTTCTATCTCCTTTGCAAGGAGCTTTTCAGGGAAGCCGTCGTCACCGAGAGTGAAGATAACGCCTTTTTTCCTGCGTTTATCCCAAGCGTCAGTCTTTGTTTTGTTGGCGGCAAGGTACCAAACGAGCGGATAGCTTTCGAAGCCGTTTCCGCCGCCTCCGCGCTCGAACCACAGGTCTGTGAGCTGACTTGCGATGCGGATATCGGACTCGAACTGTGTTGCCTGCAAGGGCGAACGGTCGCATCTCGAGTCTCCCACAGCGCAGAACATTATCTGCGGTCCCTCTACGGGCTGGCGTTCGATGATATCCTTGACCATTTCACCGAGCCTTTTTGCAGTTACATCGAGAAGATCTCCCATTGAGCCGGTAACGTCCAGACCTATGATTATAGGCGTAGTTACAGGGTGATCCTCTGAATCAAGGCTCTCTCTGAATTTGATCTTCTTCGGGTCGTATTTTGAGTCGATGCTTGTAGCCTTGTAGATGTCGCTGACCTTTTTGCCGCTGATCTTTGCAGAGGAATATTTTTTCCAGTCTGCTGAACTCCATGAACCGTATCCCATAATAGTACCTCCTGTTATTTTTAAATAGTTTTTAGTTATTTGTGCATAGTGCTTAGTTAAGATGAAGTCTGTCTATGCACTATGCGCTTTGAACTATAATTAATGTTTTCAGCCTATGATATCAGGCAGCCGGACGTTCATCTGTGTGAATCTTCTTCCGCCGAAGCCTTCGATTATCGTCTGCTCCCATTTTTCCATTTCCTCGAAAGCCGAGCTGCTGCATATGCTTTCGGAAAAGTCCCTGACGGAGGCTGGTGTATCGTCCGGGAGTATCCTTATTGCAAGAGCCTTCACGCTTTCGAGGTCGGTGATATGCCTTGCTGTGCCGTCAGTTTTTGACTGTGCCGGAAGCGAATCGTATATACACGACTGCACTCCGGTCATGCGGCTGCCTTCTCTTGCGGCGAACCACCAGCCTCCGCCGACTCTTACGGTATGCTCGGACGGGTCGATGAAAAGGTTCTCCTCGGCAAGGCAGTTCCAGACGATCCCTCTTGTTTCTGCATAGCAGCATATACCGAGAAGCCGCGAAATTATCCATGCAGCGTGACGGCTGTCGAGCCTGCCTCCGTAGAGATCCAGCACCTTTGAAAGCGGAAGCTCTGACGAACGCTTGCAGGTCTCAACGAGAAGTCCCTCGTCAGTGTGGATAATACTTGATACCACTGGCAGGAAAACATCCGCCTGCGCGAGTATCTGCTGCGGAAGAAACTCCCGGAAGAAGAGGTCCGACCTCGCCTCGGACTCAGTGAAGCAGTCCTCAAAGGCATTGCCTATGAGGAAGTAAACGTTCCTTTCAGCGATGTATTCAGTGCCATATTCCTGATCGAGAGCCATGAGATAGTGTATCTCTATCGCACGGCTTCCGCAGCGGAAAAGCTTCTCCTGAACGTTATGCGCTTTTTTCAGCTTACCGTACAGCTCGTTTATCACAGCCGAGGCATCAGCAGCTCTCGGGTCGCTGCACTTATCCGGGTGATATTTCAGCATCAGAGCCATGTAGATAGGCTGTGCGAGGTTGATATCCTCCGGGAAGATATCACAGCAGCATTTGCATTTCAGGATATCGGATATGTCCATTTTACCACCTCCGTAAAGCTTTTTCAAAAGGACATCTGCTGTTGTATTTTGTTGTTATCCTTTTGTTATTATCATAATATCACTAACACACCAAATTGTCAATAGTTTACGGAGCGATTCTACGATTATAACAATATGATAGTATCATAATGATAATATCTATGTGCGCATTTCACAATCCTGACGCTGATGACTGAGCTCTCCGGAATGCTTGCTTATCCACGGTTATAAAAAAATGCCGTATGGGAAGAAATTTCTTCCCATACGGCAAGCGGTGGTCATATGAAACCTTACCTTTCCGCGACGGGTGCGGAAAGTGAAAGATGATTTATCGTGAGATCAGATCACTCAGCAGCTTCTTCCTCAGCAGCCTCAGTGGTTTCCTCTGCTGTCTCCTCGGCGATAGCCTTGGGACCGTGCTTCGGGCCGTGCTCAGGAGCCTTGGGCGGCTCGGGCTTGTTTGCATCGTCGATTACCGGAGGTGCGGGCGGCTCGGGCTTGTTTGTGTCGTCAACTACCGGAGGTGCAGGCGGCTCGGGCTTGTTTGCATCGTCGATTACCGGAGGTGCAGGCGGCTCGGGCTTGTCAGTGTCGTCAAGCTCGGGAGCTACAGGCGGCTCAGGCTTGTCAGTGTCGTCAAGCACGGGAGCAGCAGGCGGCTCGGGCTTGTCAGCATCGTCAACTACCGGAGGAACGGGCAGTTCAGGCTTCTTGAGGTCGTTAATATCGAGCTCATTGATGCAATACTCAAACCAGATAGCCTTCTGCTCATCGTCTGCAAAATCGAGGTTCTCGAAATCAAAGCTCTCGAGGATCTGCTTCTTTACTTCCTTAACGCCGATATGTGCGGGAGCCTTGGGAGCTTCGGGTGCCTCGGGAGCAACAGGAGCCTCAGGTGCAACGGGTGCTTCAGGAGCTTCAGGAGCTTCGGGAGCCTCCTCTGTCTCGGAAGCTGCTTCCTCAGTTTCAGCGGCAGTTTCTTCTTCTGCTGCTTCATCAGTAGTTGTTACTTCTTCAACAGTAGTGGTCTTCTCGGACTTTTCTTCGCTTGCTGACTGAGTGCCTGCGAATGCGCTTATACCAGTAGCAACGGAAAGAAGTGATACTGCTGAAATTGCTGCGATGATCTGTTTTCTGCTTTTCATTTTAAAAAACTCCTTTTTAATAAATTTTTCGTGGAGCGCTTTCCGCGTTCTGATAATAGATTACGGAGGAGCTTTTTTAAAAACGGGGTAGTTTTGGAAATTTTTTCAGAAAAATTACGAAAAGTAGAAATCGGCCGCTAAGAGGCAGAATAAACCCGCAATTCTATAAAAAAAGTCCGGAAGCTTTTAACTTCCGGTTTTTTGTATACCACGGTTATGACTGGACTTTTTCATGATAAACGGGACCAGTTCCTGCTGCGAATGCGCCTGTCCTTTTCGGGGTGCAGACGGTAGAATTCTTTCTTGTCCTTGTACATTCGTTCGTCAGCAGTCTGCATTGCATTACGGATATCGTAATCGCCGGTACAGTAGAAGCTGCCGACAGCAAAGCTGACGTCAGATGTGTTATCCGCAAGTCCGCGGAGCTGAGCTATCTTCTCATTGAACCTGTCCTCAGGGGTATTGAGGCAGAAGACCACAAATTCATCGCCGCCTGCACGGTATATCTCTTCATCTCCGAAAGCTATCTTCAGCAGAGATGCCGCTCTCGAAAGGAGCTTGTCACCTGCATCGTGACCCTTGCTGTCATTTACGTTCTTCAGACCGTTCAGGTCGGCGAAGACAACACCGAGCGAACTATGTTCATTTGCTTTGCCGGAAGCAAGCTGTTCTACGCGCTCATTCATGGCGTTTCTGTTGTTGACCTTAGTTAAACGGTCGACCGTGCTCTCGAATTCAAGACGGGAAATGAGCTGATGATTTTGAATGACCGCTGCAAGGAGGAACGAACAGAGTTCAAGCGTCTTTTTGAGCTGCATAAGCTTTGAAGTATCGAAATTCGCGACCCAGATAAAGCCTACAAGAGACTGCTTGCAGCGTATTTCGTAGAGAATGATGTTTTCGACATGATGCTTGATGAGGGAATTGTACCACTGAGGATCGCGTTCTTCGATAACTCCGAGGTTTTCGAGGAGGAGACAATCGCTCATTGCAAGGACCTTTTCCCAGCGCATCGCAACTTCAAAGGGCGAGCAGCCCATTTCTGCCGCAATATCAAAAAGTGTTTTTTGCTGAACTCCTTCAGCGTTTATGAAGCAGCAATCCTGGCTCGTATTGTCAACTGTGTAGATCGAGCAGTTGTTTGCAGCGCATATTTTCTTTATTTCAGCAGCAGTTGCCGCCATAGCCTGTTCAAAGTCCTGTACCTCATGAAGCTTTATGCTGATATTAGTAACTGCCGTTGCAACGTCTGCTGAATGCTGGGACATCGAATCCGTTTCGATATCATCGGCATATTCAAGGATATATAGAACGTGAACAGTCTTTGTGCCGTCCTCAGCGGGATCTGTATCCATATTGGTGACGGGGATATAGAAGCCCTTGAGCCAGAAACCACGGGCATTCACATAGGAATACAGTGATTTTTTCTGTTTCCGCTCTCATAGAGATACCTCTCGAAATTGAGATCCATCCAGTAATTCCTGTAGGGGATACCGGGATAGAATTCGGGGGCGTCAGGGCTGAAATGGAGCATACCCTCATTCTGACTGTTGACCGCCATAAGACGTATCTCGCTGAAGCTGCCGTCTGGGAGAATGTCGAATGAATATAAACTGGCAAGTCCGTCGATGCCTTCTATCCATGACTGATAATCCATGAAAAATCCTCCTCTTTGCTGAATTGGAATAGCTGGTATAATAAACGTGCTGTAACGACATAATTATCTAATGATAATTATACAGCATCAGAACAATAAAGACAATAGACAAAATGTTAATTATAATAATTCAAAGACTTAACAATAATATCAGCGAACTTTAAGCTGTAAAAAGAGGAGCGATCTGGCCCCTGCAAGCGAAAAGCGCCCGTTATGGGCGCTTTTCTAAGGAAGATTTATGGAGAATTTACGGCGCTGTCTTGTCGGGCAGCTCCGGAATGCAGGCTGTCTGCATATTTGGAGCGTGAGTATTCTCATGGGGGAGCTTTGCGTCCGGAGAGACAGGTGCTTCCGGAGGCTTAACTGCGGGTCCGTCATGGTGAGCTTCACCCTCAGGGGGAAGGGGAGTGCTTGGCGGTTCAGGCTTCTGACCGTCCTTTTCCGTGGGAGGCTGAGGGGGCTCCGGAGGCTTATGCTCTGCCGGTTCAGAAGGAGGCTCGGGAACAGTCGGAACGGCTTCCTTGTCATGATGCGGAGGCTCGGGCTTGTCGCCCTCCGGAGGCTTAGGAGGCTCAGGTGCAGTAGGCGGCACAGGGTCTGCCACAGGCTTTCCGGCGTAATTGTCGATCGGCTGGATATCAGCCTTAACGCTCATTCCTGCGAGATCCTCCTCGATCTCTTTACGGGAATTATCGCTCTCGCTGTCCGGAACGAATACCTCAACGGTATCGCCGTCGGAGATATAGCCCTTGGAAATGCCTATCCCGACTATGTCATTGATAGCGGAGTTCATGTCCTTGCCCTTGCCGCTGTATTCGCTCAGTATCGACTCGCCCTCTGGACTGATACTCTCGAGTTTTATTACCTTGTCCTTTTTGTTGAGGTACATTTTCACTCCGGCATTTGAAGATATGATGACAGTCGAATGCGTCTTATAGTTGACGGAGTAATAGTGATAGCCCACACCGCAGGTTATCGCGAGACAGGCTGCCGCAGCAGCAAGGCTCATGACGATGCGGCTCCTCCTTTTAGTCTCATGTTTCTCGTTTTCCATGAGGACCGGATCGGTCACCGTCTGACCGACCTCGTACCCGAGATTGGCTGCTTTTACAAAAGCGGAATCCTCGTCCATAAGCACAGCATAGCCCTTATGACATTCCATAACGATATATTTCACTGTCATTCACCGCCTTTCAATACCTGCATTATGTGTCCGCGCATTATCTCGTAGCCGTTTGTGCATATAAGCAGTACCGCAACAAGATAGCGCCTGTGTCTTTCAAGTGTTTTACGTTCGACCTCAGCGCCCTCGGCAAGCTTTGCTATCGGGACCTTTTTTGTCCGGAGGAAATCCGCAAGAAGCTCGGGATTTTTCCTCGCATAGCAAACAGCCTTCTGACATATCTTCAAGGTACGATGCTGCTGCGGAGAATTCTCTGCAACATCGCTCATGGAAACGCCGAAATCGTTCATCTGTGCAGAAAGCTCAGCTATTTCGTGCTTGGTAGCCTCACGAAGCTCAGCTTCGGCATAATCGTCGTTTGTATCAGCAACGGAGTCAATGAGACTGTTGTCATCTTCATCGGTCTGGTCAAGAGAGAGCGTGCCCTTACTGCGTTTTTCTCTCCGGAAGTTGTCGATAAGTCTGTTTTTTATGTATAGAGCGGCGAATTTAAGAAATGATCCGCGTATTCTTGAATACTTTTTTATGGCCTCGTAAAAAGCGAACATGGCTATGCTCAGCTCATCATCGCTGTCATCAGGGGCTCTGTTTATAAATTTTGAGGTCTCTGAGCGGATAAAGGGCATATAGGCTTCGATAAGCTCGTCAGCTGCACGGCTGTCCTCCTTGGCCGCATAGACCTTTGATATGAGTTGTTTTGCATCGGGATCCACGATTCTCACCCCCATATTATTTATAGTATGCGTAGCTTTGTCCCTGAAACCGGGGTCACAGCCAAAATTTCCTTCAATAAATATAATATCAGATTTTACGCATTTTTTCAAGTACGTTTCCGGAAATACTTTCAAAGAATTGCGGCTTGCATTTGACATTTTCAATAAACAGACAGCCGTGGATTATAATAGTACAGTATCTGCAAATCCACAAAAAAACAGCTTCATAAGGCTGCGTACAGAAACATATTCAAGGACAGCACAGCATACCATTTAGGGAAGGAAGTGATCGCAATGAAGAAGACTGTACACGCTAAAAACAGTTTCAGGTCAGCCGACAGCGAGAAGCTGAAAAAGGCTGTGACAGAAAAGATCAGCAAGCTGGTGGACCGGCAGGTGAAGAAAGCAGGCTGAACGCTAAAGAATAAGTGAATAGCAGGAGGTAAGGTCAATGCCAATGGTTGGGATATACTGCCGCCTTTCAATCGAGGACAAGGACAAGACAGGGAGTAATCCGAGTGCAAGCATACAGAACCAAAAAGAAATGCTGCGTAATTACTGCAATGAGCGTAACTGGGAAGTCTATGACATTTACGTCGATGACGGTTACAGCGGCATTGACCGTGAACGTCCCGGCTTCAACAGACTGCTGAAAGACTGTGAAGCCGGCAATATAGACATAGTGCTGTGCAAGGACCAGTCGAGGTTTTCGCGCGATACGGTAGTTATCGAGCAGCTGATAAACGATAAGTTCCTCGAATGGGGTATAAGGTTCATCGGCGTTGCTGACAATGCTGATACAGACAGCGAAAGCTATGGCACGATGCGGCTGTTCACAAGCGCCTACAACGAGATGTACGTCAAGGACATATCCTCAAAAATACGCCGGACCCTTGCATTTAAAAGGGAGCAGGGACAGTTTATCGGTTCGTTTGCGCCTTACGGCTACAGAATTGATCCAGATGACAAGCACCGCCTTGTTGTTGATGCGGAGGCTTCTGCTGTCGTGAGGACGATATTCAGTATGTACATTAACGGTTCAGGCTACCGTGCGATAGTCAGGAAGCTCAACGATGACAGTATAGTAAGTCCTGCGGAATACAAACGTCAGCAGGGTTCAAGGTATGTGAACTGCAATGCTGATTCAAGCAGTTCAAAGGGACTGTGGACACAGTCAACGGTTGCACGGATACTCGCAAACGAGATGTATACCGGTACTCTTGTCCAAGGGAAATCGCACCACATCAGCTACAAGAACAAGCACCGTAAAAAGGTCAGCAAGGCGGACTGGGTACGCATACCGGGTACACATGAAGCGATAATAGACCGCGGAACATGGGAGCAAGCACAGGAACGGCTGAACAGTCATTGCAGGGTAGGAAAGCGCTCGGACGAGCTTTCGCCATTGTCCGGCAAGGTAAAATGTGCACTTTGCGGAAGTCCGATGAAGCGGAATGTCTACTACAACAGGGCAAAGACCGTCAGGTACTACAGTCTTCAATGCGCTGCCTATAAAACAGGCGCTATGAACTGTCCCAACAAGACGAATATGAGCGGACTTGTTCTCGAAAAGAAAATTCTCGAAGAACTGAACCGTATCGTTGAAAAGTATTGTCAGGCTGACAAAATAGAAATAAGTGATATCTGCACCGAACAGCTGATGAGGCTCGGGGCAGAGCTTTCAAAGCTTGAAGAGAAGCGTAATTCGGCTCAAAACCGTCTTGTGAATATGTATAAAGATAAGCTCGACGGGCTGATCTCAGACGGTGACTATAAGCTTTTCAGGCAGAAGCTCACAGACGAGGAGCAGGCGATATGCATCCGGATCAACGATATCGCCGTTCAGATAAATGAATGCCGCCAGCGTGTCAAAGACGATAAAGAAAAATGGACTGTCATCGAACAGTACACCCATTTCGACAAGCTTGACCGTACTATCGCAGAAGAATTCATAGACTGCGTTAAGATAGGAATGCCCGACGATAAAGGCAACCGTGAAATACATATCTACTGGAAAATATAAAAAAGTGTCCCATACGGACGCATTTTTTCATATCAGGATCCCCTCGAAATGGTCGGTCTCATGCTGGATTATCTGAGCGTCGAAGCCGCGGTATATAGCTCTTTTACGTTTGAAGCTCCTGTCGAGGTATTCAACCGAGATTATCGGATATCTGAGAGCTTTTGAAGAGCCGATAAGCGAAAGACAGCTCTCCGTTTCCTCTGCCGGTTCGCCTGATCTTCCGGTTATGACCGGATTTATCATGACCACAAGCTTTCCAGAGAGGTATGCCGCGAGTATTCTTTTCCTTACGCCTATCATGTTGGCAGCCATGCCAACACATCTTGCCTTGTTGGCTTCAAGAGTGTCGCAGAGGTCGGTGACGGTCTGCCTGTCCGACTTGTCTGCGGGCTCGGAGGGCAGTTTAAGGAATGCCCGGTCCTTGACTATTTCCTTTACCATAGCACCCTCACTTACTCCGCATAGTGCGGTATCTTGCCATGAGCGACATGAGGTCGTATTTGCACATCTCCGGCATTATCTCTATGAGCTTTTCCTGAGTGACCATGCAGGGATTGTGCCTCAGACGGTCATCACGCTTGCCGCACTGCCACCCGATAGACGCCATATAACAGCACCAGCGGCGGTGTTCGAGAGCGGCGAGCTCATATGCGAACGGCTCATTTTTCAGCTTTTCAATGACCTCCAGTTCGGTGCCGTTCATGCGCCATGCGTTACCGGTGTACTTCATAAGCGTACCGTTCTCACCGAGAAGATGCTCAAGCTGTGCTTCGAGCTGAACTCCGTTTTCCCTTGCGAGAGCCGGTATCAGCATATCCTTGACCTCATCGTGATAAGCGGCAGCCTTGCTTGACGAGCGACGGAAGAGCCTTATGCTGTTCCATTCCTTCTCGGGATCAGCGTTGGAATTGCTTGTACTGCCGGAATCGTCACCGGTAATAATAGCGATGTTGTTGTAGAGGTGATTGTATTCCTTTGCACGGCTGTCGATAGTGCGGTTAAGTATCATTTCAAGGGTTATGACAACGCTTCTGTCATCAATGAGCCTTATGTCTCTGAGGTCATCGCTGTCCGAGCTGATATAGCCTGCGAGACGCCTGTCTGAATCCATACGCACGAGCACGGGAACTCCTCTGAGCCCGGACGCGAAGATCTCGCTCACCTGCATCGCACAGCTTACCGCAAGATCAACGTTTTCGAGGGTGATAACAGCGTATGTATAGGGAAGATCACTGTTTCTGCTGCGGACGGTGTCGTAGAAGTCCCTGTGTTTTGCATTTGCCTTGAAGAAGTTGACCGTCAGCTCTCCGTCAGCGGTATCGCTTCTGAGAGTCATTGAATTTTTCCCGAAGCTGAAAGAACCCTCGCTGAACTGTTTTGCGAAGACCTGGAATTTATTGTCCATATCCGAATCGAAAACGTCAATGACAATGCGGTTCTGTTCGTGAAGAACTCCGAGGTTCATAGCCTGAAGAACCGCCTGCTGACCGAGCCTGCCAAGTCCTGCGACAAAAAGGTGAACGGTCTGCTCCTTCAGCGGAGTGTCAGTACCTTTATAAACGGAATACAGCGGAACATCGCTGTACATCTTATGTATCTGCATCTCGGCAAGATCAATGAGCTCAAGATCGTAGCAAGCCTCTTTTCCGGCGGTTTTGTTGTAGTAGCCTGCGATCAGACGGCTTATACCCTCGTCGTCACAGCGGCAGGATATCTTTGTTCCGTGTCTTAGCTGAATGCTTCCGGAACCGTTGTCCTCACTGAGACGGAAGAGCTGTAGAAGTGAGAAATTGCGTATCGAGGAATCCTCGAAAAGGATTATGCTTGATGCAAGCCTCACGCAGCACTTTGACATTATCTCGCCGATCTCAGCCGCCTCTGCTTTGAGAAGATCAGCGTTATGCACCATGCAGCCGTTCTTATTGAGACGGTAGACCTCCTCGTGGCTCATAGCCTCCGCAGTGATGATGTGTATGCAGGTCTTTGCACCTTTGTCTGAACGGTTTTTCAGCATAGCGCGGACGTCATTGTTATAGCCGAAGATAAGGATATGATCGCAGTTCTTGCCGCGTCTGAAGCCGATGAACAGCCTGAGAACACGTTCGAGGAATTTGTAGACGAACGATACCGTGCAGTAGGGAGCAGTGAATACCGCGATACAGTAGGCATAGCTGACGGCGATCTTGTAAGTTCCCGGATCCTTGTTGATGAACGCAACAACGTCCTTAATAGTGATGCTTGCCTTGAAGCCGAAAGCGTTGATGCTGTTCTGTAGAACGAGCAGCGTCTTGAAGAACGTGTCATAGCCGCTGTAATAGATTATACCCTGAACAGTTGCAATCAGGAATGATGCAACGGCAAGCAGCAGAAGAAAACGGTGCGGTTTCTTTTTGTTCATCTGATGTCCTCCACGTTTTCGCCGAGGTCAGAGAGATAGTCCTTAGCGGCAGACATGAGCTGCTGTGCGGTATATACAGGGAAGAAGCCGGCTTTGCGTTCGCTGCTGTCGTAAACGAACACGATGTCCTTGCCGGAGGGAGCACCTGCAAAGCTGTCGATGCGGTAGCGCACCTTGAACTGCTCTGTATCAATGAGCCAAGCCTGATGATCGTTCCAGATAACGAAAACGCAGTTATCCTCAGCGGAGGGCGATGTGCGGAGAAGTGCAGCCGATGAGCCGTCCGCCTCGGAAATACGGATATTGCCGGAAGCTGTATCACCGAGATCAGTTACATTGCCGGTAAAACCGTTTTCGTCCGCTTCATAGAGCTTGGAATCGCGGCAGAGAACAGCGAATTTGCCGTTGCCGAGAGATACGGCTGAAACGGGCTCCTGACTTGCTCCGCTGAGCTTGAGCTCTGCTTTGACAGCACCGGTGCCGGCATCAAAAATCAGTGCGGTACGGCTGCTGAGAAGTGCAACAGCACTGCCGTTGCCGAGGTCAGAGATACAGAGCACATCAACGCCCTCGGGAAGCTCGCGGTCTACGTGCAATGAATTGCTTCCGAAGTCGCAGATCTCGATATACCGTTTCTTGTCGGAGGAATTTTCAGCGTAAACGGCTGCCTTATCGTCTATGACTGCGTAAATGCCGTTGACAGCGGATTTTTCGTTCGTCTTCCAGCTTGAAACGCTGCCGTCCGGACTGAGCTTAATTATATCTTTTCCGCCGCTTGAAACATAGCAAACGCCGTCTGCACAAGGCAGGAATTTAATGCCGGTAACTGTCAGACTGTCGGTGTTCTGAGTGTCGCTGACAGTACCGTCTGCTGCATCTATTATCACAATTTTTTTCTTGCCTGTGGAGTCACTTATCTTCGCCGCTATCTTGTTGCCTTCCATAAACGCGGCACTGTCAGAGGAACAGCCCTTTAGTGCTTCGACTTCGGTGAGCGAGCTGCTGTCGGTGTTGTAGATGTAAATATGCTGAACAGCCTTGTCACTGCCCTCGGGGTACTCATCAGCGGAAACGAGAGCATAGACGCCGTCGCTGCTTACAGCTGCTACCCTGACAGTCGGACGGTTCAGTCCGGTATCAATGGGAGTATAGCTCGGCGAGATCTTCATAAACTGGATATACGCAGTATTGGAGTATTCCTCGGCAGTCACATACCTGTCCCTGCTGTAGCTTGAAAGCGCCACAGGTGTAATGAATTGATTTATGACATATGCGCTGTACTTGGGCTTATCGCTGACATACGATTTTACGCTGACTGCATACTCTTCGCCGTCAGCAACAGTGAACATGATAAGTCCCCACTGGCTGAATGATATGTCAACTATCCTGCTGGAGGGCTCGATCGTCTTGATGACCTTGCCGGTCTTGAAGTCGATGAGGGAGAAGTAGAGCTTGCCGACTACCGCGAGAACATCGTTTTCGCTTCCAATGTCAGCCGCCTTGAACAGGAACATCTTATCCTCCGGTCTGACGACTTCGTCGATATTTGTGCTCCACACCGGTTCGCCGAGCTTGCTTTCGTTCCTTGTTATGACGGTTTTTCCGCCTGATGAAATAACATCGCAGGACGAAGCAATAATGCTGTCGTCTGCGGACCAAATACCGGCCTTTCTGACAGCACCGCTCTGAAGCTTCGCAAATTCAAGCGAGCCGCAGGGAACAGCCTGATGCTCTTTTATCTCATATGCCAATATTTTGTTATTGTCCGCAGAGCCGGGATTCTGGTTATAAACGTAGAGAATGCCGTCCTTGACCAGTTTTATCTCTGTCTCGCTCTCAAAGCTGTAAATGGTCGAGCTAAGACCGCTTATATCCGCATCGCCGCTGATTTTTCCGGTCTCCTTGTCGATGACCTCGATAATAGTTTTGTCGCCGGCGATATAGCTGCCGTCGGACAATGCCCTTCTGTCGTTGTAAACTCTGAGGAGATGCTCCGGATCAGCAATGACCGTCCTGCAAGCGAAGGACTCCGCATTTGGTTCAGTTTTCCATATCACATCACCGGTCTCACCGCTGAGACGCCATACAGTACCGTCGGAATTGTAAACAAAAACATCGCCGCCTGTACCGGGTTCGTCATCGGAGAGTGAGTGTGCATAACCGGTGTAAATAGCATCGAAGATGATACCGGTATTGTATGAGACCTTACCGGGAATACCGATATAGCTGAGAACGGTTCCGGTCTTGTCGGTATCCGGCTGAATGAAAGCCTTGAGCACGTTTGAGCTGCCGTATTTTTCAGAAGCGAATTCACCGTCCGCGGGAGTTATCTTCTTTATGAGCGAGCCGTTTTCAGCTCTCCAGAAATAGATACCGGAAGCGTCAGTGGAAACGATAGTTTTGCCTTCGCCCATATATGAGAGCTGCTCGATAGCCGATTCGTGACGCAGAGCATAGCGTGGGAGCATGGTGTCAGGCTCGAAAGCGCTCATCTCGCGCGAAAGTGCGTATTCAGCCTCGGGTATAACGGGCTTTTCGCCCTCCTTTGAGGGAAGTGCCGATACTGCTTTTTTTATCGCAGGGATAAGGCTTCCGGAGCTGTAAAGAACCTCCGATTCAGCGGCAAGATGTTCGGCATTTTCGACCAGAAGCTCACCGTACTGCTTTTCTATCTGAGCATACTGCTCCTCGATCTGACCGTACTGTTCTTCGATCTTGCTGTTCTTGTCCTTGATCTCGCTGTTCTTTTTGCTTATGGTTATAGCTGAGACCGCACTTATAACTGTTATAACTGAGAGAACGCCGGTCGCGCCGCCGAATATCCTCATTCTGCGCTGAGCCTCACGCTTTTTTTCACGCTGGTAGAGGTCATTGAAATCGCAGCCGATAAGCGGTGCAGCGATACGAAGGTACTCCGTGTTCAGCTTCTTCATGGATTCCTTGAGAGTATCAGCCTTTATATTGGCAGCAAGAGGCTCTACCTCGACCTTTACGCTGGTCTCTCTGCCGTTTTCGTCCACGGATTTAACGTCCCTGAACCTCAGAAGCTCCGGGAAAGCCTGATCCGGCTCACCGCTTACGAGGAGGGTTA
This sequence comes from Ruminococcus flavefaciens, assembly GCA_902777125.1. Classification (GTDB taxonomy): domain Bacteria; phylum Bacillota; class Clostridia; order Oscillospirales; family Ruminococcaceae; genus Ruminococcus. Next base: position 59,188 of record CACYSQ010000009.1, read on the forward strand.
TGATGTTCTCGTTCGTGTCGTTGTGAAGCTCGCGGAAACGCGTAAGCTCCTGCATACACCACTTTGATTCGTTGTAAGCAGGGGAGCATATCACGATAAGGAATTCGGAATCCTCGATCGCATTGCGGATATCCTCACTGAGATCGCTGCTCGACTGCAATTCGGAAACATCGCGGAAGATACGCCAGTTTTCCTTTTTGCTGACCAGATTTTTCGGAGGCTTGTAGTTCTCAAGAAGCTTCTGGAGACGTTCTGCCGCCTGCATATCCGGTTCAAGATGTCTGTAGCTGATGAATGCCTTGTATTTGTATTCTTTCATATATCCACCTTCTGTTATAAAATACCATAATACATTATACTCCTGTTGCCGCTGTCTGTCAAGGCACATCAGCCCGCTGCAAACAAAAAAGCGATGCACGGGAACATCGCTTTCAAATCGCTGAATTGTAGAATTTTATACTGAAAAGAGCACCGCAGGGCTTTCTGTTTGAAGCCTTCAGGCTACCGTTCTGTTCGGTAATGACTTTTTTTGCAAAGGCAAGACCTATGCCGTAGCCGTTTTTGGTATATTCGGAGGAACGGTAGAAGCGCTCGAAAATATGCGGCAGTTCATTTTCGGGTATACCGTTTCCGGTGTCTGCGATAGTGATATTCGCAGAGATGCTGCTGCCGTTTGCAGTTATCGTGACAGTACCTCCGGAAGGCGTATGCTCAATGGCATTTTTCAGCAGATTGACGACAGCCTCCGATGTGTAGTGCAGGTCGCCTGTAAAGAACGGCTCGCCCTCGATATCAGTCCTTACCTCAACTCCCTTTAGCTCTGCGGTAACGGACAATGTTTCTGCCGAACGTTCAATGAGTTCACGGCAGGAGACCTCGTCCCTCGCGAGCTTTACAGCGTCCGCTTCAAGTCTCGAAAGGCTCAGCATAGTCTCAATGAGCCATTTCATTCGGGCGAGCAGCTCATAGAGCTCACGGATATACTCCATGCGTTCGCTTTCTGAAAGCTTGGGTGAACGCATGAGACCGAGTATCATCATAACGGACGTCAGAGGCGTCCTGAGCTGGTGGGAAATGTCTTCAAGCGCTTCCTTTGCGAACTGTTTTTCTTTCAGAAGTGCCGTATTCTGTTCGCGGAGACGTATCGTCATTTTGTGTACCTCCGCAGAAAGAACGCTGAGCTCACCCTCTTTGTATTCATCGAATGAAACGGTATCGTTGTCCCGGAGGATACGGTCGATATCGTCGCAGAGCTTCATGACGTTCCTGTTTCTCATACGGAGATCGACCTCGTAAATTACAAGAAGAACAGCGGAGAATACCGTCACGATGACCGCACAGACGATACTGAAAGGTAAGCATAAGGCAGCAGCGGCAGCGGTCAGGGAAACGTGTATTATTCGGCGGAGCTTGTCGTTCATTTGTCCACCGCCTTGTAGCCGAGTCCTCTGACGGTAACGATTATTTCAGGGGACTTCGGGTCGTCCTCTATCTTTTCGCGCAGACGCTTTATGTAGACACTGAGGGTATTATCGGAAACGAATTCCTTCGTCAGCGACCATAGCTCCTCGGCTATCCGGTCGCGTGAGAGCATCTGATTTTTATTTGAGAAGAACACAAGGAGCAGACGGTATTCCAGAGCAGAAAGCGTAAGCTCACTGCCGTTCTTGAAAACGATGCCCTTGATAGGGTCTATCGTGACATTTCCGCACTGAAGAACAGGGGAGGTCTTTTTGTGACGGCGCATAACATTTTTCATTCGTGCAAGAAGCTCGCGCGTACCGAAAGGCTTGCCGATATAATCGTCCGCACCTATCTCAAAGCCGGCAACAGTGCAGGCTTCGTCCGCAGATGCAGTGATGAATATGACAGGTGTATCGTTCTCGGCTTTTATAGCCGCGCATACGGAATAACCGTTGCCGTCCTTGAGGGAGATATCGAGCAGAACGCAGTCGAAAGAATTCTCCTCAAAAAGGCGCAGTCCGTCTCGCTGTCCGGCAGCATACGAAACGGTATATCCCTCGGAATTGAGGAAATGCATCAGAAAACCGGCGAGCTGTTCATCGTCCTCTATCAGCAAAATCTTCGGCATAGCCGTCACCTCCAGTCACGCTTATTATAGCACAGTATCATTATAAATGCAAGCGGACGGCTTTGATCCGTCCGCCTGTTATTATGCGTGTTTTTTTATGCTGAGCTTCATTTCCGAGCCTCTTATCTGATCAGAAAGGCTTTCTGTGTTCTGTGACCTTAGCATTGCGAATGAAGCAGCACAGCCAGCCGCAAATGCCGCAGCAGAGCCTATCAGAATCTTTACGAACGGTGTTATGTGGTCGAGGCGAATGAGACTGTTTATTGTTTCTTTTAGAGCTTCATCATTATCGGCGTATGTATTTATAAGCAGCCTCGGCAGAACAGTTTCTGTTCCGAACATTATCAGTCCGCATATCGCAGCTGAGAATATAGCTGCCGTTGCGGTGAACTGCAAGCACTCTATCATGGTCATGCGGAAGAGCTGTCTGTCTGTCATTCCTACGCATTGCAAGGAAGCAAGTTCGCTTCGGCGATTTGCGATACCGGTCGATATAATGTTGAGCAGATTTATGAGAGCTGCAAGTGCTATGAGGAAATTTATCATAACTCCGCCCGATTTTATGGACGATATGATATTGTGTGAAGTCAGCTTTTCACTGTAAATATCTTCTTCAAGCTCCATTGTTCCGGAATTATCGTCGAAAAAGTCAAGTATCCTGTCGTGATCGGCAGTGGTGTATGAGTCTTCATGAGCAGACCAAAGGGTACACGTTGCTGCATAATGGATATCACCGAACCATTCGTCACTGATAGCGCAGTATGTCGGCAGTGCACCGATAAGCATTCCGCCGTGTTCAAACATTTGGTAGGGACCTTCACCGATTATTTTCAGCTTATGTGGGCGAAGTTCAGTATCAATATAGCTCGATGTCTGACCGTCTGTTCCGGAGTTTGGGTTTACTGTTTTGTTATAGCCGCAGGTGACGTTCAGGATATCGTCCTCCATTACTGAATGTATATCGGAATAGCTTTCATTAAGTATGTAGCCGCCGGTACTTACGAGCTCCTCATAGGTGACTGGCAGGTCATCTCCAGCGAGAGCCTTGTACTGCTCCTCATTAACATAAAATATTGCACCACCTCCGATATTGGGGTGATCAGTGTAGAATGGTGCATATGCTGTTATGCGTATGTCTCTGAACAAACCGCTTCCGGCAAGCTTTTTTTCCGTATCGCTATATGAAATACCCGTATCATTCGTTAGACTAATATTGAAATCTCCCATGTCAGCATAAGTGGCACTTATAGTGTTCGATATACCGTGATCTATCGTATTAGTGAGCGTTGTAAATATCGAGAACATAGTTATTGAAACAGTCAGAGTCAGAACAGTTATAAAAAAGCGTTTTTTCTGACGCCTTGCATTTCTGGAGGCTATGCTTCCTGATATGCCGAAAAGCAAACCGGAAAGAGTGTGTTTCTTTACCCTTTTAACATCATTTGAACGGGAGGTTATAGACTCCATCGGAGACTTTTTTATAACTCGCATTCCCACGCCGTAAGCTGAAAGAAATACCCATACTGTGCCTACTGCTGCCGCAACGAAAAGCATTTTCGGATCGACTGAGAATGACATCTTGAAATTGTCGCTTGTCATACCGTAAATTACATCGGAAAGTCCGGCTGAGAGAAGTGCTTTGTACATTATATATGCAAGCCCAGTTCCGGCACCTAATCCAAAGGGGATAGCGATAACGCAAAGCCGCATACCTTCATACGTAATTATCTTCACTATCTGTTTAGGAGTTGCGCCAATCGATTGCAGAACGCCGTAATGCCGTACACGTTCTTTTGAAGATATTTCAAAAGCTGTATCAACGATAAGTCTCAACGCAACTGCGAAAACGACCGCAAAAATGAAGAAAACGCAGAATATCCTAAGTCTCCAGAGCTGAGCACCGTCACCTATGCGGTCAAGCTTCATAAGGGTATCGTTCCATTTGTGGTAAAGACTGTAATTCTTCCAATAGTCTGTTTTAATAAAAATAGATTGCAGCCAGTGATCCCTGTCACCGACGTCGCTGCTGAACAGTACATAGGCTGTTGTTGAGCCGTTCTCTGCCACTTCTGTACTGACAGATTTTATGTGGCTTTTATTCTCAAGGAGCTCTGCCTGTTCTTCAGTCAGTTCGTACAGAACAAGATGATATGGAGAAGTTGTGTACACAGCCTTCCTGAAACAGTCCATAAAGACATTGTACAGGACAAAGATCATTGCCATTATTGCAATAGCAGAAGCTATGCTTATTACTGTAAAAACGGACTGACGTTTCTGAGCTTTTATGTATCTGGAAGCGAGCAGATTTTCATATCGCATTGCCGTCAGCCTCCTCGAAAGAAGAATTCTCTTCATCGGATATGATTTTACCGTCACTCAGAACGATGATGCGGTCGCACTGTTCCGCGATGCTCTCGTCATGAGTGATGATAAGTATAGTCTGTTTGAGCCCACGGTTAGACCTGCGGAACAGTTCCATTATCTCAGCGCTGTTCTTGCTGTCAAGGTTTCCGGTAGGTTCGTCTGCGAGGATGACCTGCGGTGATGTAAATAGAGCTCTGCCGATAGATACCCTCTGCTGTTGGCCTCCTGACATCTGAGACGGAAGATGGTTCCTGCGATCTTTTATGTCAAGCATATCAAGTATTTTTTCTAAATGATCCTTATCAGGCTTTCTGCCGTCCATGAGCAGGGGGAGGGTGATGTTCTCCTCGGCGGTAAGGACCGGTATTAGATTGTAGAACTGATAGATGAGACCTACCTGCCTTCTTCGGAATATTGCAAGTTCGCGGTTGTTCTGTTTGAAAACGTCTTGACCATCAAGCCAAATCTTTCCGGATGTAGGACGATCAACAGCACCAATCATATGCAAAAGGGTGGATTTTCCTGAACCGCTTGCTCCCACGATTGCGACCATTTGTCCTTTGGGTACGCTGAACGATACGCCGTCAACGGCTCTGACCTCGTTCTCGCCTTTGCCGTATATCTTACACAGATCTTCAACTTTCAGCAGTTCCATAATGACGTCCTCCTTTACTTTGATTATATTATAGCACACTTTTCTGACAATTTCATTATCCTTATCTTACAATTTTGTCATCTTAAAGCCTTTTTACGAACCATGTTTTTGTTGATGCGTCACACGGCGGGGCTGACGGAGGCTGCAGCTCAGCGGACGGCGTTCCCGAAAAGGGGATAAACCTCAGTATAATGCTAAAACTCCGCGATATACTTACGATAAACGGCTATGATGTCGAGGTGACAAGGGACAGCGATGTTTCGATACACGACAGCGGTATCGAAGGGCTTGCAAATCAGAAAAGCTCGGATATGGACAACAGGCTCGCTCTCTTCAACAAGTACGACGATGCGCTGTGCCTTTCCATTCATCAGAACCAGTTCACACAGCCGCAGTACAAGGGAGCGCAGATGTTTTATTCTGCGACAAATCCGTCGAGCGAGGCATTTGCGAGGTCGCTGAGAGGAAGCTTCCGCGAGCTTTTGCAGCCGGATAACGAGCGTGAGATAAAGCAATGCGGAAAGGAGCTTTTTCTCTGCTATTACAGCGAAAATCCGACAGTTATGGCGGAGTGCGGATTCATGTCCAATCCGGAGGAAGCCGCGCTGCTCAACAACGACGAATACCAGACCAAGGTCGCACTTACGCTGTTTTACGGCATAACTGACTACCTCAGCAGCAGAAGGAAATGATGAAGCTCCGGTGTTATCACGGTACTCATATTTCAGTTTTGCGTGTTATAATCACGCGATAAAAACAGTCCGGAAGTTTTTACGCTTCCGGACTGTTTTATACCATTTAAGCGCATCGGAATGATACCAGCTTTTTAGCCAGTCCCTCAGCTTTTATGCTGTCTTGCAGGGGGGCTTTCCACCTTTCCGGAATGCCGTTATAGCCGAATTTTATGCCCGCAAGTCCTCCGGTTATGCAGGCTGTTGTGTCGGTATCGTCCCCGAGGGCTACCGAACGCTTTACAGCTTCCTCATATGTTTCTGCGGTCTGCATTATCATGACCGCACTTCTGAGACTGTCCACAACATATCCGCTGCCGCTGCCCTTCCAGAAGCCGGGCTCCTCGGGTTTAAGGCTTAACTCAAATCCATTCGAGTATTCAGGCCTGTCCTTGTACACGGCACGAAGCTTCGCAACGGCTGAATCGAGCGAAACGTCAAAGCTATTGCCGTTCATGAGCTCCCTTGCTATGAGGCAGTAGAGAGCACAGCAGACTTGATTTGTAATATTGGCATGAGTGATAAGGCATTGTTTTTGAGCATCACGAACGAGCTCCTCGTCCGTGCCTTTGTGCCACAGAGCAAGCGGAAGTACACGCATCAGAGCACCGTTTCCCTTGCCGTCAGGACGGACGTTCCCGCACTCCTCAGGCTTACTGCCGTTTTTGTACATATTGAGTGCCATGGAGGTCTGTATCCCGACGTCGAAGACATTTTTGCCGACCGCCCAGAAACCGTTTTCGTACCAGCCGAGCATTCTGCGTGAAAAATCGTCCAGGTCGAATTTTCCGCATAGTATCAGACTGTCAAGCAGGCAAAGAGCCTGTGCGCCGTCATCGGACCATGTTCCGGGCTCAACTCCAGGATGCGCCCTGTTAAAGCCCTCCGGAGGTTCCATTTCGATAAACTCTGCCGGAGGTATATCCTTTGCGGCATGGAATTCATACGGAACTCCAAGTGCATCGCCTATGAGAAGTCCGAATAATCCGCCGTATAAGCGGTCCTGTATGTCAAGTAAAGCCATAAGATCACCTCAGTTTTTTGCTTCCGGACATTATCCGGTACAATAATTATATCACACCTCAGCCGTTAATGCAACTTTAACCAAAAATTATTAGTTCTCCGTCAACTATTGACATTTTTGCTAAAAAAATGTATAATATTAGATAACAGCATTTGATCTTTTTAAAGGGGGAATTGTATGCCATTCTGCGGATATTGCGGAAGAACATTATCTTACGGCGAGGTCTGCGGCTGCCGGAGCAAGACCGGTGAAACGCCGTCCGGCGATCCGGAGAAAGCTCCGGGATTTCATAGCTATTTCTGCGGCTACTGCGGCAATAAGGTCGAAGCCGGAAAGATATGCTCATGTCCGAAGGCTCAGTTTGAAGCGCGTTTCGTCCGGACAAGGCCCCGTCCTCAGCAGTATATCGAGCATCGTACTCCGCCGGAACGGACGGCTCCGCCAACAGCACAGCCGCAGCGCTTTCACACTCCGCCGCCGCTGAATTCATCATCTACGGAACGGACGGCTCCTCCGACTGCACAGCCGCAGCGTTTTTACACTCCGCCGCCGCTTGATCCATCATCAACGGAACGGACGGCTCCTCCGACTGCACAGCCGCAGCGTTTTCACACTCCGCCGCCGCTGAATTCATCATCTACGGAACGGCCAACTGCCCCGTACCGACCGGCAGGAACATCATTTGCTCAGCCGCCGCAGGACAGGACGAATGGCTATCCTTTGCCTCCGCATTACGTTCCGTATTCACCGGCTGCCAGCAGGAAGAAAAGATCTGTTCTCGTTCCGCTGCTTTCAGTGGCAACGGTTATACTTTTCGCCGCACTTTTCACTGTTCTGCTCAATTTCAAGCCCAGCAAAAGCTCCGACAGCAAAAAGGACAGCGGCTTTGTTCAGGAGGACTCTACCACTACCAAAAAGTCAAAAACTTCCGCGGCTGTGACGACGGAACCTGCAACTGAAAAATCCACTGAGGATACTACGGGAAAGCCTCAGCACATCATTCTGCCAGGTGATGAGTTTCCGGAAAGCTACAGTCTCGTTGACGACAAGCTTATCCGCAATCACATCGAAGATCAGGGTACATACGGCTCGTGCTTTGCGTTTTCTTGGATAGGTATTTTTGAAAACCGCCTCCGTGCCCAGGGAATTGACGTTGACCTCTCCGAATGGGCTTTCTTCAAGTCCTTCAAGGAAAACTATTACAATGCGAACCGTACTAACGATATCGCTTCTCTTGCAAATCTTCTCTCCGCTGTCGTGTATGAGGACGAAGCCCCTTATCCCGAAGATGAATCGGAGTATGATGTCGATGAGAACATCGAAAAGGATTCAGCATACATTATTTCCGATGTTTACCTTCTCACCGAGGGAAGCAAGGAGGAGGTCAAAAACAGGGCAAAGAGCTATCTCTATAACGGATATGCGCTCATATGCTCAGTTTACTATGACGACGGCGAACAGAAATACACCAATAGCCGCAACGGTGCATGGTATGTCAACGATATCCCGAATAAAAACAAGCTTGCTCTCAATCATTCCGTGCTGCTGGTCGGCTGGGACGATAACTATTCCAAGGATAATTTCCTGACGCCTCCGCCCGGTGACGGCGCATGGCTCGTCAAGAACAGCTGGGGCGTTTTCACCGGTGATTACGGCTATTACTGGCTCTCATACTATGACGAGATGTTTAAGAATTCAGAGCTTGCCGCGGCTGATATTACCGATGCCGACATATGCGATACTAAGCAGGGCTATTGGTATTACGGCTGGGATTACAGCTACTACAACGCTCACTCAAATACTGCTATAGACGGCAAGCCTATGGATAAGGTCTACCAGGCCTGCATTTATACAGCCGAGGAGGATATGGATATAACTGCTGTCTCCTTCTTCACAGTCTGCGATGAGATGAAGTACAGGGTCTATATCAGTACCAAGGAAGATGAAAACATCTATTACGATGCTCCAGATTCTAACGGCGTTGAAGGAGCCTGCGGCTATCATATGGTCGAAATCTCCGAGCCGAAGCACGTTAAAAAAGGCGAAGAATATACAGTAATCGTCTACCTCGAAAGTCCCGAGAAGGACTACATTATCGTGCAGGACAGCGAACGAGCCTACGATAAGCCAAACGCAGTTCCCGCTAAGGTTGGAACCTGCTATGTGAGCGCCGACGGCAACGACTGGATCGACGTAAAGAGCTACAGTCTCAAGAATATACTTAATAAGAGCAGCATAATGCCGCTTTGTATCAACGTCTACGGTAAGACATAAATGCGTTGCTCCCAAATCTCTCAAAGATAATAAAACCGGAAGCTTTAACAGTTATTCTCATATAGAAGTTTTATCAGAATTATTGAGGAAGCCGTTTTGATGAAGGAACTTTTCAGCTCTATTCTAAGCCTTACTTTAGTTTTTTTCACAATGGTATAAAAATGTCCGGAAGCTGTAATGCTTCCGGATTATTTTTTTGCGCGTGAACTTTATACCATTGTGAAAAAAACGTAATAAAGTCTTTGGAAAAGGGTCTGGGGAAGAACCTTTCCTCAGAAAGGTTTTCCCCAGTAAGTTCTAATAATACTTCCGTATAAGTATAACTGTTAAAGTTCCCGGTTTTATTTATATCGGTGAATAGCCTTGCAAGCGGTTAGTTGTAAACAATTTGTTACTAATTTGAAAATTCGCACAATTCTGCTTGAAATATAACGAAATACATGATATAATATGCATAAGGGATATTATCTTTACATTTGCGGGAACATTTCCCGGAACGAAAGGAGATGACGTTGAAATGGTTGAAAGCTATGAAAAAGATATGCAATTTTACAAGCTTTATGAACAGCTCGCTTCACTGACATCAAATGTCAACGCAAAGCCGGATATTCCCGGCACCGAAGCCGTACTCAATGAAATAGCAGCCATGTTCCGTCTCTCAAAGGGTATTACCAATTTTTACCGCAATCCTGCCGATGAGCAGCGCGGTATAGGTGAGACCATGATAAGCTACGATACAGGAAAAGAGGGCAGACCTGTCCATACCGTCCGGTTTGTGACGCGTCTTCTGTCCGTGACCACCATGACCGTTTATATGTCAGATGATGTTGAGCCTCTGACTGAGGAGGAGCTCGGCATGGTAGACCTGACCATGCGTACAGCTCTCGTCTTTATCAGCAGGAACAGACTTCAGGATATGGCTGAACAGCTCGCATTCTACGATGACGCCGGCTACCGCAATATACGCAGCTTTTTCAGGTATATGCTCTGGTGCGGTCAGCCCGGAGGTCTTGACGGCACAGTTGCCGTGAACTATAACATCAGACATTTCTCCCTTGTAAACGATGAATACGGCCGCGAAGCAGGGGATACCGTGCTGAAGAACCACTATTCGCACATTGCCGAACGTATCGGTGAAGACGGTATGATCGCAAGGCTTGGCGGTGACTCATTTGTGTTCATATGCCGGAAAGAGCTTATGGACGAGCTCCTCGATTACCTTACAGAGGCAGATGTCGTCTGCCGTCCTGACGGGACTAAGGTAAAGCTCACAGCAAGCGTCGGCGTTTTTGTTATCCCGGAGGGCTATGCGGTCAACACCCCCAACGACATAATGGGCAAGATCATGTACGCCTACCGTATCGCCCAGAACGGCGGCAACGAGCAGATAATCTTCTACGACGATAAGCTGATCAGCAGAAAAAACATGGCAATGAAGATCCAGCAGATATTCCCGGAGGCTCTCAAAAACCGCGAATTCAGGGTTTTCTATCAGCCGAAAGTCAATATCATAACCGGCGAGATATGCAGTGCGGAGGCACTTTGCCGGTGGTTCAGGGACGGCAAAATAGTCCCGCCGATGGAGTTCATTCCGATACTTGAGCAGACGAGCGATATCTGTAAACTCGATTTCTATATGCTCGATCTTGTGTGCTGCGATATCCGCAGATGGCTCGATGAAGGCAGAAAAGCCATCCGCGTTTCCATCAACCTTTCGCGCAAACATATGATGGATCACAGGCTGCTTGACACGATAATGACTATAATCGACCGTCATAACGTTCCGCATGAATATATCGAGATAGAGCTCACTGAGACGACCACTGACGTTGAATTCCGTGATCTGCGCCGTGTCGTAGGAGGCTTGCAGGATAACAACATCTGTACATCTGTAGATGATTTCGGAATGGGTTATTCCTCGCTGAACCTTATCCGCGTTATTCCTTGGAACGTCCTGAAAGTTGACCGTTCATTCCTTCCGCTTGACAGCGAAGGTCCGGACAATATCCGCAGCATTATGTTCAAGCACGTTGTCTCAATGGCTAAGGAGCTCGGACTTGAATGTATCGTTGAGGGCGTCGAGACAACGGCTCAGCTCGGCATTCTCCGTGAGAACAGCTGCGAGCTCGCACAGGGCTTCCTGTTTGACTGCCCGCTGCCCGTGGACGAATTCGAGAAACGCCTCGATATGAAAAAATACGAGATATAAAAGCGGCGTGTAATAAGTGCGATACTCAGGTATAATTATCTTGCATATAAAAGAAAATCCCGGAAGTTTATTTAGCTTCCGGGATTTTTTATACCATTTTTTATGCAATATCTGTAACGGACATTATCTGACCGTCGACGAGTTTGACGAGTTTAGTGCCATACTTTGCAGCGTCCTCGGAGTGAGTTACCTGCACGATAGTCTTGTTGTACTTCTTGTTGATATCCCTGAAAAGCTCCATTATCCTGAGACCGTTCTGCGAATCGAGGTTTCCGATAGGCTCATCGAGGAAGAGTATTTTCGGGTCAAAGACTAGTGATCTTGCGATAGCAACTCTCTGCTGCTGACCGCCGGAGAGTTCACGGGGAGTGAGCTTGCGCTTATCCTTCATGCCGATGATATCGAGGCATTCGTCAAGTCTTTCCTTGTACTCGGACCTTGACTTTCCGCTTATCATGAGTGGAAGAGAGATATTGTCCTCAACATTGAGATTTGGAACGAGATTGTAGAACTGGAAAACAAAGCCGATATCGTGATTTCTCATCTTGCAGAGCTCCTTGTCCTTGAGGGTGCTGAGGTCAACGCCGTTGATGCAGACCTTGCCCGAGGTCGGCATATCGAGTCCGCCGAGCAGGTAGAGGAGAGTGGATTTTCCGCCGCCGGAGGGTCCCATTATGGAGACGAATTCGCCCTCAGCGACAGTAAGGTTAATGTCCTTGAGAACGTGGGCCGTTTCCTTGCCGTTCACAAAGGATCTGTTCATGCCAGTAACTTCTATAACGTTCATAATATATACCTCCGGAAGATTATTCGTATTTGATTTCCTGAACAACGCTGAGCTTCTTGCTCTTCTTCATTGTCGAAAGAGAAGCGATGAAGATAACGAATGCAAGAGCGAGCGAATAGGGGATAACAGATTTCCAGTCGAGCGTCATTTCGAGCGGAATGTTCAGAAGAATGAGCACCTTTGTAAAGAGACGGCAGAGCAGCATGGTATAGGGCAGAGAGAGTGCGATGCTGACGATAACGCAGAACATATTCTCCGTGAAAACAAGTCTCTTTCGGCTCTTGGCGTCAAGACCGAGAGAAGCCATGACCGCAAATTCTCTCCTTCTCTGCTGGAACGAAATAGCGATGTTATTGAGTATACCTATAGAGGCAACTATTAGTGCGAGGTAGCCGAATACTTTCAGGAGAGTGATAAGCTGGGCGTTTGCTCTGACGTTTTCATCGCGCATATCCTCCCACGACTGATATGTAGCGCCGTATTTGGCAAGAAGCGGCTTGAATTCCTCTTCGGCAGTCTCTAAGTCACCGTTTACCTTAAAGGAAATACTGTAAGCCTCCGTTGTGTGGAAAACCCTTTTGAAAGTCGGTTCGTTGAAGAAAACGATATCACCGTTGTTGTAAAGCTTGGCGTCGAATGTGCCGATGACCTTGATATCCTGATCTTTACCGTTCACATTTATGGTTATAGTATCGCCGACCTTCTTTTTGATGGATTTCAGGGCGTGTTTTGAAACAAGAGCCTCATCTCCGGTTGAAGCCGCGAGCTTTTCAAGACCTTCGATATTCTCCTTGCTTTTGAGGTTGAGGTACTTGTTATAGTCAGCGTATTTCATCGGGTCAGCACCCTCAGCAATAAAGAGCTTATCCTTGACCTTGACCTGATAGAAATTATCGGTGAGAAGGGTATCTGCGTTTATGCAGTCCAGTTCGCCGAGCTTTTCAAGGAGCATATCGGTCGTTGACCTTTCGGAGTGGCTGTCGATGATGTTGTAGACCTCATAGTCGAAATCAAGATCCTCATATGCCGCTGTAACGACCTTTGTAAGGCATGAGCCTGCGGACGCGATGCAGAGGATAGACGAGAAAGCAATTACCATGAGGGTGATATTGCTTCTGAGGAGCTTTACACTTTTGATGTTGTTGAAAGCGAGAAAAGCAGCTGTCTTCTTTCTGAAAATATTAGCGAGACAGCCTGCAACGCCCTTGAGGAACTTTCTGAGCACCATTCCCACACCGAGAACAGCGGCAGCAATCAAAATTATGCTTACGGGACCCTCTGTCCATTCGGCATTGGAGAACGCACCGAGAAGTGAGAAGCCGAGGAGTACGCAGCCGATGATAGTTACGAGCATACCCTTCTTGTGAGAAGTCTCCATTCTGTTGAGGATAACGTCCTTGACGGGGAGCTTCTTTATCTTTCCGACAGGCGACCATGCGGAGAAAACGCATATCGCGATCGAGAAGATTATACCTGTGATAATGAGAGAAGCCCTTACATGGAACGGCATATAGATACCGTAATCCCTGAGAGGCGAGGTCATTCGTGTAATGAAGTAGAGTATCGCTTCACCGAGTGCAACACCGAATACTGAGGCAACAAGACCGTACATGAACGCTTCCATGAGGAGGATATGTGATATCTTTTTGCGGGTAGCACCCTGACTCATGAATGTACCGATAACTGTAAGACGTTCTGTGATGATGAGTTTGAATGCACCGTGGATTATGATGCAGCATATAACGCAGACAATGGCGAACATCATGTACACAAGGCTCTGTATCGAAGCGACCTGTGTTTTTGCATCGGAAAGATCGGTAAGGCTTGTAGCCGAGACATTCTCGTTGACGTCGTTGAACTTTTTAGCAGCCTTGACTGAATCAATGCTTGTTTCAGCCCTCATCTGATTGTACTTTCCGTCAGCATTGAGGAGCTTGTTCATGTGCTCATAGGGAACAATGATATCGAAGGACTGCTTTCCGTCCCCGTAGAAAAGTCCCTTGGGAGCGCTTATAGCCTTGACTGTGAACGGGTGAGACTCACCGTTGATGTTGAGCTCGAGGACGCTTCCTATACTGAGACCGCGGTCATCTGCGATTCTGTCTGAAATAACGCATACCGCTTCATCTGAACCCTGCGGAACAGAACCCTCTGTGAGATGATAGCTGCAGTCCTTCAAGCCGTTGACGCCTATGTAGGTTATCTCGTTGTCCTCATTGAGGATACCGGTTACTGTAAGACGTCCCTCGAAGTTAGTGAGACCTGCGGCATCAAAGTCGTTTTCGTCGAAGAACGGGTCATCGGTATTCGAGTACAGACCGACGTCCTTTCCGTCAGCAGCGGCTTTGAGCGTATCGGTATAGCCGTCAAGAATGACGTCTACCGTACCCATGCTGAATACGAGCAGAGCTGTACTGATCGTTATAGAAAAGATCAGCAGGAAAAATCTGCCTTTTTTCTCCAGCATATTCTTGGTGATGTAGCGTAAAAAAACGCGCACTACAATTCCTCCTGTCGTTTTGTCCTGTCATATCCGGACTATTTTTGTAAATAAAAAACCGTACGTTTGCTATTATAACACATAATTATTAAGAAGTCATTAAACAATTGTGCTGTCTTCTATCAATTTCTAACTGCACAACAAAAACTGTTGACAAATTATGGATTTTGTGTTAAAATTACCAGTAGGGCGGTCTTTTTACCGCAGAACATGGAGGTATATGATATGGGACTATTTGACAATCTGAAAAAAGCAGTCAGCAGTGCTGCGTCCGGAGGTCTGCAAAAATCGACCAACAAAACCGTTGACGTGGTTTTCAATGAGCTTCCGGAAACGCTCGAGGCCTTCAAGGCTCTCCCGCAGGCACAGCTCTCAACGCCCTTCGACACGGCTGCGATGACTGTTCTCGCACTTTGCTTCTATCCGCAGGACAAGGAGCTTTGCCATGAAATGCTCAACTATCTCAGGGGACCGCGTCCGCTGAGCGGTCAGGACAAGCAGTTTATCCGCGACCGTTTCATGGACAAGGATTATGTTCCGAGGTCTTATTTTGTAGGAGCTGTTCCGGGCAATGATTACCAGCCCTCGAAGCCCTACACTATAAAAGTATTTGAAAATCCCTACAGCTATGAGGAGCAGAATTTAGCAAAGCTCTTCATCACATCGGGAGGCGCTGACAGTCCGAGATACGTTCAGCTCCGCCTTGCATAGGACGGCAAATGGTATCTCTGGGAGCAGTTCCTTCTCGCCGATATCAGACAGCCTGAAAGCGCTAATCCTTGGGCGTAAGGAGGCAGACATGGGCATTATCGGAAAATGGTCCGTAACGGAGGCTAAGGTCTTCGACAAGGACTTCAAGTATACATGGAGAAAGGTCGCGGACGTTCTCGCGGACGGCAGCATAACGCCGTTCCAGAAGGTGTTTGCGCGGACAGTTTATGTATTCGAGGAGGACGGCAGAGCTCTGACTCTGCTGCCAAAGGAGCTCATACCTGCCGAGGAGGCAGAAGAAGCCTATGACACTGCCCTCGCGGTCGCTCATACATCACAGTGGAAAGAGGAGGGCGGCAAGTTCTTCATTGCCACAGAGGAAAACGGCAATACCGAATGGAACGAGATAGTTACCGACGGTGAGGAATACATAATACTGGATATGCACAGGATCGCAAAAGCATGATATAAGGAGGAAATCATTATGAACATCTTAGGAAAATGGAAAATCACAGAGGTACAGGTCTTCAGCAGCGAGGGACTCAATCTTGTATGGCGCACGGCTACCGATATACTCGCTGATGAAAAAGCAGATGATTATGTCAAGCAGTCATTGCAGTACAAATATATCTTCACCGAGGACGGAAAGGCACTTCTCCTGTTCCCGATACCGGCGAACGCTCCGAAGGAGGAGGTCGAAAAAGCTATCGCTTCCGGCGAGTTCAAGCTCTACGATGACAATACCATGATACTTGAAGAAAAGGCTTGGAAGGAAGAAAACGGCAAGCTTTACTTCGATTCCGGCGCAAAGGGCGAAGTTCTCGGCGAAGCAGTTTCGCCGTGGGTAGAGATCAAGGAAACTGCTGACGGTATCGAGGTAATGAGCTACCGTCTTGTCAGGGAATAAAGAAAAATATCCGAAAAACGCTTGACTTAATCACGGAAATGTGAGATAATATGTATGTTTGATTTCTTTGAAAGTGAGTATACATATGTTAAAAAAGTACATTATCGCATTTCTCGTTTCCATGATACCCCTTATCGAGCTCAGAGGCGGCGTTCCGATCGGAACAGGCATGGGTCTCCCGTGGCACTGGTGTCTCATTGTCTGCATGATAGGCAACATGATACCGGTACCGTTCATATTCTTCTTCGCAAGAAAGATCCTCATCTGGGGCAGCGACAAGAAATTCACCGGAAAGTTCTTCTCCTGGTGCCTTGAAAAGGGCGAAAAAGGCGGAAAAAAGCTCCAGGAAAAAGCCGGCAGAGGCATTTATGTAGCGCTTCTCCTCTTCGTAGGCATACCGCTTCCCGGAACAGGCGCATGGACCGGTACCTTAGCCGCGAGTATCCTTGACCTCGATTTCAAGAAGAGCATAATCGCCGTCGTTCTCGGCATACTTCTTGCGGGCGTTATCATGACACTGCTCAGTCAGGGCGTAAAATCAGGCATTACTTCTGTATTCTGAAAAACAACGTAAAAAAGTCCGGCAGCATTTACTATGCTCTGCCGGACTTTTTATGTTTATTTGCACAAATGGGATTGACATTTTCATCAATATGCTGTATAATATAGTTGACATAATTATTCATAAGAAAGGAGCCATTATGGACCTTCAGAATCTGGCTGACAGCTTTGATTCCACAACGCTCATCTTTTCGGTCAGAAAAAACCCTGACGGGAGCTGCGGTGATATAAGAATAGCTGCCGCAAATCAGAAATACATAGATATCATAGAACGGCTGAGCAGCGGTTCCGGGGGAAGAAACCGAAGCTCCTTTGTCCCGGGAGAGCTGTATGACAAGTATTTCCCGAAAGATATCAGCCTTGAAGACGTCTGCTGGCGATCGGCGGTGAAAAAAGAGCCGATACATACCTATTTCCATATCAATTCTCCTGATATGTGGTTCAACTCATACGTCATGCCGTTAAGCATTGAAGAGGACGGCGTCTGCTACTGTACATTTACAGTAAAGCCTACCGATCTTGCCGATATAGATCTCAGAGCAACACATTCATCAAGCAACTCCGAGGACGTCCTCCGCACCTGCATTAAGCTGCACGAAACAAAGGACTTCAAGAAGACCATGGAGGAGGTCATACACGATATCCGTCTTATCTGCGACGCTGAGGTTTGTACCATAATGCTCGTTGATTTCAGCACCGGGACCTTCTCGATACTCGCAAAGAACGTCATGAAGGGCAGCAAGCTGAAAACAGTCACTCAGTTCGTCAATTTCTACGATATCGTGCTTTCGTGGCTCGATACGATAGGGGACAGCGACTGTCTCATCATCAAGGACGAAAAGGACATGAAATACATAAGCGAGGTCAATAATCCGTGGTACCTGACCCTCGAGGAAGCCGGAGTTGACAGCGTAGTTATGTTCCCGCTGAGGTATAACGAGGAGATCCTCGGCTTCATCTGGGCGACAAACTTCGATACAAGGAATACAATGCGGATCAAGGAAACGCTCGAACTCACGACGTTCTTCCTTTCATCACAGATCGCAAGCTACAAGATGCTTCAGCGTCTCGAGCATCTCAGCTATACCGATATCCTTACCGGCGTCAAGAACCGCAACGCTATGAACAACAGGGTCATAGACATCGTTTCGGGTGATCTTTTCAGGAATGTGGCGTTCGGTGTGGCTTTCGCCGACCTCAACGGATTGAAGCTCGTCAATGACATTCACGGACACAACGCCGGCGATATCCTTCTTAAAAAGGCGGCTATCATACTGGAGGAGGTCTTTGACTGCGGCGAGGTCTACCGTGCAGGAGGAGATGAGTTCATGATGATAATCGAGGGCTGCACAAAGGAGGATTTCGAGAAGAAGGTCTCCGAGCTGAAACGCAGCATTCTGGACAGTGAGGAAGTGAGCTTCGCCGTCGGGAGCTGCTATATAGACTCAGGCTCCGATATAAGAAAGGCGATGCGCCTCGCGGACGAAGATATGTACAGGGACAAGGAGAGGTATTACTCGGAAAATCCCGATAAAAAGCGATAAAACAAGCGGCATGGTATCATGCCGCTTTTTATATGCACAAAACAAAAATACCTCGCAGAATAATATCTGCGAGGCTTGGCGCGGATTGAGAGATTTGAACTCTCGCGCCGGTTTCCCGACCTACTCCCTTAGCAGGGGAGCCCCTTCACCACTTGGGTAAATCCGCAAA
>CACYSQ010000010.1 GCA_902777125.1 Ruminococcus flavefaciens
GCAGCGGTACTTCTGTCCGTTTCTTGCTTCTGTAACAGGCACGCTGAGAGTTGATGTCTTAGCTCCTGTCATACCGGAATCCTTCCAGCCTGAGCCGTTATCGTACTGCCATTGATATGTCAGTTCATTGCCTTCCGCTTGGATTTTAAACTCTGCCGTGCTGCCGATTATTCCACTGTAATTCTCCGGCTGTGCGATGATCTTTGTATCTATCTTTAAAGTTAAATATCCGGGAAGTCCGTTCTTGCCGTCAATCACGGCATATGCACCGCTTATATTGTTCTCGTCAAAGACCGTACCGTTTCCGCCGATGAGGCTATTACAACAGAAAAACATATTATTGCTGTCCGATACTGAATCCATGTTCCAGAGGTCGCTGACGTAGATGTTTTTCAAAAGAAAACAGTAACCAAACATATCCTGGATAAACAAGACATTGCTTGTATCGAAACTGCTGAGATCGAGCTTTTCAATGAGGCTGCAGCCCGAAAACATCGCACTCATATCAGTGATACCTGAGGTATCCCATCCGGACATATTTATGGACTCCAATTTTTGGCAGCCGTAGAACATCAGATGGGTATTTTTTACCTTTGAGACGTCCGCATTTGAAAGGTCCATTGATTCAGCCGTAAAGCTCTCAAACATACCCACATTTTCATCGGGATTATTGCACACCTCGGGGAACACTGTTCCCGGCTCTGCGTAAACGTGCTTCACTCTTTCATCTTCTGCATATTCACGCACTCGCGCAACTGTAACGTTTCCGGAAAGAGTAAGTGTTCCTGTCTCTTCATCGAACGAACAGCAATCCCCTGTTAAATATCCGGGAAGTCCGTCCTTGCCGTCAATCACGGCATATGCACCGCTTGTATTATCCTCATCAAAGACCGTACCGTTACCGCCGACAAGGCTTGTGCATGATACGAAAACATTATCGGCACTTCTAACATCAGATGTGTTCCATTTGCCGGAAGCAAATATAGTTTTCAGCTTTGAACAGTTTGCAAACATTTGCTCTATGTCTTCAACATTGGATGTATCGAAGCTGCTCAGGTCAAGGCTTTCCAGATCCGTGCAGTAACAGAACATTCCGTTCATATCGGTTACATTGCCGGTCTTGAAATTGCTTCCAAATTTAAGAGACCCGAGATGCCAGCATTCTTTGAACATTCCATTCATATCTGTTACCTTTGATGTATTGAACGTGCTCAGGTCAAGGCTTTGCAGCTTAATACTATCGGAGAACATCTGTGACATATCTGTTACATTTTCAGTGTTGAAATTGCTCAGGTCAAGACTTTCCAGCTCATAGCAGCCGCAGAACATCTCCTTCATGCTGGTTACATTCCCGGTATTGAATTCGCTGCCAAATGTGACGCTTCTCAGCGAATAAGCCTGGGAGAACATATTCTGCATATTATTAACATTAGAGGTATCTGCATTGCTCAGGTCAATGTCAGATACTCTTTTGAAGCTGTCGAAAAGGTATGAGCAGTCTTCCGGAAGAACAGTACCCTCATCTGCGACGATACTCAATATTTCAATGTGACCGTCTCTGTAGCTGTTGACCTCATCGTAATTAACTGCTCCACGGAGGTGAAGGGTCTGAGTCTTGGCATCATAAGCGCATGTCTTCCAGGAGAAGTAGCCGGGCTGATCTTCGCTGTCGATGCAGGCGTAGGTTCTGTCGATATAATCACTGTCGAAAACAGTGCCGTTTCCTCCTTCGAGAGCTGAACAATTGAAAAACATGTTCGAATCACTTGTGACAGAGGAAGTATCCCAGCCATCATCAACATATATCCTTTTAGCAGAGGAACAACCGCTGAACATACCGAACATTGATGTTACATTTCCTGTGCTGAAGTTACTCAGGTCGAACATAGTAAGTGCCGAACAGTTCTGGAACATCGTTGTCATGCTTGTGACATTGCTGGTATCAAATGAGCCTAAGTTAAGGCGGATAAGGCTCGTGCAGCCCTTGAACATCGACGCCATATTTGTAACACTTGAGGTATCGAAACTATCGCCAATATCCAGATTCTTAAGGCTTGTACAGCCGTTGAACAAATTGCTCATGTCAGTTACTCTGCTGGTATTGAGCCCTTTTATTCCGGGAGATTTAAGAGCCCTGCAGTTGAAGAACATTGAAGCCATATCAGTTACATTGCTTGTCTTGTAACCGCTGCACCATTTGACACTTTCAAGAGCTGAACATCCGCTGAACATAGAATTCATGGAAGTTACAACGCTGAGATCAGCGTTTGTAAGGTCGATCTCAGTGACATTTTTGAAATCACTGAACAGGCGTCTGCACTCAGCAGGAAGAACTGCATCTGCAGTGACGATGATCTTTGTGGCATCAACATATTCTGTGTTGGAAAAGGTAGATCTGTCAAAAGGCTTGCTGATAGTCAGTACGCCGTCCTGATACTTAACACCGTCCACATATACTGAGAAGTAACCGGGGTTTGATGTACCGCCGTCAATGTGGGCATAGCGAACAGAAGTAACGTTGACAAAAGCAGTTCCTGAACCGCCCACGAGTGAGGTACAGTTATCAAATACACAGCTTCCGGAACTGTGGCTCATGTCGCTTCTATTGCTGTCAGATGAAACATAGATAGTCTCAAGTGCCGGGCAGTAGGCAAAAGCGCTGTCAGATGTATCTACAGCGGACAGATCGATGCCGCTGATGTCGATCGTTTTTAATGACGAGCAGCCATAGAACATACCTGACACATCTGTTATGGTGTCACAGTTTACTGCTGAGAGGTCTATTTCCTTGACATATTCAAAACCGCTGAACAGATCGCTGCAATCATCCGGAAGGATAGCCGTTTCGTCGGCGACGATCTTCTTTATTTTGGAATTATAGTAGCTGTTCTTGTAATAGAGCAGACGGCGCCAGCTTACAAGACCGCTGAGTGTGAGGGTACCCTCTGAATCAAGATCACAGCATTCATATGTGAAGTATCCCGGTGTCTCAGGGGTATCAATACAGGCATATTCAACACCTATATTGTTCTCTCCGTCGCAGGATGTTCCGTTACCTCCAACAAGCGATGTACATTTATAGAAAACTTTGCGTCTCGACATCGCAAAATCAATAAAACTATCAGTCCTTTTGGTAGTTATCAGACACAACGATGAGCATTCGACGAACATATTATTTATATGAACGTTATCACTACCGAAATCTCCTAAATAAACAAACCCAAGAGAATTGCAATGCTCGAAAAAGGATTCTGCGTTCCTCAGCTTTTTGGTGTTCCAGTCAGACAGATCAGCAATAGTAAGTCCGCTGTTCGAGAACATCTCCTCTGCCTGAGTTAAATTGCTTGTATTAAATTTAACGTTGTCCAATGATGTCAGGCTTTTACATTTATAGAAAGCGAAATCTGCAATTGTAATGCTGCTCGTGTCTGTTTTGCTGAAATCTACAGAAGTGAGCGATTGACAGTTTCCGAACATATGCGATATATCAGTGACATTAGGCATGCTGCAATCGCTGAGATCTACAGACGTGAGCATTGGGCACCCCTTGAACATAGATCTCATATTTGTTACTTGCGGCATACTGCATCTGCTGAAATCAACGGTTGTCAGTTTAGGCAGATTACTGAACATACAATACATGCTTGTTTCTTCGGGGAAAGAAGCATATGAAAGGTCAATTGTTTCAACGTTCTCCCAGTCCCATTTATTTGAATCGCTGGCAAACGCGCCTATGAACATTCTTTCACAGCCTTTAAAAACTGTTCCGTACTCACAAGTGATATGCTTAACATTTTTGTTTGATCTGTAATCCTCCAGATCTCGATATGTTATACAGCCGTCCAGTGTAAGCGTACTTGTAGCCGAATCGAAATTAATGATCGCCTCCTGTGTGGTCGTTTCCGCACTTGCGGTCAAGGTCTTCACCGGGGAAATGCCGCTGCCAGCCACACCGGGCAACGCTCCACCCACAATAACCAACGACAATATTGCCGCAAGCGTACGTTTCAGTCCATTATTTTTCACCAAAACCATCTCCTTTTAAACATATTAAAAAAGCGTTTTCAGGACAGGGTTATCCTGAAAAGCGCATAATTTTCATACGAAGTATCAGACAGGGCACAGATAGCCGTCATATCGTATAAGTTTACTGAATATACTGCTGCTACCATGCCTCTCCCCACCATAAACATGATTATACACATATATTATCATATTTTCACGGATATGTCAAGGTTCGCGATGCTATTTGCGTTCAGTTTGCCTTATCTCACCAGGTACAAAACAGATTTAAACGGATAGTATCCCATCTCTGAACGTTGAAATTGTAAGCCTGTGCAAATGCAGTCAAAACTGCGCGTGTGAAGTTGACCTCATACTGACACTGCTTAGAAACAATTTACACTGCACATAAGCTGGAACATATAGAGATAACAGATATGATGATTGAAGCTCTCGGAACTATTCCTCTGGCAGCATACAAAGACCGCGACATACTGTTCGTTCTGCGTGATGAAAACGAAGTTCGTGACTTGCAACCGGATATGGAGCTTATCTCAAAGCTGGACGGAGCGTGTGTTGCTGTTACTGCCAAAGGACATGACTACGACTGCGTTTCACGAGTATTTGCTCCAAGATACGGTATGAACGAGGATCCGGTCACCGGTTCAACTCACTGCATGATAGCTCCCTAGTCTGCCGTAAATTTCAGCAATCTACGGCAACTATTCAACACTTTGATATGTGTATAATTATACTACAACTGAACCACATAATCAAGTTAAAGTAATAATTGTATAGGAAAGATACATTCTAATTGTCACTATGTACAAACTGGTGGCAATTACTTTGTGCGTGTTGCCATGCTTGAACATATACCAACATCCAATGATATGATCGCATACAAATTCCTTTGGACGACGAATAATGAAAAATGGCTGCCTCGGCAGCCATTTTAGTTCATTAACATTATTGTCGGTGATCTGAGCATCGGACCCTATACGCAAAGTCATAATACCTTACCGATAAACTCTGCAAGCATTGCTTTATGATCATCAGCAAGCTGAGTACCGTCAAATGTTCTTACGCTTCTGCGTGATCTTATCAGTTCAAGCATATCCATTTATACTTCCTTTCAGAGATTTATAAGTGCCTCTACCTGTGCTTTCTTTTCGTACAGAACACAGCCACCGTCGTGATCCTCAAGCAGGATATCACCGCTTCTGAGAGCTGTAAACAGTGGAGATCGCAGAGCCTCACGAAGGGATGTATCCTTCACATTGATATCAGAATACGGCGAGAACGGACATGGTTCAGCACCGCCGTGGGAGTTGATATGGAAGAAACCTCGACCAGCTGCAACACAGCCTCCCGAACTTTTTTCATCTCCCGGGAATGAGATATAAACCATCTCGGGACGTTCTTCACGCAGACGTTGTATCTCGTTCATCAGGTATTCCCTCTGCACATCTCCGGGAGCAAGTTCGCGGCTTTCATCAGTTACGGGGACGTACTCAACGAATATGACCGCTTTGCAGCTTTTTTCAGAAAGGCTGTCTATAAAAGCATCAGAGGTAACTTCCTCATAGTTCTGCGTTGTGACCGTTACGGACGCTCCGTAAACAAGTCCGCGTTTTCTGAACTCGTCCATATTGGAGATGAGTTTATCGTAGATACCTTCACCGCGCCGTGAATCGGTCTGCTTACGGTCACCCTCAATGCTCATGACAGGGATGAGGTTGCGGCATTTGTCGAAAAGCTCGAAATAGCGTTCGTCTATAAAGGTGCCGTTGGTAAAAACAGGGAAAAGGATATTCTGCTTTCTTCCGGCTGCTTCGATAACGCCTCGCCGCAGCATAGGCTCACCGCCTGCAAGAAGGATAAAGCTGATACCCATATCGTCCGCTTCGTCGAATATCCTCAGCCAGTCCTCGTCTGTGAGCTGTTTGACAGGCTCAGAATCAACAGTGGCATGATTGCACCGTGAATAACAGCCTGCACAATGGAGATTGCACTTGCTTGTGATACTTGCGATAAGGAAAGGCGGGATATGCTCACCGCTATCCTCAGCTTTTCTGCGGCGTTTTGATGCACTGCGGCTCGCTGCTGCAAATTTCAGCATAAAAGCGCTTTCCCTCGGATTCTTCAGCGTTGCCCTGACAGCTTCGCCGACTATCCGTTCAACGCCCTTTGTCAGATATTCCTGAAGGTCAAATTTTTCGTTCATAGTCTCACCCAAGCAATTCTTCAACAGCCTTGCGTACCTCTGCCATATCAGTTGTTGGCTCAAAGCGTGCGATGACCTTACCGCTTCTGTCAATGAGGAATTTTGTGAAGTTCCACTTGATATAAGCCTTATCTCCGAATTTCTTGTTGTTCATATTTGCAAACTTGTTGAGAGCTGCATTCTTTATACCCTTGCCGAATCCTGCAAAGGGCTTTTCCGTTGCAAGATAGGCAAAAAGTGGGGCGGCACTGTCACCGTTAACATCTATCTTTGCGAACTGTGGAAACTCCGTACCGAATTTGAGCTTGCAGAACTGATGAATCTCGTCCTCGCTGCCGGGAGCCTGATTTGCAAACTGATTGCAGGGGAAATCGAGAATCTCGAAGCCCTTGTCACGGAGTTCCTTGTACATAGCTTCAAGTGGCTCATAATGCGGAGTAAAACCGCATCCCGTAGCTGTATTCACGATAAGCAGCACCTTGCCCTCGTATTCGCTGAGACTTACGTCATTGCCTGCGCGGTCTTTCGCAGTAAAGTCATACACTTTTTTCATAGTAATACTCCTTTCAACTTAGCAGTTGTTTGCTTCCAGTAATTCATACAGCAGCGAATAAAGCTGCTTTGCCTTTTCAGGGCTGAGTTTTACACACTTTCCGACCTTCACAGGGATATCCTTTGCCTGTTCCTGCAATGCTCTGCCCTGTTCGGTAAGATAGATTAGGACTTCGCGTTCGTCGTCCTTGCTGTGCTGTTTTTCGAGATAGCCGAGATTGCTCATTTTTTTCAGCAGCGGAGAGAGCGTACCGCTGTCGAGCATGAGCTTTTTGCATATTTCTCCGACAGTAATGCCGTCATTTTCCCAAAGAACGAGCATGACAATGTACTGGGTGTATGTCAGGTTCAGTTTCTTCAGATACGGTGTATATAAGCCAGTTACAGTTCTTGCTGCCGCATACAGCGGAAAACAGAGCTGATTTTCAAGCTTCATTGCTTCTTTATAGTTGTATTCCATTATGCCGCCTCCTCAACTTGTGTGTTGTTCGCAATTATATTGTATCAAATATAAGCTTGTTTGTCAAGTTCCGTTGCTTTATTTTTGATATTTAACTTCAAAAAATCCTCACAGCCGAAACTGTGAGGATTTTTTGTTTTATTCAGCTACTGATACAATAACAGCGAGAGGTGGAGGAGATGGAGGATATCTCACACAGTATACTTTAGTTTATGAGCCGAAAGAGAAGTAAGCATCGGAGGTAAAAAAATGGAGAAATATACAGCTCCCGAAATGGAGATAATCGAATTCGATACTGATGACGTTATCACAACAAGTACTGTCCGCGGCAACGAAACAGAACCAGTGTAACAAGCAGAACAGGCGGCTCCGGCCACCTGTTTGTTTGTTCTGAATACTCATTTTACTCCTTTTATCATTTATTATCCGCAGTATGCAAGCAGTATCTCCTCATGCATACTATAATAAGAAGAATCATCGTAATCGTACCAGCTTCCATACTTGGAACGATAAATCTTAGGTTGGAACCCAGATCGTGTGATCTCACCGTTCTTATCTATACGAAGTATATCACCCTCAACTGTATCACCTTTCTCGGAAGCAAACTTGTGAAGTCCAACCTGTTTCAGCGCCTTCTTCATTATCGACTCTGTGGAGGAATATACATACAGTCCCAGCACTGGAAAGTGAAGCAGGCACATTGGATTGCTCCCTTTTATAATGTATAAGTTATTATGCTCGTCCAATACTGAAAAGGTGAAGCTACCCTCAACAGTCACAGCCATATACTTGAGGCTGTCAAAGTCCAGCTTCTGCTGTGATTCTATAAGCTGACAAGCGGCATAGCTATCTGTCTCGATATGGGTATCAGGGATAAGCTTGTCCTTGCGGAGTTCTTTGTCATTCCAGAGTACGCCGTTATGTGCAAATGAAAAGCTTGTATCGCCGGCTATACCGGCGAAAGGATGATTATTATAATTGAATTTGCCATCACCCTGGGTAGTCATGCGTGTGTGCTTCAAGGATCAGTATCAGGTACTATGGTGCATTCATTACAAGAAGCGTGGAGACTCTCGATATCATATGCATATGGTCGTAAACGCCGTTAATCTTGTTGACGGCAAGCTACTCAATATCACTTATCGTTTTATGAAAGATCTTTGTAACTATATAAAAGAACAGACCGGCGATGAAGCCCGTTACTACCTTGGCTCCTATGTTTCAACTGACGATGTTGACTAATTTCTGAAATAATGTATAATACTTATTCAATATTAAAACCGCCTACAATAAATTGCTCCCCGTTATCGGGGAGCAGGCGGTATATAGCTGAGATTTTAGATTCTGAAATACATATTATTATAAAGAAAGGGTGCGGACAAATAATGAATTCCCGAGGCTTTTTTTCACACAGTGTTATTGATACAACCAAATCCCCCACCGCCAAGTTTAGTCACCATAAATGAACAATCTTGACGATTACAAACAACAAAGCAGCCTGCACAATTGCACAGACTGCTTTGGGTCATTGCATAGAATATTTTTTCGCTGTCCACTTGACAGTGGACTGATCAATTTGGATGGATTTTTCAGTTTATCGTATGTGATTTCTATTATTGTATATTGCTGCCGCCCCATTCAACAACGGTAAAACCTGTTCGTTCAAATGTGGATAACTGCTGAGGTTCAATATCAATTGCGTCATCCAATGGAACATATACCATGAATATACGAAGAATACTGTCAGGTGTTGGCGATATGTTCAGTTTAGCAGAATCGGTATATGCATCACTCTGGAAAGTAATGAGATTGTACTTATTATGCTCCATCAGCGGCAGCCAGTATACAATGAACTCGTTCATTTCATCTTCTGTTAACCCCATATATGTGAGCTTTCCTTTGAGGAAACTCTCTGTATCACTGCCTGCAACGCAGAAGCCCTTTGAGATATCGAAGCGTGTACGGCAGTTTACAGCATCCCAGAACAGATATCTATGATGTGTACCATCTGCCTTGTTCACGATTTTTCCGTCAGGATATGCTGTTACATCCCAGCCATTATTATACTTGGGATAGGTTGTCGATAACTCAGCTTCAGTCAGTTCAAGCTCAACATGAACATCAGTCTCCTGCTCCGGATAAAGATATATCACAGGCTTTTTGGCAACTTCTTCAAAATAGATCACCATTTTGCCGTCTGCTCCCAGCGTGTTGATCCAGCCACACTGTCCGTTGTATTCGGTAAACAGCCATGTGCTGTTGCCGTTCATCGCACCGGTTTCGATCAGGCGTGTATCTGCCGGAATGGAAGCGATGACATCATAGCTTTCAGCAGGACCGGCATACAGCTTCAGCCCGTCCTTCAGAACAGTAAAAGACACACCGAATTCAAAGCACTCATCTGGTTCAACATAGGGTGTAGCCATTCTTTCTATTAATTCTCGCTTCATCAGACACAGGTCAAACACATTGAGCTTATTGTCATTGCAGAAATCAACTGCCTTCCAGTTTGCAAGATGGGTGTCCGGAACGGCAAGCAGCCACTTTTGCAGCAGTACCACATCAGAAACATTGAATTCTCCGTCATCGTTCACATCGCCTGTGGGAGTGAATTTCAGCTTGAAAACAACATCAGCAGAGCCATTATCGTACCGTGTCACAGTCATGGAGTTTTCAGGGAGAATCGTTCCGCTGTAATAGCCGACACGCTCTGCATTATCGGGTAATGAGTATTCCTTCGGCAGAGAATAGCTGTCTAATCCGAATGAGAAACTGTCTGCGTCAAAGAAATTGGCTATATTGTCATCAACAATTGCAGGATTTGTTTCCATCATGAGAATTGGTCCCGTGTATGCCATACCGTCTGGAGTGCTGACACCAATGCTCGTTGATATAGACGGTTTAAAATCGTCTTTGAGAATAATTGGTTCACCTGTATCATAGTCCACAAGGGTGACTCTAACTTGACCTGGCATCAATTCACTTTCATCAGAAACCATAGTGACTTTCTGCACATTTCCGAACTGTTCCGGATATGTTTCAAGAATACCGTCTGTATAGGTCACTTCATATTTCATGCCAACGCTGGGATTAACACCGGTGTCAATGTATTCCATTGATAAAGTTAGGCGTTCGTTTGAGTTCGGGCGGTCGGTAGGTTTCACAAGCAGATATTTATCGTGTACCTCCACAACCTCGACTGTCATTGTATCTGTTATGGTTCCGGTCTGTTTTGCAAGCGGTACTACCATATGATCATTGTATAACGCATAGGTATAAACATCGCCAACCTCGCAGTCAAGAGGATTAACACCAAGCGAGGAGGCAAATGTGCTTAATCCATAATAGTATTCTTTGCCGGCAGCATCCATATAACGTATGCTCCAATGTGATGAGCCATCATAGGTTATGCTTGTGACGCTCATGTCTTTCTTTTCCATAAGGTCAGGGCAGTTGCCAGCTCTATTCAACTCTGCACCTTCATCGAGCATATAATAGTAAACTCGAGCATTAGCAGGATCATCTTTTGCCGGATACACTTGTGTCATAGGGACATCTCCATCAGCAACGAAAATGTCTCCATAGGCAAGACCTGCCGGTGCATTTTCCCATATAACCTTGTCAGCATCATAGCTTCCATCTGATGTTGGATACAGGTAGCGGAACTGTGGGATTCCTCCGCTGTAAGTGCCCACGTAGACGAAGAATTGGTCTTCATTATTAAACAAAATACTGTTTGCTTCTGTTTCGGCAGCAAGAGCAGAGATCTCGTAATTAATAGGAAAGCCAATTGAAAGCGTAGGCAGCAGCATACACGCACTCAGAAACACGGCACTTAGCTTAGATGAAAAACGTTTCATAATCGTACCTCCTTTGTAAAAATGAGCGTAAAAATATTCACGTACTTAAACAGGATACAATAATACTATTTTACTACATTCTATCATATTTCAAGGCAAAAGTCAACGCTTTGAAAACAAAAAATAAGGTCTGTAGCCGAGAAACATCACATCTCAGCCACAGCCCCTTAAAACTATATATTTACACTTCAATCTCCATGCCGTTCCGCAGCGTGAAGGTCAGCTTTCCCTGTATGGCAAGGTCAAGAACTCTGCTGCGTAACGCTTTTGTATCTATCACAGGCTTATCCCTCCAAGTATTTCCCTCAGAGTTGCGAGAACCGCCAGATTCTTTTTCTTTCCGTTCTTTATGGACTTCTCAAAGTTGATCTCAGCGTTATACTGACAGTCTCTGAGAGACTGCTTCTCCAGTTTAGGAAGAGCACCGTACTCAGAAGAGTGTTTTATAAGGCGCAGCATCTCTTTGGGAGTATGGAAGGTATCGATCTCAACGTAGTCCTCGTCTCCGGATAGCAGATTCTTGAACAGTATTTTCTCACCGTTTGACATATATACAAGTGGAATGAAGCCGTTCTCCCATAAGCCGTACCATGAAAGTGGAGTACGCGCATAATTCTCTGCCTGAGATTCAACGTCTTCTCCGAGAGGATTATCCGCTCTCTTAGCCTCCAGAACAGGTATAGCCTTATTATCAATGAAAAGCAGATAGTCGCTCTCTTTGTTACCCTGAGCCAGTGCTTCTCTGATAGCAGATGTAGTCTGTGTGACATACTCGCCCCTGTCAACAACATACCATCCGGCTCTGTTGAGCTTATCGTCAATTTTAACACGAGCTTTTTTTCCGGGAGAACTGTACGATGCATTATGGTAACACAGGATGGTGCGGTGAGAACGCATACTGGAACTATGATGAAAATACAGGCATACTGACAATCGAAGGTTCGGGCGATACTTATGCTTATGATAGATATACTACACCTTGGTATGATCTGACTGTGAACAAACTTGTGATCGGTAAGGACATCACATCATTCGGAAGCTTTTATCGTTGGGACTATTATACTTTAACAGACATCTACTTTGAAGGAACAAGGACACAATGGAACAAATTCTCTTTTGGAGAACCGGGACTTCCCGGAAACCCTAGAATCCATTATGGAGGGGGCGGTGACGATGCGAATTGGTCTTTTGACGCTGAAACAGGCACCCTGACGATCAGCGGCGAGGGCGAAATGTACGATTACGATGACGCACATTTAAGATATGCGCCGTGGTATGATATCAGGGCCAGCATAAAGAGTGTGAAGATTGGATCAGACATCACGAGAATCGGAGATTATGCGTTCGGATACTGCACGAATCTGACGGACATCTACTACGAAGGCACTTCGGCGCAATGGAACGCTTTTCCTCAAGCGTTTGGAGCATATCCGTCTAAATGCCAGATTCACACGATTGATTTTTGCGGAGAATACGCAATATGGACGTTCGATACCGCAACAGGCAGATTGACAATCAGCGGCGAGGGTGATATGGAAGATTATAGCGATCCACACTACATGCCGTGGTATGATATCAGGAACAGCATCACGAGCGTGGTGATCAGCGCAGGCATTACGAGAATCGGTGATAATGCTTTCGACTGGTGTGCAGTAAAGGATATCTACTACGAAGGTACTCAGGCAATGTGGAACGCCCTTCCCAAGGGGGAGAATGCATGTCCGCCTAAATACAGAATACATACCAACGAAGATTACAATCCGGAAGACGTTGTTACGAAGTATACAGTTACATGGAAAAACTGGGATGGTACCGTTCTTGAGACCGATACACAGCTCTCCTATGGTGATACTCCTGCATATAACGGTAGCCTCCCCACAAAGGTGGAGGATGCTCAGTATACTTACACATTCAGAGGCTGGAACGATGGTACGAAGACATATGCCGCGGATGCACTGCCTCTCGTTGGTGGGAATACAACGTATACGACTGTGTTTGAAAAGAATGCGAAGCATTACACAGTAACATTGCCGGAGCATATGGAATTTGTCGGAGATGCTGCGGAACAGTTTGAATATGGCGCAACAGTTCAGTTCAAGGTATCCAGCGGCTATACGGCAAGCAATGTCCGTTACGGCGAGACAGAACTGCTCCCCGATGATAATGGCGTGTATACGCTGACGGTTGAAGGAAATACTGAGGTGAAGGCAGAGCTTGCTTCTGCAAGAAACATCATCAATGCCTCCAGCATTACCCTCGGCGGCGAACTGGGACTGAATTTCTATCTTACCATTCCCGATGTTTTAGTAAACGAAGGAGCAAAGGTTGTTATGAACGGTCCCGAGGGAGAAAAGGAGGTTGTACTTTCCACTCTTACAAAGGACGATAAGGGCAGATACAAGCTCACCTATAAGCTGAAAGCGATCTTTGCAGACAGGGATGTTAGCCTTAAGATTACCAGCTCCACCGGCGATGAATTGCCTATGTATAAGGAATCCGGCGATAAGTTCGAGAACAACGTCCTGACATACAGCATCTATGACTATGTGGAAAGCTCAAAGAACTATCCTTCATTAACTGATAACGACAGAAAGATCATCAATGCTATGTATACTTACGCTGCTTATTCGGCAAAGTGGAAGTATCATACCGATGTTCCGGCTGGCACTGACGAACTGCCTGAAATTACACAAGCACAGTTTGAAAAGTATGCTTTGAAGCAGTCGGGCAGCAGCGAGGGTATTAAACTGACGGGTGCAGCACTTGTACTTGATTCCAACACGGCATTCAGACTGTATTTTACTTCTTCTGAAGATGTTTCCGAACATACCATCAAGCTTGGTGATACAGTGCTTATCCCTCACGAAACTTCCACAACAGGTAAATATTATGTTGACATAGAGAACATCGGTGCAGGCAATCTGAAAACGGATTATACTGTATCCTTTGACAATTCATATTCGGTAACCGTAAGTGCCATGACTTATGTATATAACTACTTGAAGAGTGGTATGAATGATGCTGAACTATATGATCTGTTAAAGGCACTCTATGCCTACAGTGAAGCCGTAAACCCTATTAATGAATCATAAGGAGAATAAGAATGATAACGAAAGAGTATGTGACCCCAGAAATGGAGATTTCCGAATTTGAAGCGGAAGATGTGATCACCACGAGCGGCAATGGAACGCCAAACGATGATCCTGTGACACCAGAAATCCCGTTCGCATAAAAAACAAAACGACAGGCGGCCTTCGAGCCGCCTGTTTGCTATTATATTGACTAGTTAAACGATGATTATTCCGGTAGTAGAATTCTATTTACTTTTTTGAGTAGCTGTGCTATAATAAGGGCAAATACAGTTGGAGGTGACTGCCGTGTGTACCTGGTTCTATGCTGATTATAAGTCGCTCGAAAACTATATCACCAGAGCACAAAAGTCACCTTTGGCGAATGAGATCATGGTGACAATGTCCCGAAACATAGCAATGACTGGAGACATCCGACCGACCGATGTTGCAGCTGTTATCGCTTCCGGTAAAAGCGGTAACATAGGTGTGTTCCCGATGGTATGGGGATTCACCAACGAAGCTTCCTCTAAGCCCATCATCAACTGTCGTATCGAGACAGCCGACCAAAAGAACCTGTGGCGAGAGTCGTGGCATACTCGCCGTTGTGTGATTCCTGCTTCCTGGTACTATGAGTGGGTCGGCAGGAATATGTATGAGTCTTTTTACAGGCACGACCTTATGCGATACACAAACATCGAAGGGGTAGTGACTGAGCTCAATCCCCCATACCGCAGACTCAAGGTCGTAAAGACAGCTATCCCTTTTGATGACATCTATACCATTGAGCTGGTCGGTAAGAACATCATTTTTTAGTTGTATTATTGCTGGCCGCCCACTGGGCGGCTCGGCTTTTGTACAGTGATTTTTATTTGACA
The DNA here is from genome assembly GCA_902777125.1 of Ruminococcus flavefaciens. Lineage (GTDB taxonomy): Bacteria > Bacillota > Clostridia > Oscillospirales > Ruminococcaceae > Ruminococcus. The sequence continues at coordinate 15,045 of CACYSQ010000010.1, forward strand.
TCTCTTTACTTCCGAGCTTGTGTGTGATATATGCAGATAAGACCGACTGCTTTCACAATCGGTCTCATCATACACTTTTCTATTGCACTATTTTACGTTTACACGAAATTTGGGATTGACTCTATTGTTATGTTACATTTTCCTGAATCCGCCGTTTTCAATTTCGCTTATAATGTCTGAAGCTGTTCTGAATTCTACGGCATCGTCATCAAACTTATAGTTTGTCATCTTATATGAAGAAGTCATGTTGCCTTCGCTGTCGTACTCATCATAAGAGAGCGTCATACCTGTTTCAGCGTCGACTTCCATGAAATAAGGAATCTCACGATAAACTCCCTCATAATTGTTATCGCCTTTCTGAACGCCGCTTATTGATATTATCTTTCTGCCGTTTTCTGTTCTTTCTCCTGTTATGTCCCAGTTTTCGGGAGCATTAACGTCTATATTCATAGTTCTGCCCCTAGGGGTGATAAATACCTTATTTGTATTTTGGTCTTTCATATAATAATATTTGTCCGGAGTTTCAAGGAATTTGTAACCGCCGTTTACAAAATCTTTTTCTACCCATGATTCTTCAGCATCATAGTAATAATTGTCCATTATTGCTATGAGAGACCTGCCGATAAGCTGTTCATTTTCATATCGCTCAACTGTTGCTGAAGCTGTCATAGCCACCTCATCAAGATATATTTTACCTGTGAGAATCTCAGGCTCTGTATGGAATTCACGGCGCTCGTTTATCTGGGCAGTATAATCTGCCGAGAACTTATCAAAAAAATTCACGCTATTATACATAACCTTTTCTATGAGCTCTTCCTTTGTAACGCTGAACTCCAGCGAAGCTTTTCCTGAGACTGTATAATCTGCGGCAGTTGTTTCTGATGTATCGTTAATTGTTGTGTCTGTTCCTGTGCTGACTGTTGATGATGTCTCAGTAGTTGTCTCTACTGTTGATGATGTCTCAGTATTTGTCTCTGCTGTGGTAGCCGGTTCAACCGATCCGGGGATCACCGGATCGTCATTGTTATTTCTCATCATATATGCTACTCCGCCGATAGAGCCCATTATAAGTACTGCTGTTGCAGCTATGCTTGCTATTCTTGTCATACTAATTCTCCTATCGTACTTTTCAACTCCGCTTACGCTGTCTGCGTATTCGGATTGTTCGATATTTGCTCTCTGCTGAGCCTTTGCAAATATCTCATTCTTCTTTGCTTCCTCCGCCATAAGCCTCTCGACAGAAGCCTTGTCCGCATTGCGGAGAGTTCTTATTATTTTCTTATTATTATTCATATTTACTCTCCTTTACAGAGTGATACCGTCAGCTTCAAGAAGCTTTTTCAGCCCTTTCATTGCTCTACCGCAGCGCATCCTTACTGCTGCTGCGTTTAGTCCTACCATTCCGGCTATTTCCTTTGAGCTTTTATCGTAGTAGTATTTCTGAATAATTATTATTGAATCAGGAGGTCCGAGCTCTGAGACCTTTTTCAGCAGCAGTTCAGATGTTTCGGATCTGTCAGTGTTTTCTTCGATATCCTCATCATCTGCGATCTCTGCCATATTCTCATCATCTGCGGATATGTTCCTGCCCGTTCTGGCTGACAGTGTGCGTCTCATGCTGATAGCCGCATTCCTCGCAGCTGTGCCGATGTACGACTTCAATGAGCAGTCATCGTCCGGAACAAGCTTCATCATGACCGATGCGAACACGTCTACGACGCATTCCTCTGCATCATCGGGACTGCCGTTCCCGCTTATTATCCTGTTCACAACAGAATATACATAACTGTAATATTTATCAAATAGTGCGCGCTGTCCCTGCTGCGGTGTTTCCCGCAACAGATGCAGTATCTCATTGTCAGTCATACGCGACCTCCCGTGTTTTTTAGGTTCAGATCTGTCCTTCACTTATATAAACGCACAGTGAACTCAGGTTGTAACACTTTTTTGAGAATTTTCCAAAATATTTTTTTCAGGCGTTATTATTCTTTCAATTCAGAGCTTTGACAGTCCGTTTCTTATCATATCATATCTGCACGCTGCGGTCAATATAATGGTGGAAAAATACTTTATGGGTAAAAGAATGAGGACTCCGTGACAGTGGATACACGCTTCAAACTGAGAATCAGCAGCAGTCTCTGACTTCTGACTATTAATCACTACATAGTATTGACATATTCCCGGAACGAAAGTAACGATAAGTACAAGTATCAGTCCCTTATCGGTATTACCCAAAATAGGCTCACGGGAGAAACGCTAACTAAGGATAAAAGAGTCAAGGCAGCTTACAGTGCTATCACTAAGCGCATAGGCGTCACAGATGAAGAATGCCATAGGGAATATAGTTGTTTCATACAGGAGACTAGCACTCCTGATTCTGATACAAACACACTGGAAGTTGAAACGAAAAGTGGATAAGTAAAGTAATCTAATCCATTGAATAGCTTAAGAATGGTGAAGCCGTGAAGGAAGAGACTGATATGCTAACTTCACGGCTTTATTATTGTCACTCTGAATCATAATATTCTTGAATGCTGTCGTCGTCACCCTGTAAAACATCTAGTCTACGCAAGTAGTTCTTCCGTTTACGGCGGAAACAAAAAGGTTCCTTTCTCCGTTGAGGATAAGGTGGACAATCCGGTATCACTCTATGAAGCAACCAAGAAAAGCAATGAACTACTTGCACACAGCTATTCCAAGCTCTACAACATCCCGTCCACAGGCCTGCGTTTCTTCACAGTATACGGCCCTGCGGGAAGACCGGATATGTTCTACTTCTCAGCTACGAACACTCTTCACTTATGTCGATGATATCGTCGAGGGCATGTTCCGCGTGATGCAGGGTGCGCCGGAGAAACAGAACGGCGAGGACGGACTGCCGCTCCCGACTTATGCAGTGTATAACATCGGCGGCGGTACTCCAGATAACCTGCTGGACTATATCAGCACATTACAGGAGGAGCTTGTGAACGCAGGCGTGCTTCCGGCTGACTATGACTTTGAAGACCACAGAGAGCTTGTCGGAATGCAGCCTGGTGACGTGCCTGTGACTTATGCAGACAGCAAGGCGTTGGAAGATGACTATGGTTTCAGACCGACAATCAGCATCCGTGAAGGTCTTCGAAAGTTCGCTCAGTGGTACGCTGAATATTATAAATAAACTCCCACAAAGGCAGTTTTTATATAATCGCCACCAAGGACCTTATGTTCGAGGACGAGAAAGCATATCACTGTATAATGCTTCTTGACGAGCACGGCGATGACGGTCTGCTCATTGGAGCTGAAGGCTTTGACTATCCCCATCTTTCTATGTTCGTTCCCGATGAAGCTCTTATCTATGAGCGTTATAAGACATCTGAAGCTGAACTGAAGTTCCATGATATGATTAGGGATACTGTCGAAAAGATCGCTGAACTTGCTCATACAGATAAGACGGACTTCACATCTGCTGATATGATCAACATGGACGAGGTCGAGAGTCTTGTCAAAAATGCTATCGACTCAAAAAAATATCTTGCCAGTTCAATACATCTTATGTGGACTTTTTCGATGGCAGCAGATAAAGTGTTAATACGAGTGGGATAATCAATTTGCATATCAACGAATCGTTTAAAACGTTCATAAAAAATATATTAAATATTCACTGTATTATGATATAATAAAAATGATAAAATATATGATCGATCAGAGGTGAATAATTATGTTAAAAAGAAGTGATATGATATCGTGCATACTCTGTTATGATGCGCCTTGCAGCAGCGCCTGTAAAGCGCTCGAACCGGATAAAGCTTTGTTAAGCGTTTGGTTTGATAATCAGAACACTGCGGCATTGAAGCTGCCTGAGAATACACCTTGTTTTAACTGCAATGCACCATGTGAGGAACAGTGTGTCAGAAGGGGGAACGTGCCTGTCAGAGAACTTATAAGCAGGCTGATTAATGAGGTGCGCCCTCAGGCTGGAACAACGCTTCCGGAAAATGAAGATGCACTGAAATGTGACATATGTGGTATCCCGCTTGAAAATCCGTTTTTGCTGTCGTCATCAGTAGTTGCATCAGGTTATGATATGTGTGCAAGAGCTTTTGAGGCAGGGTGGGCAGGAGCGTGCTACAAAACTGTCTGTTCGATGGATATACTTGAGACTTCACCGCGTTTTTCGGCAGTTACCAGCGATAATGGCACGCTCGCAGGATTCAAGAATATCGAGCAGCTTTCTGTCAACACTGTTGAGGAAGATATGGCTGTTATAAAACGTTTAAAGAGCGATTATCCTTCAAAATTCATTATGGTATCGATAATGGGGCAGGATGAGGAGGAGTGGATGAGTCTTGCTGAATTATGTGAGAAAAACGGTGCGGATGCTGTTGAACTCAACTTTTCATGTCCTAATATGCAGGAGGAAGAATTAGGCTCAGATATCGGACAGGTGCCTGAACTTGTGGAAAAATATACAAGAGCAGCAAAAATGAAAACCACTGTACCTGTATTAGCGAAGCTTACGCCTAATGTTGCAAGTATGCTGCCGGCAGCTGAAGCGGCATTCCGCGGCGGTGCGGACGGAATAGCTGCAATCAATACTATCAAGAGTATCACCTCGGTCGATCCGGTCACCTATGTTTCGTCACCTGATGTAAACGGGAAATCGGCTGTTGGCGGTTACAGCGGAAATGCTGTCAAGCCCATAGCGCTGCGATTTATCTCAGAACTTGGTCACGCTCCCGGTCTTAATGGACGCCATATCAGCGGAATGGGCGGTATAGAGACATGGAAGGATGCTCTTGAATTCATTCTCCTCGGGGCGGGTTCAGTACAGATAACGACTGCTGTAATGCAGTATGGGTACAGGATAATAGATGAGCTTAAAAGCGGACTGAACTATTATCTTACTCAGAGAGGCATAAAATCAATAAAGGAACTCATAGGCTCAGGACTTGATAAGGTAAGTGATACGACAGACGGCCTTGAAAGAAATACGATACTTTTCCCTGAATTCAATGCTGAAAAATGTATCGGCTGCGGAAGATGTTTTATCTCCTGCAGTGACGGCGGACATCAGGCTATTAGATTTGAAGGCCGCAGACCTAAGCTGAACGGTAAAAAATGTGTCGGATGTCATTTGTGTCTGCTTGTATGTCCGGCTGATGCGATAAGTCCTTGCAGGTTAAGGAAAAAGACATTCTGAGTATTATCAATGCCATTAAGCATATGTTTGATTCTGGAGGCAGACGAAACAAAAAACTAATTGCACTAATGACCACAGTAATACATGAGACGAAGATGGTATGGCCGTTTGGAAAATCTTATAATTACGATACTGATAAAGCAATGAAATAGATGCAAGTATGATTCCCGGTAGTGAAAGGATGGTAAACATATATGAATAAGGTTGAGTATAAACAGTATGACAGTTCGTATGAAGCTGAGGCATTAAAGGTTTTCACAGATTCTTTTGTTAACTATCCTCTATTTTGGGGAGTTTTTAAAGACCGGTTCAAGTCAGAAATAAAGCTGCGCAGTTTTTATGAGGTTCTGATGAAAGGGATATTCAAAGCCACTATCCGCAAGTATGACTGTTATGTAGGTGTTGCTGACGGAAAGGTTGCTGTAAGTGGAATGGCAGGTGTTATAGCGAGGATAGGGCTTATAGACACCCTAAATTATATGGAACTGTCAGATAAAACGGAAACTGTTGTTAAAAGCATTACCAAACCCCGTTGGCATTTGTATTTTCTGGCCGTTGATCCGAAATATCAGACCAGGGGAATCGGAACAGGTGTGATACAGGATTTCCTTATCCCTTTGGTAAGATCCAATGGCGGAGATTTAATTACTGTAACTACCAATTCTGAGAAAAACGTTGGCTTTTATATTAAAAACGGCTTCTCACTTGTTAAAGAAGAAACGCTTGCATACAAAGAAAAATCTATCAGAAACTGGACTTTCAGAATGGATCTGTGAAGGAGCTGGAGGATAACAAATGAATACTGCGTTGATACATACAGAATATATCAGAGCGGTTAATATTTCACGCATTCGTTCTATGCGGGTGCAGGGAGTCTTTTTGATTCAGAGCTGTATTCACTGTCCGGCTTTTCGAGGTTGTTATTCGGAGAGGTTAATAATTGCTGAAAAGAAAATAACATAACAAAACCATATCCAGTTTCACGCATAATAAAAAAATTACCGGAAATACTAACCTCACAAAGTCAACTGATTTTGGGAGGTTATAAAATGAAAGCAACAGGAATAGTTAGACGTATCGACGACCTTGGACGCGTCGTCATACCAAAGGAGATCCGCCGCACCATGCGCATCCGCGAGGGCGACCCGTTGGAGATATACACAAACAGCGAGGGCGAGGTCATATTCAGGAAGTATTCAGCGATAGGCGAAATGAGCGAGAACGCCGGCAGCGTTGCAGAGATAATGACGAAGCTTGCAGGCTGTCCCGTGCTTATATTTGACAAGGACCACGTTGTGGCTTCATCGGGAGCACCGCGCAGGGAATTTGCGGAGAGGCGTGTTACCGGACAGCTTGAGGAGCTCATGGAGAGCAGGGGACAGTATTACTGTCCGGACGGAAGCTGCAACAATTTCTTCCCGGCGGAGGGCGTGAACCGTACCGCGATAGCAGCAGTGCCGATAATCACAGCAGGGGACGTTTCCGGAGCTGTGGTTTTTCTCAGCAGTGACAAGTCTGCGGAGGTGACTGATCTTCAGAAGAGCCTTATCAATGCGGCAGCGCAGTTCCTTTCAAAGCAAATAGAAGCATAAAATAAAGGCGATCCATTAACGGATCGCCTTTTGCTTACATTTTTGAAAGAATATCCAGAATAAAGTAACCTTACATTTAAAACGCAAGCTGCAAATCACATTTCCATTATTTCCCATAGAAACCGCTCCTTTAATTAAAATATCCCTATTCTTTAATTATATATATATAATGTCAATAGGCATAGTACACAAACTTTGCCTTTAATACTTATGCGTTCTGACGCTCGGACTGCTATCCCGCAAATTACAGAGCTTAATTAAATTTTAACAGAATATTTGCGTTTTTTGTATAATTCATCTTGAAATTCTTATCGAAACGTGTTATAATATAGTAAAGTTATCAATGGAAGGTATTTTACTGACGGAAATAAATCGCTTGCGTTTATCATAAGGGAAGTGAGCCAATGAAAATAACCTATGCGGTACTATATATCCTTCTTATTATTGTAATGCTTGGCTGTACACTGCTTGCCAAGCGTTCGTCAAAGCCGAGCCGCCATGCGGTAGCTTGGCTGGAGAGCTCGCTGATAATACCCGTTATCGGAAACCTCCTCATCATTCTTACCGACAGCCGGTTTATGACGATGTTGGGACATTACATATACTTTATCGGCATCGACCTTGTGCTCATAGCTCTTGTCAGCTTTACTAATGATTACTGCACCGGCATCGGTAACGGTACGCAGAAGCCTACCGTTATGTATATCTCTATCGGTGCCGACATCTTCCAGCTTCTCCTGAACCCGTTCTTCGGACACGCATTCACGCTGGAGAAAGCAGGCGAGGACGGCGATTCGTACTACAAGCTCGTCACCCACATCGGTCAGACCGTTCACCGCATTGTGGACTACTTTATCCTGCTCTGCGTCATACTCATCTTAGTTCTGGCATCTGTTATGACCCCGAGGATATACCGCGCAAGGTTCACCGTTCTTCTTGCCTCAATGATCGCAGTGGCAGGTATGCAGGCGTATCACCTCACCACCAACAGCACATATGACCGTCCGGTATTCGGCTACGGCTTCTTTGAACTGCTCATATTCTATTTCGCGATATACTACAGACCCCTGAAGCTGCTCGACCGTATGCTCTCAAACATCGTTTCCGACCTTTCGGACGCTTTCTATGTATTCGACCCGAACGGCAAGTGTATCTGGGCTAACGAACGCGGCTGTCAGCTCGTGGACTTCTCCGGTAAGAACTATGAGGAAATATCCCCGAAGCTCATCAGTATGTTCTGCGAGCCTATGGACGAGAGCGTGGAAAGCGTCAAGCTTTCCGTAGGTGAGGGCGAGAACGTCCGTTACTACACTATGGAGGAAAAAAAGGTTAAGGACAGCAACGGCAAAAACAACGGTTCGTACCTCCGTATCCGTGACGTCACGGACGAAGAGCATGAGATACAGGTCCGTGATGAGCAGATAGGTCAGATCAGCCAGGAGGCTTACAGGGACGCTCTTACCGGTGTCGGCAGCAAGGCGGCTTACAATAACAAGATCGCCGAGCTGAACAGGGAGATAGCGGACGGTCTTACCGAGATTGCTCTTGTCATGATAGATATGAACAACCTCAAGCAGATAAACGATGAATTCGGTCACAAATCCGGAGATATCTACATAAGAGGCTGCTGCCACATGATATGCGAGGCGTTCAAGCATTCGCCGGTCTTCCGCGTAGGAGGCGACGAATTTGTTGCGATACTCATGGGTTCCGATTTCGAGACAAGGTCGGAGAACGTCGAAAAGCTGCGGAATGCTTTCGCGGAGAGCTTTGCACAGACCTCTCAGGAGCCGTGGCTGAGGTATTCGGCAGCGGTCGGTATCGCGGAGCTCGCTGCGGACGACAATACGCTCGAGCTTGTGTTCAAACGTGCGGACAAGGCTATGTACGAGGAAAAGAAGACGTTCAAGTCCGCGAACGGAAGCTACAGGTGAGGCTGTTATGGATAATATGAATTATAACAACGGAAAAAAGATGTGCGCCTATTGTTCGGCAATGATATATGCGAATGCCAGATTCTGTCCACATTGCGGCAGCTTGCAGCCGGAGGCTCGGGATAACAGCAGGGGACAGCCCAGCGGCTTTTCACCGACTGAGGAGCTGAAGGTCTGTCCCAAGTGCCAGAGCGTCATAAGGGTAGGGGAACTTGTGTGTCCCAAGTGCGGGAGCAAGCAGTATGACGGTATCGCGAAGGGCATAATTATAACCGGCATAATCATATCCATGCTGATATTTGGCATAATTCTGTACTGCGTCTTTTCTATCGACGACGATGGTGACGATTATTATGAAGATTATATGGCAAATTACAGTGCCGCACACTGCATGATCCAAACGGAGAACTGGGATCATTATGGAAATGAGACTAAAAATACGGACGGTCAGCCGGTGATTTATTGCAGATCTTGTGCCAAACCTATTTCAGCGAAAACGCAGTATTGTCCTGCACCTGCAGCGCTCCTGCGGCGAGTTCCTGTTCCCGGCTGAAATAAGCCTTGACAAATCAACGCAGAAATGATATAATAATTCTCGGACAATCTCCCGACAGTTCGTTTGCACCATCCTGTCGTTAAACAAAACTACGGGCACCTGCCGGGATACCGGCTAAGGCTATGACTTTATCAAGGTGTACCTCTGTGCGGGTACACCTTTTTTTCGGAGTGATCTTATGTACAAGCTAAAAACCTCTGCCTCCTTCGACAGCGCTCATTTCCTCGCCGGTTACGAGGGGAAATGTGCCAATATCCACGGCCATCACTGGGTGATCGAGGCTGAATTTTCCGGCGCTTCCCTTCAGGAGGACGGCACTCACCGCGGTATGCTCATCGACTTCGGCGATATCAAGCACGAGGTCAGGGCTCTCGCTCAGGAGTTCGACCACGCCCTCATCTATGAGGAAGGCTCGCTGCGTCCCGCGACCGTTGCGGCTCTCAACGAGGAAAATTTCCGGCTGATACCTGTACCCTTCCGTCCGACAGCGGAGAACTTCTCAGCGCACTTTTTCGGCATATTCAGGGAAAAGGGGCTGCCGGTCGCAAGCGTTTCGGTCTACGAAACGCCCAAGAACTGCGCGACCTATGAGGAGGACGAATGATGTTCCCGGTGGTCGAAAAATTCGTCAGCATCAACGGTGAAGCTGCCCGTGCAGGCGAGCTTGCCGTTTTCATCAGGTTCAGGAAGTGCAACCTGCACTGCTCCTACTGCGACACACGCTGGGCGAACGCTGAAAGCGTCCCGGCGGACATGATGACTGCCGCTGAGATAGCGGACTATGTGAACGGCACCGGCATCGTGAACGTAACCCTCACAGGCGGCGAACCGCTTTTGCAGGAGGACATCGCCGAGCTGACGGATATGCTCATTGCGTCCGGTCACAGGGTCGAGATAGAGACCAACGGCAGCATCAGCATCGCCGGACTTGCGGACAGGGACAAGCGTCCGGTTTTCACGCTTGATTATAAGCTTCCCGGCAGCGGCATGGAATCGCATATGCTGACGGAGAATTACGGATACCTCCGTCCCACGGACACGGTGAAGTTCGTCTCGGGCAGTCTCAGTGACCTCGAACGTGCGGCGGAGATCATCGCGGAGTACCGTCTCACTGAGCGGTGCAGCGTCTACATCAGCCCGGTATTCGGGGACATAGAACCTGCCGCGATAGTCGATTTCATGAGGGATCACCGCCTCAACGGAGTCCGGCTGCAATTGCAGCTCCACAAGTTCATCTGGGCTCCGGACAAGCGCGGAGTATGACAAAAGAACACGATAAATAGAAGCGGGTGGAAGCGCTTTTCCGGCGTTTTGCCCCGGTTTTCCGCATATATGAAAGGGATAAATATGGATACTAAAGCAATTGAAGAACACATCAGAGGGATACTCGTTGCTCTCGGCGAAGACCCTGACCGCGAGGGGCTCCGCGAAACTCCGCAGAGGGTCGCGCGTATGTATCAGGAGGTCTTTGAGGGCATCGGCTACACAAACCACGAGATAGCGCAGAAATTCGGCAAAAGGTTCGAGGCTACCGACGAGGACACTGCTGTTGTCATGAAGGACATCACCGTTTTCAGCTATTGCGAGCACCACATGGCGCTGATGTACGATATGACGGTCGATGTTGCCTATATACCGCGCGGAAGGGTACTTGGTCTGAGCAAGATAGCGCGTATCTGCGACATGGCTGCAAAAAGGCTGCAATTGCAGGAACGTCTCGGCAGTGATATCGCGGAGATAATCTCGGAGGCTGCCGGTTCACCCGACGTTGCCGTTGTTATCCGCGGCTCTCACAGCTGCATGACCGCAAGAGGCATCAGAAATGCCTCAGCGCGTACCGTCACCACGACCTACCGCGGCGCATTCAAGACTGATCCGGAGCTTCGCAGGCTCCTCGATAAGTAAGGAGGAACTATGAAGGCTCTCGTTCTATTCAGCGGCGGCGTTGACAGCACCACCTGTCTCGGACTTGCCGTTCAGAAATACGGCGCTGAGGAAGTCCTCGCGCTCTCGGTCTACTACGGTCAGAAGCACAGCAAGGAGCTCGAAGCCGCGCAGAAGATCGCGGCACATTACGGCGTGAAGCTCCGCACACTCGACCTCGCGCTCATATTTGCGGACTCCGACTGCTCCCTCCTGAAAGGTTCGAGCGAGGATATCCCGAAGGAAAGCTACGCCGAGCAGCTCACTAAAACGGACGGTGCTCCGGTCTCGACCTACGTCCCGTTCAGGAACGGTCTGTTCCTGTCGTCCGCGGCAAGCATCGCGCTGTCAAACGGCTGCGAGGTCATCTACTACGGCGCTCACAGCGACGACGCTGCCGGAAACGCCTATCCCGATTGCAGCGCCGATTTCAACAATGCAATCAACACCGCCATTTACCTCGGAAGCGGCAATCAGCTCCGCGTGGAAGCGCCGTTCATCGGTCTGACAAAGGCTCAGGTGGTCGCAAAGGGACTGGAGATAGGCGTTCCCTATGAGCTGACCTGGAGCTGCTATGAGGGCGGAGATAAGCCCTGCGGCGTGTGTGGAACGTGCCGCGACCGCATTGCCGCATTCAGAGCAAACGGCATTGATGACCCTGCACTTGCGAAAGGAGTTCACTGATGACAGGCAGAAACGAAAACGAGAAGGGCAGCATTTCCCTCCTCGGAAACCAGAACACGAAATACAACTACGATTACGACCCGTCCGTGCTCGAGACTTTCCCCAACAAGCACCCGGACAACGATTACTTCGTCAAGTTCAACTGTCCCGAGTTCACGAGCCTCTGTCCCATAACCGGACAGCCCGATTTTGCGACGATCTACATATCCTATATCCCGGCTGAACGCATGGTCGAGAGCAAATCGCTGAAGCTATACCTGTTCAGCTTCCGTAACCATGGCGACTTCCATGAGGACTGCGTGAACATCATCATGAAGGATCTCATAAAGCTCATGGATCCGAAATATATCGAGGTATGGGGAAAATTCCTCCCCCGCGGCGGTCTTTCGATCGACCCTTACTGCAACTACGGCATTCCCGGTACGAAGTGGGAACAGCTTGCGTGGGAGAGGCTCTCGCACCACGATCTCTACCCCGAAAAGATCGACAACAGGTGAACGGCTGAGTGCGGACCGTCCAGCCGTTTCAACAATGCCACATACAGAAAGGCACACTGAAAAGCCCTTAACAGAGCCGTTTCAGTGTGCCTGCTTTTTATTTTAGTGTGAGATTTTCTGACAGGTCGGAGCTGCTTTTGCGGCCGCAGATACTCGAAATGAGACCGTCTGTAAAAGCTCAGGCGTTGGCGTCAAGCCCCTTGACGAGAGCCTTAAAGGCGTCGCCGCGCTCTTCGAAGTTCTTGAAAATGCCGTAGCTTGCCGCGGCAGGGGAGAGCACGCAGCTCTTGCCGGAGGGAGTTATCTCAGCGGCGAGCGATACTGCCTCCGCAAGGTGCGGGACATAGTGGAAACGCGCGGAATTTCCGCCGGAAACGAGCATATCATAGACGCGCTTGCCGGAGGTCTCCATGCAGATGACCTGCACATCAGCGCCGCTGAGGAAGTCCACAAGGGGCGCGTAGTCGATGCCCCTGTCCATGCCGCCGATGAGGATAGTTCCGCAGTCGGGAACGCTTTTCACAGCCTCGCAGGCGGTCGCACAGGCGGTCGAGATAGAGTCGTCATACCACCGTATATCGCGGAAAACACCGATTAATTCGAGCCTGTGGGCGAGCGGTGAGAAGCTGCAAAGCCCCTCGGTGAACTGCGTCCCGGTGACGTATCTGCGGCAGACCTCATAAGCGATGCCGATGTTGTAGTGGTTGTGAACGCCGAGCAGCTTTATGCGGTCGGTCGGGATAGCGTAATCGCCGTCCGGCAAGCCCTTGACAGTGCCGTTCGCAATGAAGATATCGGCGCTGCGGTCGGAGTTGGAAACGGTAACTATTCGGGGAGCAATATTGTCCGGTTTTATGGCGGAGTTGATGATGAGGGTATCGTTCGGCTTCTGGTGGAGGTAGATGTTTTTCTTAGCGTTGTAGTAATTCTCCATTGTGCCGTAGTGGTCGAGGTGCTCCTCGTAGAGGTTGAGAAAGACTGCCGTTGACGGTGAAACGGTCATGTATTCGAGCTGGTGACAGGAGAGCTCGCACACAACTATGCTGTCCGGTTTCATCGCGTCGGCTATCTCGAAAACGGGGATACCGATGTTGCCGGCAATGTGAGCGTCAAGTCCGGAATGGCTCAGAATGTGGTAAATTAGGGAAGTAACAGTACTCTTGCCCTTGGTTCCCGTGATGCCGATTATCTGTTCACGGTAGACCGTGAAGAATATCTGCGTTTCGGAAGTGACCTCGCATCTGAGCTGAGAGGGTGACTTGTCGAGGACGATGCCGGGACTTTTGAAGACGATGTCAAAGTCGTCAAGGCAGGATTGGTAGCCCTCGCCGGTGATGATGCGGACACTTTCCGGCAGACCGTTTTTCTCCCGGTCAACAGGATTTAGGTCGCAGATTGTAACTGAAGCCGGAGAGCAATATTGTACTAATTTTGCGTAGGTAGACCTGCCCTCCCTGCCGAAGCCGAGAATGCAGACGGTCTTGCCTGCGGTGTAGTCACTGAGATATTCTGAAAAAGCACTCAAAGCAGTCGCTCCATTTCTTTCTTTAGTATTCCGCGGAATTCGGCGGGAAGGAGGTTCTCCTCGTTGAACGAGCCGCAGCATTCCGCATTGAGACGGTCGAGCTCCTCCGGACGGTAAAGTCCGCGCTGCTTGTACTCGCGGAACAGCAGCGGCAGCTCCGAGCCCTCACCCTCGAGCCTGCGTATCGCAAGCGATACCGCTAAATTGACCTCGTCGATGCTGCCGACGCACTCGAAGGGCTTGTGTTCGGACTGTCCGATGAGCTCGGTGAAATATTCGAGCATTGCGGGTTCATTGAGCATATCCCTGCCGAAAATCGCGGTCAGTTCGTCCGGCGTGAGAAAGGGTGAAAGTATCAGGCTGACGAACAGGCACTTCGGGCATTCGCCGCACCATATGTCCGGCGAGACCTTGCTTCCGAGGTTGCAGCTCCTGAATACGGGCAGGTATTTTTTGTGCGCCACGAACATTTTCGCGATCTGGAATTCCGCAAGCGGTCGCAGGAAGCTGAAATAGTATATGCCTGTGCCGAGAAATTTCTCCTCATATTCGTGAAAATCACGCTCAAATTCAAAGCTTTTGGAGTACTGGTGGTTGACCTCCTGACCTGCGACCGTGCTCTCGTTGGCGCTGGATTCGTTGGAGAGGACGATGTATTTCAGCCGGTTGAGGTAGGCGGTGATCTCCGCGGAAAACGCAACTATCGACGAAAACGGAGTGTGACCGTTGAGGAAGCCCTTGCTGTTGAGGGCAACGAGCGAGCGGTCGAAGCGGCGGCTCGCGGTGATGAGACTATCCTCGGCGAGACCGGCAGTAGTTACAGTAGCCGTGATCGAGCAGCGCTTGTTTATGGCGTAGCACCGGCATTCCATACCGGCATTCACCAACGTCTCGAGGGTGAGGGCGGAGTCCTTTCCGCCTCCTACCGGCACAAGGCAGCCTCCGGGGACAGGAAGCTCAGCCGGTGCGGTACAGGTGAATTTTCCCTCCGGAACGATGTCAACGAAGCTTTCGCGGTCAGCGGTTATGCGGTTGACGTAGAAAAACTCCCCGAGACCGAGGAACCATAGCTTTTTCCACCACTTTATCTGTTCATCTGTGAGCTCGCCGCATTTCACGCGGACAGTTGGCGCACAGACGGCTTTCCAGTAGCTTACCGCCTCAGCCATACCGAGGGAAAATGCAAGCCGCTCGAAGGTGAGGTCGCCGGAAACGCTGATGCCTTGCGGCTTTGGGAAGCTCCATGAGGGCGTGAACTCGGCAAGACCCGGTATCGTGAAGACGTAGCTCACCTCAACGCTCTCGGGATTTTCGGTTACGGTGTAGGATTCATAATTGAAAACCGGGAACTGCTCCCGGTATTTTTCAAAGCTGCTCATGTTGACCTCCGTGCGGATTAATCTTTGTTTCTGAGCTTCTCAAAGTGCTCTTTCAGACAGAGGAAGGTCTGCTCAGAGATATCGTGCTCGACCTTGCAGGCGTCCTCGGCAGCTGCATCGCGGTCAACGCCGATATATGCGAAGAATTCGGAGAGCAGCTTATGTCTTTCGTAGATCATTTCCGCGATCTCCTTGCCTGATTCCGTGAGGGTGATGTGGTTATCCTGATCGACGTTCACAAGGCCGTCGTCCTTCATTTTTTTGAGGACGATCGAGACGGTCGGACGGGAATAGCCGAGGTACGAACAGATGTCGATAGCGTGGACGTCGGGCTGCTTATGCGAGAGGATAAGAATGGTTTCAAGGTAATTTTCAACAGCTTCAGTAACAGCCATAGGTAAGCCTCCTTTAATATTATGATATCATTATATCACAGATAATGGAAAATGGCAACAGGTTTTGTCAGGACTAAGTCCTGAGGTATGATAATACATTTTTTTACAAGGGGACGCCTTCACTTGCAAGGCGTCCCCTCTTAAAAAACAGCCCACTGGACTGTTTTTTAATTCACCCCTTGCGAGGCGCTTTGTTGTATGTGGGGCACTGCCCCACACCCTGCCAGAGACTCTGCCTCTGGACTCCGCTCAAGGGAGGTCCTCCCTTGAGAATCCCATTATTGCACGACCGGGAGAGTGTTCAATCCTCCGGTGTATATCCGATGTAATCAGCGAATATCTGATATATATCAGGGTATTTGTTCTTTGTCCGCAGCGGCTTCATGCTGAGGTCGGTGAAGCAGTGCGAGGAGCTTCCCTCTGCACACAGGTCGCCGTTCAGACGGCTGACTATGCGGTAATCAAGCTCGAGCGTGGTGCCGTTGAACTTCGTTATCACGGGGTATACCGCGAACGGCTCGTCAAATCTCAGCGGACGCTTGTACCTGCAATTGACCGAGAGCACCGGCATGAGAATGCCTCTTGCCTCGATATCCTCAAACGGCATTCCTGCCTGTTCGAGAAAGGAAACGCGGGTCTCCTCGAATATCCTGATGTAGTTTGAGTGGTGCATGATGCTCATTTTGTCGGTCTCGTAGTAGAAAACCTTGCGCTCATATGGGCGTATCTTTTTCAGCATGGTCTATCCTTTCCGGCATCAGGCGGCAGGCTGGGAAAGAGCCTGTGCAGCCGCCTCGACAGCCGCTTCGTACTGTTCATCGGTTTCGTCGTCATCGTCGTTTTCGAGGATAATGTCCGGGACAAGTCCGATTCCGTTGTAGGTCTCGGAGACATTCGTCTTGCAGACTGCGACAGTCAGCACTACCGCACCGCCTCTGTCAAAGGAAGCGGTCTGCTGCATGACAGCCTTGCCGAATGTCTTTGTGCCCACAAGCTTTGCACCGCGGAAATCACGGAGACAGGCTGCAAACATCTCTGCCGAGCTCGCCGTGTTCTCATTTACGATAACGATTATCGGGAGGTCTATCATGCTCTCGTCGGAGTATATGAGAGTTTCGGTGTGACCGTCCTTGTACTCTGCGGTAGCCATAACGCCTTCCGGAAGGAGAGGGTCGAGGCATTCCTCAAGAGCCGAGGTAAGTCCGCCGCCGTTGTTGCGGAGGTCGAAGATAAGAGCCTTTGCGCCGTTAGAGGTGAGTCTTCCGAGTATCTCCATGAACTGCTCGGGAGTATTCTTGCGGAATGCGGAAAGCTTTATATAGCCGTAGTAGCCGCTGAGCATCTCGCCGCTTACGGAATGCAGCTCGATTGAACGTCTGATGAAGGTGTAGTCGGTATCGACACCGTTTCGGCGGATAGTGAGCTTTATGGAATCGCCCTCGCTTCCGCTCATGGAGTTGAGAGCTTCATCGAAGCCGGTCTCCTTGACGTCGAGACCGTCAACGCGGACGATGATATCATCGGCTTTCACGCCTTCATCGGAGGCGGGGGAGTCCGGGAGAACACTTACGATGCGGAGGTACCCGCTGACGTCCTCGGAGAGCGTAAGACCGAGACCTATCTGCTCGCCGTTGTCCCTTGTTATTTCGGACTGGAACTCGTCTTCGGTCAGGTAGCGTGAATACCTGTCGCCGATACCGGCAACATAGCCTTTCAGAATGCCGTCGTTGAGGACCTCCTCGTCGATATCGCCGTAGTAGTTATCGCGGACGTATGCGTCGAGGGTGTTGAGGGCGCTGTATTTCTTGGATTTTTCGTTTACGTCAACGACCTTCTTGTTGAAGCTTTGCAGCGTGAAGAATGACGTAAGGATAAAGGTTATAGCTGAAGCGATAGCCACAAGGCTCAGTGCGAGACCGAGCGTGATCTTCTTATTCATATTATGCTCCTATCAGAGGATTTCTGTCTTTTGCTTGATACAAAAATTCGGGCAGTTAAATAACTGCCCTGAAATTCAGCCGTAATTACGGACTTACATAGGAAAGCGGGTTCTGGCGTATACCGTTTACCCATACCTCGAAGTGGAGGTGATCGCCGGTAGAATGACCTGTACAGCCGATAACACCTATCTGCTGACCGGCTTCAACGTACTGTCCGACAGAGACCGTAGCGTATCTGAGATGTCCGTAAAGCGTGGAGTATGTACCGTCGTGTGAGATAACGACGTAGTTTCCGTAGCCGCCGTTGCAGCAGGCGTAGTTCTTAGGGCCGTCGTGTGTACACAGGTTGTAGACGCTTATGACTGTTCCGGAACGCGATGCAACTGCCGCACCGCCGCCGATACCTGCATCACCGATGTCGATGCCTGCATGGAGCCTGCCCCAGCGGTAGCCGTAGGGACTGGAGATATAAGCGTAGCCGGGAGCCGGCCATATGAAGCCGCCGGAGGACGGAGGCGGAACAACGTAATTCTGCGGGAGAGAGTAGCCTGCGCCGCTGCCGCCATTCTGTTCGGCAGCTTTTCTTGCGGCTTCCTCAGCGAGCATGCGCTGTTCGGCTTCGTAACGCTGCTGTGCGAGCTGTTTTTCGCGTTCGATAGCAGCCTTGATCTCAGCAGCCTCATTGTCGAGATTGTCGAGTTCTCTTTCGAGAGCAGCCTTATCGCCGTTTACTATGGACTCCTCATAGGCGAGCCTGTCGATGATCTCCTGAGTCTGAGCCATTTTCTCGTTATAGGCTTCGAGCTCGGCTTCCTTTTCCTTTTTCTTTGCATTGAGGGAATCGCGCTTCATTTCGAGGTTGAGCTTCTCGGTGTTGAGAGCCTTTTTCGATTCCTCAATGGAGGTGATATCATCAAGGATCTGGTTTATGAGGTCCTCGTCGTAAGCAGCGATACGGTTCACCATTTCGATGTTGACGATAGTGTCGTAGAAGCTTGAAGAGCCGAGGAGAACGGCAGCGAGACTGCTGTTTCCGGAAACGTACATCGAATAGAGACGGTCCTTGAAGTCCTCGACCTTTGAGTCAATCTCCTTCTGCTTGTTTTCGATCTCAGTTTCGAGGTAGGTGATATTGGCCTCGGTGGAGTTGATATCAGCCTGAATGCTGTCTATTTCGAGGTTTATCGAAGCGATATTCTGTCTTATGAGGTCAGCCTGCTGGAGAAGGGTATCCTGGTAAGCCTGGGTGCTGGCTTTATCGGAGCCAAGCGAATCGAGCTGTGCCTGAAGTGCGTCGATCTCCTGCTGACGCTGCTGACGTTCCTCCTGTATTTCCTGTAGTGTACGCGCATGAACGGCAGCGTTCTCCCTTGTGAAAGAGGGGGAGTAGCATACCATCGCTGCTGAGAGCGACAGGCAGCACAGGAAAGAAACGGTTTTTTTGGTTATACTGCGTATTTTCATATCTGACGGACCGAAGCCCTGTCTCCTTTCATCAAACGTCGATGTGACGCCGTGTGCTTATAACGCTTCCGAGAGCGCCGATAAGCGAGCCTGCGACGAGGTAGGCTAAAACGACCCACAGTCTGATATCTGCGAACGGTATGATATTCTTGCTTCCGAATGCCTGAACAAGGTACTGCTTTTCGGTGATGACCTTGTAAATGGAGTTGTAAACGCCACATGTTATGAGGAAAGCGCCGCCTCCTGCGAAGAAGCCGGTAACCATGCCCTCAACGAAGAAAGGCATACGGATAAATGCGTTTGTTGCACCGACGTATTTCATGATCTGTATTTCCTCACGCCTTGCAAAAACGCTCGCCTTGGT
Source organism: Ruminococcus flavefaciens (assembly GCA_902777125.1). Taxonomy (GTDB): domain Bacteria; phylum Bacillota; class Clostridia; order Oscillospirales; family Ruminococcaceae; genus Ruminococcus. The sequence continues at coordinate 34,480 of CACYSQ010000010.1, forward strand.
GGTATTGGAAATGATTATCATGGATACGATGGAAAGCGCGATGATTATTGCGCCCATTATGAGGGTAACGACCCTTCTGAGCTCGCGGAGGAACTCAGCGACCTGCGGTGAGGACTGTGCCTCCTGAACGCCGTCGATCTTTTCGATAGCGATGCAGGTCTGATCTATCTCATCGTTGTCGTTCACGGTCACCCTGAAGCCGTCAGGCATGAAGTCCGCATCGGTGATGTAGTTGTCGAAGATCTCCTTAGCAGCGGGATAGATCTCCTTTCTCTCCTCGAGAGCGGATTCCTTGGAACGGAACTCGACATTCTTGACGTTGCCGAGTGCATTGAGGGAGGTCTCAGCGGACTTTATCGTTTCGTCGGAAACGCCCCTCTCCATGATAACGACTATCTCGTTCTGATCGCTCAGACCGAGTATCATCGAGTTGATATTGACATAGAAAAGCACCGCAACTCCCACGAGAAGAAGGGATATGAGCAGAACGCAGAAGGTCGCGAATGCCATCATTTTATTTTTCCATATGTTTTCCACGCCCTGATTGGCGAGGTATTTGACGCCGCTCAGCTTCATTTCGCACCTCCTGACGTTTTTCCGGAGCTTATCGCAGCAATGACCTCATCGGGGGTCATCTGGTCGATAGGGATATCCGGAGTTTCGCCTGCACCGAGAAGGTCGTGCTCCTCGCCGTCGTGGAGGACGGGGTCGAATGCGCTGATATCGGACGAGGTCTTTTCCTTGGGAGGCTCCTCCATTGCGTAAGCCGCCTGCAAAGCCTCGCTGTCGGAGTTTTCGCTGAGAGCGTAGCCGTACTGCTGGGACTCGGCAGGGGAGATAAGGTCCTCGCCGTTTCCGAGCATGACCTCGTCGAAAACTATCTCACCGCCGGTGATGTTGATGATACGTCCTCCGAAGTGGCGGACGAGGTCGTGCTCATGGGTTACCATGAGAATGGTAGTACCCTGCTCGTTGATGCTTTTGAGCAGCTCGACTATCTCATAGGAGAGCTCAGGGTCGATGTTACCGGTAGGCTCGTCGGCGATAATGAGCTTAGGGTCGTTGACAAGGGCACGGGCGATAGCCACACGCTGCTTCTCACCGCCGGAGAGCTCCTCCGGGTAGGAGTTGGTCTTTGCGTGGAGACCGACGAGGCTGATAACGTAGGGTACGCGCTTGCGTATGTACTTTATGGGAGCGTCTATGACGCGGAGGACGAATGCGATGTTCTCATAGACGGTCATAGACGGGATAAGCCTGAAATCCTGGAAAACGAAGCCGAGAGTGCGGCGGAATTCCGGGATCTTGTGCTTTTTGAGCTTATTGAGGTTGTATCCGTTAACGGTCACGACTCCGCTGGTAGCGTCGATCTCCTTGAGCAGGAGCTTTATCATGGTACTTTTACCTGCACCTGACGAACCGACGACAAATGCGAAGTCACCGTCGTTTATTCTGAGGCTGACGTTATTGAGAGCGTCAACGCCGCTTGAATAGGTAACGGATACGTTCTTGAGTTCAACCAATAGGTGACACCTTCCTTAATTAGGGGCGTTCCGGGGACGCGGTCCTCAGAACTTCACAGGGTTAGCGGACAGGTACTTCTTTACCATGAGGGCGATCTTGAAGATGATAGCGTGATCGAACTCGCGGAGGTCAAGACCTGTGAGCTTCTTGATCTTTTCAAGTCTGTAAACGAGGGTATTTCTGTGTACGAAGAGCTTTCTCGAAGTCTCGGAAACGTTGAGGTTGTTCTCGAAGAACTTCTGGATAGTGAAGAGAGTTTCGTGGTCGAGGGACTCGATGCTGCCTACCTTGAACACCTCGTGGAGGAAGGTCTCGCAGAGGGTCGTGGGGAGGTGGTAGATAAGACGGGCGATACCGAGATTGTCGTAGCTTACGATCACCTTGTCGGTGTCGAATACCTTGCCGACCTCGAGAGCCATCTGAGCCTCCTTGAAGGAACGGGCGAGGTCCTTTACGCCGACAACGGCAGTACCGATACCAACGTTTACGCGGGTGTAGAACTCGCTGCTGAGGGTATCAGCGATGGAACGTGCGAGCTTTTCGAGGTCCTTGGTGTCGAGAGCGCTCTTGAGCTCCTTGACGAGAACGATATCGGTCTCAGTGATATTGAAGACGAAGTCCTTGTTCTTGTCCGGGAAGAGGTTCTGGATAACGTCATAAGCGGAGATATCGTTTGCGGAGATGATCCTGATGAGGAAAACTGCACGGCTTATCTCAGCGTTGAAGTGGAGCTCACGCGCCTTGATGACGATATCGCCGGGGAGAACGTTGTCGAGGATAACGTTCTTGATGAAGTTGTTGCGGTCGTACTTCTCATCGTAATACTGCTTGATGTTGGAGAGAGCGATAGCGAGAATGCTTGCGTACTTTGCAGCGGTATCGTCAACGCCCTCGACGAAGGCAGCGTAGTCGGGCTTTACGCGGGAGCCGAAGGGTTTATAGGTGAAGCCGTCGCGGATAAAGATATCGTGGGAATCCGAGAGATCGAGAGAAACGAACTCATTAGTCGTGCCTACGCGGGAGAGGTCGCTGCAGGCGATAATTGTAGCTGTTTCGTCAACTACACCGATAGTAGCGTCGATAGAATCACGCATCTGATGAACTAAACCCTGAAATAATCTGTTGGACATGATTTACAATCCCTTCTTTTAATTATTGAATATTAACGAGTAATTTCAAGGAAAACCAACTTATTACAAATTGTAACATATATTTATGAACAAATTGTGAATATTCTATTAATTTTCTGTGAAATTCTACATTTGGAACATATTTCGTATGCTGCCTTTGTCTGAAATCACGACTGCGGCAGCTTGATTTGTAACCGCAATGTAACTTTTGGTCACATCAATGTAATTTTTACATCTTCTCAGGCTGCTCGATATTGAGTATCGTGAGCACGTTCCTGATAGTCTGACGTACAGCCGAGCAGAGGAGGAGACGAGCGTCCCTGAGCTCGGGAGTTTCGGCGTTCTTGACGCTGCAGCCGTCGTAGAAGCGGTGGAAAAGCGTAGCGAGGTCGATCGCGTACTTGGTGATCTTGGCAGGGTCATATGCCTTAGCCGCAAGGTCGATCTCTCCCGGGAGAGATGCAAGGTGACGGATAAGCTCTACCTCGCGGGGAGTATCGAGCAGGTCGAAGTTCGCCGTATCGGGTATCTGAACGCCCTCCTCGCTGAGATTTCTCATGAGGCTGCAAATTCTTGCGTGAGCGTACTGAACGTAGTATACCGGGTTCTGCGAGGACTTCTCAACGGCAAGGTCAAGGTCGAACTCGAACTGCGAATTAGCCTCGCGGAGATTGAAGTAGAAACGTGCCGCATCTATCGGTATCTCGTCGAGGAGAGTGACGAGCGTTATAGCCTTTCCGCTTCTCTTGGAGAGCTTGACTACCTCGCCGCCGCGGACGAGACGTACCATCTGCATGAGAACGACGTCGAGCTTTGAAGCGTCAACTCCGAGTGCAGACAGTGCAGCCTTCAGACGCGGAACATAGCCGTGGTGGTCGGCACCGAGAACGTTTATCGCCTTGTCGAAGCCTCTTGTAACGAGCTTGTCGTAGTGGTAGGCGATATCGGGTACTATATAAGTATAGAGTCCGTTGCTGCGGCGGAGGACGAAGTCCTTGTCCAGACCGTACTCAGTAGCCTTGAACCATATCGCGCCGTCCTGTTCGTAGGCGTGACCGGACTCCATGAGCTTGTCAACTACTGTCTTGGTCTCATTTTTAGCGTGGATAGTGCTTTCGCGGAACCAGTTGTCGTACACGATGCGGTACTTTTTCAGGTCACGCTCAAGACCCTCGATGTTGAGGGGGAGGGCGTAGTCCACAAGAGCCTTGCGGCGTTCCTCGCCGGAAACCTCCTGCAATTCAAAGAGGTGCTGCTTGTAGTAGTTTGCAGCGTGTTCGATAATATCAGTGCCGAGGTAAACGTCCTCGGGCATCTCAAAGTCCTGACCCTCGCCGCTGAGAGCGTAGATGTCGGCGCAGAGCTTCTCGGTGTCGTCGCGGTCCTCGTAAATGAGCTGCTGACCCTTTTCGGAACAGAGCTGGAGGTATCTGAGCTCAAGGGACTTTCCGAACTTCTCGATCTGGTTGCCGGCGTCATTGACGTAAAACTCACGCTCAGCGTGGTAGCCTGCCCACTGGAGGACGCTCGCGAGACAGTCGCCGATAGCACCGCCTCTTGCGTTGCCTATGTGCATGGGACCCGTGGGGTTTGCGGAAACGAATTCAACGAGGACTCTCTTTCCCTTGCCGAGGTCGGTCCTGCCGTAGTTCTCCTTTTCCTCGAGAACGTTCTTCACGACGTCGGAGAACCATTTTCTTCCGAGGAAGAAGTTGATGAAGCCCGGACCTGCGACCTCTGTGCGGTCGAAGATAGTTCCTGTGAGGTCGAGCTTTTCACAGATAAGCTCCGCGATCTTTCTCGGGGGGAGCCTGAATGCCCTTGCACATACCATAGCGGTATTTGCGGCGAAGTCTCCGTGCGATTTGTCCGCCGGTATCTCGATAGTGAAAGCCGGAACGGGCACTGCGGGGACTGCTTCCTCGGCTACAAGAGTGCCGAGAGCCTCCATTATCATCTCATGGAGCTGCAATGAGGCTTTGCTGATGAGGTCTGACATTTGCATTATCCTTTCTTTTGCACCGTCAGCTCTGATACTGAACGGTCATGATGATCTCGTTGTCCGAGAGATAAGCTGAGTTAAGGTCGAGGGTATACTTCATATACAGTCTTCCGTCACGCTCAATTGTATTGTTTATCGTGTGCGTGTATACCCCTATTTGGAGGCTGCCGTAGGGCGTACCGTACTGGCAGAAATGCTTCCTGCCTATTTCAAGTGAAAGCACGGAATTTGCCGAACCTGCGCGGACGATAGTCGCATTCTTGCAGCCGTCCGCTTTAATAGTGGTGACAGAGCCTTCAAAGCCTGTGGCTGAGGTGTCCTCGTAGGATATGATATCCACGCCGTTTTCGCGGCGGTACGATGCCTTAGTGAGAAGCTCGGTCTCGTTTTTCTCGCCGTCCTGCCACTGAATGCTGGTGAGCGAGATCATGACATTATTCTTCAATTCGGGCTCCTTTAGTAGTAGCGGTCGGCGTTTTCGATAGCCTGTTCGAGAAGTTTGTCCATGAGGTCGGGCATCGAGATGCCGTAGTGCTCCATGAGCTTCGGGAACACGCTGTTGCAGCGGAGACCGGGGGCTGTACCTATCTTGTTGACGAGGAGCTCGCCGTTCTCGGTGAGGAAGAAGTCAACTCTTGCGTAACCGCGGCAGCCGAGAGCCTTGTAGGCGGTAACGGCAGTCTCGCGGACGAGCTGCATCATCTCATCGGAGATGTCCGCAGGGATACGGAGGTTGTCGCCGGTACTGGTGTTGACCTCGAGCGGGTCGTAGCCCTTGTCGATGTTGAGTATCTCGCCGACATAGGACGAAACAGGCTCATCGAAGCCCATTACAGCGGCTTCGAGCTTTCTTGCCTTCACGAATTTTTCCACAACGACCTTCTTGTCGTTGGAGAAGGCTATCTTAACGGACGAAACGAGCTCGTCGTAGTTGTGAGCGAGGGTAGTGCCTACGCTGCTGCCACTGTTTGCGGGCCTTACCTTGAGGGGATAGCCGAGCTTTTCCGCGAGCTCAGTGCAGCGCTGGTCGATGATATTGATGTCTCTCGGCGGAATGAAGCTCCAGTCGGCGGTCTTTATGCCGAGCGCGTCGAGGACCATATGAGTGTGGGACTTATCAGTGCATGATGCAGCGGCAAGAAGTCCGCAGCCTACGAACGGTATACCTGAGAGGTCGAGAAGTCCCTGTATATCGCCGTCCGCACTTCTTCTGCCCATGAGCAGCGGGAAAACAACGTCTATCCTCTTAATGGAGGTCTCACCGTTCTCGATAGTGATGATACCGCGGTGGAGAGGGTCAGGCGAAATGATCGCGGAAGTGCAGTCAGGGTTCATCTCCCATTCGCCGGACTCGATCTCGTCGGGCGAACCGGGGAAGTAGAGCCAGTGACCCTTTTTTGTGATGCCGATGCAGATGACCTCGTACTTATCCTCCGGGATATTGCGGATAACATCTGCTGCGGTAGCGAGCGAGAGCTTGTGTTCTCTTGAAGTTCCGCCGAAGATAACGGCAGCTTTGAGTTTAGCCATAGCAGTCTCCTTAGAAAATCTTTTGAAATTAGTATCGTCAATTTCAAGTATCACTATATTTTATCACATTTCACAAAAAACTGCAAGTATTTTTTGTGGAAATGAAGAAAAAGACAGCGAATTTCGAGAGGATAGCGCAATGCGGACAATTTTCAACCGTCTGTTTTGTGTATTATGACGAATAAAAAATCGCCTTTTCGTGATTTTGATGAATACACCTTTGGTAAATATGACGAAGCAGACGAGGCGTCCGAATGAAAGACCGCCCTTGAACGGGCGGTCGCTGTTTAAATAAAGAATGACAGGATAAATCCGACTGTAGGGGTGATGCAGAGCAGAAATATCAGTCCGCAGGCGGCTGCCGTGAAGCAGATATACGCCGCATTTCCGAAGAATTTGTTTTTCGCGGGGTCGTGTCCTTTCCGGCGAAGCAGCATTACCAGAACGAACATAATGATGCCTGCCGCACTTATGATGAGACCGATGAAATGGCTTGCCGGGACGAATTTCATACTGAGCTCAGCGTCCTCGCTGCCGAGCTTGACCGCCATGAACATTCCGCCCATAACGGAGATGACATCTGCCTTTTTACCGTTGACCTCGGCTCTCCAGTTCGGGCTGTACTCGACCGGTATGAAGACGTACCTGCCCTGCGGGTCGTCTATCTTCATGGAGAGCTCATAGCCCTCCGCCTTAACATCGTGAGCGTGAGCGTTTTCCTTGTACATACCGCAAAGCTTTTCGAGCTTATCAATGCTCATGAAGCCGACGTAGAAGACCTCGCTTGCCTCTATCGTGGAGATAATGGAGATCCTTATCTTTCCGGGACCGTATTCCCCGATGTAAGCAGTACCGTTCTCGTCAGCTCTCGGGAAGGTGTTGTTCTCGATGTCGTCGCCGTAGGGGATAGGTGCAGGCTCGCCGTTGACATTTATCTGCATGAGAACGTTCTCGTTGTCCTCCTCGTAAAGGTAGAGAACGGAGGGCTCAGTCAGCTCGAATTCGGCGGTATATGTGTACGGGAACATGACGTTCGTTATCATTTCGCTGTCCTCAGCAGTGACAGCGTCCTTGTACCTGTAAAATGTGAAGATATCGTCATCGCTGTCCGTGAGAGCGCGGTATAGCCTGTTCTGGTAGCTGAACGGTTCATCGCAGCCGTCAGAGCTTATCTCTGTGAAGTCCTTGTTCACGAGGATACCGAACGGGAGAGTGCAGCTGCAATCGTAGAAGCAGTAGTCGTTGAGCTTCTGGGAGAATGTGTAGAGGCGGCTCTCAGGGTCGAGGAACTGGAACACTTTCTTGACGTTCAGGAGTGCGTCCGTGAAGGCGGTGCCGCCGACGTCGTAGGAAACGGTGTAGTCCCTGCTGTAGCCGAGGGCTTCACCCTCCTCGAAGTATTCGCGTGAAACGTTGAGCGTCCAGTCTCCGAGCGTTGGGGTACCGGTCAGTATGCCGTAGTTCGGGAAGATGCAGTTGTGGAGCTGCTTTATGCGCGAGAGGTTGTCGTGCTCTATGTCGAGCTCGTCCCTTATCTTGGGGGAGAAGTACTTGTAAACGTCGTCCATTCCGGGGGCGAGGAGACCGTAGCCGCCTATCAGGGACTGGAGTATTATCGAGACCGCTGCGTATATGCCGAGCTGCTTCCTGTTGAAGACTGCCATTGCGAGAAATACGGAAACTATCGCAGCGGCAAACGCGAAGAGGTATATCGAATATGTGTCGAGGTCGGTTATGCCTGAGTCAACAAGGAGCATACACATCACAACGAGTATGATGACAGCGCTTGCCCTTGCGAGTATCGCACCGTAGCGTACAGCCTTTTCAGCCTTGGGAGAGGCGGGCTTTGCTGCAGGGACGTCCTCCTTCAGCCGCGTCGTGAACGATGCGAAGATATCCGCGCTCAAAAATGTCAGGATAAAGCCGAAGCGATAGGGGAAATGCGAGTACGAGCCAATGTGCCACAGGAGGTTGCTGCCCTCCGAGATTATCGGTATGATAAGTATGCCCATGAGCATGACGCCGAGCCATGTTTCCTTCGGGACGGGCTTTTTGTTCTTTTTAGCGAGGAATATGCTGAAAAGGAGTGCGGAGATGCCGAGCTCGGTGCCGAAGAGCATGAAGCGCTTCTGCGGGTCGAATTCTCCGGCCCTTGTCGTGAGCATTTCCGCGAGCGGCTTGTTGATATAGTCGGCACGGGGCGAATTGGTCAGCTTCAGGAGGGTGGGGAGTATCATGAAAGCCGATATCACCAGCGCGAGCACCGTGAACAAGGCGAGCTGTGCGGATATCCTCCTGTGCTCACTGCGGTCGGTCTGAATGAAGAGCATATGACCGAAGCAGTAGAATATCACGAAAGCGAAGACCATTACCGCGAGGTAGTAGTTTATCGAGAGGACCGCAGCCGAGGCTATGGTGTACCACAGCGGCTTGCCGGTTTTCAGCATATGGTCGAGTGCGAGCATCAGCAGCGGGAACAGTATCACGATATCGAGGAAGAAGATATTCATGTAATACTGCAAATTGTAGCCGCAGTACGCATAGAACAGCGACATTGCTGTATTTGTGAGCTCATCGGCGCTGCGGACCTTTCTCATGTAGACCGACATCGTTACCGAGCAGAGCATGAGCTTTATCAGCAGGAAAAACGACATTGAGTTCAGGATACCGTCCCTGCTGACGAAGAAGAAGAAAATGTTCATCGGGCTGAACCCGTAGGTTATGTCGTTTATGGTGAAGTCAGCGCCGGCGCCGTTGTACCAGTCGAAGAGCATGGGCGCATTGCCGTGAAGAAAGTCGTGTGTGTGGCTGAACAGCGGTACATACTGCGCTGTCATATCGTAGTAGGCTGCGTTGACGTCCCCGAACGGGTAAACGTGCTTGACGGCAAATATGATGAACAGCACCAGCATCACTGCTGCGGGCGCTATGAAGGACGCCCTGTTCCGTTTAACGAAATTCATATATGTCTCCTTAACCGAGTGAGAATATTACCGTACCTGCTGCAATAAGAGCGAGGGCTGCGAGCTTGCGGCGTGTGACTTTCTCGCCGAAGAACATAGCCCCGAATACGGTTATATAGAGGTATCCGCTGCATTCGAGGATAGCGCCTGCCGAGAGGTCGAGCGTGCGGTAAGCCGCGACCGAGAGCAGGGTAGCAGCGAAGAACATCGCGTAGGCTGTTATCACAAGTGGGTTGAGGTATTCCCTTGTGCGTGAGGGATAGCTCCTGTTGGCTGACTTTTTCAGCATGACCTGTGATACCGAGCTTATGAACGTTCCCAAAAGTATCTGCCAGCCGTTCATTTTTCCTCCTCACCGCCCTTGCTGAAATAGACGATAAGACCGGTAAACACGAGGACTATGCCGATTGCTTTCAGGACAGTCAGTTTTTCGTGGAATATGAGCATACCCCATAGCATTCCCCATATCACCGAGGCGGATTTTGCGGAATATGCCGCGGTCAGCTCGAACCTCTTGATAGCCTGCTGCCAGCCTATCGCGTAGATGAACAGGAAGCCTGTCAGGAGGGCGTAGAATATGCAGAATTTCAGGCTCATGAAGCTGTGACGTGCGGCAAGCTTTCCGAAAATGCCTCCGAAGGAATAGACGGCTACCATGAGCTGTAGGAATATGAAGCTGAAAATGCCTGCCTTTTTCATGTCAGCGCTCCCGGAAGTATTTCAGGGCAGCGTCGATGACATGGTCGCGGTCCTCGGGCGTGAGACCGTAGTACATGGGGAGTCTCACAAGGCGGTCGCTCTCGGAGGTGGTGAACTCGTCGATGCCGCTGAAGCGTCCGTACTTTCTGCCGGCCGGGGCTGAATGGAGCGGGACGTAGTGGAATACGGAACATACGCCGTTTTCCTTCATGTGGGAGATGAAGCGCGTCCTCTCGTCGAGATCCTTCAGCTTAATGTAGAACATATGGGCATTGTGGACACAGTATTCCGGGATATACTGGAGGTCGATTAGACCGCGGTCGGCAATGGGGCGCAAAGCCTCGAGGTAGGCGTTATAGGTAGTCATGCGGTCGTTGTAGATCTCGTCGGCGTGCATGAGCTGCGCGTAGAGGTAGGCTGCGTTGATATCGCTGGGGAGGTAGCTGTCGCCGAAGTCCACCCAAGTGTACTTATCGACCTCGCCGCGGAAGAATTTAGAGCGGTTCGTACCCTTTTCGCGGAGTATCTCGGCACGTTCCATGTAGGCGTCGTTGTTGACGAGGATAGCACCGCCCTCGCCCATTGAGTAGTTCTTGGTCTCGTGGAAGGAATAGCAGCCGAAATCGCCGATAGTACCGAGAGACCTGCCCTTGTAGCTGCTCATTACGCCCTGTGCGGCGTCCTCGATAACGATGAGGTTGTACCTTCTTGCGATGTCGAGGATAGTGTCCATTTCGCAGGAAACGCCGGCGTAGTGGACGGCAACGATAGCGCGTGTATGTCTGGTTATGGCAGCCTCGATCTTATTCTCGTCAATGTTCATGGTATCGGGACGTATATCGCAGAAAACGAGGCTCGCATTGCCGAGTATCATCGAGGTCGCAGTGCTGGAAAAGGTGAAGCTCGGGAGAATGACCTCGTCGCCTGCGGAGAAGCCGCTGAGTATCGAAGCCATATCGAGGGCACTGGTACAGCTCGTCGTGAGGAGGAGCTTTTTCGCACCGAAGCGCTTTTCGAGCCATTCGGTGCAGAGCTTGGTGAATTTGCCGTCGCCGGAGATCTTGTGCGTGAAGACGGACTGCTTTATGTATTCTATTTCGTCGCCCGTATAAGGCGGAGTATTGAACGGTATCATGAGAAATATCCCCTTTTGTACTGAGTTGTAACGTCTGAGCTTATCCCTTGATAAGGCTGCGGTACTGTATCGGCGTCATGCCGGCAGATGCGCTGAACTGGCGCAGGAAATACTTGCTGTCGAGGTAGCCGCACCTCTCGGAGATCTCCATAACGCTGAGAGTCGAGGTCGCGAGGAGGTACTTTGCCTTAGCCATTCTTGCGGCGATGCAGTCCTTGTGGAAGCTCGTGGTGAAGCACTGCTTGTAGACGCTGCGGAAGTAGCCTGTGCTGCCGGAAATGCGTGAATGCAGGGCGTTCGTATCGAAGGTCTTGTTCGGCTCGGAGTAGACATAGCTCCGGAGCTCGGAGAGCTCGCGGTAGTGGCTCGTGAGGCGGCGTTCGGCAGCCTCGGCAGTAAGCTGGTCGAGCCTTGCTGAGCAGTTGGCAAGGAGCTCCTGATAGGGAATGTCGCTGCACTTTTCGGCTGTGCATACGAAGGAGTCCGTGCCGTAGCAGGACATATACTTTTTATGCTGGAGAAGTATCGAGGAGAGGCAGTCCGCGAGAAGCTCGGCATCGGCATTGCTCTGGACGAGACACAGGAAGGTGTTCTCGTTGATGCGTCCGGAGATGTCGTGGTTTCCGCAGAAGCGCGAGATAGCCTTTGCCGCGTCTATGACGGCAGCTATCCTCTTGTCGGAGGATATATCGGGCGAATCACCGTCGAAAAGGCATATCCTGAGAGCAATCATGTACATCTCTCTTCCGCCGTGGAGAACGGCGGCACGGTAGGACATCTCCATTCCGCGGGCATTGTACATACCGGTGAGGGTGTCACGCTGATCGGAGAGGTTCTGACACTTGCTGAGGTAGCGTATATCGTTTTTCATGCGGAGGAATTCAAGACCGTTCGATACAGACTTTATCCAGTTTCGGAAGATATCGTCGTAGGTATCCGGTTCGTCGTATCTGAGGACGGTATATCCGAAGAACTTGTCGCCGAAGAAGAGGGGGTCGAAGTAATAGGCGGCAGGCTCGGCATGGAGGGCGAAGAGCTTGCCGAATTCGTACTTGTTGAGTTCGAAGGTCTCACCGGTCTCCCACGGAACTATCGACCGGCAGGTGACAACGTCCGACATAGGCGCAGACTGGTCGTACCAGCTTGTACCGAGGCAGAAGAAGATGTTGTGGACGTTCCTGAGAAGCCAGTGGAAGGAGCCGAGGGTCTTCATGAATTCGTCGAGGTTCTGACTTTTTGTGAGGTTCTGATCGAGAGGGGTAAAGAGGTTCCAGAATTCGTAATCGCGCTTCGACTTGAGGGAGTCGAGTTCGTCGTAGAACTGAGTTCCGACCTTTCCGCAGGGACAGCTGTCCCCGGAGATCAATTCGCCGCGGGGCGGAGCGAAGTCGATATCGGCACCTGTCTGGAGCTTGGCATGGAGTATCCTGACGCCGGCTTTTCCGAGCTCTACGCGGTTTCGCTTATAGGTCGAGAGGAGAGGGTGATAGAGAATACGGCGGTCGATGTACTCATATCCCATTATCGAGAGGTCGTCCGGGACCGATATTGGGCTGCGGGCGAAAGCGTCGAGCATACCGTAAGCCATATAGTCGTTTGCACATACGACAGCCTGCGGAAGCGGGAGTTCGCCGCTTATGTAGCGTTCGGCGAGAGCCTTTCCGGAGGTCATCCAGAAGTCGCCGTAGTGTATACCGGCTTCGTTCACGGGTATGCCGTGCTTTTCGAGGGAACGCTTGTAGCCGTTGATACGCTTTTCGGAAACGATGAGCTGTTCATGGCCTGTAAGGAGGTCTATCCTTGTGAAGCCGTGTTCGTCGATGAGGTGATCGGTTATCTCCTCGATATCGTTCTCATCGCTGGTATTGATGTCTCTGATCCACGGGAGAGCGAATTCCTTCGTGGTAGAGCCGATGATGAGCGTCGGGACCTTTTTCCGCATAAGGTAGCCGGCGATCCTGTTTCGCAGAGTCTCGTTCACGAAGGACTCGGCGATGATAATAATGGCGCTGATGTCATCTGAGAGCAGCAGCTCGTAGATGCCGTTTTCGCAGAACAGCGATCTGTCAACGACATTCGGATTGAAGACGTTGGAGATGACGGCAGTATCATAGCCCTCGGACTTGGCTTGTTCGATAATGCCCATAAGAATCTGGCGCTGCTCGATGCTGTTGGCTTCAGCGGATACTACAGCGAGTATCGGGCGCTTTGGCTTGTTCATTTTGATCCTCCAATTTAATATCCGATTATAAATCCCACTCATATTATAATATAAATTGTTTCATATGTCAATGGCTTTGTGTTGATTTTGTCCACCATATCTTCACATTGTGGGTTTACGGAAATAAAATGTTAATATATAATTAATATAGCAGAAATTTCGTGTTAATGATTTTTGTATTTTTTAACATTTTTAACGTTCCCGTGCTTTAGGCTGCACAGGAACATGACGAATAAGGAGGTCTATTTTTATGTCAAAAGGCAGATCACATTCCGTTTTTGCCGGTTTAGCTGCCGGTGCAGTGCTCCTCTCAGCAATGCCCGCAGTTCCCGTTGTTGCTGCCGGAGATGAGGTAAATGCCCTCATGCACGATACTTTCGAGGGCGGCGCTTCTTCGTGGGAGGGCAGAGGCTCGGCGTCCGCTGAGAACAGCTCAAGCAATTCCTATGAGGGCAGCGGCGCACTCTACGTTTCAGGCAGAGGCGCTTCATGGAACGGTGCTCAGAAAACCCTCGATACTTCTGAGTTCAAGCCCGGTTCGACCTACAGCTTCAGCGTGAAAGCCGGCTTCTTCGACGGCAGATCAAAGTCCAATAAGATGATGCTCTCTCTCCAGTACAAGGACGGCAATGACGAGACTGTTTACGGCCATATCGCTGACGGCGAGACCGTAAGAGGCAGATACGTCCAGCTCGCAAACAGCAGCTATACTATCCCCGCAGATGCCTCCGACCTCATTCTCTACGTCGAGACCGAAAAGGGTACGGACAGCTTCTACGTTGACGATCTTATCATCGCTCCCGAGGGCACTGTTATCGAAGGTCCTGCGGAGACCCACTTTGCAAGCGGCGACCTCAATTTCAGCGGAAGAATAGACGTTTTCGACTCTATCCTCGCAAGGAGAGGTCTCATCAACGGCTTCACGGACAGCGCTTCACAGCTCGCAGCAGACGTCAATGAGGACGGCGAATACAAGATTGACGACCTCGTTCAGATAAGTACCTTCGTTATGGGCAGAAAAAACGAGTTTGACGTCTATATCCCGCCTAAGCCTGAATTCGTCTATGACGCAAATCTCCAGTACAAGCCCGCGCCTGACAATGACCAGATCAGCTATTTCAGGCAGCCTGCCGAGCACGGTAATGTCATAAAGGAACACTACAATGGGATCAACGGCGAGAAGAATATGTATGTGTATGTTCCCTATGGCTATGATGAGTCAAAGAAGTACAATGTATTCTATCTGATGCACGGCGGCGGAGAGAGCGAGGAGACCTGCTTCAACGATAACGCTATCAATATCGACATCATGCTCGACAATATGATCGCAAACGGCGATATAGAGCCGATGATCGTTGTTACTCCGACATTCAACAAGTGCTCGAGCGCCGATGCTGTATGGGATGAGATGCGAAGATCGATCATTCCTTACGTTGAATCCAAGTATTCAACATACGCCGAAGGAGATGTTTCTCTCGGCAGCCTCCAGGCTTCCAGATACCACCGTGCATACGGCGGCTTCTCAATGGGTGCCGGCTCTACATGGGCAAACTTCAATAACAACCTCGATATCATCGCATACTTCATGCCTCTGTCCGGACACTGCTGGGCTGGCGCAAATGCTGTTCTTGAAGCAGCGAGAAAGTCCGGCTTCACCAACAGGGAGTATTTCGTGCTCGCAGCAACAGGTACGAAGGATCTTGCTTATGATAACATGGTACCGATGATAAACGAGCTCAAGAAGCACACAGATGTATTCCAGTACACATCTGACTTCTCACAGGGCAACTTCTACTTCCTCGAAGCACAGGGCAATGTTCACTGGTGGCCGCAGGTACGTCACTACATCTATGACGCCCTCCCGTATTTCTTCCACGAAGGTACATGATAAAATGAATAAAGTCCGCTCTCATACGGGAGCGGACTTTTTTGTTGAGAGTTGAAAGTCGAAAATAGTTGACTTTTTTAAAAATTTATGATATAATCAATGTATACTTACTTTTGGAGGTCGCTATGGAGCTTGAGCTTACTAACATGATACTGAAAAACCGCGAGTATCAGCGTGTACTTTCACAGCTGCGCGAAATGGAGGCTGACAGGCTGTTCTGCCGTCACGATATACCGCATTTCCTCGATGTTGCGAGGATAACAGTGATACTCTGCAATGACTGGGGAGTGAGCTGCGACCGTGATATCGTCTATTCCGCTGCACTTCTCCACGACATAGGGAGAGTTCAGGAGCAGCAGTGCGGTATTCCGCACGATATTGCGGGACAGGCGGTCGCTGACATCATTCTCAGCGACATAGGCTGTCCGGACGATGCCAAGAAACAGATAATCGGACTTATAGCGAGCCACCGTTCGGCTTCTCCGAAAAAGAGCCAGCTCGAACAGGTCTTCTGCGAGGCTGACAAGCGTTCGCGCCAGTGCTATAGCTGTGCAGCGGAAGCCCTCTGCAACTGGTCCGGCGACAAGAAAAATCATGATATAGAGGTGTGAGCTTTGAAAATAGGCGGCAAGTTTTTTGATACGGACAATGAATGCTACATCATGGGCATACTCAACGTTACCCCGGATTCGTTCTCGGACGGCGGAAGGTACAACGATGTTGACCGTGCGCTGAAAAGGGCTGAGGTGATGATAAGCGAGGGAGCTGATATCATAGATATCGGCGGAGAGTCCACGCGTCCCGGATTTACGAGGATAACCGACGAGGAGGAGATAGAGAGGACTGCACCGGTCATTGAGGCTGTCACCGGTAACTTCGATATCCCGGTCTCGATAGATACATACAAGCACAGGGTCGCAAGGGCAGCGGTAAGCGCGGGGGCTTCCCTGATAAACGACGTTTGCGGACTTAAATACGACAGCGGCGAAATGGCACAGTTTATCGCGGAAAGCGGACTGCCATGCTGCATCATGCACAACCGCAGCAACAGCAATTATAATGTGTTCATGGAGGATATGCTCAATGACCTCCGTGAAGTCCTTGATATCGCGTACAGGGCTGGTATCGCCCGCGAGGGCATAATCCTCGACCCGGGCATAGGCTTTGCCAAGAGCTATGAGAATAACCTTGAAGCGATCGAACGTCTTGACGTTCTTGTGAAGGAGCTCGGCTACCCCGTTTTGCTCGGAACATCGCGGAAATCCGTTATCGGCAACTGCCTCGGACTTCCCGCCTCTGAGAGAGTGGAGGGAACTGTCGCAACAACGGTCATCGGCGTTATGAGGGGCGCCTGCTTTTTCAGGGTGCATGACGTCAAGGAGAACCTCCGGGCTGTGAAAATGACGAAGGCTGTCATGGAGGGCTGGAGGAATGGATAAGATCTGCATAGATGAGCTCAAAATTTTCGCCCACCACGGCGTTTTTGAGCATGAGAACGTCAACGGTCAGAACTTCTTCATCAATGCCGTTCTGTATGTTGACACCGAGAAAGCTGGTATGCGGGACGATCTTTCGTGCTCGGTCGATTACAGTGCCGTTTGTGCGCTTCTCGAAAGGGTCATGACCGCGAATGTTTTCCGGCTTATCGAGGCTGCTGCTCAGACCGCAGCGGAGGCTGTACTGCGTGAATTTCCGCAGGTGAGAAGCATCGACATCGAGGTGAGGAAGCCGGAAGCTCCCATAGAGATGGAGTTCCGTTCGGTTTCGGTAAAGATAACGAGAGGCTGGCACAGGGCAATGATAGCCCTCGGCTCGAACAAGGGCGACAGCAGAGGCTATATCGAACACGCCGTTGAGCAGCTTTGTGCCTGTTCACATATACGCAGCGTCAGGTGCTCCGAGCTTATCGTGACGAAGCCCTACGGCTATACCGAACAGGACGATTTCCTGAACGGCGCAGTGATGTGCGAGACCATGCTCTCGCCGCACGGACTTCTCGAATTCATGCAGTCCGTAGAGAACTCCGCGAACCGTACCCGCGAGATACACTGGGGACCCCGGACGCTTGACCTTGACCTCATCTTCTACGATGACGAGATAATCTCCGAGCCCGATCTCATCGTGCCGCACCCGGATATGCACAACCGCCTGTTCGTCCTCGAGCCGGCAGCACAGCTTGCGCCGTATTACAGGCACCCGGTACTCGGAGTGACGGTCGGACAGCTTTACGAAAGGCTGAAAAAGAAGTGACGGCTCTGATAGCAGCCGTTGCGAAAAACGGCGTTATAGGCGCAAACGGACGCATTCCGTGGGATATCCCGGAGGACAGGGCGTATTTCCGTCGGCTCACAATGGGCGGAGCTGTCATAATGGGTAGGGCGACCTATGAGAGCATAGGACGTCCGCTGCCGGGAAGGCTCAATATCGTTGTTTCACGCACCTGTGAGTACAGGGGAGCAATGCTGCGTACCGCAGGAAGTCTCGCAGCGGCAGCCGCATTGGCAGAGCGCGGACTGAAACGCCGCGGCATGACCGGGAACGTTTTTCTCTGCGGCGGAAGCGGCATATACCGCGAGGGTATCGCTTTTGCGGAAAGGCTTTACATCACGGAGCTTTACGATGAATACGAGGGCGATGTGTATTTCCCGGAGACAGACATGGAGCGGTTCAGACTTGTGAGCTGCGAAGACAGACCGGAGCTCAGGCTTCGTTTCTGCACCTATGAAAAGATCTAAGAACTAAGAGCTAAGAAATCAGAAAGTAGAAAATAGTGTGGGGGCGAACATCGTTCGCCCGCGCCTTTTGTATTTTTCACGGCAGCGTATTCGGTAATCCCTCGGGCGCACACTGTGCGCCCCTACGGTTTGTTTTTTGTTTGTTGCATCATAACTCCGGGCGCACGGAATGCGCCCTACCACTTTCTGATCACTATTATACATTACAACTGACGGCGGCTAATGCTGCCGTTAATATTTTATTCACAAATTGTTTACAATTTCTTCCGCACATCAGGGTGTACTCAAACGTCAAACATTATGAAGGGAGGTTTTAATGTGTCAGTGGATTTAAAAGAACAGTACGATAAGATATTTCGCTACTGTTATTTTAGAGTCCGCGATAAGTCTCTCGCAGAGGATCTGACGCAGGAAACCTTCCTTCGGTTCCTTGAGATCCGCAAAAAACAGGATATCGAAAAGGAACTGCACTATCTGTACACGATCGCCGGCAATCTGTGTGCGGACAGCTACAGGAGGAAAAGCACCGAGGAACTGACAGATGACATTCCCGATAACTCAGACCACGAGGATGATATCCTGACCGGAGTTGCACTCAGCGGCGCTATGAGAAAGCTGAGCACCGAGGACAGGGAGATAATTATGCTGCGGTACATAAATGAAGTGCCAGTCGGTACGCTGAGCAAGATGTACAGCGTTTCCCGATTTTCTATGAGCCGCAGGATAAGCCGGATACTCGCGGAGCTGAAAAAAGATCTCAACGAAAAGGAGGGTTGAAGCTTGAACAGGAAATTGAAAAAGGCTATACAGGATTCGTTCAGTTTTCCGGAGACTGAACGAAAGGAAGAATTCTTTGCGAAGGCTGAGACCTTATCCGGAGAAGAAAGCGGAAGCAGACGGAAATTTCCCGTCATGATAAGTATAACGACAGCAGCGGCAGCCTGTGCAGCAGCACTGGGCTTCTGGTGCGGACTAAGGTACAGTGCAAACGGAAACAAGCCTGATTTCAGAGGCGATACCGTTATAACTGCACCGGCAGTTACCACAGAGGCAGCGACCGTTACCACAGGTGAGAGTTTGCAGTCCGGAAGGACAGACCTTTCCTCGCAGACCACGGCTTCAACAGTCACAACGACTGGCAGCAGTGAAGCTCCAGCCACTACAACAGTACACGTTACAGACACGGTAATATCAACAAATCAGCCGGCAACTACGGCTCTTGTCACAACATTGCCGCCAACTATCACAACTGATCCGGTCACAGTCCCGGAAGGACTTGATGACTATGAAAGGAGTTATATTATGAAAAAGATAGCATCATATTCAGCAGCACTCGCAATGCTCAGCTCAGCAATACCTACAGGCTCAGCCGCAGAATTTATCCCTCCCAAGCCCACATCAGCGCAGTCGACTGTTTACAGCAATATCGACGCTGGAAAGGTCAGCGCAGACTTTGACGGCAGCGGTAAGGTCGATATCAAAGATGTGTATATGCTCTACAGTGCCACTAAGGGTTACGACATCGTCTCAGCAGATACAAAGGAATATTTCACCAAGAACGGCGATATCAACAAGGACGGCAAAACAGATGCAGCAGACGCTTGCGTACTCATCGGATACTATATCTACAAGAACGGCGCAGCTATCGAGCTATTCGACCCGGCAAACTACAAGAACGGCAGCGGTGAGCTCACAGCAGGCTCATATATGTTCTGCTACGACCTCCTTGATGAGGCTGAGAGGTACAACATCGTCTATGACTACGTTGCAGAGGGTATAACCTCCGGCAGATACGATATCGACTTTAACGCTGACGGCAAGACCGATATCGCGGACGCATTCAGCTACTACACCTACACCTATAGCCTTTCTTATCTGCCTGTTTCGAGGGGAATAACCCTCAGCGGAAAGTCTTCCGTTATCGGCAGCGATACATGGGCGAAGTGCGAGGCTTTCCACAAGGCATTGCAGGCTGATAACCTCTGCACCTACGAAAATGGCTCTGAGCAGATAGTGAAGTTCGTCCTCTACAGGGACGGCGTTACAAATGCCGAGCTCTCTGTGAACAGCTACAGTGAGATGCTGAAGGGACTTCCCAATTACGGCTATATCTTAAAGAAGGGCGACTACACTCAGACCGCATCTGATGTTGATTTTGCAGGAATGACCTCCGGCAGCCTTTATTCAAAAGCTCCCGAATTCTTCGCGGCATCGGCAAAGAGTGCGGCTCTCGGTGCAGGCATGGCAAGGATACAGGATCAGCGCTTCAAGGTCAACTGGGAGGTCGATGTAGAGTATTTCGATGCCAAGTTCATCGAGCTGGAGAACGCGGTCCTCGCAGGTGAGGCAGCACCGCCTGATGCAAACCTTGACGGACGCATCGACGATGAAGACGTAGGCACTCTTACCACATATTTCTGCGACGTCACGAACCTCATAAGTGCTGAGGAGAGCGAGCTCGATGAAGCTGTATGGAACCACATCGACACCGATTTCGATATCGACGGCAACGGCTACAGCGGAGACGTTTACGATATCTTCCTCGCACAGCAGTTCGTCTTCAAGTACGCTTACGAGCACGACGGTACAGGCGAGACCAAGTCAGACTACGCGACCAAGCTCCTCAGGGAGTACAACAAGAAGCACGAAAACGATACAGAAACTATCTCAAAGCAGACCGTGTCCTATCTTGCTGGACTTGATGTGAAGCGTTCAGGCGATGCCAACGGCGACGGTACAAAGAACCTTGCCGATGCGGTAATGATAATGCAGACCGTTACCAATCCGGATAAGTATGAGCTTTCGGAATGGGGCGCATTCAACGCGGACGTCAGCGGTACAGGCGACGGCGTTACAGCAATGGACGCCTGCAAGATACAGAGAGACATCCTCGGAATAGAATAATACAGTTCATAGATTCAAGTGCATAGTATAAAGAAAGCCCTCCGGTAAAGGAGGGCTTTTCTGTTATTATTTCTTTTGTAGGGGCTGCCTTACGGCAGCGGACGTCCCTGTGCTTTTAGTTCTCTGCGTTGAGAATTGACATGAATTCCTCGCCGGTAATGGTCTCCTTTTCGAGGAGATAGTGCGCGAGCTCATGGAGCTTTCCGATATTCTCGGAGAGTATCTGCCTTGCCCTTTCGTGGGCATCGCGGACGATACCGTTGACCTCCGCATCAATTCTTGCAGCGGTCTCGGGCGAGCATATGAGGGAGGTATCACCGCCGAGGTACTGGTTATTGACCGCCTCAAGAGCTATCATATCGAAGCTGCTGCTCATTCCGTAGCGCGTAACCATGGCCCTTGCGAGTTTGGTAGCCTTTTCGATATCATTGGAGGCACCGGTCGTGCAGGAGTTGAAGATGAGCTCCTCCGCAGAGCGTCCGCCTGTGAGAACGGCGATGCGAGAGAGAGCTTCCTCCTTGGTGAGCAGGAACTTTTCCACCTCGTCCACCTGCATGGTATAGCCGAGAGCACCGGAGGTTCGCGGGATAATGGTTATCTTGTGAACAGGGGCAGAGTCCTTCTGCTTTGCGGCAACGAGAGCATGACCTATCTCGTGGTAGGCGATAAGCTCCTTTTCCTGCTGGGATATCACCGCGTTCTTGCGCTGGTAGCCTGCGATGACGACCTCAACGCTCTCCTCGAGGTCGGACTGCGAAACGGTCTGCCTGCCGTTTCTGACGGCTCTCAGGGCAGCCTCATTGATGATATTGGCGAGCTCGGCACCGGAAGCGCCTGCCGTAGCCCTTGCGATAGCGTTGTAGTCGATATCAGGGTCGGTCTTGATCTTTTTTGCGTGTACCTTCAGAACAGCCTCGCGTCCGGCAAGGTCGGGAAGCTCAGCCGGAATGCGCCTGTCAAATCTTCCCGGACGGAGAAGCGCCGGGTCGAGGGACTCCGGACGGTTGGTAGCCGCGAGGATAACAACACCCTTTTTGCCGTCGAAGCCGTCCATTTCAGTGAGGAGCTGGTTGAGGGTCTGTTCGCGCTCATCGTTTCCGCCGTTTTGACCGTCACGCTTTTTGCCGATGGTGTCGATCTCGTCGATAAAGACGATACAGGGCGCTTTTTCGTTAGCCTGCTTAAAGAGGTCGCGGACCTTTGCCGCACCCATGCCCACGAACATCTCAACGAATTCCGAGCCGGAAATAGAGAAGAACGGGACGTTCGCCTCGCCTGCAACAGCCTGAGCGAGAAGTGTCTTGCCCGTGCCGGGAGGTCCGACAAGGAGCGCTCCCTTTGGGAGGTCGGCACCGATATCAGCGTATTTCTGCGGATTGTGGAGGAAGTCAACTATCTCGACGAGAGCCTCCTTAGCCTCGTCCTGACCTGCAACGTCACCGAAGGTCTTACCGGTCTGTGCCTTGACGTAAATTTTCGCATTGCTTTTTCCGAAAGCCATTGAGTTGCCCATACGCTTGCCCATGCCGCGCATGAGGATATTCCAGAGGACTATCATGAAAACGAGGGGCAGTACCCACGAAACTATGAACGAAGCAATTGGGTTCTGAGTCTCGATCTTGCCGGTGAAATCGACATTTCCGTTTTCGTAGAGACGCTTGACTAGGTCGGGGTCCTCGACCCTGACGGTCGAGTAGGCTTTTTTTCTGCCGTTGGAATTGACAGCCTCGAAAACGATGGAATCCTCCTTGATCTCGACCTTGGTGACATTGCCGCTGTCGAGCTGACTGAGGAAGAAGCTGTAATTCGTCTCCTTGATCTGAGCCTTTTTGACTGCCGGTACCACAAATGAATTGAACAGCAGGAGCAGTACCATGCAGATAACGGCAAAGATAAGATAATTCTTTTTATTATTATTTTTTCTTTCATTCATTATGTAAGATCATCTCCCGATAATGATTATAACATATCCCGTGCTGAATTTCAACCGGTAATAATTAGTGTACCGACCCTACACAATTGACCCATAAAAAAGCTCCCCCGAAGGGGAGCAATGGTTCAGCCTGTGGTAAAGGTGTCGATTATTGTTTTTCCGTCGCTTTCGTAAACGTTCAGCACTCTCCGGGGATTTCCGGCGGCATCGCGTTCCTCCTGCATTTTTACAGCCTCCTCAATGGATTGAGGCTGATTATCGAGGTCATAAAGGTCTTTTTTGTAGCAGTAACCCTCAATGCCATTGTCACCGAGAACCTTCTGAAGGTCTGCTTCGTCCTCGAATGCTACAGCCATTCCGGTATCAGCACCGTAGGTAAGACCGTCCTCGTTTGTGGGATATTCGGGCTTATATGTCTCTGCCTCCTGTGTCATTGCGCTGTCTTTGTAGGTCTTTACTGATTTAGTATCAGCATTCCCTGTAGCAGCGGCATGGATAACGAGACCTGTTCCGAGGGCAACTCCGAGAGAGAGAGCCATAACAGGAATTAACATTTTCTTCTTTTTCATAATACTCCCTCCTTAATAGGTAAAATCAGAGATAGCAGTTGTTGGAAATGTATATTCTATAACATATGGAGAAGTCTGCTGTTGAGGATCGGTAGCAGTATAGTATGCTTCGGTTATTCCTTTGGAGTAATAACCAATATTTGTGGGTAAATTCTTTTTCGTTACAGAAAGGTCAAAGAAAGTTGTATTGTTAGAGCCGTTTGTAACCCAATTTGCTGATTCCTTTACCAATACGCCATTATGATTATACAGTCTTGAATACAACCCAACTTCTCCGGGAATGAAATAATGATCATCATTTTGTGCTATTGAAGTCGCAGCAGTAGCAAAAGGTTCATTTGCAACGTTCTAACCTGTTATAATTGAAGAGTGATTGTAATAATAATGCCATGCATTGTGGTGATAAGTTCCAAAATAATAAGGGACGCTCGAAAGACTTGTACTTGCACTTACGTTAAGAACCGGCACTACTGATAGCGTACTGATGAGAACACCGCTAACAAACACATTAACGCTTGTTTTTAGTTCTTTGATTTTCATTGTTATCACTACTTCAAATTATTAAGAATAAGCATATGTTTTTTCTACTCATAGTATATCACTATATATCAGCAAAGTCAATAGTATGTAATAATATTTTTGTTTTTTTATCTGGTACAGAATTATTTACTTAATATTTAGCCGGACAATAAATTAAAAAATCTCCCCGGAAGGACCGGGGAGATTTCAGGCTGTTAAGGCTACCGTTTGCAGGTATTGCCGTGAGCGAAAGCAGACTTTCGTTTTGCAGGGACAGAGCTCGTGAAACAAGCGTCCCCGTGGAAAGCAGGCGAACGCCTGTGTTATGCGTGTAATACTGTTATGATACCGAGCTTGTAGCGCTGTATCTTGAGGGCGTCCTTGTTGGTAACGTCGTTGCTGTCGTCAACGTCGGCGTTCTTTTCGCCCTTGGCTGTGAGCTTGTACTTATCGGGGTTGGAGATGCACTGCATGATGAAAACAGCGTCAGCCATATTTACCTCATCGTCGCAGTTAGCGTCGCCCCAGAGCACGCCGGAATTCTTGGAGTCGGTCTCCTTTTCGCTTGAAGGCTCCTCCTTAGCGGGAGTTGAACCGTCCGGCTCGATACCGCCGACGAGCACGCCGTCAACATAAACGCAGATATTTTCGTTCTTTACCTCAGGCGGATTATCAACAGCCGCAAAATCGCCTTCTTTGCCTATCTTCATTGTCTTGTAGCTCCAGTCGTTTGTGGGATCCCACAAATCGCCGTAGTACATACCGAGATCGAACTGGTATTTTTTACCGGAGTTTGCTATAACATAGTTTTCCCATGTTATTTCAACGTAGTAAGTATCCGGTGTCTTATCGTATTTGAACGGACCTGTGAGGATACCGTCAGCACCTACTTCGCGGTCCTCAGTACTTGACTGGTCGAAGAGCTCACGAACATTGGTAACGCCTGCGATACCGTTATTACACTCGCTGACGTTGAAGTAATAGCGTACTGATGAAGTTGCAGCAGGCTTTGTTTCGCCTGTAAGGACCTTGAAGGATACCTGAGTTGTACCTGAGCCGTCACCGTTCTTGTTGGGCTTGTCAAGAGCAACAGCCTCGACCCAGTATCCGCTTCCGCCTGAACTGCCGCTATTGCTGTATACACGCTTTTCGTCCTCAGGCGGGAAGTTTTTGGTTATAGCCATTTCGGGAGTGCCGTATACAGCATAAAGTCCTGCTGCCGCAGCCGGGAGGCAGGCGTTGTAGTCGATAGTTACCTCATTTTCGGTATACTCTCTTGTTTCGTCCATGTGAGAATCAGCAATGTCAGGACCGCCGGCAAGAGCGCCCCAGAGGATATGCTTCTGCTCACGCGGGTCCTCAGCCATGAGAAGTCCGGAAGCTGCACGGTGGTGGGGATTCTTTACAGCGATATCATTGTAGCCTACGATATAGCATCTGGGACCGTGAGTGCCGTTGACGCCGGCAAGTACGGAATACTTTGCTCTTTCCTTGAAGGTAGTGTCATTTTTGCCGAGGATATAATCCATCTGCTTTCTTGACCATTCGCTCCATTCAGTTGCTTTTCCGTTGTGGTACTTATCGTAGAGGAGGCATATGAACTGCATAGCAGTATTGTAACGGCAGCTTCCCCATGTGCTGAGCCATGCAAAGCCCTGGGGAGTTTCCTTGCCCTGCCATGTTTTCAGGCATTTTCCGAGACAGTCATCATCCCAGAAATCCTTCAGAACGTACTGGTTCATGCCCTGGGCATCTCTTATCTTCTGCACCATATCAATCTCGGGGTGCTCCTGATTGATAACAGCCCACATCACAGCAGCTCCGCCCCACATATCGTTCCAGTTATAGCAGTAGCCGGAGGGAGCATAGTAGTCGAACACTTCATATGCGCCGTGGTCGAATACAGTTTCGTCGCCTGTTGCAAGGTACATCCATGCAGCGGCCCAGCAGTAGTCATCCTCCCATTTGCCTGATTTATAGAACTGAACAGGACCGTCAGCGTTGTCTGAGAGCTCCTTAGGATTAGCATTGGCGAAATCCCAGAGAGCCTTGGCATAGTCAAGAGATTTATCAGCATAATCCGGGTCGGTTTCCTTGAAGTTGAGGTAGTTGATAGCCAGTGAAGCTGCCGCAGAGACAACATAGTCTGTCTGAGGCTTTTCGGCTGTCAGGAAGAATGCCGGACGTGGCATAGTATCTATCTCAGGAGAGTTCCAGATAGCGTGGTCGATATTACCCTCGCCGACCTGGTAGCAGTGAGCGATGACTGTACCGTTCTTGTCGCGGAAGGTACACTTCATGAGGTAATCGTTGAAGTGGCGGAGGATAGTCTCAATGTGGCTGTCCTGCTCAAGTTTCTCGTAAACGTCGCGGTACTCATAGTATCCCCAGCCGAGTGTGGCAGCAGTATAGTTTTCAGGTATACCGAACTCAACGTGGTCGCCCGCATCGTGGAAGCCTCCGGCAACATCTATAGTGCCGTCGCCGTCGGGGTCGAGGATATCCTTGTACTTTGTCATGAATGCAGAGGAGAGGTTAGTGCCGCCCTTGCTGCTTTTAGTAGTTACGCCGTCCCATTCGATCATAGGAACGTGCGCGTCGTAGGTGTGGCAGCTTCCGCGCCATGGGAGAAGGTTCTCATTTTCTTTGATCTCGCCGCACATATTTGCGTCGTAGAAATAGAGAGAATACTGCAAAGCGCGGGCATAGTCGATATCGAGACCTGAATCGGTGACTACCTCGCTTATCGGGGCAGAGTAGACGATCTCCTCATCAGACTCGCCGGCAGCGATAGCAGTTCCGAGCGAGCCGGTCAGCGGAGCTGTAAGTGAAGCAGCGCACGTTACAGCAGAGATAATTCGTTTGGGTAGATTCATTGCATTTCCTCCTGTTATTATAAAGATTTGATAAGACCAAGCTTGTATTTCTGTATCAAGAGGGCGTCCTTGTTGGTGAGGCCGTTTCCGGTATTTTCAACATCGCCGGCTTTTTCGCCGTCGTCGGTGATACCGTCGGGCTTGCCCTTGCCGTACTTGTCGGGGTTGGAGATAGCCTGCATAATGAGCACAGCGTCAGCCATATTTACCTCGCCGTCGCAGTTCGCATCGCCGGGACAGAGCTTTTTCGGCTCAGTGCTCACCTTTGAGGTAGTAGTCGTTGATACAGTGGTCGTGGTTGATGTAGTAGTTCCGGAGCTGCTGTCCAGCGGATAGCTCTTGAGATCGGGAAGCTCGTCAAGAGTTATGCAGTAGTCGCTCTGGTATATCTCAACAAGGTTGTCCACGGGGTTATTCTGCTCGCTTTTGAGGTAATCCATATACCACGGGCAGAACCAGAGCCATGCAGCCTTGTCGTTCACAAGGTTTTCGAGTGAGGGAATGGAGTCGTTCTCAGTCATAGCCACCATTTTCTGACCGTTCGTGCCTTTTACGAGGCTGTAGAAGGTGGAGGCTATCGAGCTGAGGTTAGGCAGACCGTCAACGGCATTGTACTTGTCGTAGCCGACGATATCGACCACATCGTCGCCGGGATACCATTCTGCGGAAGCAGGGGAGGTATAGCCTGTCCAAACCCATATGAGGTTATCGAGACCGTATTCGTTGGTGAGCTTGTCGTAGAGCAGACGGTAGAGCTTTTTGCAGGGCTCAGCGCCCTCAGCCCCCCACCAGAACCAGCCGCCCTCGGCTTCGTGGAGAGGTCTCCACAGTATCGGGACATCGGCGTCCTTAGCCTTTTTCAGCTCACCGGCGATGAGTTCTATGTCAGCGAGGACCTTTTCGTGCTCCCATGTGCCCTCGGTTACGGCGTTGGTAACGCTGAACGTGGTGTAGGGAGTATTGCCGGTGGACTCAACGTAGAAGGCTATCTTGTCGCTGCCCTCCTCGAGGGGAACGTTCCAGTGCCACGTTACGGTAGCGATGCCGTGGAACTTGTTCGTCCATTCTATGATACGGCCGGTAGCGTTATCGCGCCATTTGGTGTCGGTAGTGTTGTATGAGAGCATATCAATTCCTCGGATAGCGGGCTGTTTGCCGGTCTTATCGAGGATATACTCGAATTCTGCCTCATTGTCCTTTATGTAAGTATCAGGATCGTTCCACTGATTGTAGTTGTGGTCGCCGCAGTATTCCTGCTGACCGGCGATTATGTGCTTGCCGTACTGGTCGCAGAGGTACTTGTAGAGCCTCTTTGCGGAATCAGAGGCATTGGGGTTGGAAAGAGTGCCGGTCGGGGAGAGGTTTTTCAGGCTCTCGTCGGCAGGGGTGAGCGTGAGGTAATCGAAGTAGGTGTAGCCCCAGTAAGCCTTGAGCTCAATGGAGTTCTTGCCGGCGGCGAGGTTGACAACTCCGCCGGAGGTCTCCGTGAAGCCGGGAGAATAGGGGAAAGTGACCTCGCCCTGATTGACGCCGTTTACATTGAGGTACTGCACCTTTTTGTTGGGGTCGGAGGGCTCACAGTAAGCGATAGCGAGCTCATAGAGACCAGCCTCGGGGACGTCCACTTCAACGGAAAGTGAAGTGCCCTTCTGATCGAGGTAAGCGAAGCCGCCGCCTGAGCAGCCGGAGAAGTCAGCGCCCTCGGGTATCTTGTCCTTATCGAGGTCGGAAACGCCGTTTTTGCAGAGTTTTCCGCCCTGAGCGGAGCCTTCCTCGAATTCGTATTTGAGGACGGTATCAGCCGCATATGCAGGGCTGACGGGTGAAGCAGCCGGTATTCCCGCGATCGCCGTGAGGACAGCTAAAGCGGAGCAGGCTGAACGTGAAAGTTTTTGTGACAGCAAATCATATCCCTCCAGATAGTGTTGAGCCGCAGACCGGACGCCTAAATCCGCCGCGGCATTTTCTTAAAAGTTTTGTAGAATTATGCCTATATTCAACAAAACGTAATCTATACCTATCATATCACATATGAACAAAAAATGCAATACTTTCCGGGAAATTTTTTGTATTCTTTCCGCTGGGACGGACGTCCTGCCGGGAACACCGTTCCCCCTACGGGAATTCACATCAGGGGTGCGATGAGCTTGAGGAGGCTACCGCGTATCTTGTAGGAAAGCGGCTGGTGCTTCACGGTGTCGGCTGTGACCTGACGGCAGAGCTTCATTGCAGCGAGGAAGTCCTCCTCGATATCAGAGATGCACCTCGTCCTGTACATATAGGTAGCGCACTCGAAATGGTGGTAGAGACTGCGGTAATCGAGGTTGATAGTGCCTACCACAGCCTTTTCGCCGTCGCTGACGAAGACCTTTGAGTGGACGAAGCCGGGAGCGTATTCGTATATTTTCACGCCTGCCTTGAGCAGCGAAGCGTAATGCGTTTTTGCGAGGGCGAAAGCGCCCTTTTTGTCGGGGATACCGGGGAGAATTATCCTGACGTCTATGCCACGTTCGGCGGCAAATCTTAGGGAAGCCTCGAGCTCGCCGTCAAGAATGAGATAAGGTGTCATGATGTGGACGTAGCTCGTTGCACGGTTGAGGATATCCATGTAGATGTTCTCGCCGACCTTGTATTCGTCGAGGGGACAGTCCGCATACGGCATGACGTAGCCCTCCGCATTCCCGGGAAGCTCCGGCTCTTCAAGGCAGCACCACTCGGGCTCGCGCTCGGTGATATTCCACATATGGAGGAACATCAGGGTGAAGCTCCTGACGGCGGCACCTTTCAGCATGACGGCTGAGTCCTTCCAGTGACCGAAGCGTTCAACGCGGTTGATGTATTCGTCCGAGAGGTTCACACCGCCGTTGAAGGCGACTTTTCCGTCGATGACGAGT
Source organism: Ruminococcus flavefaciens (assembly GCA_902777125.1). GTDB lineage: Bacteria > Bacillota > Clostridia > Oscillospirales > Ruminococcaceae > Ruminococcus. The sequence goes on from CACYSQ010000010.1 coordinate 64,002, forward strand.
ATTTTCCTGTGGTCGCGGTAGTTGTAGTAGGTCGAGATCACCGGGAGTATCGGAGCGAATGCCTTGCACTTTATACCGAGCTCAGCCATTCTTGCAGGGTAATCGCCTGAGAGCGTGGTTATCCCGCACATACCGTCGTACATGACCCTGACCTCGACGCCCTGCTTCACCTTATCGGCGAGGATATTGAGTATCCTTCCCCACATATAGCCCTCGCTTATGATGAAATACTCCATGAAGATGAATTTTTCGGCTTTTTTCAGCTCATCGAGGAGAGTCTCGAACTTCTTCTCGCCCGAGGGGAAATACACAGCTTCGGTATCGCTGAATATTGGGAAGCAGCCGGTCCTGCTGAGATAGCGGCAGAGGTCGTCTGTTCCGGAACGCTGTATATCAGGGTCGGAGAGTGCCTTTTCGGAGGAATTAATCATGCCGCGCGTCTGGAGGGTGAGCTCTGCCGAACGCTTCTTGATGAAGCTGCTGCCGAATTCCCTGCGTGTGTAGAGCAGGAGGGCGGCGCCTGTTATCGGGAGGACTGAGAGTATCAGCAGCCATGTTAGCTTCGCAGTCGAGTCCATATTGCAGCTGAACAGGTAGAAAACCATTACGAATGAGAAGAGGCGGTCGCCGATGTATACCGCCGGGAAATTCGTGTAGAGCCATGCCGAGAACAGCAGGGTAACGAGTATCTGGACTATTATCAGCAGCAGTATCACGAAGAAACGGCTGAATACTATCCTGAGAAGTCCTTTTTTTCGCTTCGGGAGGAGCCTTATGAGCTCGCTTCCGTCTGCATCGGTTAGTTTCTGCATTGTACCCTCCTTAAAAACTGTACCGGTAGAAGCGTTCGTTTCCGAAAAGGTAGCTGTATTCGCTGCTTAGCCTCATGGAAAACGCCTCAACATCGGAAACGATGAAGTGGTCTGTGAGGGCGATCCCGTAATTCCCGAGAGCGTTTGACAGCCTTTTTGTGGAGGCGATGTCTCTTTCGGAGGGCTCCGCTTTCATGCCGGGGTGATTGTGAGCAATAATGATCTGCTTCACCCCGGAGGCTGCTGCGAAACGCACTATATCCCGGTACGGCGTGTACGAAGCCGAGCTTGAATGCGATCCTGTGAGGAACGGGTCGCCTGTGAGACAGCCTTTTTCGTCGAGCGGAACGGCTGTTAGTCTTTCATCGGGAAGCAGAACGAAATGCCGCAGGAAATGTCTCTTTGCGGTGCGTAAACAGGTGAAATCGGGGATAGCGGACATGACCTCCTCGGTGAGATAGCCTGTCATTTTTGCAAGCAGCAGCAGAGCCGATGCCGCATCATCGTGGGTGAGAATGTATTGCCCGATCTCAGCAGGCGAACGCTTCAGGAGCCCGGTGCTGCACCCTGCAAGATGTGCGGTAAGGATAGCAGTATCGGTTTCCCATGGGGCAGCGGCTATATCAGAGAGCAGCCGCAGTATCGTCGGCAGAGGGTAGGGGTGTACAGCTTTCTGCACATCTGTTTTTGTATCGCAGGAATGGCGTTTCATAGGCTTTTCTCCTTAAAAAGTGGTCAGTCAATAATATGCGCTGGTATTATTTTATTATACATTATATAAGCGGATTTGTAAAGGGGGAAAGTTTTTTTATATCCCCTGTGTATGGGCTCCCGTCAGGCTTCCCGCTTTTGTTGTATCAAAAAAATTTCAGAAAACACTGGACAAATCATTAACGATGTGATATAATAGATGAAGTAATTGCAATTGTCCTTTAATTCGATCCTGTGAGGTCGGCAAGGCAGAGCCCGTTACGCTATCTGTAACTATAGCTATAACTGTAAGCTTTTCCCGTCTGCCGACAAGCAGGCGGGTATTTTTTATGCCGGAGGGAGTGGGCGTTCTGGAAAAGAAGCGCATGATAATGGACGATAAGGCTATGCAGAGGGCGATAGCCCGTATTTCCTACGAGATGATAGAACGCAACAAGGGCGTTGAAGGCCTCTGCATGATAGGCATTTTCTCACGCGGTGTCAGCATAGGCGGACGTATCGCAGATAAGCTATCAGAGCTCGAGGGAGTGAGCGTTCCGTTCGGAAAGCTCGATATCACCCCGTACCGCGACGATATCACCGAGGGAAGCCCCGAAGACCGCACAGACATTCCCTTTTCGGTCCAGGACAGGGACGTTATAATAGTCGATGACGTTATTTTCACGGGAAGAAGCGCAAGAGCTGCCCTTGAAGCCATAATGAAGCGCGGCAGACCGCGTTCGGTACAGCTCGCAGTGCTCATCGACAGGGGACACAGAGAGCTCCCCATACGTCCGGACTATGTCGGAAAGAACCTTCCGACCTCCCACAGCGAGGTAGTGAAGGTCTCGGTAAAGGAACTCGACGGCAGCGACGGAGTTGCCATATTCGGCTGAAAAGAGGAGGTACTATGTCAATACTTATCAGGAATATCCGCGCTGTTGATGCGGAAAACGACTGCATTACCGATGTTTTCATTGAAAACGGCATCATCGCCGAGACCGGCAGGTCTCTTGAAAAAAAGGCGCACAGGGTCATAGACGGTACAGATCTTGTTCTCATGCCCTCGCTGTTCGATATGCACGTTCATCTGCGCGATCCCGGCTTCACCCATAAGGAGGACGTTCTCACAGGCTGTGCCGCAGCGCTTGCAGGAGGAGTTACCGGAGTGCTTGCCATGCCGAACACGAAGCCTCCCTGTGATGATCCGGAGATAATCCGCTATATAAGGGAAAAGGCTGAGGGGACAGGCGTTGATGTCCACCCGGTCGGCTGCATAACCGGAGGTATGTCCGGAAACGGTCTCTGCGACTACGAGGCACTGAAGGCTGCCGGCTGCATATGTATCTCCGATGACGGCAGACCCGTCGAGAATGCCGAAATGATGCGGAAAGCCCTCGAGCTCTCGAAGTCGAACGGTCTGCTCGTAGCCTCCCACTGCGAAGACCTCAGCATCATAAACGGCGGCATCATGAACAAGGGCGAGGTCTCAGAGCAGCTTGGAGTCAAGGGCATGGACAGAGCCTCCGAGGACTATATTACTGCCCGTGAGATGATACTTGCCTCGTCTGTAGGCGCAAGGATACACATCTGCCACGTCAGCACCGAGGGAAGCGCTGCGATGATACGCTTTGCGAAATCAAGGGGCGTGAGAGTTACCTGCGAGACCGCTCCCCATTACTTCATGCTCACGGACGAGCTCCTGAAAAAGCGCGATGCCGACTACCGAATGAACCCGCCGCTGAGAACTCCCGGCGATGTAAGAGCCATTATCAACGCGATAAAGGACGGTACTATCGACTGCATAATCACCGACCATGCGCCTCATGCTGCGGAGGAAAAAGCCGTATTTGAGACTGCTCCGAACGGAGTTGTCGGACTGGAGACCTCGCTTGCCGCGACCCTCACGGCTCTCTACCACACAGGCGAGATAACACTGAAAAAGGTCGCAGAGCTCATGTGCGTGAACCCGAGAAAGATACTGGGTCTGGAAGTTCCCGCGATAAAGCCCGGAAAGCCTGCCGACCTCGTTATCGCCGATATAAACAGGAAGTGGACTGTCGAGCCGGAAAAGCTGCATTCAAAGTCGCACAACACTGTTTTCAAGGGCATGACCCTCACCGGAAAGCCCCTTGTGACCATATCCAAGGGCGAGATACGCTACGAAATTAATTGATATTGTAGGGAACGGCGCCCTCGCCGTCCCACGTTCTAATTAATATGTGATATGGATAGGAACGCCGAGGGGTGCGGGTGTCCGGTGGACACCTCTGCAAAGCAGAAGCACCGACCGAGACGACAGACGAGACCCGGCGTTCTCTACTGTGAACTAACAAATAAATCTTGAATCATGGAGGTATAAAAATGTCATTTGACAGACTTATTGAAAAGATCATCGAACTCAAAAACCCTACGGTGGTAGGTCTTGACCCCAAGCTCGAGTACGTCCCCGAGTATATCCAGCGCCGCTACCTCGATGACGACGGCTGGACCATGAAGGCTGCCGCAAAGGCTATCTACGCCTTCAATCAGGCTATCATCGACGAGATACACGATATCGTCCCCGCGATAAAGCCGCAGGCTGCCTACTATGAGATGTACGGCCACTACGGCATCAAGACACTCGAGCGCACTATCCGCTATGCCAAGCTCAACGGTATGTTCGTTATCACCGACGGCAAGCGCAATGACATCGGCGCTACTATGGAGGCTTACACCAATGCTCACCTCGGCGCTACCATGATAGGCGAGAACGAGGTCGAGGCTTTCGGCGCTGACGCTCTTACGGTCAACGGCTACCTCGGTACTGACGGCATAAAGCCTCTCCTCGATGTCTGCAAGGAACGCGACAAGGGCATCTACGTCCTCGTCAAGACCTCCAATCCCTCCTCCGGCGAGCTACAGGACATGAAGCTTGCGGACGGACGCACTATCTACGAGGCTATGGGTGATATGTGCGAGAAGTGGGGCGAGGATAATATCGGTAAATTCGGCTATTCCGGAGTTGGCGCAGTAGTTGGCGCGACCTATCCCGAGATGCTCACTGAGCTCAGACAGAGACTTCCGCATACGATGTTCCTTGTACCCGGCTACGGCGCACAGGGCGGCGGTGCTGAAGGTCTGAAGGGCGGCTTCGATGAGAACGGCCTCGGTGCTATCGTGAATTCCTCACGCGCAGTGATGTGCGCTTACAAGAAGGAAGGCTGCGATGAGAGAGACTTCGCAAAGGCAGCTCGCCGCGAGGTCATCAGAATGAGAGACGACATCTGCCAGTATATCAATCTGAAATAAACCTGTATGGAACGACGCTTCGGCGTTCCCTGCAAAATGACAATGTCAGTTCACAACGGCGTGAGCTTGATATACAGAAAATCCACGAATATTGCGAAAGGAATGATCCTAATGTCATTATTCAACCAAGGCGAAAAAGCGTACCTTATGCTTGCCGACGGACAGGTGTTCGAGGGCAGGAGCTTCGGTGCAAAGGGAACTGTTATCGGTGAGGTCGTATTCACGACAGGTCTTACCGGCTATCAGGAGACTCTCACCGATCCCAGCTACTACGGACAGATCGTCACCCAGACCTTCCCGCTCATCGGCAACTACGGCGTGAATTCCAGTGACAGCGAATCCGCAAAGTCCTATGTTACGGGCTATATCGTCCGTGAATGGTGCAATGCTCCCTCGAATTTCAGGTGCGAGGGCAACATCAACGACTTCCTCAAAGAGCATAACATCGTCGGCATACACAACATCGACACACGCCGTCTTACCCGTACTATCCGCGAGGCTGGCGTTATGAACGGCGTTATCACCACTGAGGACGTCTACGCTAAAAAGGACGAGCTGCTCGAAAAGATAAGGGCTTTCACAGTCAGGGACGCTGTCAGGTCTGTCACCTGCACTGAGGACTACACCTATGAGCCGGAGGAAAAGAAGTACCGCGTTGTGCTGTTTGATTTCGGCTACAAGCGCAATATCCGTCAGGAGCTTGTAAAGCGCGGCTGCGAGGTCATTGTAGTTCCGGCTGATACAACCGCTGAACAGGTGAAGGCTCTTTCGCCCGACGGTATAATGTTTTCAAACGGTCCCGGAGACCCTGCCGAGAACGTTGAGATAATCGCAAATATCAGGGAGATAGAAAAGCTCGGCATTCCGATATTCGGCATCTGCCTCGGTCATCAGCTCATGGCTCTTGCAAACGGCGGACGCACCGAAAAGCTCAAATACGGTCACAGAGGCGCAAACCAGCCTGTTATCGACATCGAGAGCGGTCTGACCTATGTTACCAGCCAGAACCACGGCTACGCGGTAGTCGGCGACAGCATCGACCCGGCTGTCGGACACGTTTCACACATCAATGCCAACGACAAGACCTGCGAGGGCATACGCTATACCTCAGTCAACGCATTTACGGTGCAGTTCCACCCGGAAGCTCACGGCGGACCGCTGGATACATCGTACCTGTTTGACGAATTCGTTAAAAAAATGGAGAATTGAGAATGGAGAATGGAGAATTAAAACCAGTCAGCGGAGCTGATACAACAATTCTCAATTATCAATTCTAAATTCTCAATTCTAAATATTTGGAGGTAATTGTATGCCACTCAGAAGTGATATAAAAAAGGTACTCGTTATCGGCTCAGGTCCTATCGTTATAGGACAGGCTGCCGAATTTGACTACGCCGGAACTCAGGCTTGCCGTGCTCTCAAGCAGGAGGGCCTTGAAGTAGTCCTCGTTAACTCCAACCCTGCTACCATAATGACCGACAAGGCTATGGCGGACAAGGTCTACATCGAACCGCTCACGCTTGACGTTATCAAGCGCATCATCGAAATGGAAAAGCCCGACAGCCTGCTCTCGACCCTCGGCGGTCAGACCGGACTTACACTGTCCATGCAGCTCGCTGAGGAGGGCTTCCTCGAAAGCCACAACGTTAAGCTCCTCGGTGCCGACCCGGAGACTATCCACAAGGCTGAGGACAGGCAGGCTTTCAAGGACACTATGGAAAAAATAGGCGAGCCCGTTATCCCCTCGAAGGTCGTTGAGACCGTTGAGGACGCTGTGGACTTCGCAAAGGTGATACACTATCCTGTTATTGTGCGTCCCGCGTTCACACTCGGCGGAACAGGCGGCGGTATCGCACAGAATGAGGCTGAGCTCCGCGACATTGCCACAAACGGACTGAGACTCTCGCCTATCACACAGATACTTGTTGAAAAGTGCATAAGCGGCTGGAAGGAGATAGAATTCGAGGTTATCCGTGACGCAAAGGGCAACGTTATCACGGTATGCTCCATGGAGAACTTCGATCCTGTTGGCGTTCACACAGGCGACAGTATCGTTATCGCGCCGGCTGTCACCCTCAGCGACAGGGAGTATCAGATGCTCCGTACCGCTGCTATAAACATCATCAAGGAACTCAAGGTCGAGGGCGGCTGCAACTGCCAGTTCGCACTTCACCCGACAAGCTTCAAATACGCTGTTATCGAGGTAAATCCCCGTGTATCACGTTCATCTGCGCTTGCTTCAAAGGCAACCGGCTACCCGATCGCGAAAACTGCCGCAAAGATAGCCATAGGCTACACTCTCGACGAGATAATCAATCAGGTAACAGGCAAGACCTATGCCTGCTTTGAGCCTGCACTCGACTATGTTGTAATAAAGTTTCCGAAATGGGCATTCGATAAATTCGTTTACGCAAAGCGTACACTCGGCACTCAGATGAAGGCTACCGGTGAGGTCATGGCTATCGGTACAAGCTTCGAGCAGGCTATGATGAAGGCTGTCCGCTCTATCGAGCTCGGCATGGACACCATGAACCTCAAAAAGCTCGCAAAGCTCTCCACTGAGGAGATACGCGAGAAGCTCCACGTTATCGACGACGAGCGTTCGTTCTGTGTTTTCGAGGCTCTGAAACGCGGTATCACTCCCGAGGAGATACACGAGATAACCATGATCGACAACTGGTTCCTCTACAAGCTGCTGAACCTCGTCAAGCTCGAAAAATGGCTCGCTGACGGCACTGAGCTCACTGAGGAGAAGTACGATATCGCAAAGCAGTACGGCTACCTCGACAGCACTATCGAGCGTATTTCCGGACAGAAGTGTCCCAAGCACAAGAGCGCCGTCTACAAAATGGTCGATACCTGCGCCGGCGAGTTCAAGGCGGAAACTCCTTATTTCTACTCCACATTCGACGAGGAGAACGAGGCAAAGCAGTTCATCGAGCGCACCGACAAGGGCAAAAAGAAGGTCATCGTTTTCGGTTCGGGTCCTATCCGTATAGGTCAGGGCATTGAGTTCGACTACTGCTCTGTTCACTGCGTATGGACGCTCAAAGAGCTCGGCTATGAGGCTGTCATCTGCAACAATAATCCCGAGACCGTTTCCACCGACTTCGACACAGGCGACCGTCTGTACTTCGACCCGCTGACAAAGGAGGACGTTCAGTCCATAATCGAGACCGAGCAGCCCTATGGCGTTGTGGTTCAGTTCGGCGGACAGACCGCTATCAAGCTCACGCGCTACCTCTCGGACATGGGCGTCCGCATTCTCGGAACCTCCGCTGACATGATAGATGCCGCTGAGGACAGGGAACGCTTCGATGAAGTCCTTGAAAAGTGCGGTATACCGCGTCCGGCAGGTCACACTGTAATGAACACCGAGGAGGCGCTTGTGGCTGCCAACGACCTCGGATATCCTGTGCTTCTGCGTCCGTCCTACGTTCTCGGCGGACAGAACATGATAATCGCTCACTCCGACGCCGACGTCAAGGAGTACATGGGCATCATCATGAGCCACAACATCGAGAACCCCGTTCTCATCGACAAGTACATGATGGGTACTGAGGTCGAGGTCGATGCTATCTGCGACGGTGAGGACTTCCTTATCCCCGGTATCATGGAGCATATCGAACGCGCAGGCGTTCACTCGGGCGACTCTATCTCCATTTACCCTGCACAGCATCTCTCCGAGCGTATCAAGCGCATAATCGTTGAGTACACAAGGCTTCTCTCGAAGGAGCTTAACGTTATCGGTCTTGTGAATATACAGTACGTCGTTTACAACCACGAGGTATTCGTTATTGAGGTAAACCCGCGTTCATCGAGAACAGTTCCGTATATCAGCAAGGTCACGGGCATTCCTATGGTCGATATCGCCACAAAGATAATGTTCGGCGCTAAGCTTAAGGACATGGGCTATGAGAGCGGTCTTTACCCGGCAGGCGATTACGTTGCCGTTAAGGTGCCGGTATTCAGCTTCGAGAAGCTCACCGACGTTGACACCATGCTCGGACCTGAGATGAAGTCCACCGGCGAATGCCTCGGCATCGGCAGAAACCTCGAGGACGCCCTCCTCAAAGGACTTATCGCGGCAGGCTTTGACCTCAAACGCGAGGGCGGAGTTCTCCTCTCGGTACGCGATTCCGACAAGCGCGAGCTGCTTCCTATCGCGGACAAATTCGAGCAGATGGGCTTCGAGCTTTACGCAACATCGGGTACGCAGAGCGTTCTCCACAGGAATATGATAGCGGCGAACCTCGTCCGCAAGATATCGGACGGCGAGCCGAACGTCGAGACCCTTCTCGACAGCGGAAAGATACACTATGTTATCTCGACCTCCGCAAAGGGAAGACTTCCCGAGCGTGACAGCGTTAAGATGAGAAGAAAGTCCATTGAGCGCTCGATTTGCAGCCTTACCGCCATAGATACGGCGAAATCCCTTGTAAAGGTGCTCGAATCCGGACGTACTATCAACGACGTCGAGCTTGTTGACATTACCAAAATATAACGAAATTGCGGCTGTATAAAATCAGCCGCTTTTTTTGTGAAAAGCTAACAAATCTTAACGACCGAGACAGCAAATTTGAGCATATGTGTTGACTGAATAAGTATAATAGTGTATAATTATATCAGCATTTTTATATTAAGTACAACTGGAGGTCGGACTCATGGCATATGTTTTTACTAAATGCTACAAATGCAAAAAAAGACTCAAGGTAAATGACACGGAAGACGCATGGGTATGCAAATACTGTCATAAACCTTTCATTGTTGAAAAGGCTCTGGCTCTGTTCAGCGAGGGCAAGCCCGAGGACGGCGTGAAAAAGGTCGAGGTCAAGAAGGCTCTCGTCAAGTCCAAGCACGAGCATGAGCCTGCGGAGGTCAAGGAGGAAGCTCCCAAGCCCGCAGAGGTGAAGAAGGAGGAAGCTCCCAAGCCCACAGAGGTGAAGAAGGAGGAGGCTCCCAAGCCCACAGAGGTGAAGAAGGAGGAAGCTCCCAAGCTTGCCGAGGCTAAGAAGGAGGAAGCTCCCAAGCCCGCCGAGGTAAAGAAGGAGGAGGCTCCCAAGCCCGCCGAGGTAAAGAAGGAGGAGACTCCCAAGCCCGCCGAGGCAAAGAAGGAGGAGGCTCCCAAGCCCACAGAGGTGAAGAAGGAGGAGGCTCCCAAGCCTGCCGAGGCTAAGAAGGAAGAGGCTCCCAAGGCTGCCGAGGCAAAGAAGGAGGAGGCTCCCAAGCCTGCTGAGGTGAAGAAGGAAGAGGCTCCCAAGCCTGCTGAGGTGAAGAAGGAGGAGGCTCCCAAGCCTGCTGAGGTGAAGAAGGAGGAGGCTCCCAAGCCTGCTGATGTCAAGAAGGAGGAGGCTCCCAAGCCTGCTGAGGTCAAGAAGGAGGAGGCTTCCAAGCCTGCTGAGGTGAAGAAGGAGGAAGCTCCCAAGCCTGCCGAGGTAAAGCCGGAGGCTCCCAAGCCCGTAAGCTCTAACTTCGTTATGAAGTACGATATCCTCGAAAAGTACACCGGCAAGGCAGAGCACATCGAGCTGCCTCAGAATGTACGCGAAATTGCAGACCACGCTTTCGAGGACTGCACAACTATAAAGTCAGTTGTACTCCCTGTGGGACTTACCATAATCGGCGAGTACGCATTCCGCAACTGCTCGTCCCTTGAGGAGATAAGGATACCTGTCAGCGTCATAAAGATAGGCGAGTGGGCATTCAGAGGGTGCGGAAAGCTGAAAAGCATATTCCTCCCGAACACTGTAACGGTCATTCCCGAGAGTACCTTTGCAGAATGCGAGAGCCTCGAAAAGGTGGATATGCCTAACCGCATCACTGATATCCGTGCATTTGCGTTCTCAGGCTGCAAGAGCCTGAAGGAGATATGGCTGCCGAATACATTGAAGGTACTCGGAAAGTACGCCTTTGCCGGCTGCGAAAAAATCGAGACTATCGAGATACCGGACGGCGTTACCGCTATCGAGAGCAATGCGTTCTCCGGCTGTACGAGCCTTGCGAACCTCACTATCGCAAAGACCGTCAAGATGATAGAGGAATTCGCATTCAAGGACTGCGTTTCCCTCAGAACAGTTTCTATCCCGTACAGCGTTACGGCTGTTGACGGCTTCCGCGGCTGTGTGAACCTCAAGGCTATCAATATCCCCGAGGGAGCTCATACCATAGGTGATTTCAGCGGCTGTGCAAGCCTTGAATCAATAAAGATACCCGCATCTGTAAAGAAGATCACAGCGCCCTTCAATGACTGTCCGAAACTGCTGAACATCACATGGACTTACCTCATGGACAACCTCAAGATGTTCCCGGCTTATCAGGCTGCTATGACTGCGAAGTGGAAGGCGGACAACAAGTGCGCTTACTGCGGCGGTGAGTTCAAGCTCATCGGAAAGACCTGCAAGATCTGCGGAAAGAAGAAGGATTATTGATGAGGAACGCTTCTAAAGCGGTGCTGCTTTGCCTTATGCTGACAATGTCGGTCGGCTGCGGTAAAAAGGGCGGAGGAAGCTCCTCTGCTGTTGAGGATACGACTGCTGCGGCATCGACCGCTCAGACTGAGACCTCAGCGGTGACAACGTCAAAAGTCACCACAACGAAAAAAACGACGGCCACGACAGTGACCACAGTCACCACGACTGTCCCGGAAGCTTCATCGTCCGTCACTGAAACGACCGCTGCGACTGTGACGACCGAGCCCGCGTCTAATAAGGTGAACGCTGCCGATGCCGGCTGTGCCGAGGCTGCCGCTGCTTTCTATCAGGCTTACCTTGACCATGATGCGGAAAAGGTCTACGGTATGTTCGCTGACTCTGAAAGGGAGGGCTACAACGAGGTAGTCCGCAATGAACTCGGCGGCAAAGACCCGAAGGAGGTCTTCCGGAGGGCTGCACTGATAAAGGCGATAGGCGCTTCAATGGACAATATCGGCGAGATAATGGACTTCTATGCCGACGGCGATGACGACACATGGACGTTCATGATACCGGAAGGAGAGTTGACAGAGGTCGATGCGGAACAGCTTGCGGAGTTCAACAAGTCGCTCGGAACAGCCTTCACAAAGGCTTATACCTGCCAGTATATGTTCTACAAGAATGAAACGAACGACAAGAGCTTTACCGGAAACAGCTCGGCATTCGTCGAGCTCAACGGGAAATGGTACCTTTCCTATTCATCGGTAATGGGTACCGACCTCATCAACTTTATGGATTTTGAATGACGCAATGTGAGGGCACGAGTTTTCGTGCCCTCAAAAAATGAACATCAATGCTTTGATTTTATTGGAGGAAATATGAAAAAGGGACTTGTACTTGAGGGCGGCGCTATGCGCGGCCTTTTTACAGCAGGGGTAATGGACGTACTGATGGAAAACGGTGTCGGCTTTGACGGCGTCGTCGGAGTTTCGGCGGGAGCCTGCTTCGGCTGCAACTACAAATCAAACCAGCCGGGACGTTCTATCCGCTATAACACGCGGTTTGCGAGGGACAAGCGCTATTGCAGCGTCCGCTCTTTCATCAGGACCGGCGACCTTTACAACGCTGAATTCTGCTACCACACCATACCGAAGGAGCTTGACGTTTTCGATGAGGAGACCTTCAATAATTCGCCTATGGAGTTTTATGTGGTGTGTACTGATGCTGAGACCGGAAAGGCTGTTTACCGCAGGTGCAGCAGGGCTGACGACAGCTTCCTTGAATGGGTGAGAGCTTCCGCATCAATGCCGCTTGCCGCAAGAGTGGTCGATATAGACGGCAGGAAGCTCCTTGACGGCGGCATTGCCGATTCGATACCTCTACGCTTCATGGAGAGCACAGGCTATGAGCGCAATGTCGTGATACTGACCCAGCCACGCGGCTACAGGAAAAAACAGACTAAGAGCCTCCGCCTGATAAAGACGGCAATGCGGAAATATCCGGCAATAATCAATGCTGTTGCAGAGCGTCACAAGATGTACAACAGCGAGCTGAAGTACGTTGTTGCGGCTGAGAATGAGGGGAGAGCCTTTGTCATCGCGCCGGACGAGAAGCTTCCGGCTAACCACGTCGAGCATGACCCGGAGGTCATGCGTGAGGTCTACCGTCTCGGCAGAAAAGCCGGTACCGAAAAGCTCGATGAGCTGATCGCATTCCTCGGAAAAATCGAATAACAAAGCATTTGCCGGCAGTCTGCCATTCGACGGACTGCCGGACGTTTTTAGCGGTGCTTGTGGCTCGATTCCGCTATTTTAGCGTATTTTTCCTTCGTGGCAAGACCGCCGCGTATGTGGCGTTCGAGCTTGTTTGTTTCAAGTATATCCCTCACCTGTGCACACAGAACCGGATCCTCGGTGCGGAGGCGTTCGCTGACGTCCTTATGTACAGTAGATTTGCTTATCCCGAATTTTTTTGCAGCTGCGCGAACGGTCGTCCTGTTTTCGAGAATGTAGCGTCCGAGGACGACAGCGCGCTGTTCCGGCTGAATTTTCATATATATCACCTCTTGAGATAATGTATATGCCGGAAGTATGGGGAATAATGCAGATATTTGAACAAAGGTGAAGCTGGCTGAAAAATTGTGAAAAGCGGAGAAAAGTGATGATAGATCATAAAAAAGCGTATTTTCCGGGAGGAAACGTCAGCTTTTAAGATTTGCGGTTCATATGAACCTGTGATATAATCATATCATCATATAAGAAAGGTGAATGACTATGAATGTTCTCATTCCCGGAACCACTATACCTTTCTCGGAGGCTGTCCGTGATACCGCATTTTCCGCAGTCCAGCCTGTTCTCGAGGCTACCGGAGGTCTTACGCTCTCGCAGCTCTCGAAGCTCACGGGTCTTGGCGGGACAACTATCCAGAACTGGATAAAGCGCGGCTGGGTATCCTCACCGAGGGGGAAGAAATATTCCGATAAGCAGGTGCTCAGGATCCTTCTCATAAATATGCTCAAGGACGCCATGAAGCTTGAGGATATCGCGAGGCTGATGTCCTACGTCAACGGCGATGTCGAGGACAATTCCGATGACATCATCGCGGATATGCACCTTTACAATATGCTGTGCAGGATAATCTTCACTGCCGAGGAGGAGGGCGTCCACGATGCGGTCACGGTCGATAAGCTGATAGACAGCGAGATCGAGGAGCACTCTGGCGATATCGCGAATGCCGTAAAGCTCCGCAAGGCGATGTTCGTCATGGTGACGGGCTACCGCTGCGGCGTTCTGAAAAGGCGCATGGAGGAGGTACTGACCGGAGTCCTTGAAGAACAGAAAGCCGGAAGTCTCGGCAAAAAGCTTGAATAAGGAGGCAGTGCTATGAAAAGCAAGAAGTCGCTTATAATCAAATTCATTGTTATACTGCTTTTTGGCGGAGCGATCATTGGCCTGTCGGTGCTTTTCGATACCGACCTTACCGATGCCTTCTGCTTCTTTGACAGTGACGGTGAAAAGCGAAAACGTAAAAAGGACAAGGACGAGGACACTGACCCTGCCGAGCCAATTGACGAAACATCAACGGATATAATTGACGATACAAAAAACGCATACCGCGTTGACGAGCTCTGAGCCGTCAGCGTAATTGAATGGAGGAATACATATGCCTATCGACATCAGAGAGATCAAAAAAAGCCAGCCCGCAAAGCCCGGTTCCAAGGGCATTGCGCTTATAGCAGGAGCTATCATTTTACTGATAGTTGCACTCAATTCATTCACGATAGTCCCCGCAGGTCATACCGGCGTTGTTCTGACAATGGGTGAGGTTTCCAAGACGTCCTACGACGCAGGCTTCCACCTGAAGATCCCCTTTGTTCAGAAGGTCGAGACCATGTCCAACAAGATACAGGTCTATGAGACACCGGCTTCGGCTGTTTCAAAGGACCTCCAGACCGTAAGCAGCAATATCGCGGTAAACTACAGGCTCATCGCTGCCGATTCCGCAAGTATGTACGAGGACGTCGGCACTGATTACAAGACCGTTCTCATTGCACCGGTAGTTCAGGAGTGCATGAAGTCAGCAACTGCCAAGTATACCGCCGAGGAGCTCATCACCGAGCGTCAGGCTGTAGGCGACGAGGTAAAGGCAGCTCTCGACCTCAAGCTCAATGACTACGGCATCTACATTGAAAAGTTCAACATCGTAAACTTCGACTTCTCGGACGAATTCAACAATGCTATCGAGGCAAAGCAGGTAGCAGAGCAGAACCTCCTCAAGACCGAGACCGAGCAGAAGCAGGTCCGCATCATCGCACAGACCGATGCCGACAAGAAGGTCATCGCTGCCGAGGCTGACGCAAAGGCTATCCTCACTCAGGCTCAGGCTCAGGCGGACGCTAACAAGCTCCTGAACGATTCGCTCACCGATAAGGTCATCGCTTACGAGGAGATACAGAAGTGGAATGGTATCATGCCGAAGGTAGTCGGAAGCGACGGCGGCTTTCTCATAAACATTCCAGTCGATGACAGCACAGCCACAACACAGGCATCTTCCGGCAATCAGTAACTCATCTGCAAAATAGGGAATTGGAAAGATCTTTATCCGGCGTCTCGGGGTAGGGACGCCGGATTTTTTGTAAAAATCAACAAAAAGTTCTTGCGTTTTTTATGCTATAATATGGTATGTAAACTTTAAAAGGAGCTGATAATATGCCTTTTTGCAGGTTTTGTGGAACAGAAAATAATGAGAATGCCAAATTCTGTAATAATTGCGGACAGGTGATTGCACAGCAGCAGGCGGTCGCATATGAACAGCAAAATGTTCAGCCGGTTAATCAGGAAGTCCAGCAATACGGGCAGCCTATGATGTATGGTCAGCAGCCGGTCGTAAACAATGTGTATTTGCCGCCTAATCGTCCGAAGCCATACAAGAGCTTCCGTAAGGTTCCGCCGACACCGGCATTTTATATCGCCGTACTTTCACTTTTTCTTACTATAGCTGGAATCTTTTTCCCGTGGGTAGCCTTTGAAGATTATAGAGGCGAAAGCGATTCTGTCAGTCTTGCAAAAATAGTTTTTAGTGACAGTGATAGTGATGATAGCGATGAGACTGGGAACATTTTGGGCGTTTCAGATGATTATTATAATGTCGGAGTGACTATTGCCTGCTTTGCTTTATTTATAATGCTGCCTATTCTTGCTTTTGCTACAAGTGTGAAGTTTATTGCCGGTTTAGCGTTGCTTGAATTTATTATGTTTCTTGCTTCACTTATTTCAACGTTTACAGACTGCAATAAAGTAAATGATAAGATAGGCTGGATTGAAGAGAGCAGTCCCGGAATAGGCATATGGCTAATGGTCGTGCTGTCATTGATATCCACTATATGCGGATATATCGACTATGCCATGCGAAGGGCTGTATATCTTAACAGCCAAAGATACAGATGAAAAAAGGTGCGGTAAAAATACCGCACCTGATTTTTTATTTGAGTGAGAAAGGCATTCTATCGTGCATGGAGAAGGTTTTTCCGCCGCCGTAGATAATAACGTCGGCAATGTCGGCCTCGATATATCTCAGCGGTTCGCGGATACACTCGATAAGCTGGTAGTCCTCATCGGTAGGCAGCGGGAGATAGGGACCGTGCGAAATACCGAGGATAACAGTTCTTGCATCGGTCAGGAGGAAGTCTGTGAGGAGCTCTCTGATCGCGATACTGCCGTTGATAACGTGGGAAACTCTTTCGCGGTGCGAACCGACCACACCGAGCGAAGGGTCAGAAAAGAGCAGAATGAAATCGCCCTCGGGAGCAGTTGTGAAGAAACTATTGAGGCGCTCGTTGAAGTCGGGGGAGTTATTCATAACGCGGTCCATGATCAGCGTGACAAGGGAGCCGACGATGTTCAGGAACGTAGCACTTGAATCGCCGATGCCCTTGACGAGCTTCAGCTCTTCGGGCGGAGCTTTCAGAACAGCATAGATCGAGCCGTATTTATTGATGAGGGTGTGTGCGATAGGATTGGTATTTACGCGGGGAAGTGGAGTGAACAGCAGGAGTTCGAGCAGTTCGTGTTCATTGAAACCGGCGAGACCGTTCGCCAAGAACCGCGAACGAAGTCTTTCTCTGTGTCCGGCATGGAGATCGCCGTCAGCCATATACTTCCCTCCTTACAGTAGTTATCACGCTTATATTATAGCATGGAACCGACAGAAAATCAAGGGAAATAACAAAAAATCACACCTCGGGTGTAAAATCCGCCTTTTGTATGAGATAATGCACAAAAAGTTATTGACTTTAAGAACAAACTGTGATAAAATTAAATCAGAAATTACGATCAGAAATCTGTCATTTATGACTGGAGGAGTGTATTTATGAGACTGAAAAAACTCGTAAGCGGCATAACCTCGGCAGCTCTCGCGCTCTCGGTGTTTTCGGGGATAGGCGTCCCGAAGCAGACCGGGAAGCTTTCTGCTGATGCCGCTGCGGTAAACTGGAAATTCGACTTCGGAGCAGGCGGCGTATCGTCGGGTTTTACCGGAGTTTCCGCTTCGGACGGCTACAATGCTTCAAGGGGCTACGGCTTTGCCCAGACATGGAACGTCGCAAATGTTTCGGCAGGCGGAAGCGGTGCCGGCAGCGATGCGGTCGCCTTCAATTCTGACGACGGCGCAAATACCTTCAATGTTGACCTTCCGAAGGGACTTTACGAGGTAAAGGTAACGGTCGGTAACGCACCGCGCTGTTCGATCAAAATGGAGGGTATGCTCCAGATGATGAACCTCACAAGGCTCAACGCGACCGAGACAGTGAAGCTGCCCGTTACCGACGGACAGCTCAATATACAGGCAGTTACCGGAATCAAGAACGGCGAGCGTTCGATATCCGCGGTCGAGATAAAGCAAATTAATACGACCGGCGAGATGCCTGCGACCGTTTGGATATGCGGAGATTCGACCGTTGCGAACTACTACAATCAGGCTGATACTGCACAGCACGGCTGGGGACAGTATTTCGGCTCATACGCCTCGCAGCACGGCTTCGAGGTAAGAAATATGGCTACAAGCGGACAGTTCGCAAAGGGCTTCTATGACGGCGGACAGTTCACGCCTATCGAGACCTACGGAAAATCCGGAGATCTCTACATAATCTCGATCGGCATCAACGACATGAACTATTCCAATAAGGACGAATACAGGGAAGTTGTCACCACTATGACCCAAAAGGCTAAGGCTAAGGGTATGGACGTCATTCTTGTAAAGCAGCAGGGACGTCACGGCGACTACAACCGCAATCCCCGTCTCGGCGGACGCTGGTTCGGCGGCGAGCTCGATACAGTCGCCGCTACAGAGAACGTCAGGGTGGTCGACCTTTTCACAGCATGGCAGGACTTCGGCTTCAGCATAGGCGGATATGACGCAATGACGCCTTATTATGCCGCTGACGACGACCTCCACCAGAGCCTCAAAGGTTCGCAGAAGCTTGCCGAGCTCATGTCCGGACTTGTTTTCGAGCCGAAGGAGCCCTGCGAAATGGACACCTCAAAGGTCTACCGCTTCAAGAACGTGAACAGCGGTCTTTACCTCGAAGTCAAAGACGGCGAGGCTGCGGTCGGCGCAAACGTTCAGCAGTGGGGCGGCGACGAGGTCGGCGAGTGGAACACATGGCGCCTCAAGCACAAGGGCTACAATTACTATGAGATATGGTCCTACCTCGACGGCGGAAGCACATACCTCCTTGACGTTGCGGACGGAAGTGCCTCGAACGGCGCAAACATCGCCCTCAACACGAACAAGAACTACGGCGCACAGTGGTTCCGCTTCTTCAAGAACGAGGACGGCAGCTATACTATGGTCTCGCGCTGTTCCGGCGACAAGGGCGCTATAGAGGTCGGCAGTGCTATGACAACTGCCGGTGCGAATGTTCAGCAGTGGGAGATGAACGGCCATAACTGCCAGAAGTGGATACTCGAGGAGGCCGAGCTCAAGGTCACCACAACAACGACTACTACTACTACAACGACTACGACTGCCGCACCGACTCAGACCACATCGCTCGCTTTTATCTATGTTGTGAGCCGTTATCCCGGCGATGCGAACGAGGACGACGAGGTGAATATGGCGGACGCCGTGTTCATCATGCAGTGCATCTCCAACCCCGACAAGTACAGGCTCGAAACGGAATACGGCGAGAAAAACGCTGATGTTGACGACAGCGGCGACGTTACAAACATGGACGCTCTCCTTATTCAGAAGTACAAGCTTGGTCTTGGTGAGATACCTGAGAAAGAGTATACCGAGGTCTTGGTCGTTGTAACTGACGAGGAGACCACCACCGTTACAACTACGGCTCAGACTACTACCACGACCACCACGACGGTACCGCCCGATCCGTGGGCAGGCTACTACTTCGCAGTCGATCAGATATGGGAGGACGGCTGGACCGAGGACACGAATTCCGGTTTCACAAAGACCTCCGCTGATATGGGCAAGTCCCCGAATACCGGCTACATCAACCTTGACAACAAGATCGGCAGCAGCATAGTTTTCACCGTTAACGCTGCCGAGACCGGCAAATACATGGCGTATGTACGCTTTGCGAACGGTTCCACTGCTGACAGAAAGACCAAGATCTTCGTCAACGGCAATACCACCGACTACTGGATGCAGTCCTTTGCTTCGACCGGAAACTGGACGACATGGGACGCTCTCGGCATCGTTCTTCCGCTGAATGCAGGGGAGAATACCATAAAGTTCGAGTCTGCGGTTTCGGAGGGCGGTCCGAACTTCGACTACCTCACGATAACGCTTACAGATGAGCCTGTCGCCGAGCTCTACGACCCGAATTCACAGGGACCGGACATTGACAATACCAAGCCTGCGCTTTACCTTGCCGGCGATTCGACCTGTATGTACTACAATGCCGCCAAGCAGGCACAGCAGGGCGGTCCCATACAGGGCTGGGGCTATGAGATACCCAAGTATTTCTCGGATGACGTGAGCATCTACAATCACGCTATGGCTGGAAGAAGCTCCAAGAAGTTCTATGACGACGGCAGATTTGCGGCGATAGTCGAAAACCTCAAGGAGGGCGACTTCGTTACGATACAGTTCGCTATCAACGATGCCGGAAAGACCTATGCCGACAGATATGCACCTCTTTGCGGAAACGTGGACAATCCCTCTTCCGGTTCATATGAGTGGTACATGACATCATTCATCAAGGACACTATGGCAAAGGGCGCAACTCCGATACTGATGTCCTGCACTCTCGGACTGAAGGCCTACGCTAACGGCAGGTTCGTTGGCTCTTACACGGATTACGCTGACGCCTGCAAGAAGCTTGCGTCGAAATACTCGATACCCTACGTTGACATAAACGGCGCAATGGTGAACTACTACAACTCTATCGGCTACGATAACGCGGCAAAGCTCCACGTTGACACCACACACTTCAACGAGACAGGCGCACCTGTTATCGCACAGCTCATCGCAAATGAAATAAAGTCCGCAAATATCTCCGGACTGAGCAATTATGTGAAATAAGCTAAACGCTCTCCCATAACGGGAGAGCGTTTTTTCTCAGGAAAAGCAGCGGCGCACATTGTGCGCCCCTACACAGTAAAAAAATAAGAGCGCCCATACGGACGCTCTACATTTTCTAACACAGATCAGTTAGCTCTCTCAACTTTACCTGAACGCAGGCATCTTGAGCAAGCGTAGATATGACAAGGGGTACCCTTGACGATAGCCTTAACACGCTTTACATTAGGCTTCCATGTTCTGTTAGTTCTTCTGTGAGAGTGAGAAACCTTGATTCCGAAAGTAACTCCCTTTCCGCAGATATCACATTTTGCCATCAGGCTGCACCTCCTTAAAAAACTGAATAAAAACATACAACATGATTATTCTATCATAAAACTAAAAAAAAAGCAAGTGTTTTTAAAAAAAAACTGAAAAAATTTTTTTGAGGCATTAAAATTTCGGATTTTACTTGAAAAATCTGAATGAATGTAGTATAATATAAATTGTATTACTGTTTGCTGAAACATACAGAGAGGATAAATATGGATACTGAACTTCTGATTAAATATTTTGCGAGAATAGTGACGCTCCTGCTGGTGCTCCCTCTCCATGAGGCTGCCCACGCGCTTGTAGCCAAGTGCTTCGGCGACGATACTGCGGACCGTCAGGGAAGGATATCCCTCAACCCATTCGTGCACCTCGATATGCTCGGCTCGTTTCTCATGGTGTTCACCGGCTTCGGCTGGGCTAAGCCTGTAGATGTTGACCCGAGAAGAATGAAAAATCCAAAGGCTGGCATGGCTGTAACCGCACTTGCGGGTCCTGTTTCAAACCTCATAGCGGCATTTGCAGCAGGACTCGGCAGAGCCTGCATACTCGCTACTGACGACGGTCTGAAGGCTGTGTACGACTACGCTGTCTTCAATAAGGTCTCAACGCTTTACTGCGTTCAGTTGCTTCTGGAGTTCCTCATGATCGTCAATATCGGTCTTGCGATATTCAACCTCATACCGATACCGCCTCTCGACGGCTTCAACGTTATGCGCTACTTCACAGGTCCGAAGGTGGACCGCTGGTTCTATACACACTATCAGCAGATACAGATGGGCTTCCTTGCTTTCATCATTATCCTCAATATTATCCCGGATAGCGTCAATCCGCTTATCATGGCGAGAAAGGGCGTTTACGAGCTCATGTGGGACGATCTCCTCTATAAGATACCCGCGAAGAAGTGGGGCTGGGAATAATGCAGCCCATTTCATTCAAGCTCGAGGTCTTTGAGGGACCGCTTGACCTGCTTCTGAGCCTTATCACCAAGCATAAGCTCAATATCTGCGATATCGAGATATCAAAGCTGCTCGAACAGTACCTTATTTATATGGATCAGGCGAGAGAGCAGGACCTGGAGCTCGCCGGCGAATTCCTCGAAATGGCGGCAAGGCTTATTTACATCAAGACCGCATCGCTGCTGCCTCAGCCCGAGGAAGCAGAGCAGATGAAAAAGGAACTCGAGGGTGCTCTCATCGAGTATTCCCTCTGTAAGGCGGCTGCTGCAAAGCTCACCGAACGCTACTGCGGCGGCGACATATTCGTCCGCCGTCCCATGAAGATAAAAGCCGACGCTACCTACAGGCTCGTCCATGAGCCGCAGAGGCTTGCCGAGGCGTACAGCGTTATATCGCAGAAAGCGATAAAAAACGAGGTCTCGAAGCTCCGCGTTGAGAGCAAGATAAACTCCGTCGTCAAGCGCAGGATAGTCTCGGTCATGACAAAGGTCGTGCATATCCTCCGCGAGCTCTACACCAATGGCGAGGTCTGCATGGACAGCCTCTACGACGGCGTCACCGACCGCTCTGCAAGAGTTGCGACCTTCCTCGCAGTCCTTGAGCTCACAAGGCACGGACGCATTACCATCAGCGAGGACAATATGATGATCTTCTTCAAGGGAAGAAAGAACGGAGTGAAAAAGACTTGGAGATCAAAGAAAAGCTCGGCGCAATAGAAGCTATTCTTTTTGCAAGCGGCGAGCCTGTTGAGATATACCGCCTTTCCGAGGCAAGCGGAGTCGATATCGGTACTCTGCCCTCTATGATAAAGCTGCTCTGCGACCGCTATGACGACTGCGGAAGCGGCATCACGATCAAGAAGCTCGACAGCTCCTATCAGATGTGTACCCGCAATGAGTTCGCACCGCAGATAAGGACTGCTCTCGAGACAAAGCGCAATTCTCCGCTGTCTCCGGCAGCTATGGAGGCGCTCACCATAATCGCCTACAACCAGCCCGTGTCAAAGGGCTTCGTTGAAAACGTCAGGGGCATCGACAGCTCCTCCGTTATAAACAATCTCGTCGAAAAGGGGCTCGTTGAGGAGGCGGGACGTCTTGACGTTCCCGGCAAGCCCATTGTTTACCGTACCACAGCGGTTTTCCTGAGAAGCTTCGGACTGAGCTCAGTCGCAGAGCTTCCGCCTCTGCCGGACAAGCAGCTCACCCTCGATGAGGACGCCGTAGCTGTTGATGATAATGATAATGACTGAAGAAAGGAGCGGCAGGAATGATAGTGCTGAAAATACTTCTGTGGATATTCCTTGTTATACTCGGACTGATCGTCATAATATGTGCAGTGCCTGCCGACGTTGACTTCGGCTATGTTGACGGGAAGCTGAGCTACAGGATAAAGCTATGGTTCTTCGACCTAATGGACTCCTCGCACAACGGCTTCCTCGACAAGCGAAAGAAGAAAAAGAAAGCCAAGCGCAAAAAGGAAAAGCCTGATGTTCCGGCGGACGAGGCTTTCGATATGTCCGATATACCCGATATACCGGAGGACGAGCTCCCGGACGAGGACATCGCGGAGGAAACACCGTCCGCTGCCGTAACTGCGGAGACTGTTCAGTCCGATGCGGCAGATACCTCCGCTGAGGACAAAAAGAAGAAAAAGAAGGACAAGAAGAAAAAGGAGAAAGAGGTCGTATACGACGAGGACGGCGAGGTCGATGACGAGGAGGAGCCCGCGAAAAAGGAAGGCAAGTCCCTCGGTGACAAGCTCGAAATGATCGGCGGTATATGGCTTGCGGCTAAAAATCCCGCGCACATGGTCTTCAAGGGCTTCAAGTTCCGCAATTTCTACATCGACTTCATAATCGCCGACGAGGACGCATACAAGTGCGCCGTGAAGTACGGCAGATACAGCACCCTCATCTACAACGGTCTCGCTCAGATGAGCAGGCTGTTCACACTGAGGTTCAGGACTGTCGATATACAGCCGGGCTTCGGTCTCGACAAGGGACGCTGGGATACGTCGTTCAGCGTGAGCTTCCGTCTCGGAACAGCGGTTATCGCAGGACTATGGTTCCTGATAACATATATTTTCAGGGTCTTTTTACCCGGAAAACGCAGAAAGCGTAAAGCAAGAAAAGCTGCCGCAGTGCAGAATCAATAAAGAAGTGAGGTAAATATTATGAGTATCAACAACACACCTGTAAGCGAGCTTTTAGGCATCTCAATGGAAAAGATCAAGGAAATGGCTGATGTTAACGCTATCATCGGTCAGCCTATCAGGCTTGAGGACGGAACTACCATAATCCCCGTATCCAAGGTCTCCTACGGCTTTGCTTCCGGCGGCTCTGACCTTCCCTCAAAGTACGACAAGAACCTCTTCGGAGGCGGCGCCGGTGCAGGCGTATCCATAAAGCCCGAGGGCTTCCTCGTTATCTCTCCCGACGGAACTGCAAAAATGGTTCCCATGGAGTCTTCAAGCGATCCTATCAGCACTGCTATCGAGAAGGTGCCTATGGTCATCGAAAAGGTACAGGGCTTCGTCAACAAGAAGAAGAACAAGGACGAGGCTGAGGCATAATGTCATTTTTCCGCATATCGCTGCATATCCTTTAGCGTAAAAAGCTATTCGGAGGTGCGGTATGCGGAGGTTTATTGCTTCGTTCACAGCGGCGGTACTGTTCATAACGGGAGTCCTGCCGTTACACATCATATGCGGTTCATGCACCGATATTCCCGGAATATCGGCAAAGGCAGCCGTTCTCATCTCTGCCGATACCGGCGAGATAATCTTTGAGAAGGACTGCCGGAAAAAGCTCCCTATGGCAAGCACTACCAAGATAATGACCGTTCTCCTCACTATCGAGAGCGGAGGTCTTGACGAGGAATTTGTCGTGGACAGCGAGGCTATAAAGGTCGAGGGCTCGTCAATGGGGCTGTGCGAGGGCGATATTGTCACAAAATACGCGCTCTGCGTCGGAATGCTCCTACCCTCGGGCAATGACGCTGCCAATGCGGCTGCCGTGAGAGTTGCCGGGAGCATACCTGCATTTGCTGATATGATGAACCTGAAAGCCCGTGAGCTCGGACTTTCGCATACATACTTCGTGACGCCCTCCGGTCTTGAGGGGGAGGGTCACGGCTCGTCAGCCTTCGATATGGCGATACTCGCAAGAGAAGCGCTCAGGAACGACGTTTTCCGCAGTATTTGCTCGCAGCAGAGCATGGCGGTAGAGTTCGGTGCACCGCCCTATAAGCGCTGGCTTAAAAATACAAATAAGCTGCTCTCGATGTGCGAGGGCGTTTACGGAGTGAAGACCGGCTTTACTGACGAAGCCGGAAGATGTCTCGTTTCCGCCTGCGAAAGGGACGGAAAAAGGCTTATCTGCGTCACTCTCAACGACAGGAATGACTGGGACGACCATATCGCCCTCTACGACTACGGCTTTTCCGTAACGAGGTCCGCAAAGGTGGAGCTTCCGCCTGTTGAGCTCGATATCGTCGGAGGCACAGCGGAAAAGCTTCCGCTGAGATACGGCGGAGAAGAAGTGTCCATAACCGTCCGCGATGTCATGCCTGAGCTCCAATATACCGTAATATCGCCGCCTTTCGTGTATGCGCCTGCTGCCGAGGGTGACGAGGCCGCTTCCGTGAGGATATCGTGGGGCGGCAGAGAGATTGCGACTGTTCCGGTCTATGCCGCGGATAACGTCCCGGCAGCGCCTCCGCATAGCCGCAAAAAAACAGGAAAATTCAGAAAATTCGTATCATGGCTCAGAAAGCTTGTTTTCTGAGGGAAATCGGAGTTATTGTGGAAAAGATAAGGATCCAGAAAATGATCGCCGACAGCGGCTACTGCTCTCGCCGAAAGGCTGAGGAGCTTATGGAAAAGGGCCGCGTCAGGCTCAACGGTCACCCCGTTAAGCCCGGCGATAAATGCGGCTACAAGGACCTCATTACCATTGACGGCGAGAGGCTCTCGATGCCGCGCAAAAGGAATTTTGTGTATATTATGCTGAACAAGCCGCGCGGATACGTTACGACGGTCTCCGACGAGCTTGACCGCCGCTGCGTCATGGACCTCCTCACTGACGTTGAGGAGAGGGTATACCCTATAGGAAGGCTCGACCGCAATTCCGAGGGGCTGCTGCTGTTCACGAACGACGGCAATTTCGCTAACGATATAATGCACCCGAGTCGCCATGTCTCCAAGACCTACCGCGTTACTGTGCGCCCGGATATAACTGACGAGCAGCTCGTTCAGCTTTCCGGCGGAGTTGAGATCGACGGAAGAAAAACTCTCCCGGCGAACGTTGTTGTCAAGGAGAAGGAGGAGGGGAGAGTCGTCCTGCTCATCACCATCAAAGAGGGCAGGAACCGTCAGATCAGAAAAATGTGCGAGGCAGTCGGACTTGAGGTCGCAAGACTGCGCCGTATCAGCATTGGTCCCCTCAAGCTCGGTATGCTCAAGCCCGGAAGCTGGCGCAAGCTCACTGCCGATGAGCTGAGAGCTCTCAGGAACGCTATCGGCAAGGAGAACTGATATGCTCGAAATACAGGAAAAGCACGGCACAGAGGGCTATGAACAGCTCATTGCTGCCCACAGCGACGTCGTCATGCTCCATATCACCGAGGCTATCGAAAGCGGCGAGGTGACAGGCTTCATCGCCTATTCCTATGAGGGCGACAAAACGGTCGTTTACGATTATGACGACCGCGGAGACATTGTCCTCTGCGATGCGCTGGTGAGGTCCGTGCTGTTCAAAAGCTGCCTCAAAGCTATCGGGAAGTGCGAATTCGACCTACCGGACGAAGGCAGGTACGCTGCGCTGCGTAAGCTCAGGTTTCTGGAGGAGGGCAGCCGTACCGCAGAGAATATCGACCGCTTCATGAACGGCTGCGAGAACTGCAAACACAACAAATAAGAGAGAAAGGAGCGATTTTGGAATGCCGATCAAAATTTCATCCGAGCTTCCGGCATTCAAAACGCTTGGAGAAGAAAACATATTCGTAATGGCGACCGAAAGGGCGGAGCATCAGGATATACGTCCGCTGAAGGTCATCATACTCAACATAATGCCCAAGAAGATAGAGACCGAATGTCAGCTTCTGAGGCTCCTCAGCAACACCCCGTTACAGGTCGATATCGACCTTCTGCAAATGGCGTCCCACGTTTCGAGGAACACTTCCCACCACCACCTCGAAGCCTTCTACAAGACTTTCGACGAGGTCAGGGACAAGCGTTACGACGGCATGATAATTACCGGTGCTCCCGTCGAGCTGCTCGAATACGAGCAGGTGGACTACTGGGACGAGATAACCGGTATTATGGAATGGTCAAAGACACACGTTTTTTCCACGCTGTATATATGCTGGGCTGCTCAGGCAGGACTCTACTACCACTTCGGTGTGCCGAAATATCCGCTTGAACAGAAGATGTTCGGCATATTCCCGCACAGGGCAGAGGTCAGCAACTGTCAGCTCCTCCGCGGCTTTGACGATATATTCTACGTTCCGCATTCGAGGAACACTGAGGTCCGCCGCGAGGACATCGAACGTGTCCCGCAGCTTGAGATACTCACCTCATCGGATATGTCCGGAGTTCACATTGTCGCCAACAAGAACGGCAGACAGTATTTCATCACGGGGCATTCCGAATACGACCGCGAGACTATCGCGAACGAGTACCGCCGTGACCTCGACAAGGGCATCGACATTCAGATGCCGTACAACTATTTCCCGGGCGACGATCCGGACAATGTTCCGGTATTTTCGTGGAGAAGCACGGCAAATCTGCTGTTCACCAACTGGCTGAACTACTGCGTTTACCAGAAGACACCCTATAATCTGGACGAGCTTGAGGTCCGCAACTGGAACTGGGAAACTACACTATAAAGGAGAGATACTATGGAAGGTATGGGAAGCATCAAGGAGATCATTATCATGGTACTTATCATATCCGCTATGATCGCTATTGCTGCTATTGTAACAAGGATCGGCGTGATAAAGCGCATTGACGGTGTCATAGAGGCAAAGAGGACCGGAAAGGCTCCCGAAACAGAAAACAAGGCGTTCGAGAGCTTCATCATAGCTGCACTTGTTGTCGGAGGCGGAGTAATGATGCTGATGATACTGAAACAGTTTGGCGTTATCGACATCAACTTCTTCCCCTACATGAAAAAGCAGTAAATATGAAAAAACGAAGGGACAAGGACTGCATTGACGAAATGTCCTATGAAACGGTGGACGAAACATCGGAAGGACAGTCTGGCACAGACCGGGAAGAAAAAAAGAAGCCGAATTACGGTATTCTTTCACTGCTGATGCTGATATCAGCAATAGCTATACCGTTTATTTTCGGCGCTGAAAACGAAAACGCATCGCTTATCAGCTTTTTTCTTATCATAGGCAGTATAGTATCGGCAAGGCAGACGCTGAAAAATAGGAGAAAAGGTCAAAAAGCAGCAAGGATAACAATTCTTATCGTTGCGGTCCCGTTGATCATTTTAACGATCGTCATAATAGTAATTATGATACAGATGTTCATCTGGATGTGGAATCATCCGGACTATGAATTCGAGCCGCACGATGAAGCTTTGTTTTTCAGCTTTGCGCGGCAGCTTAAAAGTATTCTATAGCCGGTGCTTTTTAGCACGGCTGTGATAAAGGGGCGTAATAATGGATAGAGATATTATTGATGAGACCTCTGAGCTCATCACAGATGACACTAAAGACAACGGACACAACGGCGGAGACAAGCCGAGCTACTGTCCTCACTGCGGAGCTCCCAAGGCGCTGACCGAGAGATACTGTCCACAGTGTGGAAAGGACAGGAGCGGCGAATATGCTCCCTACCTCGCAAAGGCTTATGCGGAGATAAAGAAAGCTGATCCGGTCGTTACCGAGGCTCAGGAGGCTGAAAGACAGCGGATAAGAGGCAGAGCCTTTGCGATAGCCGCACTCGTTATAAGCCTTTTCAACCTGCTGATGTGTGCGACACTCCTCACACCGATTACTCTTCCGCTCGTCATAATTTTCGTCTGCAAATCGGTCAACCGCAAAGGCGGCAAGACCGGCATGGCTGTTGCGGCAGTGATAATATCTGTCATTTCCGCGATAATCTTTGGTATCTTCATTGCGATCTTTGTGAAGATATATCCCGATCTGAAGTATATCTCAAACCACGGCGAGGAGCTCGTAAGGGAGTACGATATCAACGGCACTATCCCCGAGCGCTTTGACAAGTACAGAGCTTCAAAATATGACGAATTCTGGGATACTATGGGATATGACGACTTTGATGAGTTCTACGAAAAGGTTATCATCGAGAGCTACCGAAAGTCCGTTCTGAAGGGAAAGAAGTATGACGAGGACGATTCCCATGAGAAACCGACCGCGCCTTCGTCCGATACCGAAACAACGACCCAACCCATAACATCAAAAATCTTCGAGGAAGACCTTGTTAATGTTGCGTGACATAAAGTCCCTGTTTTAACGGTGGTGTTCATATAGCAGAATTTATCAGAATTATTGAGACAAGCCCTTTTGATGAAAGTGCTTTTCAGACTCTATTCTGAGCCTTGTTTTAGATTTTTCCACAATGGTATAAAAATGTCCGGAAGCATTGCTGCTTCCGGATTATTTTTTTGCGTGAACCTTATACCATTGTGGAAAAAACCATAATAAAGTCTTTGGAAAGGGGTTCGGGGTGACTCCCCGCAGTGCGGGGAGATGTCAGCGAAGCTGACAGAGGGGACCGCCGCCGTGAATCACGATCAAAGCGGGGATTTTATTCTCCTGTAAGCTTTGACATGAATTCCTCCGTTGAATACAGACCGCTGCGGTTATAGCGGCAGATGCCGTAGAGGCAGTCCGGGTCACGGGTTATGATGTTGGGCTTTTCGTAGCAGGTGAGGGTCATTTTTATGCCGCAGCTTTTCAGCACGGATATGCTCGGACGGCTGATACCGCCGAACGGATAGGCGAAGACCTCCGGATAGGCTCCGATATGGCTATATACCTCATTTTGCAGCATATCAATATCAGCACGGAGTACATTGCGGTAATCCTCCTCGTTCTCGCCCGAGATCATCGTACACCCGCGGCGTCTGCCCTTGAGCGAGTGCATATCGTATGTATGGCTGGCGATCTCGACCCTTCCGGAATTGTAAAGCTCCTCCACATCGTTCCAAGTGAGGTAGGAGTATGCCGGAACGTGAGGGTCAGCCGGTGCGAGCTCATCGGTGTACTTACCGACGACTGCCATGACCGCGCACATATCGTACTTTTCGAGCAGCGGAAGATAATCCGAAAGGCAGTTGTAGAAGCCGTCGTCAAGGGTTATCAGCACCGGTTTATCCGGGAGCTCACCGTGTCCCTCAGTATAAGCGATTACCTCGGCGGCGCTGACAGCGGTATAGCCGTGGTCTCTTAGCCATATGAGGTCGGATTCCGCCTGTGCTGGGGTGACTATGTATTCGCCGGGACTTCCGCTGTAGATGCTGTGGTACATAATGACCGGGAGTGAAACGCCTGCCCCGCTGTTATTGTCTGCCGAAGAAAAGAACATCAGCCTTCCTATCGCGAAGAAAACTCCGCAGACCGCGAAAATGAGGATATCAGCTATGATCGTTATACCGAGCCTTTTCAGACCGCGTTCCTGATACATTGTCCGTCACTCCTTAAAAAAATATAAGAAAAATTTCAGAAAACTATTGAATTTCATGGTCATTTGTGTTATAATAACTTGATAAGTTTTGAAAGGAGGAAGCTGCTCTGACTGACTATATCTATATAGTAATGGCTCAGACGGGTACTGGACCTGCAAGATTTTTCAGATTTATAACAAAAAAGCCATTCAATCATGTTTCTCTCTCGGGCGATGTAACACTTTCCGAGATGTACAGCTTCTGCCGCACCTACAGGCGCTTCCCTCTGCCTGCGACCTTCAACAGGGAGACCGTGGGGAAGGGTACGCTCGGCAATTTCAGCGATATACCGTGCGAGATATACCGCATTCCTGTAACTCCCGAGCAGAAGGAGAACTATTACCGCATAATCCGCCATTTCTCGGATAACAGAAATGTTTACTCATACAATATCCTCGGACTGCTGACCGTTTACCTCGATATCGAGTGGACGAGAAAGAGAAATTTCCTCTGCTCACAGTTCGTTGCATACACTATGGACAAGGTCGGCATTCACCTTGATAAGCCATATTGTCTCTATAAGCCGGACGATTTCCGCAGCTTTCCCGGTGCTACCCTGATCTATTCGGGCGAGCTCAACAGCTTCTACAGCAACGTCAGGTCAAAAGCAAGCGCAAAGTGATATGATGTATGCGGCTGCCCTGAATTCATCGGGCGATAGGATATAAGCCGCACAGTAGAGCTTGCTTTCCGGTTCGAGCGGGGAGAGGTCGATATCTGCCTCCTGCCCTATGACGCTTACCGATGCACTCCCGGAATTGAGCGTGACGCTTGCCGGGGCGAGCCTTTCACCGGTCATTCGCCTGTGAAAGCTTGAATATGAATAAATAAACAGCCACAGACCCGCTGACAGGATAAGGTAGATCATAACTGCTCCTGCGGCGGTCTTTTTTATACTTTTTCGCATTGCTACTCCTTGGTTTTTAGCGAATTCAGGAGCTTTCCGAGTGAGCGTCCGAAGAGCTGTCCCGAATACTGCACCTGTTCGAGGGTGCTGCCGTGAGTTCCGACCTCGATGAGGAGACTTCCCGTTGTGAGATCCTGATTGTATTTCCTGTAGTCGAATAGTATCGGGCGCGTAAAGCCCGGAGTATCGCTCTCGAGCTGCTGCTGGAGAGCACAGGCGAAGTGGAAGTTCTTCAGGTAGTCGGGCATTCCGAGAGTACCGTCATCGCAGCCGGAGATTATCATTATCTGTGCAGCCTCTTTGCCGTTGACCTCGATGTAGGGCTGATAGAGAACGCCCTCGCCGGATATCGCATCGCGGTGGATATCGAGCGCGACCTTGATAGACGGGTATTTTTCGAGTATTGGAAGTATCGTCGCACGGCTTCTGTCGTATGCGCCGTTGTAGGACGGATAATCGTGTATATCTCGGACATGGATAACACCGATGCCCTGCGCCTCGAGCTCAGCCTGTATAGCATCGCCGACCATGACGACGTTCTTGGTCTCATCGGTCGTGCGGTAGTTGAAAGAGGTATCGTATTCGCTGCGGACGTAAGGCTCAAAGCTCTCGCAGGTGTGGGTGTGGTAGATGAGGACCTGCGGCTCGTTTGTACTGCTCAGCGTGAAATTCGGGAGGTAGGAGCTTTCCGTGATTAGGTCGGAATTGGGAATATCGGTCTTGTTGTTGACCTGACCGCCCTTTCTGAGATTGAAAAAGCAGTTTCCCGAATAGGGAGCATAGGTCGTCCGGACTACGCTGCCGCCGCCTCCCCATGTGGTCGGATAAGGCTTATCACCGGGATCTGCGGAGGTCATAGCAAGCGGAGAGACAAGTCTTGTCCCGGGTAAATAGGAGTCCGATTCATCGGAGATCCCGTAGCCCTCCGAGAGGATAGCGTCCGCCGGAAGATCGCTTCCGGAGACCTTTCTGTACTCTGCTGAGGGCACTCCCGAGACCGACAGTGAAGGTGACTTTTCCGCTGTGAGGACGGGCTTACCCTTGCAGAGCGAGCGTATACCGCTTGCGGAGGCTGCAATGACAGAGGGCGTAAGCAGCAGCGCAAGGGCTTTCACGAAAAATCGGGTTCTGTGTTTTCTACGGCATTTCATTTTCTCACCTCATTAGTATAACCTTTCATTGGATTATATTCACGAATGGCGAAAAAAATACCTGATAAAAAAGAGCACCATACGGTGCTCTTTTTGCATTAACTTATTTTGCAGGCTTGGGTTCGGCTTTTTCGAGGCTGCTGAAGGCATTGTCAACGACTTTCTGATCGGGAGCCTTAGTGAAGCTGCTCACGATAGGAACTATCGCGATAGAGAGGAGCATAGCGAATGCGCCTGCGTTGATAGGCGAGAGGATATTGAGCTTCCAGCCCATTTCCTTTACAGAGTCAACAAGACCGTCGAAAGCGCTGATATTGAGGCTGAACAGTACCATGTGGGTGAGGCTTATACCGACGCCCGTGATGAAGCTTGCCCAGCAGGCAGCACGGGAGGTGTTCTTCTTGAAAAGTCCCCAGAGGTACGGTCCGAGGAAAGCGCCTGAGAGAGCGCCCCATGAATAGGACATCAGGGTCGAGATCGAAGCGTTCTTGTGGCTTGCGATGAGGACTGAGATTATGAGGAATACGCCGATGAATATACGCATAACGATCATCTGCTTCTTGTCGGTGAAGTTCTTGACATGAGGCTTGATAAGGTCGTTTGTGAGGGTCGAGCTGGAGGTGAGCACCAGTGAGGAAAGTGTTGAGAGCGAAGCCGAGAGAACCAGTACGACGATGAGGCCGATGAGGATATTCGGGATAGCCTTATCGAGGAGTGCGGGAACCATTGTATCGTAGATGAGCTTGTTGTTCGAGCCTTTTTCGATGAAAGCTCTGCCGGTTCCGTCAGCCGGATCAGCGGTGCAGTAAAGTCTTACGAATCCGCCCATGAAGTAGGAACCTCCGGCAACGACGAGGGCGAAGAGGGTGGAGATAGCGGCACCCTTCCTGATAGCATTCTCGTCCTTGATAGCGTAGAACTTCTGCACCATCTGAGGAAGTCCCCATGTACCGAGGGAGGTGAGTATAACTACTCCGAGGAGGTTTATCGGGTCGGGACCGAATACTGAGCCGAGCTTGAGGTCCTTGCCGTTCTCGTCAGTGATGTTGTTGAGGGCATCAACAGCGGCGGTCAGACCGTTCTTTTCCTGAACGGTTAGAGCAACGACGGTTCCGATACCGATGAGCATAATGATGCCCTGGAAGAAGTCGTTGAGAGCGGTAGCCTTATAGCCGCCGAGGGTAACGTAAACCGCGGAGAGCACTGCCATAGCGATGATTATGATAAGTGCACCGTGCTTTCCGAGGTCAAATACCATGCCGAAAAGACGGGAAAGGCCGTTATAAACAGATGCGGTATAGGGAATGAGGAAGATGAAAACGATCGCAGCGGAAGCGGTTTTCAGCGCTTTTGAGTCAAATCTGTGCTCAAAGAATTCCGGCATCGTTTTAGCGCCGAGGTGGTTTGACATAAGACGGGTCCTGCGTCCTATGAGGAAGAAGGGGATAAGGCTTCCGACGATAGCATTGCCGATGCCGACCCACGTAGCGGAGATGCCGTACATCCAGCCAAACTGACCGGCATAGCCGATGAAGACGACGGCTGAGAAATAGGTAGTGCCGTAAGAGAAAGCGGTCAGCCACGAACCGATGTTGCGTCCGCCGAGAATGAAGTCCTCGGATGATTTAGTGCGCCTTGATGTGTAAATGCCTATCCCGACCATAGTGGCTATGTAAATGGCGAGGATAAGGAAGGTTGCAGTCTGCCTGCCCATTTTATCGCTCCTTACCAGCTTACAGTGATGAACCTGTAAAGCTTTAAATTATTAAAGTACCCTTGTATTATACTACAATCAGAGGCGAATGTCAAGAGGCTTTCCGAAATCGGGGAGCAGAAAGTAGAAAGTAGTTCTTAGTTCAGAGTGCATAGTGCTTAGTATGGGACGCACAGTGTGCGCCTGTGAATAATGAATAAGCCGCAAAAGCCCAATTTGTAGGGGCACCGTCCCAGCGCATGAGAGGTATCGTACAGATAACAAGGAACATGGTACAGGGGACGCACAATGTGCTCACGGGGTCAACGGACAAGCTGCCGGGAATAAATACAAACGGCGCGGGCGAACGATGTTCGCCCCTACACTACTTTCTGCTTTCTGATCACTTATATCTTAGCTCTCAAAAAAAATTCCCCCGGACCTGAGCCCGGGGGAACTGAACTGTTATGGATTTACTGGAGCTTTGAACTATCGACCTTTATTACCTGAACGAGGTAATCAGTGAATGAACCTGTGAAATCAGCCTGGAGGTCTGCATAGTATCTGAGAATGATAGAAGCGTCAACAGGAGTGATCTTACCGTCGCGGTTAACATCGTCTACCCACATATCGGTATCAGTTACCTTTGAGGGATCGTTTGTGATGTCAGCAACGAAAGCAAGTGTAAGGGAAGCGTCTCTTGCATCGACCTTGCCGTCTCTGTTGAGGTCGCCTATCATGGGCTTAGCGCCGCCTGTAACGTTGATAATGCCGTTTACAGTGGAATATGTCCACATATCGGAGTTCTTGCCGCCCTTGAAGATCTCAGCGGAAGCGATGCCGATGTGGTACTGACCGCTTGTTGCGTTTGAGGGAACGGTTACAGCGAACTTGAAGACTGCTTCGCCCTCAGTACCCTTTAACGGATCGCTGTTCTGGTCGAGACAGATGAAGCTTGCCTGACAGGTCTCCTTGTTGGACTCAACAGCAGCACCGCCGTAATTGTTGGACTCAACAGCAGCGCCGCCGTAAGCTGCGCTTGAAGAGCCGAAAGCTGTGAGCTCAAGAGGAGCATCGAGCTTGAACTTGACGTCGTAGGAGCCGACCTCCTTGTCAGCACCGGACTTGAGTTTTACCTCAACGTTGACCTTTTCGCCTGCATTAGCAGTATAGCTGCCGAAATCGAGAACGATATCGCCTGTGGAGGGCTGAGTGTTTCCGCCGCCTACAGTGATCTTCATGGGGTTGAGCTTGAGGTTCGAGAGATCGTTGAGGTTAGCGTATCTGCCGCTTTCAGCCTCAAGAAGAAGAGCGGGATTCTTCTTTGCGTCCTTCTCGTAGTTGCAGAAGTCGATAGTGTAATCGCCTGCGGAAGTGCCCTTGGGGAAGGTAACGTCGAAGACGAATACGGGGTAATCATCGGACTTTGAACCTGTCCATGAGTAACCTCTCGGGAAGGTCTGACCGTAGCCGATGTAGTAGTTCTTTGCACCTGCGGACTCCTGATTTTCAGCGATAGTCAGGTTAGTGATGCCTGTGGGAGCGTAGTCGCCCATTTCATCGAGACCAGCTGCGAAAACGATCGCATTCTTAGTTGTGAGGGTCTCGCCCTTGGCAGAGGTAACAGTCTTGTTTTCGCTGAAATAGGGCTTAGTGGGGTCGATGAGGTCGAACTTTACGTTCTTGACATCGGAATTTGATGAATTAATCGTGATCGGGATAGCGAGAGTCTCGCAGTCGGCTGTACCTTCTGAGAGGTAAACAGCGCAGGGTACCTTAACATCGCCGGCAGCGATATCATCAGCAGAGATAATGACATTGCTTCCTTGTGAAGCGTAAGCCGAGCCTGACTGAGCATAAGCGCCTATTGTGAGGGCTTTTGTCGAGTCCGCAGCGCTGACGGTTGCCGGAAGGACGCTGAGGAGCGATGCAGCCATACATAAAGAAGTAGCTGCTGAGAGAAGTTTCTTCATGGTAGTCAGATCCTTTCATTATATATTTTTTGACTTACAGCCGGAAGCGGCAGAGGCTGCCACCGCATTCAGGCTACTTATAATCTGATTATATCACAAAAGAGACAGCTTGTCATTAACGAAACGTGAACAAGTGTAATTTTACATTCCAAATTTTTGTAAACATTTTTGTGCAGCTTCAACAAATAAGCCGTGCGGAGCTGTAGTCAACGTGCCTTTGCTTGCAATTCTTTAAAAAATGTGGTAAAATATGTTGTAAGGCTTTAGTCCATGGTTTAGAGTTGAGAGTTATGGTGCCTGTCTGACGGCAGACGGATTTGAATAACAGCTGCTCTCTGATTTCTTAGCTCAGTGCTAAGCATTGGAACTAAAACCTGAAACTTTCAACTCATTTCAACGGAGGTAATTGTATGTTATCCGATATTGAGATCGCTCAGAACGCGAAAATGAAAAAGATAAACGAGATCGCTGCCTCTCTCGGCATAAGCGAGGACGACCTTGAGCCCTACGGCCACTACAAAGCCAAGCTCTCGGAAAAGCTCTACGCCAAGACCGCTTTCAAGGAGGACGGCAAGCTCATTCTCGTTACCGCTATAAATCCCACCCCAGCCGGCGAGGGCAAGACCACAGTAAGCGTCGGACTTGCCGAGGCTATGGGCAAAATAGGCAAGAAAGCAGTCCTCGCTCTCCGTGAGCCCTCACTCGGACCGGTATTCGGCATCAAGGGCGGTGCGGCAGGCGGCGGCTATGCACAGGTCGTGCCTATGGAGGACATAAACCTCCACTTCACAGGCGATATGCACGCTATCACGGCTGCTAACAACCTCCTCTGCGCGATGATAGACAACCACCTCCAGCAGGGAAATGAGCTCGGCATCGACCCGAGAAGGATAATGTTCAAGCGCTGCCTCGATATGAACGACCGCGCTCTCAGGAACGTTGTCGTTGGCTTGGGCGGAAAGGCTAACGGCGTTCCGCGTGAGGACGGCTTCAACATAACCGTTGCCTCCGAGGTAATGGCTATACTCTGCCTCGCGACCGACATCGCTGACCTGAAGGAGAGACTGGGCAATATCCTCGTTGCCTACACCTACAGCGGCGAGCCCGTATTTGCAAGACAGACAGGTGCCTGCGGTGCGATGACAGCGCTTCTCAAGGACGCTCTCAAGCCCAATCTCGTGCAGACACTCGAGAACAATCCCGCCTTTATCCACGGCGGTCCCTTTGCGAATATCGCTCACGGCTGCAACTCCATACGCGCTACAAAGCTCGCTCTGAAACTGGGCGATTACTGTATAACCGAGGCTGGCTTCGGCTCTGACCTCGGAGCAGAGAAATTCTTCGATATCAAGTGCCGTTTCGGCGGACTGAAACCTGCCTGCGTGGTGCTTGTTGCCACGATAAGGGCTCTGAAATACAACGGCGGCGTTCAGAAGAACGACCTCGCCAAGGAGAATATGTGGGCGCTCGAAAAGGGCATCGTGAACCTCCGCACCCACATCGAGAATATGCACAAGTACCACGTTCCGGTAGTCGTTGCGATAAACCGTTTCAGCACCGATACTGCTGCCGAGATAGAGTTCGTGGAGAAATACTGCGCCGAAATGGGCGTTGAGGTATCCATGTGCGAGGTCTTCGCAAAGGGCGGCGAGGGCGGAAAGGAGCTTGCCGAGAAGGTGTGCGAGACCATACGCTTCTGCTCTGAGGACGGCTCGGCGTTCAAGCCTCTCTACAGCACGAACCTCCCCATTAAGGACAAGGTCGAGACTATCGCCAAGGAGATATACCGTGCCGACGGAGTTGTCTACACTCCGCAGGCTGAAAAGGCTATCAGGGAGATAGAGGGCATAGGCTTCCGCGATCTTCCTGTTTGCATAGCCAAGACACAGTATTCGCTCTCGGATAACCCTGCCCTGCTAGGCAAGCCGAAGAATTTCAACATCACTGTCCGCGATGCGAGACTTTCCTCCGGCGCAGGCTTCGTTGTTATCTATACGGGAGATATCCTCACTATGCCGGGACTTCCCAAGAGCCCCTCGGCGCTGAATATCGACTGCGACAACAACGGCAATATATCAGGACTTTTCTGATATGATAAGAATTGTTACCCATTCCCCGGAGGAGACCATAGCTGCGGCTGAAAAGCTGGGCAGACTTCTAGGTCCGGGGGACATGATAGCCTACAAGGGCGGGCTCGGTGCCGGAAAGACCACCTTTACACGAGGCATAGCCCTCGGAATGGGACTCGGGGACGAGGTATCCTCCCCGACCTTTGCGCTGGTCAACGAGTACCGCGGCGATAAGATGAACCTCTACCACTTCGATATGTACCGCATAATGACCGAGGAGGGACTGGAGTCCACAGGCTTCTACGATTACCCCTTCGAGGATAACGTTGCAGCGGTTGAGTGGTCGGAGAATATCGCTGAGTTCCTGCCGAAGGACACCATATACGTCACGATCAGCACCCTTGGTGAGAATGACCGTGAGATAATCATTGAGGACGGTGAAAGATTTGCTCATTCTTGGGATTGACACCTCCGGAAAGACCGCTTCTGCGGCGCTTTTCGATACTGATACCGAGATCTTCCTCGCACAGACCTCGCTCTATACCACCAAGACCCATTCTCAGGTGATAATGCCTATGGTCAAGGACATAGTCGCACAGTCGGGAAAGAAGCTTTCCGATATCGGGAGGTTCGCAGCCGCAAACGGTCCCGGCTCCTATACCGGACTGAGGATAGGTGTTGCGGCGCTGAAGGCACTGTGCTTCGGACTTGACGCTGAGTGCTGCGGAGTTTCCACACTGCTGGGGCTTGCCTGCAACAATATCGCGCACAAGGGCGATATCTGTTCCGTTATGAATGCGAGAGGAGAGCTTGTCTACAGCTGCCTCTACAGGAGTGACGGCTATGCGGTCGAGGCTCTTACGGAGGAACGCCTCATCTCACGCGATGAGCTCGCTCAGGAGCTCGCAATGAACGGCAGGGAAGTGCTTCTCTGCGGCGACGGTGCAGGTGACTTTTTCACGGCTTACAGCTCCCCGATGTTCACGATAGCACCGCCCTATGCGAGATTGCAGAACGCCGCAGGGGTATGCCTTGCGGGAGCTTCTCTGAAACCGGCAGCGCCTGACGAGCTGGAGGTCAGCTATCTCCAGAAGGTCAAGGCTGAAAAAGACCTTGAGGAACAGCGTTCAGTAAAATGAGGATGCAGGGGACGGCGTCCCACGAATTACAGGCAAACCACCGGTAACGGTGCGTAGGGACGTCCTTTGGACGTCCGCTGTCGAATGAAGCCCCTGAAAAACGCTGTCCGCGGGCGGGAACGTATCGTCACGCTATAAATAAAATGAACCGATATGGGCTGATGCGGAATCAGTCCCTACAAGGATAAAGGAGTGATATCATGATAGCAATTGGCTGTGACCACGCAGGAGTGGAACTGAAAAAGGCAGTCATCGCCTATTTGGAGGAAAAGGGCTTTGAGCTCATGGATATGGGCACTGACGGTGAGCCCTGCGATTACCCTGATATGGCGGAAAAGGTCTGTAAGGAGATAACCTCCGGCAAGTGCGAAAAGGGCATTCTCATCTGCGGCACGGGCATCGGTATGTCCATGGCTGCCAACAAGATCAAGGGCATAAGAGCTGCGCTCTGCTCGGACTCTTTCTCAACGAAGTTCACCCGTCTGCACAATGACGCCAACGTTATGTGCATGGGCGCAAGAGTCCTCGGAAGCGGTCTTGCCTGCGAGCTGGCTGAGATATTCCTCACCACCGGTTTTGAGGGCGGACGTCACCAGCGCCGCGTTGACCTTATCACTGCACTCGAAAACAAGTGAGCAGCTTTGAGACTGAAAGGCTGATATGCCGTCCGTTTTCGGACAGCGATGCGGAGGATATGCTGCGGAACTGGGCTGCCGATCCGGACATTCAGAATGAGTACGGTGAGCCTGTTTACAGCGATATTACGCAGGTTAGTGAGCTTCTCAGAGAGTATACAGCAGGTGAGAAGTCGAGGTACCGCTGGGCAGTCGTTGAGAGGTCGAGCGGGGGAAATATCGGACAGATAGCCTTCTGCAAGCTCTGGGAGGACTGCCGTACTGCCGAGATCGAATACTGTATCGGAAAGCGCTTCTGGGGCAAAGGCTATGCCGGTGAAGCGCTGGCAGGACTTATCAGGTACGCCTTTGAAAATACCGGATTTGAACGCCTTGAAGCCTACCACAGAGCAGAAAACCTGAAGTCCGGACGAGTGCTTGAAAAATCAGCAATGCATAAAACAGATACAGTACAGAGGTTCGTCAGGGAGGGCGTGATACCCGATGGCGAGGTCTGCTACTGTATCGAAAGATATGAATATAAACTATAATGAAAGGAGCTGTTGGTATGGGAGAGTTACATATCATCGACCACCCGCTTGTACAGCACAAGATCACACTTTTAAGAGACAAAAATACAGGAACTAAGGAGTTCCGCGAGCTCGTTTCCGAGATCGCAATGTTCATCTGCTATGAGGCTACACGCGATCTTCCTCTGAAGGAGATCGAAATGGAGACACCTCTTGCAGTCGCAAAGTCAAAGATAATCTCAGGCAGAAAGCTCGCCTTCATACCGATACTCCGTGCAGGACTTGGCATGATAGACGGCGTGACACAGCTCGTTCCTGCGGCTAAGATAGGTCATATCGGCATTTTCCGCGACCCACAGTCCCACGAGTCTGTGAAGTATTACTCAAAGCTCCCGGAGGATATTTCCGAGCGTGACGCGATAATCGTTGACCCCATGCTCGCGACCGGAAATTCCGCAGTTGCAGCCATAACCGAGCTTAAAAGCCTCGGTGTCAAGCACATCAAGTTCATGTGCATAATCTGCTCGCCGGAGGGCGTTGAGGCTGTAAGGACAGCTCACCCGGACGTTGAGATATACGCAGGCGCAATGGATCAGGGACTTAATGAAGATAAGTATATAGTTCCCGGTATAGGCGATGCAGGAGACCGTATTTTCGGAACAAAGTAAGCTTGTGGGGACGGAGCATATCCGTCCCTTGCTTGTTTAACAGCTTCATATCGCCGCAAAGGGAACTCGGAAGGAAATAAAGATAAGGATGTGATACCGATGTCAGATATAATCGAAATAAAAAACATAACAAAGGAATTCAAGGTACTCAACCGCCGTGAAGGTCTGCTCGGCAGCTTCAAGGACTTGTTTTCGCGCAATTACAAGACCGTCCGTGCCGTTGACAATATCAGTATGACGGTGGGACAGGGCGAGATAGTCGGCTACCTCGGACCGAACGGTGCAGGCAAATCAACGACGATAAAGATGATGACAGGCGTTCTCGAACCGACCTCCGGAGAGATACTCGTCGGCGGGAGCATACCCTACAAAAACCGCACCAAAAATGCTCAGGAGATAGGCGTTGTCTTCGGACAGCGTTCGCAGCTTTGGTGGGCGCTGCCGCTTGTGGAGTCGTTCAGGATACTCCGCGATATCTACCAGATACCCGAGCAGAATTACAAGGATATGCTGGAGCTTTACCAGTCCCTTGTGGATATCGAGCCGCTTCTGCACAAGCCGGTAAGACAGATGTCACTCGGTCAGCGTACCCTCAGCGACATACTCGCGGCTTTCCTCCACGACCCGAAGATAGTTTTCCTCGATGAGCCGACCATAGGTCTCGATGTCTCGATGAAGGCGAAGATACGCACTCTTATCCACGCTCTCAACCGTGAGAAGAAGACCACAGTTATCCTCACAACTCACGATATGGGCGATGTTGACGCACTCTGCCGCCGTATCGTCATCATCGACAAGGGCAAGATGCTCTACGACAACGACATAGAACACCTGAAAAGCTTCTTCGGCTCATACCGCACACTGAAAGTCCGTGCGGACGGCGACCTCAGGGAGCAGGCGGAGGTCATACAGGGCGAGCTGCCTGACATGAAGGTATGGGCTGACGACGAGTGGATATCGGTGCTTGTGGACGAGGAAAAGGCGAAGGTGCTCGATGTTCTCGGAAAGCTCCAGCAGTCACACAGCATACGCGACATGAAGCTCGAGGAGATATCGACCGAGGAGGTCATCAAGAAGATATACGAGGAGGGCGTGAAATGAAGCTGAAAAAGTACCTCACGCTCACCCGTGCAGGCATAATCGAGGCATTGCAGTTCAGACTTTCGGCGTTCATAATGGTGGTCGGGAACATACTCTACCTCATCATCGTCTACTTCCTGTGGAAGGCTATCTACGCTTCCTCCGGGAGCGACGTCGTCAACGGCATGACCTTTCACGATACCCTCATCTACCTCGTTCTTGCGACCGCACTTTTCAATTTCATGGAGATGTACACGGTATGGCAGATGGGAAGGAGCATTCAGAGCGGAAAGATAGTCCTCGACCTGATAAAGCCGATGAACTGCCGGAGCTACCTCTTTTGGAGCTATTCCGGAAACTTCGTGGTGAACTTCTTCTTCACCTTCCTCCCCACCTTTATAATAGTATCCGCAGTAACGGACGGCGCAGTACCTCTCGGCATAAATCTGCTGTATTTCGTCTGTTCCGTGGTCATGGCGATAGTCATAAACTACAGCATCGACTTCTTCGTGGGAACTATCTGCGTTTACACGGAGTCGATATGGGGCATAAACATCATGAAGCAGGTCGTAGTGAGACTTCTCTCAGGCGCGATGATACCGATAGCCTTCTTCCCGGAGGCTCTGCGTTCAGTGATATACTACCTGCCCTTCCAGTGGATATACAATGCGCCGCTGACGCTTCTGCTTGACGGCTCTCCCGGTACGGACAAGGTGCTCGAAGTCCTCGGGACGCAACTCATATGGTGCGTTGTGATGACGGTCCTCAGCAAGCTCTTTTGGAGGTTCTCGCTGAGACAGATTACGGTGAACGGAGGCTGAGCTTATGAAAAGAAAGGGATTACGCTTTTACCTCCGCATCTACCGCAAGATACTCGCGCAGGATATCAAGAGCAAGATGAGCTACCGTGCGGACTTCATCATCTCCACGATAGGCATGATATTCACCAATATCGCGGGCTTTGTGAGCTTCTGGATACTGTTCCGGAGCTTCCCCTCGATAAACGGCTGGAGCTACCACGAAATGCTGTTCCTCTACGGCTTCTCGCTCGTCTCGCTCACGCCGGTGCAGTGCCTTTTCGACAACAACTGGTCGCTGCGGCAGTACGTCTACACGGGCGATTTCATTAAATACTGCTTCCGTCCGATAAACCTGTTCTTCTACTTTCAGTCGGAGGTTTTCGACATCAAGGGACTGGGACAGCTTGCATTCGGCATTGCAACTATCGCCTACTCATGGAGCAAGATAGGACTCGGCTTTTCGGCACTGATGCTGCTGAAGCTCATAGTGTTCCTGCTGACAGCCTCGCTCATCATGATAGCCATGCAGAATGCGGCTGCGGCAACGTGCTTCTGGATACAGAATTCGTTCTATGTGCTTGACCTTGCCTTCGGCATGAAGGACTACGCAAAGTACCCGATAACGATATTCAGTACGGTGTTCAAATTCATCTTCACGTTCGTAGTACCGATAGCGTTCATAGCCTATTATCCGAGCCTTGTTATACTTCGTCCGGACGAGATACCGCTGCTCTCGTGGCTCTCGCCGCTGGTGGGGATAGTGTTCTTCTATCTGAGCTATAGGTTCTGGATGTACGGTGCAATGAAATACAGCGGAACAGGTTCATGAATTAGGAGCTGAGTGATCAGAAAGCAGAAATCAGTTCTTAGTTAAGAGTGCATAGTGCTTAGTAGGGGCGCATTCCGTGCACCCGGAGTTAACGTACAGGCAACAAGAACCATTTGCCGGGGCGGATAATATCCGCCCCTACTTGCATTTTCCGGAGGCTTGTGTTATAATGTAAGTGTATAACACAGCACTCCCGGTATAGTCCGGGAAAAGATAACGATCGGAGCATAATGATGATATACAGTAATATTCTCGAAGCTATGGGACATACTCCCATGATAAGGCTGAACCGCATGACACCTCCCGGAGCTGCACAGATACTCGTCAAATTCGAGGGTCTGAACGTCGGCGGCTCGGTCAAGACCCGAACTGCCTATAACATGATACTCAACGCCGAAAAGCATGGGCTCATCACCAAGGATACCATTATAGTTGAGCCTACAAGCGGCAATCAGGGTATCGGTCTCGCGCTTGTAGGAGCCGTCCGCGGCTATAAGACCGTGATAATCATGCCGGATTCCGTCAGCGAGGAACGCCGCAAGCTCGTCCAGCACTACGGTGCGGAGGTAATACTTATCCACGATGACGGAGATATCGGCAAGTGCATTCAGAAATGCCTTGACACTGCCCTTGAAATGGCTGCCGACGACCCGCACGTTTTCGTTCCGCAGCAGTTCGAGAACCCCAACAACACCAATGCCCACAAGTATTTCACCGCACTTGAGATACTCGAACAGTGCGCCTGCCGTATCGACGGCTTCTGCTCAGGCATAGGCACCGGCGGTACTATCACAGGCATCGGCGAGACGCTGAAGTCCCAGAACCCGGACATGGAGATATGGGCAGTTGAGCCTGAACACGCCGCTATCCTCGCAGGAGGCACTATCGGTACTCACCTGCAAATGGGCATAGGCGACGGTATCGTTCCGCCTATCCTCAACAAGGAGATATACGACCACATTCACATAGTCACC
Organism: Ruminococcus flavefaciens; assembly: GCA_902777125.1. Classification (GTDB taxonomy): domain Bacteria; phylum Bacillota; class Clostridia; order Oscillospirales; family Ruminococcaceae; genus Ruminococcus. Next base: position 108,634 of record CACYSQ010000010.1, read on the forward strand.
GACGAGGACGCTATCTCGACCGCGAAGAAGCTCGCTGCACTTGAAGGGATAATGTGCGGTATTTCAAGCGGTACGAACGTTGCCGCTGCTATCGAGCTCGCCAAAACTCTCGGCGAGGGCAAGACAGTCGTGACTATTCTTCCCGACACAGCGGAGAGATATTTCTCCACGCCGCTGTTTGAATAAGCTATGGATAAGATAAAATGGGGCGTTCTCGGTACGGGACGCATTGCTAATAAGTTTGCCGCAGCACTCCGCGAAACAGATGGTGCAGTGCTTTGTGCGGCTGCCTCACGGACTCTCCCGAAGGCGGAGGACTTTGCTGCGAAATACGGCTTTGAAAAGGCTTACGGCAGCTACGAGGAGCTTGCCGCTGACAGTGACATCGACGTTGTTTACATCGCCACTCCTATGGCTTCACATTACGCAGATGTCATGCTCTGCCTTAATGCGGGGAGGAACGTTCTCTGCGAAAAATCGGTAACTCTCAATGCCTCACAGCTTGAAGATATCCTTGCACTCGCGCGTGAAAGGGGACTGTTCTTCATGGAGGCGATGTGGATGAAATGCCGTCCGTTCTACCTCAAAGCGAAGGAGTGGATAAGCTCCGGCAGGATAGGCGATATCCGCTATATAAAGGCTGATTTCAGTAATTTTGTTCCCTATTCACCTGAGAGCAGGCTGTTCCGTTCAGACTGCGGAGGCGGCGCTCTCCTTGACCTTACGGTCTATCCGCTCACTATGGCAGCCGATATCCTCGGCGGACCGGAGACTGTTCTTTCCGCTGCGAATATCCGCGAGGGCATCGACCTCAGCGAGAGCATTATCCTCAGATACCCCGGAGACGTCTATGCTTCGGCATACGGCAGCTTCGAGATGCCTCTCCGCAACAACGCCGTCATTTCCGGCACCGACGCCCTGATAGGCTTCGGAGACTGGTTCCACTGCTCGGGAAAGGTCTATCTCATCGAACGCGACGGGAACTTTGCGGAGGAATTCTCCGACCCGGAGGGCGTGGACGGATACTCCTACGAGATAGCCGAGGTGCAAAGGTGTCTTCGTGAGGGACTTGCGGAAAGCCCTCTCGTCCCGCACAGCGGTACTCTTGCAGTAATGCGTATCATGGACGAATGCCGCAGACAGTGGGGACTTGCTTTTTCCGGCGAAATGGTCTGATAGATCCGTCCGGATTAATAAATGAACTGTCAGGATCACCTGTAGGGGACGGCGTCCACGGCCGCGGTGCAGCAACCGGAAACGTTTTGCAAGGGCTGCCTTTGTCAGAACGACAGCGGACGCACGGAATTTACCCCTGCAATAAATCCTGAATCTGCAAATAATTCTGAAAAAATGCTTGACAAACCGAAAATGTTGTGGTAAAATATTATTGCCGCTTGTGAACGGGCTTAAAGCCGGACGTCCGTCCGCCCCCTGAGCAGCGAGTTTATTGAAAAGGCAGGTGCCACAAATGTACGCAGTTATTGAAACCGGCGGAAAGCAGTATCAGGTAAATGAGGGAGATGTTATCTTCATCGAGAAGCTCGCAGCAGAGGCTGACGAGACTGTTACCTTCGACAAGGTCGTTGCTCTCGGAGCAGACGATGGTCTCAAGGTAGGCGCACCCTACGTTAACGGTGCAGCTGTTGAAGCTAAGGTAATTAAGAACGGCAAGGCTAAGAAGATCACTGTTTTCACCTACAAGCCCAAGAAGGGTGAGAAGAAGAAGCAGGGTCACAGACAGCCCTACACTCAGGTGAAGATCGAAGCTATCAAGGCATGATCAGAGCTGAGTTCTATCAGTCACAAAATCAATTCCGGGGCTTTCGCGTGTCGGGCCACGCGGGATTTGCAGAAAGCGGACAGGATATAGTCTGCGCTGCGGTAACTTCCGCTTGTATGCTCGCGGCTAATATCATCACGGACGGCTTCCGTATCAGTGCTGAGGCAGGTGCAGAGGATAACGTTATGTTCTGCATAGCCGATAAGCCTGACGAAAGAGTCGGCGCTGTGGTCGATATGCTCATGCAGCAGCTCGATATGATAAAAAAAGATTACCCGGGAACTATCAAAATCTCAATTTCGGAGGTGTAAATTATAATGATCAAGGTTAGTATCCAGTTCTTCGCTCACAAGAAGGGCGTTGGTTCAACAAAGAACGGCCGTGATTCTGAGGCTAAGAGACTTGGTGTCAAGAGAGCTGACGGTCAGTTCGTAAAGGCTGGCAACATCATCGTTCGTCAGAGAGGCACTCACATTCATCCCGGTGAGGGCGTAGGCATCGGTTCTGATGATACTTTATTCGCAACTGTAAGCGGTAAGGTAAAGTTCGAGCGCTACGGCCGTGACCGCAAGAAGGTCTCCGTTTACGAGATCGAGCAGTAATCACGCATTACAGACAATAAATCCCGAGCTCAGCGCTTGGGATTTTTCTTTAAAGAGTTTTTAGTTCATAGTGCATAGCAGGGGACTGCGGCTGAGACGTCCCAAAGGTCGAATGTATCGCTGATGCGATATATTTATGATCCGTCCGCCGGCAGGCGGACACCATAACTAAGCACTAATAACTATGAACTAGTAACTCATTACGCATTGAATATAACGGAGGTCAGAAATGTTTGTCGATCAGGCAAAAATAAAGATCAAGGCGGGCGACGGCGGCGACGGTGCCGTATCGTTCCACCGTGAAAAGTACGTTGCTGCCGGAGGTCCCGACGGCGGCGACGGCGGCAGAGGCGGAGACGTCGTGTTCCAGGTCGATGATAATTTCTCGACCCTCATAGATTTCAGGTATAAGCGCAAATACGTCGCTGAACGCGGTCAGAACGGCGCCGGCAGGAACATGACCGGAAAGAGTGCGCCTCCGCTGATCGTCAAGGTCCCGAGAGGAACTCTCGTCCGCGATGCTGCCACCGGAAGAATAATGGCGGATATGTCCACCGACGAGCCCAAAGTCCTCGCAAGAGGCGGTCAGGGCGGCAAGGGCAATGTCCACTTCGCAACCTCAACAAGACAGATCCCCCGTTTCGCTAAGCCCGGCTATCCCGGCGAGAGCTTCGAGGTAACTCTTGAGCTGAAGCTGCTTGCTGATGTGGGACTTGTCGGCTACCCTAATGTCGGAAAATCCACGCTTATCTCGGTAGTCAGCGCCGCAAAGCCCAAGATAGCCAACTACCATTTCACCACGCTCACTCCGGTCCTCGGAGTTGTCAGGGTGGACGAGGAGAAGTCCTTCGTTATGGCCGATATCCCGGGTCTTATCGAGGGTGCAGGCGACGGCGTCGGACTGGGTCACGAGTTCCTCCGCCACGTTGAACGCTGCCGTCTTATCGTTCATGTCGTGGACGTTTCAGGCGTTGAGGGACGCGACCCGAAGGACGATTTCGAGATAATCAATCAGGAGCTTGCGAAGTTCAACGAGGAGCTCGCGGAGCGTCCGCAGATAGTTGCCGCGAACAAGTGCGACATGGCAACAGAGGAGCAGATAGAGGCTTTCCGCAGCTACATAGAGGCAAAGGGCATTCCGTTCTTCTGCATCTCGGCTGCCACAACACAGGGTACTCACGAGCTCATCATGAAGGTCTCGGAGGTGCTCGATACACTTCCGCCTATCAAGGAGTACGAGGCAGAGCCCGTTCCGCAGGAGCAGCTCGATGAAATGCTCGGCGTTGACAAGAAGTTCGAGGTCAATGTCGAGGACGGCGTCTACTATGTCGATGCGCCGTGGATACAGCCTATCATGCGTACCGTTGACCCGGACGACTACTCGTCCCTCCAGTATTTCCAGAGGGTGCTCATAAACTGCGGCATCATCGCCAAGCTCGAGGAAATGGGCATTCAGGAGGGCGATACCGTTGACATCGAGGGCTTTGAATTTGACTTCGTATACTGATATGAGAGAAAGATTTCTCACCGAGCGTGAGGCGAACAATTACAGTCCGCTGAGCCTTGCGTTTCTCGGAGACAGCGTCTACGATACACTTGTGAGGGAGCATCTTCTCCGTCGGGCTAATATGCCGGTCGCGAAGCTGCATTCAGCCAAGATAAAGCTCGTCTGTGCGGAATATCAGTCCGCTGCGTATGACGCGCTCGCTGAACAGCTCACCGAGCATGAGCTTGCCGTTCTAAAAAGGGGAAGGAACGCCACCGGAAACACCGTTCCCAAACACGCGGAGGCGGTTCAGTACCGCCGTGCGACCGCGATAGAGAGCCTTTTCGGGTATCTCTTCCTCACGGGACGGAATGAGCGCATAAGGGAGCTTTTCGGCGTTATCATCAGCAGTGAGGGTGATGCCGGTGAGTAGGGTCATAATGACCTGCGGAAGGCTTTGCAGCGGCAAATCCACCTATGCACAGGGACTTGCGGAGAAGCTCGGAGCCGTTATCCTCTCGGTGGACGAGATAACGCTTTCACTGTTCCCGGAGGGTGCAGGCGATATGCACGATGTATATGCGGAAAGAGCTGAGAGGTACCTTTACCGCAAATCTGCTGAGATAGTCCGTTCCGGGACCGATGTCATTCTCGACTGGGGCTTCTGGAAAAGGTCCGAAAGGGACTTTGCAAGGCGTTTTTATGCGGAAAAGCACATTGACTGTGAGCTGCATTACCTCGATGTTCCGGACGCGGTTTGGAAGCAGCGTATCGCTGAAAGGAACAGGCGTGTTGAAGCCGGAGAGGTCAGCGCATACTACGTTGACAGCGGACTTGCAGAGAAATTTGCCGGTATATTTGAGATACCCGGTGATGATGAAATTGATAAGCGAATAATAATAAGATAGGAGTGTCAAGCAATGTCAGGTCATTCAAAATGGAACAATATCAAACGTAAGAAAGAAGCTACTGATGCTGTTAAGGGCAAGATCTTCACCAAGATCGGACGCGAGATAACCGTCGTTGTACGCGAGGGCGGTCCCGATCCGAACAATAACAGCAAGCTCCGCGACCTCATCGCAAAGGCTAAGGCAAACAACGTGCCCAACGACAATATCGAGCGCGTTATCAAGAAGGCTGCCGGCGGCGAGGACAAGAACAATTACGAGAATATCACATACGAGGGATACGGTCCGAACGGCGTTGCTGTTATCGTGGAGTGCCTTACTGACAACCGCAACAGAACCGCAGGCGATGTCCGCCACTATTTCGACAAGTTCGGCGGAAATCTCGGCGCTATGGGCTGTGTTTCGTTCATGTTCAGCCGCAAGGGCATCGTTATCCTTGAAAACACAGGTCTTGACGAGGACAAGGTCATGGACGACGTTTTCGAGCTCGGCGGAGATGATCTTGATATGAGCGAGGATACGGTAGAGATCGAGTGTGCTCCCGAGAGCGTTCACGCTCTCCGCGAGGGTCTTACTGCAAAGGGCTACAATGTTCTTTCCGCTGAGGCTGAGATGATACCGGCTAACTACACCACTCTCACAGACGAGGATCACATCAAGAAGATGAACCTCCTCCTTGAGCACCTCGAGGACAACGACGACGTTCAGAACGTTTACCACAACTGGGAAATGCCCGAGGATTGATCGGTCAGAAAGGACGCACAGATGTGCGTCCTTTCTAATGTGTGTTCAGTAGGGGGCGATGCCTTATCGCCACATTAAATACCGGGGGGACTGTAGGGACGCATTCCGTGCGTCCGCGGGATACGATGCGGAGTATCGCCGCCCGCCAAAATACAGAGACACCACAGGCAGCGGAATAAAACGGAGTGGAACGCCGAGGGGCGGCGTTCCCTACAAATTGGATTAGCAATTGCAAACTAACATAACTTGACCGTCACCAAAATATAATGTATAATAAAAAGCCGAGGTGACTTGGAATTGAACATTTTTGAGATAATCATGCTGTCCGTAGGGCTCGCTATGGACGCTTTTTCCGTTTCGGTCTGTAAGGGACTGAGCATGAAGCGCATCGACCGCAAAGGCGCTTTCATGACCGCGCTGTTCTTCGGCTTTTTTCAGGCTGGTATGCCTGTTATCGGCTACCTCCTCGGCAGCCGCTTCATGGACAAGATCGAGAGCATCGACCACTGGATAGCGTTCGTGCTCCTTGCCTTTATCGGCGGAAAGATGATATTCGAGGCTCTTACCGAAAAAGATGACGAGGAAGCAGGGGAGTACCGGCTGAACTACTGGGAGCTCACCGTTCTTGCTGTTGCAACGAGCATAGATGCGCTTGCGGTCGGACTTGTCTTTGCGGCCTCCGGAACGAGTATTATTTTCCCGGTCACAATGATAGGAACGATAACCTTTGCGCTGTCCTTGGCGGGAGTTTTCATAGGTCACAGATTCGGCGGAAAATTCGGCAACAAGGCTGAGATAGCCGGAGGCGTGATACTAATTCTCATCGGAACGAAGCTGCTTCTCGAAGGAGTGGGCTTGCTGTGAGCTTGGCTCATGGTGAATAGAGATCGGCAGGGGACAGCGGTCCCGGCAGCTTAAAGCCATACATAAAAAAACCGGCATTTCTGCCGGTTTTTTGTTGTGTTCAGCGGATCATGCTTTCGGTTCGTCACCCGAAAGAGAGGCGTAAATGCCGAGTTTATAGCGCTGAATGTACAGAGCGTCTCTGTAAGTTACCCCTGAAAGACCGTCCACATCTGCGTTCTTTTCAGCCTGTTCGTTAAGAGAATATTTGTCCGGATTGCTGACCGCCTGCATTATCCTTACGGCGTCCGCGAGGTTTACCTCGTTATCGCCGTTGGCATCGCCGGAAAGCTTCGGGAATTTCGCATCGCTTGTCCATACCGCCTCAAAGCAGTAGCCGAGACCGGGGAGTGCTCCCTCGACCTTGTACTCGTCACCGGGCTGGTAGAGCTTGTCCTCATACTTCCAGCCGCTGAAGGTATAGCCCGATCTCTTTGAGCGGTTTTCCGGTATGGTGAGGATATCGTCTGTGGCGCAGCGTACCTTGAAGGAGGAGCTGCCCTCGTCAAAGAGAATGTTGTAATTAATGGGCGCCCACTGTGCTGTGAAGGTCAGGTCGTGCGAGGGCATAGTGAACTGTGCGAGCTGAGGATAAACAACATTGTCGTCGCTGCACAGCCAGCCTGCAAAATCGAAGCCGAGACGCGAGAAGCGGTCGCTTGCCTGGAGGCTGAAGTGGCTTTCCTCGGTACCGGGATAGGTATAGCTCGTACCGCCGACTATACGGTCATCGGTGCCGGGATCGTAGTTGATATCGTAAATCTTCTTCCAGTTCGGAGTGAAGCTGACATCGTGGTCGGGCATAATATAGTGCTGTTCACCGCGAAATTCGTAGTCGCCGACCTTCCAGCCGAGGTGCTTGTAGCCGTCACGCGGGAATGAAACGAGCGATACAGTTACGAAAGCGCCGGGAGCAGCTTTTGTGAAATCCGGGAGCTGTTTCGGGTCATAGTCAACGTCCTCAGCGTCCATAATGTAGGAAGCCTTGTACTTTGTTTCCGGTTCAGCCTCATACCATACAGGCTTGAGCTCATTCTGGACATCGAAGAACTGAATGACCTCACCTGCGGAAAAGCCGCGGATACCGTCGATAGTCCAGCCGGAGAACTTATAGCCTTCCTTTACGAGCTTGACGTTGGGGATATGAACGGAATCACCGACTTTGCCGGTGAGATCGTTCAGCTCGGGGACATTTCCCTCCTCATCGGGCTTTATGGTAACGCCCTCCTCTTCGTAAACGAAGGAAATGGTCGCCTGTGCAGGCTGGGAGTCCTCATCGGCAGCGAATGAACCGAGAGGCATAGTCAGGAGCACAGAGGCGGAAAGTGCGGCTGCAAGAGCGGCTGAGGCCGTTCTTTTTGCGTATGAAATCATGTTTTCCCTCCTGTTGCGTGGTTTTACCGCATGGGAGAGCGAAGTCTCTCAGCGGAAGCAGTTTTTTTCGGGGTCATAGGCATATCCTATCGCGGCGAGCTTATTTTCTATTTCCTCCCGCGGAACGCACAGGCTGCTGCAAAGCTCACCGAGATCGGGAAAGTCGTCGCGCAGCTTGGTATTGATGAAGCTAAGCAGGATAACCGGGTCGTTTGGAATGTTCATATGATACCTCCGATTTCAATGTGCTCCCGGAGTGCTGTGATTGGGAGCATACCGGCAAGAACGCAGTGCAGGACGTTCTGCCGGGAAACGTTATAACTGTCAAGATTAGTGTACAATAATTGTTAAGCCTTGTCAACGATTTTTGACTATTTTGGAATGTGAATTTTTGGTAAATAAGATTTATGTTATAACAGTACTTGCTTCAGGCGAATACATATGTGTAAATGTAACCTATGATAAGGTCTGCCGTGTGCGAACGGAGACGATACCTTTACTCATAAACGCAAGCCCTTGAGGGGGGGCGACCCGTGGAAAGCAGGCGTATGCCTGTTGCGTGGATATAACAATGCAGAGCGTTTGTTAACCTCGGTTAGCCAATTATTGTCATGCTGACAAAAAGTTCATATGTGAAAATTGTTAAAAATCCACAAAAAACTTGAGTGCATTTAGGTTAAATTAGAAATAGAAATTTCCCGCAATATATGTTATAATACATTATGATATGTGAGGTGTGATATGCACTTGACATCAGAAGCATTGTTACATTTTTCACAGGTAAGGAAGAACCGGTGATATTTCCGGTCATTCCGCAAAAAACAAGGAGGTCCATTTAATGAATTCAGCTAAATCAACTGTTCCCTTCAAGGGTACTCCTGAACAGGAGGCACAGCTTCTCAAGGTCATCAATGAGAAGAAGAACGATCAGGGCGCTCTGATGCCGATTCTCCAGAAAGCTCAGGAGATCTACGGCTATCTTCCTATCGAGGTCCAGACGATCATCTCTGACAACACCGGTATCCCGCTCGAAAAGATCTACGGCGTTGTTACTTTCTATGCACAGTTCTCCCTCTATCCGAAGGGTGAATATACCATTTCAGTCTGTCTTGGTACAGCCTGCTATGTAAAGGGCTCCGGTGATATCTACAATAAGCTTCAGGAGAAGCTCGGTATCGGCGGCGGAGAGTGTACTCCCGACGGAAAATTCTCCCTTGATGCCTGCCGCTGCATCGGCGCTTGCGGTCTTGCTCCCGTTCTCACAGTCAATGAGGACGTTTACGGTCGTCTTACAGTTGACGAGGTAGACAAGATCCTTGCTAAATACGCCTGAACATCATAATATCACTTAGGAGGTTAATATATGAAAACTCTTGAAGAACTCAAGGTTATCAGAGACAGCATGGCTGGTGAGGTCGCTCTCAGAACACATGGCAATGCTTCTTCAAAATACGAAAGACACGTTCTTGTCTGCGGAGGTACAGGCTGTACTTCTTCCGGCTCTCCCAAGATCATCGAGAAGCTCACCGAGGAGCTCGCTGCAAAGGGTCTTACCGATAAGGTACAGATAGTCAAGACAGGCTGCTTCGGTCTCTGTGAGCGCGGACCTATCATGATCGTTTATCCCGAGGGCTCATTCTACTCACGCGTTAAGGTAGATGAGATCCCCCGCATCGTTGAGGAGCACCTCCTCGGCGGCAATCCCGTTAAGGAATTCCTCTATGAGGAGACCGTTGCAGGCGATGAGATCAAGTCCCTCGACGATACCTCATTCTATAAGAAGCAGCACCGTGTTGCTCTCAGAAACTGCGGTGTTATCAATCCTGAGAATATCAACGAGTACATAGGCAGAGACGGCTATCAGGCTCTCGGCAAGGTACTTACCACTATGACTCCTGAGGACGTTATCCAGACTATCCTCGATTCCGGTCTCCGCGGACGCGGAGGCGGCGGCTTCCCCACAGGTATGAAGTGGAAGCTCGCAAGAAATATCGTCCCCAACGCTGACCAGAAGTACGTTTGCTGTAACGCTGACGAGGGCGACCCGGGCGCATTCATGGACCGTTCCGTTCTCGAGGGCGATCCCCACGTTGTACTCGAGGCTATGTCTATCGCAGGTTACGCTATCGGCGCTACACAGGGTTATATCTACGTTCGTGCTGAGTACCCGATCGCTGTTGAGCGTCTTAACATCGCTATCAAGCAGGCTCGTGAGGCTGGTATGCTCGGCAAGAACATCTTCGGAACAGACTTCTGCTTCGATATCGACCTCCGTCTCGGTGCCGGCGCTTTCGTATGCGGCGAGGAGACAGCTCTTATGACTTCTATCGAGGGCAACCGCGGTGAGCCCCGTCCGAGACCTCCTTTCCCTGCTGAAAAAGGTCTCTTCCAGAAGCCCACTATCCTCAACAATGTTGAGACTTACGCTAATATCCCCCAGATCATTCTCAAGGGTGCTGAGTGGTTCGCATCTTTAGGTACCGAGAAGTCCAAGGGTACAAAGGTATTCGCTCTCGGCGGCAAGATCAAGAACACTGGTCTCGTTGAAGTTCCTATGGGTACTACCCTCCGCGAAGTTATCGAGGAGATCGGCGGCGGTATCCCGAACGGCAAGAAGTTCAAGGCTGCTCAGACAGGCGGACCTTCCGGCGGCTGTATCGACGCTTCCAACTTCGATATCCCGATCGACTACGATAACCTCATCGGTATCGGCTCAATGATGGGTTCAGGCGGACTTATCGTTATGGACGAGGACAACTGTATGGTAGATATCGCCAAGTTCTTCCTCGAATTCACTGTTGATGAGTCCTGCGGTAAGTGTACACCCTGCCGTATCGGTACAAAGAGAATGTGGGAGATCCTCGACAAGATCACAAAGGGCAAGGGTACTATGGAGGACCTCGACAAGCTCGAGAAGCTCGCTTACCACATCAAGGCAAATTCCCTCTGCGGTCTCGGTCAGACTGCTCCTAACCCTGTTCTCTCCACTCTCAGATGCTTCAAGGACGAGTACATCGCTCACGTTGTGGACAAGAAGTGTCCCGCAGGCGTTTGTAAGGATCTCCTCAGCTTCGAGATCGAAAAGGATAAGTGTATCGGCTGCGGTATGTGTGCTAAGCAGTGTCCTGCTTCCGCTATCTCAAGGACTGATTACATCGCTCCCGGCAAGAAGCTCGCTGCTATGGAGATCGACAAGAACAAGTGCGTAAAGTGCGGCGCTTGTATCGCAACATGTAAGTTCAAGGCAATCATCAAGAAGTAAGCGGAGGAATAGTAATGGAAAATATAACTGTTAAA
>CACYSQ010000011.1 GCA_902777125.1 Ruminococcus flavefaciens
CTAAGCCTTACTTTAGTTTTTTCCACAATGGTATAAAAATGTCCGGAAGCATTGCTGCTTCCGGATTTGTTTTCCTTGAAAGATGATTATACCATTGTGGAAAAAACCATAAAAAAGTCTTTGGAAAGGGGTCTGGGGAAGAACCTTTCCTCAGAAAGGTTTTCCCCAGTTAGTTCTCATAATACTTCCATATGAGTATCACGGTTAAAAAGCAGCGCCGTATTTTTTTACCGGGTCCTGTACTGCCGCGAAAACATGATAACGTCTTTACGGACAACTATCTCAGGAATATGTTTACCAGAAGCGAGATGAGGAAATTGCACCATAAGGCGAGGGCGGCGAAGAAATTCCTCTTAGAGCCTTTCGGGTCACGCTCTTTTTCTTTTTTGAAGCCGTCCGTTCGCCTGATGAGGAAGTAAGTGACCGGCAGAGCAACTACGGCAAAGGCTTCCACGCATATTTTGTATATGAGTTCTGCTTTTGCCGACATACGCAGCGTATCTGGGGTAGTATAAGCCGTCACGCAGACAGCAACCACGCAGAGGATAGCGGAGAGTATCACCAGTACACGCCAGTAGTACACGGCGTGTTCGCGCTTAAAGTCCTTGGGAATGGCTCTTGACGGCTTATCCGGGTCATAGAGGACTGCAACAGCCTGTCCCTCGGAATAGCGCTTGTCCTCGTCCTCGCACTGGAAACCGGTCATGTAGTCTTTGCCGTCGATAGTGTACCTGACCTTGATACTGTAGACCTGTCCCTTTGGCTCGGAGCTTACAGCGATGCTTCCCTTGGTGATTTTAGTGATGACGCCGGTAGTTTCATCGGTCAGCTCGAAAAGCTTCTCCTTATTTTTGTAATGCAGGAACATATACGCGGCAAAAATGATTGTCAGGAGCGTAAAGGAAACATATATAGCAAACAGCATAATGATATACCTTATAACAAGGGACTGCCGCGGAGAGCGACAGTCCCATATTGTTTATGTTCGGTTTTGCGGGGGAGGAATTACTTGTTGAGGTTAGCCTCGATCATATCGAGCTCATCGTAGAGAGCCTGCGGGATATTGCCGCCCTTAGCCTTGATGTCCTCGTCATAGTATCTTCTCATCTCAGCGATCTCCTTCTTCCACTCGTCCTTATTGACAGTGAGGAGCATTTCGAGAGCGGAAGGAGTAACCTCGTCCTCGATACCCTTGATGTTGATATCCTCGGGCTTGGGGAGGTAGCCGATAGGTGTCTCAACAGCGTCAACTTCGCCGTCAACACGCTTGATGATCCAGTCGAGAACACGCATATTCTCGCCGTAGCCGGGCCAGAGGAAGTTGCCCTCGTCGTCGGTTCTGAACCAGTTTACGTTGAAGATCTTAGGAGCCTTGCTGCCGAGTCTTGCGCCCATTTCGAGCCAGTGAGCCCAGTAGTCGCCGACATTGTAGCCGATGAAGGGCTTCATAGCAGCAGTTGTCTCAGAAGAAACAGCAGATCCGATGTATGTACCGTGAGTCCAGTCGAAGGACTGATATACGAGGGGAGCAGTTGTGGCACGGCGACCGCCGAAGATGATAGCGGAAACCGGTACGCCCTCGGGATTGTTGAACTCAGGAGAGATGCAGGGGCAGTTCTTAGCAGGTGCTGTGAATCTTGAGTTGGGGTGAGCGAGCTTCTTGCCTTCCTTTACCCATTCCTCACCGTTGCACTTGATGCCGGTCCACTCAGTAGCGTCCTTAGGCGGATTCTCGTTGAGCTTCTCCCACCAGGGGGTATTGTCGGAGTTATCGAGAGCAACGTTTGTGAAGATAGCGCCTTCCTTAGTGCAGGCGAGAGCGTTGTAGTTGGACTTGGCGTTAGTTCCGGGAGCAACGCCGAAGAAGCCGTTCTCGGGGTTGATAGCGTAGAGTCTGCCGTCCTTGCCGGGCTTCATCCAAGCGATATCGTCGCCGACTGTGAATACCTCATAGCCGTCCTTCTTGTTGTATCCCTCCGGAGGAATGAGCATAGCGAGGTTGGTCTTGCCGCAGGCAGACGGGAAAGCAGCGGTGATGTACTTGATCTCGCCGTTGGGCTTCTTGAGACCGAGGATAAGCATATGCTCAGCCATCCAAGCCTCGTTCTTGCCCTGGAAGGAAGCGATACGGAGAGCGAAGCACTTCTTGCCGAGGAGAACGTTTCCGCCGTAAGCAGAGTTGATAGACCAGATAGTGTTCTCCTCAGGGAACTGAACGATGTATCTCTTTTCAGGGTCAACGTCAGCCTTTGAGTGGAGACCTCTTACGAAATCGTCGGAGGTATCGCCGAGGTTCTCGAAAGCCTGCTTGCCCATTCTTGTCATAATGTTCATATTGAGGACAACGTAGATGGAGTCAGTTACCTCAACGCCGACCTTAGCGAGGGGAGAGCCGATCGGACCCATGGAATAGGGGATAACATACATTGTCCTGCCCTTCATAACGCCGTCGTACATAGGAGTGAGCTTAGCCTTCATCTCCTCGGGAGCCATCCAGTTGTTTGTAGGACCAGCGCCCTTCTTTTCCTTTGAGCAGATGAAAGTTCTGTCCTCAACACGGGCAACGTCGTTAGCGCGTGTTCTGTGGTAGAGACAATTCGGGTACTTCTCCTGATTGAGCTTGTACATTTTGTCCCAGCTGTCGTCCGGAAGGGAAGTTACCTCCTCGATAAGGGAGTCGATCTGCTCCTTGGAGCCGTCGATCCAAACTACCTTTTCGGGCTTACAGAGGGCGATCATCTCATCGACCCACTTTAATACATTGGGGTTTTTTGTCAGTGACATTGTATTTTACCTCCTAAAAAATTATCATTCAAACGGGAAACGCTCTTAAACCGACCGTCCCCTGTTTACTATTATATTATATTTCTGTCAAACTGTCAATAGTCCTTTGACAGAAAATGTTGGAATAGGACTATGCCGGATGTCGGGAGTAGGGCGGGGCGTCCCCGACACCCCACGAGTAGGGGCGGATATTATCCGCCTACGCCTTATGGCACAATTGCCCAAAAACAATTGTAGGGGCGCATTCCGTGCGCCCGTCAAATCCGCAGAAGAACCGCCAAAAACAATTGTAGGGGCGCACACTGTGCGCCCGCCAAATTCACAGAAGAACCGCCGGAAACAATATGTAGGGACGCCCTTTGGGCGTCCGCTGCCAAGTACAGCCCTGTCATGGAACGCCGAGGGCGGCGTTCCCTACAGAACGTGTCATGTAATAAAATGCCTGAAATATCAAAAAAAGGCTTGCAAATCCGGCTGCGAAGTGTTATTATATTAATGTATGTGCAATTATGTCTGAAAGGAAGATTTTATGCAAAAGCTGATAAGGGCGATAGTTAATATATTCCCAAAGCCTATCCGCGATCTCTACTACAAGTACGAGGAAAAATGGCTGTATCTCTTTTTCGGTGTGCTGACAACGGCGGTCAGCTTCATAACCGCCGGTATCGCCAAGAGCCTTCTCGAAAGCGCCGGAATGGGCAAGGGAGCGGTATCTATCCTGAGTACGGCAATATCGTGGGTATTCGCCGTGACCTTCGCCTATGTCACCAACAGACTGTGGGTGTTCGAGTCGAAGGCTAAGGGCGCAAAGGAGATAACAGCGGAGGCAGCCTCCTTCTACGGCGGCAGAGTGTTCACGTTTTTCACGGAAATGGCAATGATGTGGCTCGGCTATTCCCGTCTCCACATCAACTACTGGGTGACTAAGGTCGCCGCGAACGTCATCGTGCTTATCCTCAACTACGTCATCAGCAAGCTGTTCGTATTCAGGAACAAGGGCGAAACTCCGGCGGAGAGCACAAATGAGTGATATCGTAAAAATAGGGAATGTCCCGGTGGAACGTGCTGGGCTCCTCGCACCAATGGCAGGAGTTGCCGACCGTGCCTACAGGCTGATGTGCAGGAGGTTCGGGGCGGCATACGTTGTGAGCGAAATGGTCTCCGCAAAGGGCATCTGCTACAGCGACCGCAAAACCGCAGAGCTCTGCACTGTGACGGACGAGGAACGTCCTATGGGAGTGCAGCTTTTCGGGAACGAGCCGGACTTCATGGCAAAGGCTGTGGAGATAGTGAAGCGGTTCGAGCCGGACATCATCGACATAAACATGGGCTGTCCCGTACCGAAGGTGGTCGGGACTGGAGCAGGCTCGGCGCTGATGAAGGACATCGACCTTGCGGCAGCGGTCTGCGAGGCTGCCGTGAAAGCGGCAGGCGATATCCCGGTAACGGTCAAGATACGCGCGGGCTGGTCGAAGGACAGCATCAATGCGGTCGGAATGGCAAAGAAGCTCGAAGCGGCAGGTGCGGCGGCGATAGCGGTCCACGGGAGGACGCGTGACCAGTTCTACAGCGGCGAGGCTGACCTGAGCGTTATCCGTGCCGTAAAGGAAGCGGTGAGCGTTCCGGTCATAGGAAACGGCGACGTAACTGACCTTCCTTCTTATTTAAGTATGTACCGTGAGACCGGCTGCGACCTCGTCATGATAGGCAGGGGCAGCTACGGCAACCCTTTCCTCTTCCGGGAGATAGCGGCGCATGAGAAAGGGGAGACCTACACGCCTCCGACCGTTGAGGAGAAGATGCGGACCATGCTTGAGCATATCCGGCTGATACTCAGTCTCAGTGAGAAGCCGGAGGAGCTTGCCATGCACGAAGCCCGGAAACACGCCGCATGGTACATGAACGGCTATTACGGATCCGCGAAATTCAGGGGAATGTGCTATCAGCTCTCGACCTACGCTGAGGCGGAGGCTCTTGCAGCAAGATTTGAGGAATTGCAGCGTTCCGGACCGCAAAAAATGACAATTTGGCAGTAATGCACAAAAATAGTCCAAAAACTTTGTAGAAGCGCACAAATGCGTTGCACAGCATAATATATCAACCCGAAAAATGGCTTAAAACCGTCGTTTGCGGAGTTCGGAGAACGTCCGGGAGCGTAAAACAATCGGTAATTTAGAGATTGATTGATACAATTGGTAATTGAAATCATAAAAAAGATGTGTTATAATAATACCGTGGTAAGCTGTCAGTACAGCTCTTCACGGGGAACAGGAGATAATAATGAGAAACATAAGGAAGACACTCGCTTTATTCACAGTCATGGTTGCCCTCGCGATGCCCTTTACAGGCTGCTCGAAGGTAAGCACGACAAGAAGCGCAAGCAGTACGGCAAACACAAACACTTCCGTTCCGGCTGAACAGGGCAGTGAGGATATCACTGACGTCCAGACCGAGCCCTCGTCAGAGCTTCCGGCTTCTGCCGACAAGCGCGTTCATGTCGTGGCTGCGGGAGACAACCTCATACATTATTCGGTATACAAGAACGCGGAGACTTATGCAGGCGGCTACGGCTACGACTTCAAGCCGATGTATGAGAATGTCCGCTATATAGTCGAAGGCGCAGACGTTGCGATACTCGAGCAGGAGACCATAATCTCACAGAGCAACGAGGTCCGCGGCGCAAACGGCGGAGCTCTCCTCTTCAATTCGCCTCCCGAGGTAGCGGACGCTGTCATTGACCTCGGCTTCGACGTTTTCACAATGGCAAACAACCACCTCCTCGACTGCGGTACGGCAGGTCTGGAGGAGTCCATAAATTTCTGGAACGCCAAGGCGAGAGAGCACGATATTACGGTTCTCGGCGCTTATCTCAACGAGGAGGACGCGAACAATATCCGTATCCGCGAGGTCAACGGCGTGAAGATCGCATTCCTTGCCTACTGCGAGAACATCAACGGCTTTGAGGGACTGCTCGTCGGTTCCAACCTCAGAGTTATCCAGAACTACGAGGAGGACGTCATCGAGCGTCAGATCAAGGAGGCAAGACAGAAAGCGGACGTTGTTATCGTTTCCGCACACTGGGGCAACGAGGACACCTTCGAGGTAAGACCTGACGTAAAGGTGCTCGCTCAGAAAATGGCTGACTGGGGCGCTGATGTTATCCTCGGCGACCACACCCACGTCGGACAGACTATGGAATGGCTCACAAGACCCGATGGTTCAAAGAGCTTCGTGTTCTATTCGATGGGCAACTTCATCTGTGCTCAGACCGATAACTTCAACGTTATCGGAGAGATGCCCGATTTCGACATCGTCATTGACGGCACTACCGGTGCGGTAAGGCTCGAGGACGTCGGAGTAGTATCGACGATAGTTCACTACAATTCCCCGGATTTCGCCAATATGAAGATATACACCTACAGCCAGTATTCCCCGGAGCTTGCAGCGCAGCACGGTCTGCCCTATGCGATACCGCAGGGAACATACACTACCTTCGGCTGGGACGTTATCAACGACATAATCAATACGGCGGTTCCGAAGGAATTCCAAAAGCTGGACAAATGATCTGATTTATTCATAAATTAGTCAAAAACGACAGCCAACATACTTTTTGCAAAAAAACTGCAATTGTGCAATCCGTGCAAAAAATGGTTTTGCTGTTTATATAAAATACCAAAAAGGGAATAAACCTATTTACTTTTTTTTATGGCTGATATATAATGATTTCAAGAATAAATATAGATTGGGGATCAGGAACCTCATCACGGCAGTGTGGTGCGTCTTGCGCTTGCTCACTGCGTGCAGAGCGCTTTTTTTCGGTATGCCGTCAGTGCATTAAGGCGTGTACATACGCCAGCGGCAGCGCGAAGACTCAGGCTCCTATATGTATCAGCTGAGCTTCCGGAATTATCGCTGTGCATAAGGTAATATGCCGTTCCGGCAGCTTGCGCGACCGGTCATCCTACCCGGTACAAGACAAGATATAATCAAAGGGGCTGAAGTTCCTTTGTTATATAACATTAATGAAGAAGGAGGAAAAATCAATGAAGACAAAAAAGATAGTCGTCGGAGCTATCGCCGCCTCGATGCTTTCACTTTCAGTTTGCTCAATTGCACCGGCTGTATTTGCCGCAGGCGAAACAGTGCAGATATCCGCCAGCGAGGAAACAGCTAAGGCAGGTGAGGAATTCACAGTGACAGTATCTCTGGCAGACATTCCGTCAACAGGCATTGCAGGTGTTGATTTTGCTGTAAAGTATGACAATACCATCTTATCGATCGATTCCGTAAAGGCAGGTATTATTACCGAGACGGGAGCCGCAGGAAAGGATCCCTCCGCATCGGATTCAGCACCGCTTTTCGATTACACAATCGACAAGGATAACGGTACAGTTGGTCTGATCTGGAACACAATGCTTGAAGAATCCACATACTGGATAAAGAGTGACGGCGTGTTCTGTACGCTCACAGGAAAGGTTTCCGGAAATGCTGCTGACGGTGCAGTTTCTAAGATAGAATTTGTACCCTTTGCGCGCGAAACTCGTCCCGGATCCGGTTCTGACAACGACACTATCAGCATTGGCTATCTTGACGGAGAAGCTCAGAAAGAGTATGCTTATACTCTCAAGAACGGAAGCGTTACAGTAGGCACTCCCAACACAGGACTTCGCGGAGATGCAAACGAAGACGGTGAAGTTAATATGGCAGATGCTGTTTTAATCATGCAGAGCGTTACAAACCCTGATAAGTATAAGCTTACAACACAGGGTGCGGCTAATGCTGATGTTGACGGTGTTTCCGGTGTAACCAATAAGGACGCCCTCAAGATCCAGCAGTTCAAGCTGAATATCATTACAGAGCTTTGATTTCCGTGATTATCTGATTTGTCCCCCTTACAAAGGAATACAAACCCATAAAATTTAGTTCAGTAATAGGCTTAAAAACCTAAAGAAAGGAATTATTACAGATGAAAAAGTTTATCTCTGCAGTCACCGCTGTAGCTATGACTGCAACAATGGCTTGCGTTGCTGCACCTGTTTCATTTGCAGCTGATGCAACTAAGACACTTACTATCGCTACTTATGCACAGTCCGGTTCTGAATTTGCTGCTCAGGGCAGCAATGTGACCATTTCTGCTGATGCTATCGCTGCCGGCGATGTTAAGATCCCCTGCGCTGTATACCTCAACGAGGATACTGCTGATCTTCAGACAATCGCTATCCCGCTCACAATCAATTCTGCAAATGCAGATGTAAAGAACGTTAAGTTTGACCTCGTTGATCCTACAATGCCTTACTTCAGTGATAATCAGACTGTAACAACAGCAAGCGGCGATACATTCAAGACAAAGAATGCAGTTGTATTTGCTGCCGGTCTCGATGAGATGGGCGACTATGCTCCTACAGGTATCTTCAACCTCACATCTGATACAAAGCAGGATGCTGCCGGCGCTAAGAACTACTACATCGGCTTCGGTCAGACATTCCCGAGAGGATATTCATGGACAGGTTCAAAGTCCGATGATTACCCGGTATTCGTATTTGACGTAACCTTCCCCAAGGGCACAGCTGCTGGCGATTACAAGATCCAGTTCTGTAACTATGAGAAGGACGCAAAGAAGAACCCCGCTCTCTTGCTCGAGACTGAGAACGCAAGATATGCAAACCTCAATGACCTCTCAAACCTTTCACTCAAGGAAATGACAATCACAGTAGGCGGCGGCAGTGAGCACGGCTCATCTACAACAACTACTACAACTACAACAGTTACAACATCTACAACCTCTTCTTCTTCCATCATAGACACAGATGCTGACATCATCCTCGATTTCGGCAACTATGAGGGCGATAAGGGCGGCAAGGTTAACGTAAATGTTATCCTCAAGCAGGGTGCTACTAAGGAAGTTGGTTCTTACGATGTTAAGTTCAAGCTCGACAGCCCCCTCAAGATCACAGCATTCGGTTCTTCCTCTGTTGCATACGGCGGAGCTTCTGTAGAGTCCAACAAGGAAACTCTCCAGGCAAGCTTCATCTCTCTCGATCCCAACAGTGATCCTGTAAAGGGAACTGAGGGCGAGGTTGTATTCAAGTTCGCAGTATCTATCCCTGATGATTGTGCAGACGGCACTTACAAGGTAGGTATTGATTCAGCTGAGATCTTCAAGTCTGGTAAGAACTCCGATAAGTGGACATTCGCTACAGTTAACGGTAATATCACTGTTGGCAACCCCAACCCTGATACTTCCACAACAACAACTACAACAACAACTACTACTACAACTACATCTGACACAACAACTTCTACAACATCTACAACTCAGCCTCCTACGAACCCCGGCGATCCGCTCTACGGTGACGCTAACTGCGATAAAGTTGTAAATATCGCTGACGTTGTTGTTCTCAACAAGTGGATCCACGACAACGCTTCCTACAACCTCACAGATCAGGGCAAGCTCAATGCTGACTGCTGCAATCCTAAGGGCGGCGCAGAGATCAATGCTGCTGACTCTACAGCTATCATCAGGCACATCGTTCATAAGGATGGTTATGTAACTCTTCCTGTTCAGGCCTGAGCTTAAACAAATTGAATAAGAGCGTTAAGCTCGGAAAGGAAATGCACTGATGAAGAAACTGCTTTCTGCGGTAACATCGTTTGTCATGGGCGC
This sequence comes from Ruminococcus flavefaciens, assembly GCA_902777125.1. GTDB lineage: Bacteria > Bacillota > Clostridia > Oscillospirales > Ruminococcaceae > Ruminococcus. The sequence continues at coordinate 9,449 of CACYSQ010000011.1, forward strand.
TTCGCTCATGACAAGTGCATTTGCTTCGTCGGTTAGTGCTGCCGGCAGTGTATCTGCTGTGCAGCCTAACGTTAGTATAGGCGAAGTTAATAATGTTTCCGCAAATAGAAGTGCGGCTGTCTCAAACGGTGATATCGTCCTCGACTTCGGCAACTACGAAGCTGATAAGGGCGGAAAGGTCAACGTTAATGTCACTCTTAAAAAGGGTGCAAGCTGTGAGGTCGGTTCCTACGACGTCAAGTTCAAGCTCGACAGCCCGCTTACAATTACAGCCTTCGGTTCCTCAAGCGCAGCCTATGGCAGTGCTGCTGTTGAATCGAACAAAGAAACAATGCAGGCAAGCTTCATCTGTCTCGATACCAACAGTGATCCTGTAAAGGGTACTGAGGATGAAACAGTATTTAAGTTTGCCGTATCTATCCCCGATACTTGCCCGGACGGCATCTACAGCGTAGGCCTTGCCTCTGCTGAGATCTTCAAGGGCGGTAAGAACTCCGATACATGGAGCTATTCAGTAGAGGGCGGTACTATCAAGGTAGGCAATCCTACTGATACTACCACAACTACTACAACTGTAATTACAACGTCCACTACCACCACAGCTCCTGCCGATAAGGACATCGTTCTTGACTTCGGTAAGTACGAGGGCGAAAAGGGCGGAAAGGTCAATGTAAATGTTGTTCTCCTGAAGGGCGCTGACAAGGAGGTTGGCTCCTACGACGTCAAGTTCAAGCTTGACAGCCCCCTCTCAATAACTGCTTTCGGTTCTTCAAGTGCTGCTTACGGCGGCGCTGCTGTTGAGTCCAACAAGGATACTCTCCAGGCAAGCTTCATCTGCCTCGATACAAACAGCGATCCTGTTAAGGGAACTGAGAACGAAACAGTATTCAAGTTCGCCGTATCTATCCCTGATACTTGTCCGGACGGTGTCTACACTGTAGACCTCGCTTCTGCCGAGATCTTCAAGGGCGGCAAGAACTCCGATACATGGGCTTACGCAACAGTACCCGGTACTATCACCGTAGGCAAGCCTGTATCAACAACTTCTACAACCACTCTTACCACAACAACTTCTTCGACGCTCCCCGATGTAAACGGCGATATCGTATTTGACTTCGGCAACTACGAGGCAAGCGCCGGCGAAAAGGTCACTGTAAACGCTGTCCTCAAGGAAGGCGGAGACAAGGCCCTCGCTTCTATGGACGTCAAGTTCAAGCTCGATTCTCCTCTTACCATCAATGCGTTCGGTTCATCTGCACCTGCATATAACAACGCTGCTGTAGAGAGCAACAAGTCTACTCTCCAGGCAAGCTTCATGTGCATGGATACAAATGCCGATCCTATCAAGGGTACTGAGGGCGAGACTGTATTCAAGTTCAGCGTTGAGATCCCCGCTGGTACTGCTGACGGCATCTACAAGGTCGGCATCGCAAGCGCTGAGATCTTCAAGCAGGGTGAGAATTCCGATACATGGTCTTACTCTGTTGTGAACGGTAACATCAAGGTCGGCAACGTTACTACTACAAGCACGACCACAACTGTTACTACAACCTCTACAGTTACAACATCTACAACTGTACCTCCCGTTGAAGGCTCCGTTGAGTGGGTAATTCCTACTGTAAATGCTGAGCCCGGCGATACAGTTACAATGAACGTTCTTGTCAAGAATTCCGACCTCGAGGTAGCCGGTGCTCAGTACATCATCAAGGCTGCTTCCCCGATCGTTTACGATTCTGCTTCCGGTTCTGACGCTTACAAGTCCGATATCGAAGCTAACGACAAGACTCAGGAATTTGCTTTCGGCGAAAAGATCGGTGCAGGCGTCAAGGCTGCAAACGACAGCAAGGTCATGGTTCTTACATATAAGGTTCCCGCTGACTGCGCTGACGGCACATATCCTGTAAAGTGGTCCGATGCATTCATCAGCGATACAAACGGTACTGACATCACTTCAAAGGTAAAGCTCACAGACGGTGCTATCGTCGTTGAGAAGCCTGTTGACGGTCAGATCAAGTGGGTTCTCGATAATGCAAAGGCTAAGCCCGGCGAGACAGTAACTCTCAAGGCTGTTGTTTCTGACACAAATAATTCCGCAGTTTCTGTTGCAGGTGCTCAGTTCCTCATCAAGGCTGATTCACCCATCGCTTACAGCTCTATAGCTGGAACAGATGCTTACAAGGCTGCATTTGAGTCTAACAATGCAACTCAGGAATTCGCATTCGCAAACGAGAACGGTGACGGCGTTGCTGCTGAAAACGGCGCTACAGTTCTTACACTTACCTATAAGGTACCCGCTGACTGTGCTCCCGGAACATACGCTGTAAAGTGGTCCGATGCATTCATCAGCGATACAAACGGAAAGTCCATCACTGCTAACGTTAAGCTCGTTGACGGTTCTATCACAGTAATCGACAATGAATACGGCACAGTAGAGTGGATAATCCCCGAGGTGGACGCTGAGGCTGGCGATACAGTTGCTATGGAAGTAGCTGTAAAGAACGGCACAGATCCTCTCACAGTAGCAGGTGCTCAGTTCATCATCAAGGCTGATGCTCCTATTGAGTATGCTTCCGCAACCGGTTCTGCCGGCTACAAGGCTGATCTCGAGGCAAACGACAGCACTCAGGAATTCGCATTCGCTGAGGCTAACGGTGCAAACGTAACAGCTGCTGACGGCAGCACAGTAATTGTACTCAATTACAAGGTGCCTGCTGATTGTCCTGCTGGCATCTACCCTGTAAAGTGGTCCGATATGTTCGTAAGTGCTGAGGACGGCGTTGACGTTACTGCAAACGTTAAGTTTACAGACGGATTTATCCGCGTTAACGTTCCTTCAACTTCTACAATTTCTACAACAACTATCGACACCACAACTTCTACTGACACAACAACAACTATCGACACAACTACTTCTACAGACACAACCACAACCATCGACACCACTACATCTACAGACACCACTACATCTACCACTGATACAACTTCTACTACTTCGATAACAACTATCACAGTTACGATCCCTGACGGATCTATCGGCTGGATAATCGACACAGTAGAGGCTGAGCGCGGTGATACAGTTAGTCTCAATGTAAAGGTTTACGATCCTAACGACACCAAGCTTCCTATAGGCGGTGCTCAGTACAAGATCGACCAGACTGCTCCCATTGAGTATGTAGGTGCTACTGATACATCTATTGCTTACCTCAGCACAATCGAAGGCAACAACACAACTAAGGAGTTCGCTTTCGCAAGTGCAGACGGTTCCGCAAAGATCGGTGCTGACGGTGCTGTTATCATGACTCTTACTTATAAGGTACCCGACGATTGTGCAGCAGGTGTTTACACTGTAGAGTTCGATAAGGGCTTCTACTTCATCTCTTCTGCTGACGGTCTTGACATGACAAGCCAGATCATTCCGATCAACGGTGCTATCATAGTTAAGGATCCTATAACATCTACATCTACTACAGTTACAACAACAGATACAACTTCAACCATTGATACAACTACTATCGACACCACAACTTCTACAGACACAACCACAACTATCGACACAACAACTTCTACAGATACGACCACAACTATCGACACCACAACTTCTACAGACACAACCACAACAAACACAGACACAACTTCTACAACTTCCACAACTACAGTTACAGTTACAGTTCCCGAGGGAGCTATCGGCTGGATCATTGATACAGTAGAGGCTGAGCCTGGTCAGAATGTTTCCCTTAACATCAAGGTTTACGATCCTTCCGGAGTAAAGCTTCCTATAGGCGGTGCTCAGTACAGGATCAACCAGTCTGATGCGATCGGCTACACAGGAGCATCTGAGAATTCACTTGCTTACCTGAGTGCTATCGAGGGCAACAACACAACCAAGGAATTCGCATTCGCAAGTGCAGACGGCTCTGTAAGAGTCGGCGCTGACGGTGCAGTAGTAATGACTCTTAACTACACAATACCCGCTGAGTGTCCCGGCGGCACATATCCCGTTAAGTTTGATAAGGATTTCTTCTTCGTATCATCTGCTGACGGTGCTGATATGACAAGCCAGATCCTCACATTCGACGGTGCTATCATAGTTAAGGTTCCCACATCTTCAACTACATCTACTACCGTTACAACTTCTACCGACACATCTACAACTTCTACTGACACAACAACAACTATCGACACCACAACTTCTACTGACACAACTACTACAACAACCGACACAACTACAACTTCTACAGATACAACTACAACTTCCACAACAACTACTACATCTACCACATCTACAACTTCAACAACACTTCCTCCTCTTCCCGACGGAGCAGTTATCTGGCTCGGTGAGACAGTAAAGGGTGTTCCCGGTGAAACAGTTGAACTCAACTTCAACGTTGTTGATCCTAACGGATCCAAGCTTCCTATCTCCGGCGCTCAGTTCCTTGTAAAGGTTCAGAACGGTGAGGGCTTCGTTATAAGCGGCGTTTCAGGCTCCGATGCTTACGGTGCTGCTATCGAGGACCACAATGAGACAGGCGAGTATGCATTCGCAAACGGCATCGGCTCAGCTGTTGCTTCTGAGAACGGCAAGTCCGTTGTTAAGCTCTCTATCACAATTCCTGAGGGCGCTGAGGCTGGCGAGTATGTAGTTGATATGTACGATCACGTTGTAACAGACGTTAATGGTTCCGTTATAACTGATAAGGTACTCGTTCTTGACGGTAAGATCATCGTTAATGACAACACACCTGAGGTCGTAAGCTCTTATGCTGTTGTTGAAACATCATACGGCTTCTACTTCAGCCACGATGACGGTACAAACGGACGCGGCTTCTCCAAGGATATGGTCAAGATCACAAAGATCGTTGACGTTTACAGCGACGGTTCCGAGAAGGAAAGAGATGCTGTTGATGCTTCACTCATCAACTTCAACGGCAAGACACCTGCAAATGTATACGATGTAAATCGTACAGACTTCAAGTATGACCACGATGTACAGGTATACTACGGTGATACACCTCTTACCGACAAGGAAGGCAATCCGATCTTCATCACAGCTTATATCGGCGTCAAGGGCGATATCAACCTTGATAACAAGATTACAGCTGTTGACGCTTCCGCAGCACTTATCTACAACGCTGACCTCCAGCTCGAGGGCAATACACCTGATACATTACAGCTCTCCTACAGCCCGCTCGTACAGGCTCCCGGAGATGTATACGATCAGTTTGCTGCATTCCTCGGCGATGTTGACGAAGATGAGTATGCAGAAAGCAACTGGAACAAGTCCAAGTCGGAAAGAAAGATCATTCCGATCGACGCTTCCAAGATCCTTGTATTCTACGCTGAACTCCAGAATCTTATCGCTGAATACGGCGAGAACGTTCCCACAGCTTCACAGCAGGAGCTCTGGGATAAGATCTGCCCCAGCAGAAATGCAAGCAAATAAGCAATACCTATAAAAAGCAGACCTTCGGGTCTGCTTTTTCTTGCTTATGAACTGGAAATATTTTTGCATTGACACCCTCCGGCATATCTGATATAATGTTCCCAAAGCAATAAACCGCATAAAATGTGCCGTAAAAAGCACTCGGCTTGTGAAATAAGCACAAAAATAGACTTGATTAATCGTCAATTATTTTTGAAAAAAATCCACGCTTATGCTTGACTTATTATTATGAATGTGCTAAAATGAAGTTATGAATTTCCGGGATAACTATATGCTTTAGCAGATGTTTCCCCGAAATTAAGCCCGATGGTATTCCTCCGGGAGTGCCGGGAGGCAAAAAAATACGATAGAGAGGTATAGAACAATGAAGAATTCATTATTCAAGAGAGCTCTGGCTACAGTTGCTGCTGTTCCGCTCGCTCTCACACAGAGTCTCACTTATTCTTTCGCTGCTGACACCGATACAGCAACTGAGACAGCAAGCGTATCTGAAACTGAGACTGCCGGCAACTCCAAGAACTACAACCTTGAGAGTCTGCTCTTCATCAAGCCCGCTAAGACAAGCACAGAGTCTGAGTGGAACCTTACACTCGACGGTGTTCTTGACCAGCTCGTTCAGGACGGCAAGACAAGCGGCACTATCGACACTACCATCATCTTCAATGCTGTAAGCAACTACGTTGGCCAGTACAGCGAGATCGCTAAGGCTGCTCTCGGTCAGGTTACTGACGCTAAGTACGAGATCAAGAACGGCGATGTTGTTGTATCCGCTAAGGTAGGCGAGGTAGCAAAGGCTCTCGGCGGCGATTTCCGGAATTCCTTCGGAAGCCTTGCAAAGAATCTTGCAGAGAAGTACAACAACCCCAACTTCAATAATATCGACTTCAGCAAGGTTAAGACAGCTGGTACTATCGAGATCGTTATCGGAACATCTCAGCTCTCCGTTGAGACAAAGATTCCCGTATCCTTCTCTTTCACTCCCGCTGAGACAGGTGAGGCTCTCGGACCTGAGGCTACACTCAATTTCATCGGCGAAAAGCTCGAAGAGGTAAAGAACATTGTCAAGGCTGAGATCGACGCTTCCAGCATCGCTGACAAGGCTGGCGCTAAGAAGGACGTTGACGAGCAGATCGACAAGTATGTAAGCAACCTCAACAGAGGCAAGAACGCTCTCGCTAAGGCTATGACCTTCAAGAGAAGCGGCAACTTCACAGCATTTGCAGGATTCCTTGCAGAAGTTAACGCATGGACAAAGCAGAAGTTCAACAGAACTGTTCCTGCTACAGGTGCTGATATAGCTGCTAACTCCACATTCGCTAAGGTTTACGACAACGTAAAGACTCAGCTCAACGCTGCTGCTGAGCCCGTTGTATTCGATATCAGCGCTGCTGACCTCGGAAAGTTCGCTGACGAGCAGCTCTCTCAGATCGTTCTTACAGCTGACGGCGCAGGCACTACAGTATTCGAGGCAAGATTCCCCGATGCTGAGGCTGAGCAGGTAAAGGCTCTCTTCGCTGAGGACGCTGCAACTGATTACGCTGATTCCTACAAGACCATCAAGGTTACAATTGACACAACAAAGCTTGACAATACAGGCATCGCTGTAGATGTAAAGATCAAGAGAATTGTTGAGACCAAGGCTAAGGAAACAACAACTTCATCTTCTACAACTACAACAACAACTACTACAACTACTACAACAACTACAACTTCTTCAACAACTTCTTCCACAACTTCTTCTACAACTTCTTCCACAACTTCTTCCACAACAACTTCAACTTCTTCCACAACAACATCTACTACAACAACATACGCTTACACAACTGAGCTCCAGAGTGTATATGCAGAAATCGATGCTACATACGGTTTCTACACAAACCTCGATGATGCTTTCTCCACAAAGCAGGTAAACGGTCTTGAGATCCACACTGTTTACAACGATATCCAGATCGATGAGGCTGGCAACCGCGTAACAGCTGGTCAGCACGCTGGCACTGTAATTGATGCTAAGATGGCATTCGATTTCGGCGGCAAGACTCCTGTAAACACATTCGATGCTACAGTTTCCAACTTCAAGTATGAGATCCCCGTTATCTACACAGGTGACGATATCCTCGCTGAGGACGGCACAACTGTTATCATCAAGAAGGGTGACACACTCAAGAAGGCTGACGGCTCTGACGTTACTGTAACAGCTTACATCGGCGTTAAGGGTGACGCAAACCTCGACGGCAAGCTCAGCCCTGTTGATGCTTCCTGCGTTCTTGTCTTCGCTGCTGACCTCCAGGAAATGGATGACGGTGGCAACGTAAGAGAGCCTCAGACAGTTGTTCTCTCTAAGCAGAGCGAGCTCGTAGCAAACGATCCTGCTGGTATCTACGATAACTTCGCAGCATTCCTCGCAGACGTAAAGAACGAGATTAATCCTCTCCACGCTTGGAAGACAGGCAAGGGCAGCATCGCTGACGGTACAAGCCGTGCATTCAACGCTGTTGACGCAAGCTGGATCCTCGTTGCTAACGCAAATATCCAGGAAGGCAATACTCCTGCAGAGGCTTGGAGCAGACTCCTTGGCAACTGATCAAAATCAAGTTTACTACCTGCCGTCTATGGGCGGCAGGTAACAATAAAAAACACTATCTGAAAGGAAAGAATTACAATGAAGAAGAATAACCTCAAGAGTGTATTCGCTGCACTCGCTGTTTCTGCAATTGCTGTTTCTGCAACAGCTGTAACAGCTTCAGCATCAAATTATTCAGACTCAATCAAAAAAGGCGACAACAAGGAGGTCGCTTACGACGGAAGCGCTTATGTAACAACTCTCAATCCCGATGACGCAGCTACAAAGGCTGAGATCATTATCGACAAGGTTGTTGTTAAGTACGACGCAGCTAAGACTCCCGGCTCTGAGCAGGTTGTTAACGTTGCTGTTAAGAACGCTGACAAGAAGTATGCTTCTGTTGGTCTTCACTTCATCTATGATACTCGTCTCAATGTTGTAAACGATGAGGACGGTTATCCTGTAACTTATAGCGGAAAACTCGGTTACGAGCCCAGAGACCTTAAAAATGGCGAGCTCTTCGTTTCTCACGATGGTTCTTCTGATAAGGGTACAGACGGCGATGCTGTTTGGTCCATGAAGTTTAAGCTCCCTGCTGATGCTAAGGCTGGCGATCTCTACCCGATCGGTATCGAGTTCAGAACAAGCGCTGTATCTGAGGACTGCTTCACAAACGCTTACGATGATAACGATGGTAAGCTCATGCAGGCTTATGTATTCACACGTGGTATCACAAACGGCTACATCAAGCTCGAGGAAGAATCAACTACAACAACAACAACAACAACTACTACTACTACTACAACTACTACAACAACATCTACATCTACATCTACTGATACAGATACATCAACAACAACAACATCTTCTACAAGCGCTGCTGTTTCTACAACAAACAACAACGATGCTCCTAAGACAGGTGTTGCTGGCGTAGGCGTAGCTGCTGCTGGTCTTGCTGTAGCACTCGGTACTGCATTCGTTCTCAGAAAGAAGGAAGACTAATTAAATAGTCTTTGACTGTCTGAATAATTAAAGGCTCTCCATCAGGAGAGCCTTTTTTTAGTATACATCCTTGCGAACCGGCGGAACGTAGTTCACGCCGCCCATTCCGTCAATATCTCCGCGCCGCATCGCACCGAATATACGCTCGCGGAATCCGTGGTCCCTGTGCTCCATTTCGCGGACGAATTCCTTCATACGCTCACGGTTCGTGTTGCCGTTTGCGGGACAGGCTGAGGTCACAACAGGCAGGGAAGTACGGTTCGCAGCCCGCCGTATCTCTTTTTCCTCCGCGAATATCAGCGGACGAATCATGTAGAGGTCCTTTTTTTCGAGGTGGGTGACGGGGGAGAAGCAGCCGATCCTGCCCTCATTGAAAAGGTTCATGAAGAAGGTCTCGACCGCGTCATCGAGACTGTGACCGAGCGCAATCTTGGTGCAGCCGAGATCGACAGCGGTATCGTGGAGAGCGCCGCGCCGGAGGTGAGCACAAAGACTGCAAGGGTGCTTTTCCCTGCGGACGTCGAAAACGATGCTTCCTATCTCTGTGGGAACGACCGTATAGCGTATCCCAAGCTCGTCGCAGAGCTTCTGCACACCGGAATAGTCGCCGGGAACACCGCCGAAAGCAGGGTCAATGGTAACGGCTTCGATGTCGTAGCTAATACCAATGAACCGGCGAAGCTGACTGAGACCGTAGAGCAGAACGAGACTGTCCTTGCCGCCTGAAACGCCGACACAGATGCGGTCGCCCTCGTGGAGCATGTCGTATTCAGTAACAGCCCGCCTCATATGACCGAGAATTCTTTGCATAAACATCACCTTTATAGTTGGATTTATCAAATTATACCACATATCCACGCGAAAAGCAAGCCTCCAGCAGTTACAGCTCCTGTGCGGCAGTTTTCACCAGTAAATCCTCATAATACTTCCTTATTAGCATAACACTAATACCGTGAGTTTTAGGTTTCCGGACAAAAAATACGCAGATTTTTAATGTAAATGTTGCAATTTTTGTTGATATATGTTATAATGATTATGTACAGACCCGGTTCATCTCCGGAATACTTAGCAGAACTTTTCTGCGGAAAGGAGCGGAATATGACGCCTCAGCTCAAAAACCTGCTGATAATCCTCGGTGCTATCGCCGTTATACTCATATTTATAATAATGTTTTTCGGCAGCAACAGCTCGCTCAGGCTTGCGATAAAACGTCTTCTTGAAGGCGGATCGGCAGAACCGCTCCAGAGCGGTCCGGTACAGCGCAGGGCTGCCCCTCAGAGGGAGGAGGACGAGCAGAAAAGCACCTCCGAGCCTATCGTGGTAATGGCTACCCTCGTCCGCAAGTGCGATGACCGCCGAAGGGTCATTGAAAGCTCCGGTCAGGAGCACATCGAGGACGAATTCTACGAGCTCCACTTCGTGACGCGCAAGGGAAAAAAGCTCCGCATCGAATGCTCGCCGGAGGCTTACACAAAGGTGCCGTTCAACCAGCAGGGCTCGCTGACCTACAAGCGGAACACTCTTGTTAAATTCAAATACTATGAGGACACTGTATTCAACTGAGGGCGGTTTCTGACCGCCCATTGCATTTTTGGAGGAATTATGGTCAATTTCAATAACGATTGGGACGAGCTCCTTGCAGGCGAATTCACTAAGGATTACTATTTGCAGCTCCGGCAGACTTTGATAAAGGAGTACCGCACACAGCGCATTTACCCCGGAATGTACGACATTTTCAACGCGATGAAGCTCACCTCCTATGAGGACGTAAAGTGCGTCATCATCGGTCAGGACCCATACCACGGCGCAGGACAGGCTCATGGTCTGAGCTTTTCGGTACGCAAGGGCATACAGCCGCCGCCCTCGCTTGTGAACATTTTCAAGGAGATAAGAGACGACGTCGGCATCGACAACCTCGGAAAGCACGGCGAGCTCACGAAGTGGGCTGAGAGCGGAGTGCTCCTGCTGAATTCCGTGCTGACGGTCAGGGCTGACCAGGCGAGAAGCCACCACGGTATCGGCTGGGAGACATTCACAACTGACGTAATAAAGCTGCTCAACCAGCGTGAAAAGCCAATGGTATTCATGCTGTGGGGCGGCGATGCAAAACAGAAGCAGCAGTTCATAACCTCGCCGCAGCATCTTGTGCTGAAGGCAGCCCACCCGAGTCCGCTTTCGGCTTACAACGGCTTTTTCGGGTGCAGGCATTTCTCAAAGGCAAACGAATTCCTCCGCAGCCACGGCATGACGGAGATAGACTGGTCGATCGACTGATAAGGAGAGCGCTATGCGTATAAAGGATATTTTCAGCAATAAAACCGTTTTTTCATTCGAGGTTTTCCCGCCAAAAAAGACCAGCTCGGTCGATACTATCTACGAAACTCTCGATGAGCTCCGCGACCTGAAGCCGGACTTCATCAGCGTGACGTTCAGTGCCGGCGGAAGCAGCAACAATGCGCTTGCGTGTGATATCGCCTCGCGCATCAAGGAAAGCGGAGTTGTTCCCATGATACATCTTCCCTGCATAAACTATACAAGGGAGGAGATATCGGCAACTCTCAGCGAGATAAACAGCCGCGGCATCGAGAATATCCTCGCCCTCAGAGGTGACATAAATCCCGATATACCGCCGAAAAAGGACTTCCTCCATGCGAGCGACCTCATCAGCTTCATCAGGGAGCAGGGCGATTACGATATCGCAGGCGCCTGCTATCCGGAATGCCACCCCGACTGCTCCACTCTTGAGGAGGATATCGCTAACCTCAAGCTCAAGGTCGAGGCAGGTGCGGACCACCTCATAAGCCAGCTTTTCTTCGATAATTCGTCGTTCTACGAGTTCCTGTGGAAGGCGAGGGCGGCAGGCATAAGCGTCCCGATAGAGGCAGGCATCATGCCGGTAGTCAACAAGAAGCAGATCGAGCGCATGGTAACGACCTGCGGTGCGAGTCTTCCCAAAAAATTCGTAAAGATAATGCAGCGTTTCGAGCACAGTCCGGAGGCTCTCCGCGATGCCGGCATAGCCTATGCGGTCAACCAGATAGTTGACCTTGTGGCAAGCGGCGTTGACGGTATCCACCTCTACACGATGAACAACGCCTATGTCGCAAGGAAGATAAGCGAGGCTGTTTCGGGCATCATCGGAGAAAAAGAGACTAAGTTTTAATTTGTAAGATTTTGGTGTACAATTTACATTTTCTCAATCATACTTTGACGGTGATTTGGTAATTTGCCCATAAAATCTACATATTTCTATGAAAAATGAATATTGACAGGACCAATAAAAAAATGGTATAATATATAAAAGTGTGTAACAAATTCGTTTTTTTAACCGTGCTTTAACAAAGGAGTTAGGCATATGAATAAACTAAAAGCATTCTCTTCGGCAATGCTTATGCTGGCCGTTATGTTGGCAGCAGCCGGCTGCGGTTCAGGGGACAGCTCTTCCTATGATAACCCTATTGATGATGAAAAAAAAGCTAAGCTCGTCGATGCAGCAAAGGATTCCGGTCTGCTTACGGGCGAGCTCGAAAACAAGACTATCAAGTGGCTCTCGACATGGGACATAAACGCCGATGCTTCTGGCAAAAAGACCCCTGCTGACCTCGCGCTCTTCCAGGAGCTCTACGGCGGCAATGTCAAGTTCTACCAGTGTACAGATTCCGACCGCTACAGCAAGCTCGATGAGTATGTCGTGAGCGGTGAGGGCATCGACTTCTTCTACGCCGGAGATATGGACGTCTTCCCGAAGTTCGTATTGAAGGATTCAAACTATTTCACACCTATCGACAGCTATATCGACTTCGATTCAGAGCTGTGGAAGGACGTTAAGGACAGCAACGATCAGCTCATATGGGGCGGTAAGCACTATATCGCCGTTATCCAGCCGACCGGTGACGCTGTCGCCTGCATATACAACCGCAAGACACTCCAGGAGGCGGGGCTCGAAGACCCTGCCGATCTCTACGCCGACGGCGAATGGGACTGGAATGCCTTTGAGGGTATGCTCGAAAAATTCGTTGATACCTCGAATAACCGCTACGGTATAGATAGCTGGTTCTTCGAGTTCGGTCTTATGAATACCATCGGAGTCCCGCCCGTTGGTATCAAGGACGGTAAGCTCAAAAGCTATATCGGAACAGAACAGATGGAGAGAGTCCAGAACTGGATGTACGATATGTATCAGAAGGACTATATCGCTATCGGCGTGGGAAGCTACGGCTGGGAGTCAAAGCCGCAGTATATCGCCGAGGGCAAGCTCCTCTTCTATCCGGCAGGCCTTTATGAGCTGTATATGACCAAGGATAAATGGGTGCAGAAATTCGGAGAAGATGTCTTCTTCGTGCCTATGCCCAAGGATCCCAAGGCAGATAAGCACTATATCCCCGTGGGTATGGAGTCCTACGCCTTTGTGAGCGGCGGACAGAACCCCGAGGGTGTTGCTAAGTACCTTGACTGCAAACGCTTCTGCTGTATCAATGACGATGCAAGAAGTGTTGCAGACTCCATTTTCGTGGACGACTACGGCTGGACTCAGGAAATGGTAGATATGAGGGAGGAGATGAACCGTCTCGGCAATGCTGCGCCTATTTTCGATGTTTCAAAGGGCGTTTCGGCTGACTGCGGCGAGCTTCTCAACAATGCCCTCAGAAATGCTGCAAGAGGCAAGCCGTGGAATGAGACATTCGCAGAGATAGACGGCACAGTTTCCGGCTATATCGATGACGTAAACAAAAGCGCTTCGTGACCCCGCCATGAAGCGGATATATCAATACAGCTCTCAATCCAGCTAATAAGCAGCAAGACCTTTGCATTTTCTCATAAAGGAGGTAACAACTATGGAGACTGTTCTTGTAACAGGCGGCTGCGGTCTTATCGCCCAGCATATCTGCTCCGGACTCCTTAAAAAAGGCTATTCAGTAATTGCAGTAGATAAAGAACCAGGGATCTACAACGAAGGCAAGCTGAATTACAGCTTCATTCAGGCGGCTCCGGACGATAAGAACGCCTACGCAGATATATTTGAAAACAATAAGATAAATATAGTGATACACGCGGCTTGTACAGTGGATAATGATTTCGGTCCTATTGTCACTGATGCGGAGATCGAGACCTCAAAGCGCTGCGATAAATTCATCTACCGCTACGCTATGATGTGCGAAAGCCTCAAGAAATTCATTCTTCTCAGCACAGATCAGGTCTACGAATTCCCCAAGACCCGCGAGCCTATCCGTGAGGACGGCGAGCTCAAGCCCCGCACGAACTACGCCGCTCTCAAATTCGCTTCCGAAAAAGCATTCTTCTCCGAGATGTCCCACCATAAGGACGAGGAGGGCGAATACAAGGTAATGTGCTGTATAGCCCGCTTTTCGCCGGTCTACACCAAGACCTTCACCGATAACCTCATCGCTAAGATCACCGATCCCAAGGACGGCGCTAAGTTCGTCTACGGAAAGGGACAGTACGGCTTCCAGCTCTGCTGTGTGCATAATCTGGTCGATTTTATTCTCTGCTTCGTCAAGAATGCGGACAATATGACCTACGCGGGCGTTTACAACGTCAGCGACAAGCTCCTGACAACTGCGGCGGATATCATAACCTTTATGCGTGAGAATTACACGCTCGGCGCTGTCGTTCAGCGTTCACCGGGCGGTGCGATGTCGAAGCTGAAAGGACTTTTCTCCGCAAATAAGGACGAAAAGACCAATTACCGCTACCTTGACCTCACAAAGCTCGAGAACAACAATATGCTCGATAACACAAAGGCGGCAAAGCTCACGACCTTCCGCTGGGACATACACAATACAAAATAAAAGGAACGGCATCTGCCGTTCCTTTTTTATTCCACGACCGTGTAATTGTCTGCCGCATTTTCTTTGGTGGCGTGTTCGGAAACGCTCAACACCTTTACTTTAAGCGGCCTTGTTCCCATGTTTATCTCGATTATGTCACCGACCTTTACCTCGTAGCTCGCACGGGCGACCTTGCCGTTGACGGAGATCTTCTCAGCATCGCAGGCTTCATTCGCGATAGTCCTGCGCTTTATGAGTCTTGTGACTTTCAGGTATTTGTCAAGCCTCATGGCGTACTCCTTTCAATATTTTTGTTGTCGGACATTCTGCCGGACGGCAGCGTATTGTCATGCAGAAAAACAAAAGGGCGGATATCCGCCCTTTCATCGTAATTACTTGTTAACAGCTTCCTTGAGGGCTCTGCCAGCCTTGAAAGCGGGAGCCTTGCTGGGGGGGCAAACCATCTTCTTCTTGGTTCTGGGGTTGATGCAGGTCTTCTCGCCTCTCTCACGGATCTCGAAAGTACCGAAACCAGTGATAGAAACCTTCTCGCCCTTTTCGAGGGACTCATTGATAACGGCTACTGTAGCCTCGAGAGCTGCTGCTGCGTCCTTCTTAGTGCAGCCTGCCTTTTCAGCGATTGAGTTGATGAGTTCTGTTTTAGTCATTTTGATTTTCCTCCGAATCAATAATATTTTTGGCTTTTGCCCAATAAACGTCAAGTTCTTCGATCGGGAGCTTTTTCATATCGAGCTCTTCCGCGGAGACGAGCTCCTCTGTAACGGCAAAGCGTTTAATGAATTTTTCGGTTGAAGCTTTAAGTGCGAGCTCAGCGTCAACGCCGAGGTGTCTTGCAGCATTCACGCAGGAGAAGAGCAGATCGCCGATCTCCTCCTCGATATTTTTGGTATCGCCGGCAGCGATAGCCCTGTCGAGCTCGGATTTTTCAGCGCTTATGCAGGCGACAGCGTCCTCTGCACAGCGGAAGTCCATACCTGCCCGCATCGCGCGTTTGCCAATCTTCTGTGCTCTCATGAGAGCCGGGAGGGATTTTGCGACACTTCTGAGTGTATCGGCATAGGTCTCCTGA
This sequence comes from Ruminococcus flavefaciens, assembly GCA_902777125.1. Classification (GTDB taxonomy): domain Bacteria; phylum Bacillota; class Clostridia; order Oscillospirales; family Ruminococcaceae; genus Ruminococcus. Next base: position 25,330 of record CACYSQ010000011.1, read on the forward strand.
CCCTTAGTCTGCATTTTTATCGCGTCCCAGTTTTTGAGCACCTGATCGGTGGTATCGGCCTTGACCTCGCCGAAAACGTGGGGGTGGCGGACAATGAGCTTCTTGCAAACTTCATCGCAGACGTCATCGAAATTGAAGGTATTCTCCTCCTCCTCGATGCGGCTGTGGAAAACGACCTGTAGGAGAACATCGCCGAGTTCCTCACGGAGAAGCGCCTTGTCGTCGAGGTCGATAGCCTCGATGACCTCACAGGTCTCCTCGATGAGGTCGCTCTTTATCGACAGGTGGGTCTGTTCTCTGTCCCAAGGACAGCCGCCCTCACTGCGAAGGAGCCTAACGATATCCACGAGGTCGCCTATAGCATAGCGATCCTTCTGCTGATATTCAACCATAGAAAAAACTCTCCCTTATACGGGCTGAACTCCGGTAAAAAACCGAAGAGTACCTAATAATAATACCCTATTTTTCGGCAAATTGCAACCCATATTTGAATTTTTTGTCAATTTGGCAAAATAATTTGCTGGAATATGTCCCTGTTTGTATAAATATACGGCAAAAATGCCGGATATTACTTTAGATCAACAAATCCTACCTTGTGGTAGACCTTTGCAACGGTGCGGGTTGATATACGCATAGCGCGTTCAGCACCCTCGGTGTAACACTTTTTGAGGTAAGCCTTGTCTGCGATGAGCCTTGCGAACTCAGTTCTCACGGGCTCGAGGTGGTCTGCGACAGCCTCACCGACGGCAAGCTTGAAGTCGCCGTAGCCCTTTCCGGCGAATTCAGCCTCGATAGAAGCGAAATCCTTGCCGGTAACGACGGAATAAATCGTCATGAGGTTGTTGATGCCGTCCTTGCCCTCGCGGAAGCAGACCTCCGCCTCACTGTCGGTGACAGCCCTCTTGAACTTGCGGACAATGGTGTCCTTGCCATCGAGGATAAGAATGCAGGCGTTGGGATTTTCGTCCGATTTGGACATTTTCTTAGTGGGGTCCTGAAGCGACATTACCTTTGCGCCGACGTCGATGATGTAGGGCTCCGGGAGCGTGAAGAAGTCGCCGTAGCGCTGATTGAAACGCTGAGCGATGTTTCTCGAAAGCTCGAGATGCTGCTTCTGGTCAACTCCAACCGGAACGAGATCAGCGTTATAGGCGAGGATATCAGCAGCCATGAGCGAGGGGTAGGTAAAGAGACCTGCGTTGATATCATCGGGGTGCTTCTGGCTCTTGTCCTTGAACTGGGTCATGCGCGAGAGCTCGCCGTACTGGGTGTTGCAGCAGAGTATCCAGTTGAGCTCCGCATGAGTGGGAGCGTGGCTCTGAATAAAGAGAATGGACTTTTCCGGGTCTATGCCGCAAGCCATGAGGAGGGCATAGGAATTGAGTATATTCTGACGCAGTTTTGCAGGCTCCTGCTTAACAGTGATAGCGTGCATATCAGCCACGCAGTATATGCAGTTGTAATCGTTCTGGAGGGGCGCCCAGTTGCGGACGGCTCCGATGTAGTTGCCGAGAGTAAAGGTGCCGGTTGGCTGGATAGCGCTGAAAATGAGCTTCTTGTCTTCCATTCCTGCCGCTCCTTACTTTGCAGCCTTGCGCTTTTCGGCATCGTCCCTGAGCTGGCAGTTTCTCAGCTCATTGAGAACGCGCTGGTAGAGAACGTAGATAGTGCGCTTCTCGGGCTCAGTTTCGGGGATAAGACCTGCCTGTATCTCAGCCTTGTAAACGCCGCCCCTTGTGAGGAGGAAGATGTAGTTCGTCCTGCCTGTGGGGATATCGTACTTAGTGGTCTTAACAGCCTTGGGAACGAGCTGACCAGCGTTTGCAACGAGGTTGTGGGCAGCCTGAACGAGGTTGCGGTACTTCTGAGAAGCGCCGGAGTATTCGCCGCCGTTGTTGAAGTAGAGGTTAGCGGCACCGTTGATGAAGCAAACCATAGTTGTGAGGACGTCGGCTGCCATAGGGATATCAATTACAACACCGTAGACCTCATCGCGCTTGAAATTGGTATTGAAGTACTGTGCCGGGAAGTTGATAGCCTGACCTCTTGTCATAAGGTATTTCTGAGTGACAGAATATCTGCCGGTAGATTTATTTGGCATAATGATTAATTCCTTTCGGTTGATTTCTTTATAAGTCACCCGTTAGCCGGGAGAAAAAGCGGTATTTCGGCTCAGCCGAGCATCTCGCGCGTCATGCGGGAGAGTATCTCCATGCCCTTTTCGATCTGAGCGTTGGTAGGCGTGGAGTAGTTGAGGCGGAAGGAGTGGCTGACCTCATCGGAGCGGATACTGAACGAATTTCCGGGAACGACTGCTACCTTGTAGTCGCGGACAGCCCTTGTGCAGAACGCGTTCATGTCGCAGCTCTCGGGGAGGGTACACCATATGAACAGACCGCCCTGCGGACGAACGTAGCTTATCTCCTTTGAGAAGCCGCTTTCGATGAAGCCGCACATGAGATCGCACTTTTCACGGTATATTGCGCGGAGCTTGTTGAAGTGAGCCTCGCGGTCGATAGTGGTCATGAACCTGTGAGCAACGACCTGAGCCCATATGTTGGAGTGAACGTCTGATACCTGCTTGCATACCACCATTTTCTGTATAACGGGAGCAGGTGCGGAAACATAGCCTGTTCTGAAACCGGGAGAGATGAGCTTCGAGAATGTGCTGGAGTAGATGACTCTGCCCTCGGTGTCGAGGCTCTTTATCGATGGAACGTTCTCGCCGGCAAATCTCAGCTCGCCGTAGGGGTCGTCCTCGAGAATGATGAAGTCGTACTTGCAGGCGAGCTCGTAAACAGCCTTTCTCTTTGCGAGGGACATCGTCCTGCCGGTAGGGTTCTGGAAATTGGGTATGAGATAGAGTATCTTGACGTTTTTCTCGGTTTTAAGGGCATTTTCGAGCTTTGCGAGGTCGATGCCGTCCTCCTCCATGTCAACGCCGACGAGGTTGACATTGTAGGAACGGAAAGCGTTGAGCGAACCGATGAAGCTCGGTGATTCGCAGAGAAGCGTGTCGCCCTCGTTGAGGAGCACCTTGCAGGAGAGCTCGTTAGCCTGCTGACCGCCTGATGTAACGATGATATCGTCGAATTCCTTGTGGAAGCAGCCCTTCTCGGTCATCCAGCCCTTGAGGAATTCGCGGAGGGGAGTATAACCCTCGGTGATGCTGTACTGGAGAGCGAGGATAGGGTCATCGCGGAGAAGCTCTGCAGAGATCTGAGCGATTCTCTCAGTGGGGAAAGCCTCGGGCGCGGGATTTCCGGCGGCGAAGGAAATTACCTCCGGGTCGGCTGTGAATTTCAGTATCTCACGGATAGCCGAAGCCTGGAGCCCGGACACCTTATCGGAAAATTTATATTCCATATTTATACCAGCCTTTCGTAATATAAGACAAATAGTCTACCTTGTATTATACCACATAAGTGCTGATAAAGCAACAGTACCGGCAAAATTTTAGCGTATTTTGAGAAATCTCACGTTAAAACTTGTACTATTCGCATAAAATTCCGACGTTCGCCATATATTTCCATGAAGAATGATACGGTCAGATGTTCAGTCCGGACTTAGTCCGGAGGGTTTGTTATTACGAGCGGCAAGAAGTGGGCGCCTTCACTTGCAAGGCGTCCCCTCTGCGAAAACAGTCCACCGGACTGTTTTCTGCATTCCCCCCTTGCGAGGCGCTTTGTTTAGTTTCGCTTTCCCTTAAAAGCTGAAAGGAACGCGACCAGAGGCGCTGTCTCTGGACTCTGCTAAAGGGTCGTGGACCCTTTAGAATCCCATTATCGCAGGGAGTTTTTAGCCGGCGACCCTCCTGTCCCGACCGTAGTGGATAGCTCAGATTATAATTCGGAGGACACAATGAAAAAGCAGACTTATTTAAAAGGCTCGCTGATACTCATGGCATCAGCGGTCGCCGCAAAGGCTCTCGGAGCGGCTTTTCGCATACCCCTGACAAATATGCTCGGCGGCGTAGGCATGGGCTATTTCGGCTGTGCCTACAGCATTTTCATGCCGGTCTACGCCCTGATAGTCACGGGTATCTCCTCGGCGGTCGCAAGACTGACGGCTTCCCGGGCGGCTCTCGGACTTTACAGGAGCGTCCGGCGTATCCGGAGCACTGCCCTGCTCATTTTCACGGCGGCAGGCGTTCCCGCGAGCATTCTCATGGCTGTTCTCGCAAGACCCTACAGCATCTACTCGTCAGGCGGTCCGGAGGCTGCGGCAGGCATCGTGATGATAGCTCCGGCGGTTGTTTTCGGCTGCATAACGGCAGTAGAACGCGGATATTTCGAGGGTCTGAGCAATATGTACCCGACTGCTCTCTCTCAGGTCGCGGAGGGCATCGTGAAGGTCGCGGCAGGTCTTTGGCTCTGCGGCTATGTCACGGCTCACGGTGAACAGATGCGGAGGCTTTTTCCGTGGGTGACGGATATCCGAGCTCTTGCAGCGGCGGCAGGCATACTCGGCGTGACCCTCTCAACGGCTGCTGCGGCTCTGTATTTCGGCATAATGAGGCTGTTTTCGGCACCACTTCCGGCAGGGGAGGAACGTCCGGAGAGCCGCCGCTTTATAGCAAAGGAGCTTGTCCGTGCGGCACTCCCGATAGGTGTTGCGGCACTCATCACCGACCTTTCGGCGCTGATAGATATGTGGAGCATAATCGGCTGTCTTTCTAGAAACGGAGCGTATGAGGGACTGTTTTCGGGAGCGGCTGCCGGAGAGAGCGCACAGTTCGTTTACGGCTCATTTTCGGGGATAGCACTGACCGTTTTCAACCTCGTTCCGTCCGTTACGAATATGCTCGGCAAGGGCGCACTGACGAATACGGCTGCCGCAAGAGAGCTTGGCAGTCCGGAAGCCTTGAAACGCAGCAGTATACAGGCACTTCTCACCGCTGAGGTCATTGCTGTTCCGGCAGCGGCCGGGCTCGGGATATTTGCCCCGGAGGTGCTTGGACTGCTCTTTCCGAGACAGCCGGAGGAGGTCGCGCTGTGCGTTTTCCCGATGAGGCTGCTCATGCCGGGAATGCTCTGCCTTTGCCTGTCTTTCCCGGTTTTCAGTATGCTTCAGGGCTTGGGCAGAGCGTCCGCACCTCTGAAAATAATGCTCGCTGGAACAGCGGCGAAGCTTGCCGGGAACCTCGTTCTGCTGCCGGTCGTCGGCGTGGAGGGGGCTGCCGTTTCGACATCGCTGAGCTATGCGCTGATACTTGCACTTGCACTGCGGACTTACCTCCGGGAAGCCGGTATAAAGCCGGAAGTAAAGCCGTTTGCGGCGGTTCTGTACGCAGGGGCGATGTGCGCGGGAACGTCCCTGCTTGCCGGCGGAATGGCAGAACGCTTCGGCAGCCTCGCAGTGCTCGCCTGCGCCGGAACGACCGGCTGTGCAGCGTATATCGCCACCCTTAGACTGACCCTCGGAAAAAAGCTAAAATCCCCGGCATAAGCGCGATACCCATTCAAAATAATTATGGGAATTTATTGAGGGAAACCCTTTTGAAAAAGGGTTCTCCCTCAAACTCCCTTCCTAAAACTTTTATCTGGTTTTTTCCACAATGGTATAATAATCCCCGGAAGCTCAATAAACTTCCGGGTTTTTCTTTTCTACATAAGATGATTATACCATTGTGGAAAAAACAAAAATAAAGCCTTTGGAAAGGGGTCTGGGGAAGAACCTTTCCTCAGAAAGGTTTGCCCCAGTAGGTTCACATAATACTTCCGTATAGGCATCGCGCTTATGCCGGGGATTTTACTTTTTCAGATCGTCGGTTATGGGGACGATATCGCTGGCGGTAACGGGGACTAATATGACGTTCTTTTTATCCTCGGTATTTTCGCGGGTAGGGAAGAATCCGACGGTGAAATCGGTCTTGTCGGGGGTGAGGACAAATCCTGAGACGACGCCGGTGAAGGTGCCATTTGCAGGGATAGTGAACGGGCTTTTGCGGTACTTGTCCGAGAAGTTATTGATAGCGTAGAGCTCGGCTCTTACGGCGCTGGAGAGCTCTGTACCGTCGCTGAAAAGCAGGTAGAAGTTATTGAGACGGGTGAGCTCATAGGCTGTATCGGTATTGTTTCTGATTGTGATGTCGAGGTAGTAGTAATGCTCGCCGTTTTCAGTCTGAGCGCCTGCGTCGATGACCTTGTTGAGGGTGAAAAAGGTCTCGTTAGCCTCAGCCTCCTGGTTGACATTTGCAGTGACCTTTATCTCACCGATCTCGGGGTGATCTGCGTATTTTGCGGCATTGCTGCTGCTGCTCTTTATATTGTGCTTGCAGCCGACAGCGGGGGTGAGTGCGAGAACAGCCGCCATAGCGAGGGCTGTGAATCTAAATATCTTCATATCCGAAGCCTCCGGTAAAAAATCTTTATCATTGCCTATTGCGGCACTTCAAACATTATATCATATAAGCGTTAGCGTTATGATATAATCGCCCGATTGCAGGGAGCAAATCTTTGATTTGCGTATCTGCAAGGGCATTTAGATAAAACATAATGAATGCCCAACATTCATTATATCACAAACGGACCGCAAATGTCAACTGCCGGGAGCTTCAAAACGCCGCGGAATAACAGTTAAATCATAAAAATAATTATCTTTACCGTTTATGCGTCCCGTTGCCCTTGACATTTCATTAAAAATAGTATATAATAATTATGTTGTATTTATTTGCATAATATTACTATGGCAGTATATGCAGCTTTGTTTTACATCATTACGGAGAAACCTCCGTTCATAAATATGATAGCTCGCCGCTTTGGCGGAGGGTGGAATGAAACAAAAATTGGACGCATTGCGTCCGCAATGTTTTATGAGCCGTTATATCCGGCTCTTGATATATTTAAAATGAATAAAATAATGCGGCATTTACCGCCTGTAGTAGTAAGGTTTTATGATACAAACTAATATTACGAAAAGGAGGTAATGCACTGTATGGATCTTGTAATCGCTATTATTCTCATCATTGTGGCTCTCGTGGCTGGTATCGCTATCGGTTATGTCCTGTTTTACAAGAAGGGCGTTGCTGCCGGCGTTGAACAGCGCAAGCGCGATGCGGAAACTATCGTCGGCTCGGCTGAACAGCAGGCCGCCCGTATCGTCGAGGACGCCGAAAAGGACGCTGACAACAAGAAAAAAAGCGCTCTCATAGAAGCCAAGGATGAGATCCATAAGCTCCGCACTGAGGCGGATAAGGAGATCAAGGACCGCAGAGCAGAGCTGTCACGTCAGGAAAGACGTATGCAGCAAAAGGAAGAAAATCTCGATAAGAAAAATGATAACCTCGAGAAAAAAGAAGACGTTCTCAACCAGAAGATCAAATCGGCGGACGAAAAGCTGAAAGAGGCTGAAACTATAAAGAAAAGCCAGCTCGACGTTCTCGAAAGGATATCTGAGTTCACTAAGGACCAGGCTAAGGAATACATAATCTCCAAGCTTGAGGACGATCTCGTTCACGAAAAAGCCGTCAAGATCGCTGCTTATGAGCAGCAGGTCAAGGACGAATGTCAGGAAAAGGCAAGGAGCTATATCTCGCTCGCTATCGCTAAGGTAGCCGCGGATCAGGTCTCCGAAGCCGCAGTTTCAGTCGTTCCTCTCCCCAATGACGAGATGAAGGGACGCATAATCGGCCGTGAGGGACGTAATATCCGTACCCTCGAGACTCTCACCGGAGTTGACCTCATCATCGACGATACCCCGGAGGCTATCACCCTCTCTTGCTTCGACCAGATACGCCGTGAGGTAGCAAGGATCGCCCTCGAAAAGCTCATCGCTGACGGACGTATCCACCCCACACGCATCGAGGAAATGGTCGATAAGGCTCGCCGTGAGGTTGAGTACCGCATCAAGCAGGAGGGCGAACGTGCCGTTATCGAGACCAATGTACACGGTCTCAACCATGAGCTCATAAAGCTCATCGGACGCCTTAAATTCCGTACAAGCTACCGTCAGAACGTTCTCGACCACTCAATTGAGGTCGCTAAGCTCTGCGGAGTTCTCGCCTCTGAGCTCGGCGTTGACGCGAATGTCGCAAGACGCGCCGGTCTCCTCCACGATATCGGTAAGGCTCTCACCTCCGAGATCGAGGGCTCTCACGTTCAGATAGGCGTTGACGTATGTAAAAAGTATAACGAAAGCCCTGTTATTATCCACGCGGTCGAGGCTCACCACAATGACGTCGAGCCGAGAACTGTGATCGCCTGCATCGTTCAGGCAGCCGACGCTATCTCCGCTGCAAGACCTGCCGCAAGAAGCGAAAACTACGAAAGCTATATCAAGCGTCTCCAGAAGCTTGAGGAAATATGCAATTCCTATGAGGGAGTTGAGAAGTGCTTTGCAGTTCAGGCGGGCCGTGAGGTCAGGATCATGGTCGTTCCGGAGATCATCAACGATGAGAAAATGGTTCTCGTTGCAAGACAGATCGCCCAGCAGATCGAAACTGAAATGGATTATCCCGGTCAGATCAAGGTCAACCTTATCCGCGAGAGCAGAGTTTCTGATTACGCTAAATAATGCGTTGCTCAGGCTGCCGAGAGCTTCTCGGCAGCCTTTTCTGTACTGAATCAGCAATAATCTGTACAGTTTTTTCGTCCGGACTCAAGGGAGGACCTCCCTTGAGAATCCCATTCAGAATGCAGTCTTTCTGCACAGCACAATAAGGAAGGTAATCATTATGGCAAAAACTCTTTTAGGTTCTTCGGATAAATCCAATTTCATCGTTAATATGACTGAGGAGCAGTATGCGAAATTCGCCTCGTTCGGCCTCATTGCCGCCTGCTTCACGACCTCCCTTGCGACGATAATCCCGGAGGTCAGCGACGACAATACCTATTCCGTCTGTGCAACAGGACTTGCGGTCTCAGGCGTTCTGTGCCTTGTCCTCGCACTCATCGCCCTCATCAAGAAGTTCGTGAACGGCTCCGTTATCGTACCCGCTGCCGCATTTGCGGCAATGCTCGGCTGGGGAGGCCTTTCCCTCGCAAAATCATACGATATTAACGTCGGCTTCTACGGCTTCCCGCAGCGCGGAGAGGGACTGCTCGCGCTCATTTTCTACTTCGGCATATTCGTTACAGCCGCCTCCCTGCGAAGGAAAAGGGCAGTCAATGCGCTGCTTGCCGGTATAGTCGGCTCAGGTCTGCTGAATGCCGTGTGGGCGCTGATACAGATATTTACCGGAAAGCTCCTGTTTTACGCCTACACTGATATATCCGTCGGAGTTCTTACGGTTTCACCCTCGGGACTTTCGCAGTCACCGGTATTCCTCGCAATGGTACTGACCCTCTCGCTCACAGCGGCACTCATTGTAAGCACGACAGGTGAGACCGAGAAGTACCGTGCTCTTGCAACGCTCTGTGCATTCATTTTCGCATTCGTTATGGTGTTCACAAGAACGTTTATGGGCATTGCAGGTCTGGCAGTCGCAGCGGCAGCAGGCATCGCGGCTGTATTCATCGCAAAAAAGCCCAAGGAAAGGCTCATGACGGTAGTTGTTGTGATAGTTTCCGCAGCTATAGGCATTGCTGTTGCCGGAACAGTCAAATCCGGCGATGAAAAGGGCTATCACCTCTATGACGGCTATATCCTCTGGAGCGATGACGCATATCAGAGAGTTTCAGCCAGCGGTAACTACAACTCTGCAAACGAGGGCGGAAAGCATACCGATATCGACATCGAGGATACCTATGATGTATACAGGCATCTCAACAAGGAAACGATAAAGCTCATCAAGCGCTATCCGCTTGAAGGAACGGGTCCCGAGCAGCTTGTCTATCCGCAGATATACACATACGGCGGACTCAAAAGCAGCGCACCCATAACCGATATCACGATGAAAAACCCCGGTACCTTTGACAAGGTCTACAATGAATATTTATACACTGCCGCAACGAGAGGCATACCCTCGCTGCTGTTCATGCTGACCGTTCTTGTATCAGTCGTTGTGATAAGCGCAAAGAAGCTCCGCAGGGACGCCTGCGGCGTTAATACCGGCGCATTCCTGCTGACGGTGAGCGGCTGTCTGGTATTCCTGATAGGCTGTAGTAATATCACATTTTCACCGATATTCTGGGCTTGTGCAGGTGCAGCCTGTGCAGCTCTCCCGGAGAAGGAGCCTGCTGTTTCGGCAAAGAAGAAGTCCTCCGCAAAAAAGAAGAAGGAGAGCGCGGAAGTACCTGCTGAGGCGGCTGAGCCTGAAAAGCCCTCCGAGGCAGCGGAGGAGACAGATAAGCAACAGCCTTTAAAGCAGAAGAACGCCAAAGCGTCCGATACAGCGGCAAAGAAGAAAAATGCTCCTCCGGCAAAAAAGAGCGGAAAGAGCAAGAATAAGTAATGTAAGTACAGGCTAACGAAAAGCCCTTGATTTTATCGCGGAATATGTTATAATGAACTTAATGAGGATAGCCTATATCCTTAAATTATACGGAGGTGCATATATTATGGCATACATTATTTCTGACGATTGCATTAGCTGCGGCGCTTGTGCTGCTGAGTGCCCTGTAAGCGCTATTTCTGAAGGCGATGGAAAATACGTTATCGACGCTGATACTTGCGTAGAGTGCGGCGCTTGCGCTGGCGTATGTCCTGTTTCAGCTCCTTCTGCTGAATAATTACAGAGATATCGAAGATGCAGATACAGCCCTCAAAAAGAGGGCTGTTTTTTTGTGATGAAGGATCGCGCAGAAGCGTTACTCCATAACGTGCTCCATAGCGTAGTAGAATATGGTGCGGACGTGCTCGTCGCAGAGGGAGTAGTATATGGTCTTGCCGTCACGCCGGGTGCTCACAAGACGCGCCTGCTTGAGCACACGGAGCTGGTGGGATATCGCTGACTGCGTCATTCCGAGAGCACCGGCGATGTCACATACGCATTTCTCGCCCTGACAGAGCACGAAGATTATCCTTATCCTCGTCGGGTCACCGAAAACCTTCAGAAGCTCGGCGGCTTCGTAGAGAACTTCCTCGTCGGGCATTACCTTCGATACCTTTTCTATGAACTCGCTGTGGACGCCGGAAGCGCCGCAGATATGTTCCTCCATAATATCACTCCTTCACTTTATATTGAGTATGAAAAGCACTGTCACCGCAGAAAAGGCTGTCGAGAAGAAAAAGCCGATAGTGCTGGTGGCAATGGCAAAGCGGTCGTAGACGAATTTCTTCCTCCTGTCGAGCAGGACACGGTATTTCTTTCCGGTCTTGTAGAGCTTGCTTTCGAGGAAGCCCTCCTCCGGGAAAACGCAGGGGTATTCGACGCCGTCAACGGTGTAGTAGGCGACCTTGAAAGGACTGCGCGGGGACTTGTCTATCCGTGAGAACTCCGCCTGTTTTCTTTTGGCGAAGAGCATTCTGATGAAGAAATAGACGAAAAGCAGTGTGACGAGCAGAAAGATCAGACCGAGCACCGCGAGACCGATGAACGCGAGGGTCGAAGCCTTGAACCCGAGCAGCAGAAGAACGGCTGCGATAACAGCAACAGCGGCTATAGCTTCCATAACGATGCCCTCCCACTTCTTTTTCCTTATTATAGCACAGATTTTCCGGAATAGCAATATTAAACGCGGAAATAACTTTTCATGCGAGATCAAAGGGCACGGACGTTCCGGTGAAGCGCGCAAAGCTGTGCTGCGACCTCAAATCAAAACATATAACATATTTACAAATAATTTAGAAAATGCTTCTAAAATAATAACATCGAAAGCTCCGGAATGTGATAATATTATACTGATAAAGTGCATATTGCGGAGAGGAGGCAGTCAGATGAAAAAAACAAAAACAAGAAAAAAACCGGTCGAAAACGGTCAGCGCGAGCTTGTCAATGTTGTTGAGGACTTTGACTGCTCCACTCAGAGCGATGCCTACAATAAAAAGTTCAGGGAGTGGCGTGAGCGCAAGGACAACCCTTACGCCTTCCGCTTTAAGGCTAACCTCCGCGAAAAGGTCTTCAACGACAGCCGCGGCTTTGAGGTGCGCTCTCAGGAGAACGAGGAAAAGCGCATTATCGGACGCATCATGTACGTTCTCGGTATCGCCGTCCTCATGTATATCGTCATAAATACTATTATAGGAAAGCTTTTCGCAGCGGCTCTCGGACTGCTCGGCTTCAACGTTCACCTTAGCATATTCAGCTCGGCACTCTACGGCGATGTCGGCTCTGTTGTGGGGACCCTCCTGCTTATTTCGACCTTCGAGCTTCTCGTGCCGGCGGTCTATATCCTGCTGAAGCTGAAAACTCCGGCGCGTGTCGGCTTTATGAGCAAGCTCAACAGCTCTGCGGAAATACTCAACGCCATCGGACTGACATTCATCACCTGTACCCTCGTCTGCCTGCCGACCGCTTATTCAAGCGATACAAAGGAGATATTCTCCTACTTCCGGATAGCCGATACCGATGTCTACAAGTGGGGACAGAGCGAGTTTGTCTTCTATACCGTTTTCACGATAGTCATACTCCCGATACTCAGCGAGCTTTTAGTTCACGGTCCGATATTCGCGGCACTGAGACAGTTCGGCGATATCTTCGCGCTTACGGTAACAACGTTCGTCTCATGCCTGATAACCCGCGATATCGCGGAAATCCCGGCAGCTATACTCATTTCGCTGCTCGCCGGCATAACCATGCTCAGAAGCGGTACTATCATGTCCGCCTTCATAGTCAGGGTCATCTATAAGATGTACGTTTTCGCCCTTATCATGTTCGAGGGCAGCAATACGGCAAATATGCTCCTCAGAAGAAATATTTTCATGCTCATTGCACTTGCGGCAGGCGTCTTCATATCGGGCAGCATATACATCGCAAGGAAGATAAGAAAGCGCAACAGACGGTATATCGCACAGTATCACTCGGACGTATCACCTGCGAGAAGACTTGTCACAGCCGCAAAGAGCTTCCCCTTCACGGCAGTTGCAATAATATGTATCGTCGAGCTGATCGTAAGGGCAGCGTTCTGGTGATAAGTATGGATATGAGGTTTATGGAAAGGGCGATCGCTCTCGCGAAAGAGGCTTACGCCGAGGGCGAGGTGCCGGTCGGTGCGGTAGTCGTAAGACGCAGTACCGGCGAGATAGTAGGCGAGGGACGCAACCGGCGTGAGGAAGCGAAAAACGCTCTTGCCCACGCCGAACTCATCGCTATAGATATGGCTTGCAGACGGCTCGGCGGCTGGAGACTGCCCGACTGTGAGCTGTACGTCACGCTCGAGCCGTGTCCGATGTGCTGCGGAGCTATCATAAATTCGCGGATAGACAGCGTTGTTTTCGGCGCATACGACTACAAAAGCGGCTCGGCAGTTTCGGTGCAGAGAATGTTCGACCTGCCCTATAATTACCGTCCGGAGCTTATGGGCGGCGTTATGGAGGAGGAGTGCAAGGAGCTGCTATCGCGGTTTTTCCGCGAATTACGCAGCAGAAAAGCTTCTCCGGAAATGCCGTAGTTGTTTCCGGAGACTCGTAGGGACGGAATTATCCGTCTGCGTTTTTTCGGCAGTGTAACGTTGCTTTCGGACGCGCTCTGAAAATTTTTCAAGAAATTTCAAAAAAGGTATTGACAAATCCTTTGCTTTCTGATATAATATTAAAGCAGTCAATTGATGCTGCAATGCGAGTGTGCTGGAATTGGCAGACAGGCACGTTTGAGGGGCGTGTGTCGACAGACGTATGGGTTCAAGTCCCATTACTCGCACCAAAGACCTATCGTGAAAACGGTAGGTCTTTTTTTGTAGGGGCGCATTCCGTGCGCCTGTGCCTATGTTGCGGCAAACATGAAACGTTTGTAGGGGCTGCCTTTGGCAGTCCTTTCCCGTTATATTCGGAAAATATCGTCGTAGCTGACTTTGAGTATGCTTTTCAGCAGTATCACCTCGTCCGGGTAGAGGTGGCGCTGCCCGACCTCTATCTTTGCGACCGCACTGCGTGTGATGTCGCAGCCGTTGACTTGCAGTCTCGCCGAGAGCTGTTCCTGCGTAATACCGGCTTTTTCTCTGAGCAGTCTGATGTTGTTGCCAACTGCTTTTTCAATCTCTTTGTTCATAATATACAAAACCTCCGCCAAAAGTTTTGCACTTAAATAAGTGCAAAATCTATTGACTTTATTATAGACGTATGTTATAATAAAATTGCACCTAAATAGGTGCAAAAAACTCGCATAATAAGGAGGAATCAATTATGGCTGACAGAATAAGAAGAGTTTCAACACAAAAGGAGTTTGAACAGGTAATAGATGATTTTGTTACAACAGGTTATAAGCTTGAATCGAGAGGCGAGAATAATGCCCTGCTGAAAAAATATGCTCCTAAGAAGCACGGTATGGTCGCATTGCTGACAGTTTGGTGGACCTGCGGGCTTGGTAATCTTATCTATGCCCTGATACCTGCTAAGGTAGAGGACGAGGTTCTTGTTAAATTCGAGCAGAATGCTTGATTACCAAAAAATTTTCTTCACAATGGTGAAGGCTCACATCTATGTATGTGAGCCTTCGCTTTTTTACAGTATAAAGCAAATAAGCCCGGAGCATCCGTCATTGATGACACGCTCCAGTGTCTCCTGCAATTTCAGACGTGCCTCAACCGGCATCTTGTACAGCTTGTTGTGCAGCCCCTCGTTGACCAGCTCGTGCAGCGATTTTCCGAAGATATTGGACTCCCATATTTTCTTCGGGTCGTCGTCGAAGCCGTCGAGCAGGTACATCACAAGCTCCTCGGACTGCCTTTCCGTGCCGACGATCGGGCTGACCGTGGTATTGATATTCGCCTTCATCATGTGTATCGACGGCGCTGAGGCACGGAGCTTCACGCCGTATTTTCCGCCCTGACGGATAATTTTCGGCTCCTCGAGGGAAAGCTCCTCGAGCTCCGGCATGACGATACCGTAGCCGGTCGCCTCGACCTCGGCAAGTGCAGGCGCGATACGCTGATACTTCCGGCGGATATCGTTGAGCTCCATGAGAAGCGGCATGAGGTCGCTCTCGCTGCCTATCTCGATGCCGGTAGTCTCACCGAGTATCTTGTAGAACAGGTCGCCGTCGAGGTCGGCGGTTATCGTAACAGAGCCTTTTCCGAGGTCAATGGAGCTCACCGCGGCGCTTACTATGTGCGGACACTGGGCGATAGCCTCCGCAGCACCGGCAGCTTCGCGGACGATAGTGATATCCTTTGCCGCCTCACGAATGCAGCCGAGTATCTCAGTGCGGAGCCAGTGACCCTTTTCGAGGGTATTTATCCAGCGGGCAGTTCGGATATTTATCTCCTTTATCGGGAATGCGAACAGTATTTCCCGCATGATACCGCGGATATCCTCCTCTGTGAGGTCGAGACAGCTCACCGGCATGACCTTTGTGTCGTACCGCTCTGTCAGCTCGGCGGCGAGGGCTTTTGCCTCGGACGAATTGGGGTCAACGGTGTTCATAATGACGACGAAGGGCTTGCCGAGCTCTTTGAGCTCACGGATAACGCGCTCCTCGCACTCCTCATACTCGGCACGCGGAATGTCCGAAATAGAGCCGTCCGTGGTTATAACAAGACCGATAGTGGAGTGGTCGGTTATGACCTTCTGAGTGCCGATCTCAGCCGCCATATTGAAGGGTATCTCCTCGTCAAACCACGAGGTCATGACCATACGGGGCTGTTCGTTTTCGATGTAGCCGAGTGAGCTGGGGACGATATAGCCCACGCAGTCGATGAGCCGGACGCGGAATGCAGCGCCGTCCCCGAGATCGACCTCGACAGCCTCCTCCGGGATAAACTTGGGCTCGGTAGTCATGATAGTCTTGCCGGCGGCGGACTGCGGAAGCTCATCGAGGGCACGTTCGCGCTTGAATTCGCTCGGGATATTGGGGATAACGAGCGTTTCCATGAAGCGCTTGATGAAGGTGGATTTGCCGGTGCGGACGGGGCCGACAACGCCTATGTAGATATCGCCGCCGGTACGTTCGGCGATATTGCTGTAAATATCTTTAACCATGTTTTTCTCCTTAATACAGTGATATCCTTTCAGGGGACGCTCTCTCTTGCAGAGCGTCCCCTCTGCGAAAACAGTCCACTGGACTGTTTTCTGCATTCACCCCTTGCAGAGCGCCTTGCGGAATGCAGGGCTTTGCCCCGCACCCCACCAGAGGCGCTGCCTCTGGACTCCGCTCAAGGGATGACCTCCCTTGAGAATCCCATTATATTAGTTTTATGTTACTATGGGTATAAGCAGCATTCCTCCGCTGCGGAGACGTTCGCCGTCAAGCTCGTTCTCCTCCATTATCGCGGAAACGCTCGTGCTGTACCTCTTGGCGATGTCCCATACGTCCTCCTCCGGAACACCGAAATAAAGCTTTATCGCGTAATCTCCGTCGCGTTCCTTCTTGACCGAGCTGTCAACTGTAATGTCCGTGATAGCTCTGATGGTGTCCGAACCTGTTACCGATATCCTCGCGGAAAGCTCTGCCTTTGCGGTGAAAACGCCCTCCGCTGAGATGTTGTAGGAAACGTCACGCGCCGATATCTCGGCAGAAACAGCAGATGCGGAGATATCGTCCCCGAGGACTATCGTCTCCTCGAAGGTCTCGTCCCTGTCCGGCATCGCTATCATGCCGGAGCTGTCGCGGACTGCCGCAGAATAGGTCAGCATACCGCTTATCACGACCGAGCGTCCGTCCTCGCCGGGACGGGTGTTGATGTTCTTGGGAGTACACCACACCGAATATACCGTTTCGGGAATGCTTTCGCCCTCGGCAAGCTTCGCGGTATGCCGGAAGCTCTCCTCATAGACCGTTGGAAGCTGCTCAGCCCTTATCTCCGTGAACTCCGCATTGCAAGGATATACCGTGGAATAGGCGTCCGTGCCGACCGTTACGGAGGCTGTCTTAACGGCACGGCAGAGCAGTCTGACTTCGGCTTCACAGCGGAGAATGCGGTTGTCGCCGTTCCGTCCGGCGGCAGGCGTAACCTCGCAGGAGACTATCTC
Organism: Ruminococcus flavefaciens; assembly: GCA_902777125.1. Classification (GTDB taxonomy): domain Bacteria; phylum Bacillota; class Clostridia; order Oscillospirales; family Ruminococcaceae; genus Ruminococcus. The sequence goes on from CACYSQ010000011.1 coordinate 42,274, forward strand.
CGGAGTTACCGTGCATTCGTAGCTCTCGTCAAGACCGTCAATGTCGATGACCTGACTGTAGGGGAGCTCGAACCGCAGCGGCTCGACTGCGCCCTTGCCCTCGCTTTCGCAAGAATAGAGGATATCGACCGCGATACTGCCCTTTGCGAGGAGCTTTCCCGATATCATCTTTTTTTCGCATTCCTGAGCAGTGCAGCGGCAGCTTATAATGCTTGCGGCGGCAGGCTGTGCAGGCTGGAGCTCTGTTTCCTCGCTGATGCGGAGCTGCTTATCCGCGGAGAGCTTCTTTGCGGCGAACCTCACGGGGAGCTTCCTGAGCTGCATATTCATGCCGGAAACGCCCGAAACTACCTCCTGCGTCACCTCGCAGCTCACCGAAGCCTTGACCGATACCGCACCGCGCAGGTCAAGGCGGCGCTTGTTCACAGCCCTGCAATTTACATTGTCAGCCTTCGGCACCAGCTTGACTGCCGGACTGGTGCATTCGCGGTCGAGGTCGATAGAGCGCTGGAAGGTCTGTGTCTGCGTAACGGAACGTATAACGCTGTCGCCCTCGCCGCAGTAGAGAATGCGGATATCGCAGCGCAGACCGTAGCTGAGACGGTTCCCGCTGACTGTCCAGTCCGTTATTACGGGAATGGTCTCGCAGCGGACGAGCCTGAAAATGTCGGGGTAATAGTCGGGGAGTATGTAGTCTAATTCGATATTCTGCTCCTGTATGCCGCTGTAAACGCTCACAGAAGCGGGAACGGTTTCTTTGCTGATCTTCAGATCCATAGGTGAACCTCCTTGAAATTGCTTTGTACTATGATATTCACCTCGCGGTACAAGTATGCAAGAGCCGGAACGTATTAAAATAAAACCTCGATTTCTGCTCACTAATCTGATGCAAGGTACTTGAAATTCCCGGAAAGATGTGGTATAATGTATCTGTATTTGTTCTATCGACGAAAGGAGCCAATATGAAGCTTGAAAAAATCATGGCTGTGCTGACCGCCTCGCTGCTCGCTTTTTCGGCATCAGGCTGCGGCGGAAAGTCAAAGGGCAGCAGCTCTGTCAAATCTTCCGTTACCACTGCTTCGTCTGAAGAAAATCCCTCGGAAACCGATCCGTTGCTCATAACAGAGGCTTTCTCCGAGGAGGAGACTACCGAGCCCGTGACCAAGCACATAAGTCCGGTAGAGACCGTTTCGGCTCAGTGTGCGGTGCAGTACGATGCCGACAAGACCATTCTGCGTGATGACGGCAGCAATACAATAAAGATACCGCTTTCGGAATTCATCGAAGCGGGCGATAAGATATCCTCCTTTACCTTCATAGTCGAAGCCGGCAGCAACATCGGACAGTATAAGGGCGGCTGCGGCATTTCGGTAACAGAGGACTGTCCCGCCGGAAAGAAGGGCTGGTATCAGTGCCCGGACTTCACAGCTCCCACTCAGGGAACCTACGGCGAGATAAAATGGGAGGTCCCGGCTGAGATAAAGGACTACATAGATCCCGAGGGCGAGATAATGTTCGGCTACTGGTGGGGAAATCCTACGAGCCTCACTGTAAAGCAGGGCATATGCGCGTTTGAACGCACAAGACAGCTCCCGGTTGACGGCACTGTCGATATCAAGGTCGGCAAGAGCGCTGCAAAAGGCGGCGATGACAACATTATAAAGGTGAAAACAGCGGGCCTGCTTCCGGAGAATGCCATACTCGAAGCTGTTGAGTATAAGGTGAGCGGAGGTCCGTTCGGAAAATTCACAGGCGCTTTCGGCTATTCTTCTTCTGCCGGAAGCTATCAGTCGCCTAATACGGCGGTATTCACAGGTGATGCTTCCCTCTCGCTCACATGGTTCGTTCCGTACGAGGCGAAGGCGCTCACAGCAGAGGACGGTGAGATAATGCTTGGTTATTGGTACGGCGATCAGCCCTCGGCTTCGCTTGACTCCATAACAGTGAAATACAGTCAGGGCGACGGCAGTATCCCGGCATATATCCCGCCGAAGGAGCTTTCGACCGATCCTGAAGGATATCAGAGCGATTACGGTTTCAGAAGCTCCGCAAAGCTCATCTCCGAGATCAAGGTCGGATGGAACCTCGGAAATTCCCTTGAATGCTACGGCTATAAGAGTTGGTCTACTGCGGCTGAGACCGCTTGGGGCAACCCTGTTACAACAAAGGCTATGATAGACAAGGTCAGGGAAGCCGGCTTCAATGCTATCCGTATCCCTATAACGTGGGGCGAGCATATGAACGGCGATACCATAGATGCGGAATGGCTCGCAAGAGTGCATGAGATCGTGGATTATGCCTATAATGAGGGAATGTTCGTCATTATCAATATGCACCACGATGACTATATATGGTTCAAGCCCTCCGATGCGGAATATGAGAAGTGCCGCGATAAGCTCATGAGTATATGGAAACAGATCTCCGTATCCTTTGAAAAATACGGCGACAGGCTGATATTCGAGGGCATGAACGAGCCGAGAACGGTAGACAGTGCTATGGAATGGCAGGGCGGTACTCCCGAGGAACGTGCCGTTGTCAATAAGTACGCACAGGATTTCGTGGACGCTGTACGTTCAACAGGCGGACAGAATTCCGAGAGGACCCTCATCGTGACCTCGTATGCGGCTTCTGCCGAGACCGCTGCAATGGACGATGTGGTGATACCAAACAGCGGAAACATCGTACTTTCGCTGCATTACTACGCACCGTGGGAGTTCGCGGACGGCAGATCGAAGGTCTTTGACGATGCCGGAAAGAACGACCTCAAGACCAAGTTCAGCGAGATAAAATCGAAGTTCATCGACAAGGGAGTTCCGGTCATTATCACGGAATTCGGCTGTGTAGCGGGAGCTGATACCTCAGTTCGTGCGGAGTTCTACGATTACTACGTCCGCAATGCAAGAGCAGCGGGTATCAAGTGCTTTGTATGGGACAACAACGTCTTCTCGAAGGACAGCAGCTACGGTATCTTCCACCGCGGCACCCTTACATGGGACGATGACCTGAAAGACGCGATAATCAACGCTTCAAGGTAAGCGGTACCAAGAAAATTGAGAACTAAGAAAGGGCGTCCGAATGGACGCCCTTGTTTTGTACAGAATGGTTTTGACGGTTTATTCTTTGACCCCCGGGCGGCGAAATGCCGCCCCTACTATGCACTTTGAACTAAAAACTAAGGGGCGATTTTACATCGCCCCTAAATCTTTTCCCTGTGGTATATTTCGGAAGCCTCCTCGCCGAAAAAGGCGGCAAAGCAGGAATTATCCGCTATAAGCCGCAGCTTTTTCTCCTTCGGGAGCTGCTTTATCCGGTATTCGAGCTTTGATGCAAGGCTCCGGTCAGCAGCAGTCCAAAGGGCTTCGAGAGCCTCCGCCCTGTGCGAGCGGGTGTACTTCGCGCACTTCTCAGTGCGTCCGAAATGCTCGTCCAGCCGGCGCGTGATATCGGTCGTAATGCCGGTATAGAGCAGTCCGCCCTCGCAGCGTATGATGTAGATATAGTACATTATTTCGCCGAAACACCGGGGATCTCGTCCGCACGGTGAGCAGCGCTGTCGCCTTTTGCAGCGAGATTGACCTCGAAGAAAGCGATAGCGGTCATGAGCTGCGAGCGGTAAGCCTTGCCCTCGTAATCGCGGACGACTCTCGAAAATTCGCCCGAACGTCTGAGGATATCAGCCATGAGGATATGGAAATTCGGATCGTTCTTGAAAGCGGCAGGGTGTCCGTCGAAAATCTTCACAGCGGCAGTACGGCAGGCTTTTGCCTGTTTTTCGGCATTTTCGTCGTCGAGCAGCCATGCGGCGTAGAGGTAGGACTGCACAGCCTCCTTGTAGCTGTGACCCTTGACGCAAATCAGCGCCTTTTTCACCATTTCGGCAGCCTTTCCGGAAATGTCCTTGATACCGCCGTTTGAGAGGTACTCTTTGCTTGAAAGGTACTCGCGGTCGATATCAGCCGGCATATCGAGCATGGCGTTGCAGTATCCGCATTCGGGACACTCCATTACCCAGTAGCTTACATAGCCGCGGTGGGGTTCAGCGGGACGCAGATCGATATCCGGAACTCCCTGCGGAGGGTCGGTCTCAGTGATTATCGTGTGCTCAGAGGAAGCTCCGCATACACTGCAAACGAAGTCCCTTGTTTCAGTAATAAAAGGCATTGTAAATTCTCCTTAGTCAGCTTTTTTTGTGGTGGTCGCGGAGGTAGTTGACTCCGCCGAAGTAGTGACAGAAGTGGTCGTGACAGCGGTCGTTGTGGTCACCGCAGGCTTTTCAGCAGGCTTGTCCCCGATTACGGAGGGCGCACCGGGCTTGCTGTAATCGCGGAACGAGATGTTCATATCGACATTGCCGCTTATTCCCGGAACATAGCCGTCCGAGGCGTACTGCCACATCTGGAAATCGTAGTAATATGTAGGCTTGGTATTGTATTCCGCGAGCCAGAACGGATAATCCTTGAGGCGCTGAACGTCCAGCTTCATCATGGAGGTGTACTTGTTCTGATATATCATCGGGGTATAGCCGGCGGACTTCACCCTTTCGCAGAAAGCAACGCAGCAGTCCGCGAGGGTATCAACGGAAACGGTATCAGTCCTTGCGGTGTCACCGCTGATTATCTCCCAGTCGAAAATAAGCGGGTAGGTGATATCATAAGGCTCAACAGCGTCAATGAGAGCATCGGCCTCCTCGATAGCCTCGTCCGTAGTGGTCGCCTGCGAGAAGAAGTAGGCTCCGACGTGGAGACCGGCATCTGCGGCTCCGGAAATATTCTCCTTGAACTTCTTGTCCATAACGATATCGCCGCCGCCGTAGGTCCTTACGCCCACGCGGACGATAACGAAGTCGATACCGGCAGCCTTAACCTTCTGCCAGTCGATATCGCCCTGGAATTCGGATATGTCGATACCGGTAATTGACGTAGTTTCGCCGTTTTCACGGTAGAAGGAGTAGCCGTTCCTCGTAGTGACAGCCGCCCTGTCGATAGAGCAGGCAGGAACGTCCTCATAGACCGGGAGGAATACCTCGCCGAGTGAGCTGTCCTTGTAGAGTATTTTTTTGCCGCTGAGCTGGTAGAAGGTCTCGTCCTTTTCGATGACAGCTCTTGTGCGGACCTCCGGCTCGGTATCCTCCTGGGAGGAAGCCTTAGCGCCGGCATTTACGGGGACGGTCTTTTCGTCCTTGCCGTCGTCCCTGAGAAAGAGGCTCCATGAGAGCGCACCGCCGAGTGCGAGCATGGCTGCGAACTCAACAGCGGCGAGCTTTTTCCAGCCCGAGCCTTTTTTATCCTTATTTTTAGACATATGTGCCTCCGTATCATCTTTATGAGCGGGCATTCAGCCCATAATGATATGATATCACATTTTTCGCGTGATGTCAAATTTAATGCAGATAATTGAGAATGGAGAATGGAGAATTGAGAATTGAGAATTATTGTGTCCGCTTTCGCGGACGGGTCTGAATATGTATAAATTACCGGTAAAATGCGCAGCAGACAGCGATTGTAGAGGACGTTCCCGGCAGATCATTCGCCGCAAAAAAAGACTGCCCGTTTTCAGGGCAGCCTTAGCTTTATTTGTAGAGTATCTGCAAGCTTGTCCATATCGCAGCAAGACCGATACCGCACATGATGAGCGTGATGAAGACGATGTTAACCGGCTTTACGCCGCCGATCGTCATTATCGTCTCAGCCGATGGCTTTTTCTCGGGCGACTGAGCCTTGATGCGTTTGAGAGACTTCATCGTATAGCGGTAATACAGCCAGTTTCCGAACAGGCAGAATGCTATGCTCGTTACCCAGCCGAACATTCCGAAATAGGAAGCGAGCGACTCGATAGAGGACTTATTGTCCAATATCGCGGAAACAAACTTCTCTGCGCCGGAGCTGGAGTTGAAAAGGTCAGCGTATTTGAGCAGGAGAGTCGGGATATTGAGTATCACCGATATCAGCGCCGAGAATACTGCCCAGCCCCACATCTTGCGGTTAGCGAAGTAGAAATACGGGAATATCAGGCATGAAAGGTTGAAGGAAATGCGTGTGCCGACGTCCTTCATATGCTTGAATATCGGGATATAGTAGAGGGTATTGGTACCGACGAACTGCGATACCTCCTTGAGGGTAGCGCCGCCCATATCCTCCTCGGGGTCGAAGCCGAGGTAGTCCCTCATAGCGGCGAATTCGCTGTCTATATAAGCGGCCGGAGGGTCGCCGGAAGCCTCGCGTTCATGCTCCGCAGCGCTTCCCGGTTCAAGAACAGCGCCGCACTTGGCGCAGGTCGTAACTCCGGCAGCGTTCGGGAATTTGCAGGAGGGGCAAATATTCGAGCTGACCGCCGGACGCGGACGTTCGATGTTGACAGTGCCCTTTGGACGCCATTTTTCGCCGGAAGAATGGAGAGCGATATTCGCGCATCTGCCCAATTTCATGTAGCAATCCCTGTGGTGAGGGGAGCCGCAGTCAGGGCATACCACAACGTCATCGTCAGCGGTAAAAGCTTCGCCGCAAGCGGTGCAGTTTTCGCCTTTGTATTTCATATCATCCCTCCGTTTACAATTAATACAATTATATTATAGCACTAATCGCATGATAAAATCAAGTATTTTTTGAAAAAAGCCATTGAAAACAATGCAGGACGCATTCCGTGCGGTCGTGTCTTTCGGTGAAAATATCAAAAACGAAGCGCAGGGAGCGTCACTCTCGCCGTTCCGCTATCGAACTCAAAACGCCGCCTGCAATACGATCACCGGCTCACTTCTGCTTTATGCGGAAGGCGCTGTTGTGCATTCTGCTTGCGTCAAAGCCCTTGGGCTTGCGGTCCTCACGCTTCTTCTGCGGACGAGGACGCTGCTGCTTCTCCTGTTTTTTCTCCTCCTCGTCGTTGAGGCGCATGGTCAGGGAGATGCGGTTGCGCTTGAGGTCAACATCGAGGACTCTCACCTTTACTACCTGATTTACCTTTACGGCTTCAAGCGGGTGCTTGATGAACTTGTTGCATATCTGCGAGATGTGAACGAGACCGTCCTCGTGAACGCCGATGTCCACGAAAACGCCGAAGTCGATGATATTGCGGACCGTTCCGACAAGCTCCATGCCGGGCTTGAGGTCCTTGATGTCCATGACGTCGCCGCTTCTCAGGAGGGGAGGCGGAAGCTCGTCACGGAGGTCGCGTCCGGGCTTTTTGAGCTCACCGATTATGTCGGTGAGGGTGGGAACGCCTATGCCGAGGGACTTGCTGATGTTCTCGATGCCGAGGCTCTCAGCCTTCTCGGAGATGCCGGAAGCACCGCCGCCCGAAATATCGGCAAGTGTGAAGCCGCATTCACTGAGCAGCGAGGAAGCAGCCTCGTAGCTTTCGGGGTGAACGGCAGTATTGTCGAGGGGATTTTTTCCGTCGCGGACTCTCAGGAAGCCTGCACACTGCTCGAAAGCCTTTTTGCCGAGCTTTGCGACCTTGAGAAGCTCCTTGCGGTCAGTGAACCTGCCGTTCTCCTCACGGTAGGCGACAATGTTCTTCGCAACGGAGGCGTTTATGCCTGAAATGTACGAAAGGAGTGAGTGGGAGGCTGTATTGAGGTCAACTCCGACAGAGTTTACGCAGTCCTCGACAACGCCGGAAAGCGCCTCGCTCATACGTGCCTGCGGCATATCGTGCTGGTACTGACCTACGCCGATAGCCTTGGGGTCGATCTTTACGAGCTCTGCGAGGGGGTCCTGCAAACGCCTTGCGATAGAGATAGCACCTCTTATGGAAACGTCGTACTCCGGAAATTCCTCCGCGGCAAGCTTCGATGCCGAGTAAACGGAAGCGCCTGCCTCACTTACGACCATGTAGCTGACGTCCTCGGGTATCTCTTTGAGTATCTCTGAGACAAAGCTCTCCGTTTCACGGGAAGCAGTACCGTTTCCGATAGAGATGACATTGACATGGTGCTTGGCGATGAGCTGCTTGACCTTGCGCTTAGCCTCCTCGACCCTTGCGGCAGAGGAAGTCTCCCTGACGGGATAGATTATGGCGTGGTCGAGCACCTTGCCCGTACCGTCAATAACAGCGGTCTTGCAGCCGTGAGCGTAGCCGGGGTCGAGACCGAGGATAACGCTGTTTTTGAGCGGCGGCTGGAGGAGGAGCTGGCGGAGGTTCGATGCAAACACCTTGATAGCCGATTCTGCGGCGTTTGCGGACATCTCCGAGCGTATCTCACGCTCAATGGAGGGAAATATTAGCCTCTTGTAGCTGTCCGCAGCGGCAGCTCTCACAAGCTCGCCGCAGGCATTGTTCGCCTTGACGTACTTGCCGAAGATAACGTCCGTTGCGAGGTTCTCGTCGAGGGTGAGGGCGACCTTCAGGAAGCCCTCCTTTTCGCCTCTGTCGAGGGCGAGAACTCTGTGGTCCGCCACCTTCGGTACGGGCTCGGAGTATTCGTAGTAGTTCATGTAAACGCTCTCGGCCTCGGGGTCGGACGCCTTCGAGACGAGCTCGCCCTTTTCACCGGCAAGCGCACGGAGCTTCTTCCTGATATCGGCATCGTCGGAGATATCCTCCGCGATGATATCCATTGCGCCCTGCAAAGCGGTCTGGACGTCGGGAACGTTCTTTTCCGCGTCCACAAAAGCTTCCGCCTCCTTTTCGGGATCGGCACCGGACTGCTCCATGAGAATGACCGCAAGCGGTTCGAGACCGTTCTCGCGGGCGATGCTTGCGCGTGTACGGCGCTTGGGCTTGAACGGACGGTATATGTCCTCGACCTCGACAAGAGTCATGGCAGCGCTGATCGCAGCCTCTATCTCGGGGGTCATTTTTTCCTGCTCGGTAATGGAATTGGTTATCTCCTCCTTGCGTTTCTGGAGATTTCTGAGGTACATGAGCCTGTCGTAGAGCTCACGGAGCACCTGATCGTCGAGGGAGCCGGTCAGCTCCTTGCGGTAACGTGCGATGAAGGGTATGGTCTTGTCGTCGTCGATGAGGGCGACGGTATTATCGACCTGTTCCTGTCTGAGACCGAATTCCTTTGCGAGTATGCTGTTGATTTCCATTGTATTTATCCTTTCGTTATTCCGGATATGTAACTTTTAAGGCGCCCGGATTTTGATTGCTGCTTTAGCCTGACGTTCGCAATTGCATATTGTACCACAAATGTTCGGCAGCTCCCGACCGTCCTGATCGTTACATATTCGTATGCTGATTATTCCTCGTTTTCCGCAGTTTCCGGCGTTTCCGGCTCGGGTGCGGCACTGCTGAGGGCTTTGTCCTCGTTGAACCTGTCTATCCATGAGAACAGGGTCTTTGCGATATCCTTCCATACCGCTGTGTTGTTCTTCTCATTCAGCACCTCATGGCGCATACCCTCGAAAAGGCGGTGGGAGGTGCTTTCGTAGCCTAACTTTTCGAGGAGAGATACCGCCTTGAAGAACTTCTTCTCCGAGAACATACATGGGTCGTCCGCACCGGAGATGAAGCGTATCGGGAGGTGGGGATTGCTGACCTGCCAGCCGCGCTTTGAGTAGGTCTCATGCAGGAGGTAGAGCAGTCCTTCGTAGCCGTTGAGGGTGTACTTGAAATTGCATAGCGGGTCGGCATTGAAAGCCTCGACGACGTCCCTGTCGCTGCATATCCACGAATTCGGGAGGTCGTGCTCGAAGCCCTTGTTGAGGAAGGCCTCCGCAGCGGCGTAGACCTTCTCGCTCCTGTAGCGGCTCCCGAGATTTTTCACAAGCTCGGAGTTTATGGTGCGGAAAATGCCGGAAAACCTGCTGTAGCACGGACAGCCGAGCACTATGAGACCGTTTATCAGGTGGTCGTTATGCTTGATGAAGCACCTTGCCCCGAGTGAGCCCATGCTGTGTCCGATGAGGAACAGCGGGAGCTGCGGATAGGTCTCGCGGACTATCCTGTTCATCTGAGCGATATCGCTGACGAAGCCCTGTCCGCCGTCGCGGAACATGAAGCCGAGGTCATCGGGTGAGCATATGCTTTTACCGTGGCCGCGGTTGTCGTGGATAACGGAGATGAAGCCTTCGCCTGCGAGGTAGTCCATGAAGGGGTAATAGCGTTCCTTGTGCTCGTTCATGCCGTGGACGAGCTGCACAACGCCGTTCGGCTCGCCGGAGGGCAGAGCTATCACGGCTGATATCACAAGTCCGTCGTGTTCGGACGTAAATTCAAATTCTTTCAGATCAGCGTTTAGCATAAATCCCTCCGGTCACTTGATATTCCAGATATTCTCGGCGTAGTCGGCAATGGTGCGGTCAGAGCTGAACTTGCCGGCATTGCACATATTGAGCCACTGCTTCCTTGCGAATGCGAGACGGTCCTGTGCATAGTCGCGGCAGCAGCGGAGCTTTGTCTCAACGTAGCTCCCGATGTCGCCGAGGAGGTAGTAGTTGTCGGGCTTATGCCAGCTCGCACCGTCGAGCAGCGAGGTGTAGAGCTCGCGGAAATCACCGCTTCCGCCGTCCGAGACAGTGCCGTCGATGAGGGACGAAACGACCTTCTTGATGCGCTTGTTTTCAGCGAATACTTTGCGGCTGTCGTAGCCGGGGACTATCTTTTCGAGGTCCTCGACCCTTGCACCGAAGATGTAGTTGTTCTCCTCGCCGGCTTCCTGAACGATCTCGATGTTAGCGCCGTCGTAGGTACCGAGGGTGACCGCACCGTTGAGCATGAGCTTCATGTTTCCGGTACCGGAAGCCTCTGTTCCTGCGGTTGATATCTGCTCGGAAACATCAGCCGCAGCGACGAGTTTTTCCGCATAGGAAACGTTGTAATTCTGGACGAAAACGACCTTGATGAGGTCCTTTGTGTCGGGGTCGGAGGAAACTATCCTGCCTATTTCGTTGATATATTTGATTATAGCCTTTGCACGGCGATATCCGGGAGCGGACTTTGCACCGAAAATAAAGGTAGTGGGCGTAAAATCCTTGATGCTGCCGTCCTTGATGCCGTAGTATATCCACAGTATCGAGAAGGCGTTGAGGAGCTGTCTCTTGTACTCGTGGAGACGCTTTATCTGGATATCGAAAACGGAGGAGGCGTCGATGTCAACGCCCTCGCGCTCCCTGATAAAGGCGGCGAGCTGTTCCTTCTTGGTCTGCTTGATGCCGATGAAACGGCGCATTACAGCCTCATCGCCGGCGTACTTGGCAAGCTGTCTGAGCTGGTCGAGGTCGTTTATCCAGTCATCGCTGCCGAGGAGCTCGGTGATAAGACCGGAGAGCTCCATATTGCAGAGGGCGATCCAGCGGCGCTGGGTGATGCCGTTGGTCTCGTTGCGGAAGCGTTCCGGGCACACGCTGTACCAGTCTGCGAGGACGGTGTCCTTGAGTATCTGGGTGTGTATCTCCGCAACGCCGTTGATGTGGCTGGAGGCGTAGCAAGCCATGTCCGCCATGTGAATGAGCTCGCCCTTGATTATCTTCATGCGGTTGATCTTGTCACGCTGTTCGCCGGCGGCGTACAGTTCCGCGATAAGCTCCTCGTTTATCTGAATGATTATCTCGTAAATTCGGGGGAGGACTTCCTCCACAAGACCTACCCACCACTTTTCAAGAGCCTCCTGCATAACGGTGTGGTTCGTGTAGTTGAATACCTTTTTGGCTGTGGCAAGGGCTTTCTCGAAGGTCCAGCCCTCGTTGTCAACGAGCTGACGGATAAGCTCAGGAACGGAGATCACGGGGTGGGTATCGTTGAGCTGAATGGAGATATAGTCCGCGAGGTTGTCGAGAGTACCGAAGCGAGCCTTGTGCTTGCGGAGAATGTCCGTGAGTGATGCACAGCTAAAGAAATACTGCTGCTTCAGACGGAGCTTCTTACCCTCGTTGGTGTCATCGTTGGGGTAGAGGACGCGGGAGATGTCCTCCGCGAAGATCTTCTCCTTTGAGGCTTCGAGGTAGTCCTGCCTGTTGAAGGTATCGAAGTCGAATTCCTTTACGGGTTCAGCCTGCCAGAGACGGAGAGTTCCGACATTTTCGGTGCGGAATGCGAAAATAGGCATATCGTAGGGGACTGCCCTCACGGTCTGACCGCTGTACTCGATGAGAACGGTGTCCTCGTCGCAGCGCTTTGACCACGGGTCGCCGTACCTTGTCCAGTCGTCGATGTCCTCCTTCTGGAAGCCGTCCACGATAGACTGCTTGAAAAGACCGTATTTGTAGCGAATGCCGTAGCCGTCGAGGGGAAGCCCGAGGGTAGCGGCACTTTCGAGGAAGCAGGCGGCAAGCCGTCCGAGACCGCCGTTTCCGAGGGCAGCGTCCTCTATCTCCTCAAGGTCGGCAAGGTCAAGACCCAGTTCCGAGAAAACGTCCTGAACGTCCTTGTAAATACCGAGGACGAGGAGGTTGTTGAAGACAGCGCGTCCCACAAGGAACTCCATAGAGAGGTAGGCGGCACGGCGCTTTGCAAGGTGCTCCTGACGGGCATTTTCCCAGCGTCCGGCGAACATCTCCATGACGGTATCGCCGAGGGCGCTGTGGAGCTGCTGCGGTGTTGCGGACTTGATATCCTTGGGGAGTCTGCCTGTGAATTTTTCCATAAATACTTTCTTGTCCATGTGAATTCTCCATTCGGTTAAGTTCTCTGACATAATTAGTAGGGGCTGGCGTCCCCGACAGCCCGGCTGCCGGAAGGCAGCAAATATATGAACGGTGGGACGTCGGGTGACTCCCTGTTGTACAGGGAGATGTCAGCATAGCTGACAGAGGGTGCGGGCAGCCGTTAGCTGCGCTGTCCTCTACAGCCGTTCACCTGTTATAAAGCTTGTTCAGCTTGTGTATCTTTTTGGCGAGCTCGGGGGTGAAATCGCTCTCGCTCGTGCGGAACTGCCAGTTCGTGCCGAGGGTCGAGGGAGTGTTCATTCTGTCCTCGGCGGGACTTTCGAGGAAGTCCTGCATCTGGGCACAGGCGACCTCCGCAACGCTGCCCCATGCCGCCCTCACGACAGCCATAGGGATATCGCTCCTCTTTGTGACATGGAGGTACTTTTTGGCGAATTTCAGCGATTTTTTATCAAGTGAAGCAGCCCAGCCGCGCAGGGTCTCATTGTCGTGAGTACCGGTGTAGGCGAAGCAGTTCGTAGTCGTGAAATTGTGGGGGAGGTACTCGTTTTCGCCGTCCGAGAAGCCGAACTGGAGCACCTTCATGCCGGGATAGCCGCATTCCGCGAGCATTTTGTGTACCTCAGGCGTAAGGAAGCCGAGGTCCTCCGCGATGATATTGAGCCTGCCGAGCTTTTCCTCCGCGAGCCGGAAAAGTTCGCTGTCCGGACCCTTTTTCCACTCGCCGACGGTAGCGTCCACGCTGCCGAACGGGATAGTGTAGTAGCTCTCGAAGCCGCGGAAGTGGTCGATGCGAACGATATCGTAGAGCTCTGAGGCGGCTCTGATGCGTTCGATCCACCATTTATAGCCGGTTTTTTTGTGGTATTCCCAGTCGTAGAGGGGATTGCCCCAGAGCTGACCTGTCGGGGAGAAATCGTCCGGCGGACAGCCTGCCACGCACACGGGACGGCGCTTTCTGTTGAACCAGAAAAGCCTGTGGTCAGCCCATGCCTCAACGCTGTCGAGGGCACAGTATATCGGTATATCGCCGATTATCTCGATACCGCAGTCGTTGGCGTACTTTTTCAGCTCGCCCCACTGTCTTGCGAATTCAAACTGTATGAACTTATAGAACGAGATGTCCTTTTTGAGAACTTTTTTAGCTTCCGCGACCGCTTTCGGCTTGTGGAGGGATATCTCGCCCTCCCACTCGAACCACGGCTTGCCGCCGTTTTTAGCTTTCAGAGCCATGAAAAGCGCGTACTCCTCGAGCCATTCCTTGTTATCATCGCAGAATGTCTTGTACTCCGGGAATTTCGCCGGCTTGAACCTCGAATGTGCAAGTCTCAGCACCTCGAAGCAGTTTTTGTAGATAAGGCTGTAATCGACCTTTCCTGGAGTTGTTTCCCATGTATATGAGGCGAACTCATGGCGTTCGAGGAGACCTTCCGCTTCAAGTATCTCGAAGTCGATGAAGTAGGGGTTGCCCGCCCTCACGGAGAATGACTGATAGGGCGAATCACCGTAGCTTGTAGGGGAAAGCGGAAGTATCTGCCAGCACTTCACGCCGGCGCTTTTCAGGAAATCAACGAAGGCAAAGGCGTGCCTTCCCATTTTGCCTATGCCGTATTCGGACGGAAGGCTTGAGATATGGATAAGTATACAGCTTTTACGCATAAAAAAACTCCTTAGAATAATATCCGTGTTCAGTGAAAGAATAGTATCATGAAAGCTTCACAGTATTTATTTGCGTTCCTTATGGGATTTTTTCTCTACAGCCTTGTCGAGATAGTCGGGAGGGGCTATACCCACTGGACTATGGCTCTAACCGGCGGAATGATACTCGCGATGCTCTACGCGGTTAACAGCCGCAGCTCTGTCACCTTGCTGCGGAGCTGTTTTCTCGGGGCGGTGATGACTACCGCCGTTGAGCTTGCTGTAGGGATATATGATAATATTATTATGCACTGGAGAGTATGGGATTACTCAGATATGCCGCTTAATCTTTTCGGACAGATATGTCTGCCGTTTTCGTGCTTCTGGTTCATTCTCTGCATACCTGCGCGGTACATCTGCGGCGTGATGAGGCGGCAGTTTTTACCCTGTCCTAAAAAACAAGCTGTTCCGAAAAAATCAGAACAGCCCGTAGATGTTGATCAATAATTCTGGTTGGAATCCGCGTTAAAGAAGTTGTTGCTGCTTTCTGTGTAATAATCGTTAGGCTCGAGGGATAAGAAGTCCTCGTCCTCGATATCGGGGAGCCTTGCGCCGCAGCGGCCGCAGAACTGGAAACGCTCGTTTACCTCTGCATCGCACTTCGGGCAGATCTTATAGCCTCTGATACCGTTGAGCTCATATCTCATCTTCTTGATCCTTCTGCGTCTCTGGTCGATATCATCGCAGAGAGTTTTGAGCTCTGAAGTATCACTGTCGGGGTTCTTATAGTATTTCTTACCGATATCGGTAAAGATCTCTACTATTCGCTCCTCCTCGTACAGTATCTTTCTTTTGAGATTATTAGCCTCTGAAATATTCTTTGCCTTATCAGATGCGCCCTTGCCTACGCTTCCGATAGCTTCAAAAAATCCCATTTTTATCACCCCTGTCGAAAATTCATCTCGTTAAAGACTGTAAATATATTATACCTCATTAACGGCAAATCTGTCAAGCGTTTTCCAAAACAAATTTGCAAATGCCTGCCGTTTTTGTGTATTATTTACATTTCAGCAATGTCATTTTCGGTAAGCTGTATAATGCCGGCACGGGTGAGTACCTCCGCCGCATGGGCGTTGTCGTCAACGCGGATAACAAAGGAAACTGCGTTATCTGACGTTCCGAGGAAGGAGTACATATACTCCACGTTTACTCCGTCCTGACCGAGAGCATCGAGCACACGGCTGAGCTGTCCGGGGGAATCGGGGATAGAAATAGCCACTACCTCAGCCACGTTTACGGCGTAGGAGGCTGCTCTGAGGATATCGACTGTCTTTTCCGTGTCGTTTGCGATGAGTCTGATTATGCCGAAATCAGCGGTATCAGCGAGCGAGAGAGCACGGAGGTTTATCCCGCTCTCCTTGATGATACGCATGACGCCTGCCGACTGATTGGGCTTGTTGTCTACGAATACTGAAATCTGCTTTACATTTGACATAAGTTTTCCTCCTGTATCAGTTCATTTTTACAAAGCCGGGGTACCATATTGTTCCGTCATCAGCGATGTAGAATAAAAGCGGACAGCATTTCTTATATTGCTCAAAACTCCTTTGGTTGACCTTGCTGGTGCTTTGTGCCTGCTTTGAATTTTTGTCAATAAACATTCCGATAAGTCCGCTGTATTGCCTGCTTTCAAGGTAAGTTCCGTTATTGATTATATCGCCCTCGGAATTAGTCCATGTCCACTTTCCGTTTGAGAACTCTATTTGGGTGTCCTTCAAGTCACCAAAAAAATGTTCAATCTGATCTCTATAATCCCGACCATTAAGATTATATACTGAGTACGGGTCGTCAAGATAGCTGCTGAGCATATTGTAGTCGATAGTGAAGTCACTTCCGCGGCTGTAGCTGCCATTCAGCCAGAAGCCGTAGGTTGGGGCACATATGAAATCGCCTACAACACTGAGGATAAAGTTTTCGCCCTCACGTTTAATTGTACCTCCTGAATATTCGGCAAAATAGGGAAGAGTAATGTATGAAATATTTTTGTCAAATGTGTATATTCTTGGAGTTACCTTAGTGAAGTATGAACCGGTTTCATTTAATTCACGCATATAATCCTGCACATTGTTGCGTTTTGGCAGTTCATCGTTTACATTGATATCATAGTTAGATGTGTCGCTATGAAAGTTTTCATAGCTGAGAAGAATTTTTCCATTCTCAACTGTGAAAGTGCCGCTATAGGTACAAGATGGCTCGTTTGGGGAATTACTAAAGGTATTTATCTCATCGAACCATGTTTGGGCTTTTATTTCAAATCTTTCTCCAGTAAACGTCAGCGGTTTTGCTTCGAGACTTCTGTAGCTTTCTATTGCTTGTTTTATTCCGGCATCAATACTGCTCTCATAGTCTGTATAGTTGTAGTTTCCTATAGGTTCTATCTTAGCATAGCTGCCCTCGGGATAACCAATGCCTGCACCGCCTTTGTCAAAGCTGTTGAAAGGGTCTGTGTTCGTATAGCTGTCCTTGGGACTATCGGAGCCTGAGCCTTTTTCATCATCACTGTCGCCGCATGAAACGGAGCAGACTGTGAGCATAGCCGCCGCAGCAATTATGCCGATACATCTTTTTAATGTCATTTCTATCAACTCCTATACAAAGCGGCGCTCACAAGAGCGCCGCTCCGGAAGATCACTTATTACCGCCTTTTTCCTCATACATAACGAGAGCGGAGAAATCCTCTGTATACTCGTTGACATGGGTCTGAGCGTCATGGCACATAGCAGCAGCAGTGCTGTACTTGATGTCGATGACCTTTACAGTCTCGATGAACTGGTTGAGCTCGTTCTCAAATGTAACGAATCTCTCGTATTTTTCCTGCTCGGGCATAAAGTTTGTTGAAAAGACTTTTACTTTCATAATGATTTCCTCCTGTATTATGAATATTAAAAATTTATTGATAGTCCGTTGGGGGACTATATAGGCTTAATCGTGGAGCTTTCGTCTGTCGATAACGCGGACTGCCTTGCCCTCGCTTCTTGTTATGGACTTGGGCGAAACGAGGTGTACCTTCGGGTTGATGCCTATCATGAGCTTCATGGCATCTGCGAGGGCTCTTTCCTGCTTCTGCATATCCTTGACCTTATCGGAGAACTGCTCCGGGTTCATCTCGACGCTTATGTCGAGGGTATCGTTGTTGTTTACGCGGTCGACCTCGATGAGGTAATTGGGAGCATAGCCCTGTGCGATGAGAACGGTCTCGATCTGCGAGGGGAAGACGTTCACGCCGCGTATTATCATCATATCGTCGCTTCTGCCCTTGGGCTTGGTCATCTTCACGAGAGTTCTTCCGCACTTGCACTTGCCGTGTGAGAGAACGCAGAGATCGCGTGTACGGTAGCGGAGAAGCGGGAAAGCCTCCTTGGTGATGCTTGTGAAAACAAGCTCACCGACCTCACCGTCGGGGAGATTTTCGCCTGTTTCCGGGTCGATTATCTCAGCGATGAAGTTGTCCTCATTTATGTGCATACCGGTCTGCTCGCAGCACTCGAACGCTACGCCGGGACCGCTGGTCTCCGTGAGACCGTAGATATCGAACGCTTTGATGCCGAGGGACTTCTCGATAGAAAGGCGCATTTCCTCAGTCCAAGGCTCAGCACCGAAGATACCTGCCTTGAGGTCGATATCATCGGGAGTGAGACCCATTTCGTGCAGTGTCTCACCTATGTAAGCGGCATAGGAGGGAGTACAGCAGAGGATAGTGGAATGGAGGTCCTGCATGAACTGTATCTGCCTTTCGGTATTGCCCGAGGACATCGGCAGAGTGAGACAGCCGACCTTGTGCGAGCCGCCGTTCAGACCTGCACCGCCTGTGAACAGTCCGAAGCCGTAGGCTATCTGGCAGACGTCGTCCTTGGTGCCGCCGGCAGCGGTTATGGCTCTTGCAACACAGTTGTCCCACATATCGACGTCATTCTGAGTATAGAAGGCGACAACTCTCTTGCCGGTAGTGCCGCTTGTGGAATGTATCCTGACGCATTCGCTGAGCGGTACAGCAAGCAGACCGTAGGGGTAAGCGTCCCTGAGATCGGCTTTGCTGAGGAACGGCAGCTTGTGCAGGTCTTCAACGCCCTTGATATCGTCGGGCTTCACGCCTTTTTTGTCCATAAGGTCGCGGTAATACTTAACATTGTCGTAAACATGATGTACCTGTTTTACAAGTCGTTCGTCCTGCAATTTTTTCATATCTTCGCGGGACATAGTCTCGATCTCTTCATTCCAATATCTTTCCATTGGATTTCGACTCCTTGATTCTGGATTTAAAATAAAGCTTATGTGAATGGAGTTGAACCGCCTGTGTCGGCGGACACATTCATTATCCATTCCCGATTCGCATTTGTGCATAAGGCGTGTCCGGAACGCCGGGACGATCTTCCGTAAGGCACGGACGCCCGAAGGGACGTTTCTACTTAGCTGCTTTTCCGAGCTCAAACGCCTTCTTGTTGAGGTCGAGGAACTTAGCGGGAACGCACTGTTCGAGCGCTTTCTGCCAGAGCTCCTCGGGGTAGTCGGTTATAGCCGAGAATACGCCCATGAGCACAACGTTTGAAGCCTTGGCGGTACCTGCCTGTTCAGCGAGGCTGAGGGCATCGACTGCGATGAGCTCAACTCCGGCAGCCTTTATTTTTTCGGCAAGTCCCTCCGGGTACTGTGCAGCGCCGGTTATAACGGGCATCGGGTCTATCTGCTGGGTGGAGGTTATGAGCTTTCCGCCTTTTTTGAGGTAGGGAAGGCATCTTGCGGCTTCGAGCATCTCGAAGGAGATGACAGCGTCAGCCTCACCCTTTTCGATAACAGGCGAATAGACCTTATCGCCGTACTTTACATATGTCACAACGGAACCGCCGCGCTGGCTCATTCCGTGTACCTCGCTCACCTTTACGTCATAGCCCTGAGCGAGCAGGACATTTCCGAGAAGTCTTGACGCAAGCAGCGAACCCTGTCCGCCTACGCCGACTATCATTACAGATTTTGTTTCCATTGTATAATTACTCCCTTGATGATTTGTATATTATCTCCAGCTCGCCGTCAACGAAGCCGAGTCCGACAGCCTCCGAACCTTTGAGGATATGGCTGTATGTGCCGGAGGAGAGGTATTCCTCCGCCATTTCGGTGATGAGCTCCTGCGCGTGTTTCCAGCCGGTATCGTTCTCGTCGGAGGTATCGACAGTGAAGATGTCCTCCTCGCTGCTCCAGACCTCATCGCAGGCCCAGTCGGGATCGTTCTCGTCGAAGCGTTCAGCGGCTATGAGCTGGACGGCATAGATGTGATCCTCGTCCGATTCCTCATAGAGGTTGAAGCAGAAAGCCCTTGTTTCCGGCGGCATATCGGTGCTTTCGAGCAGACCGTCGAGCCAGCGGGCGAATTCCTCATATATCAATAACTGTATCATTTTTAATATTTTCCCTCTTGTTCATGTCACTGCGGAAGAATTCGTACTTTCCGCAGCCCGGACATTCGTAAATGCTTACCGGAAGCGCTCCGGAGAGCCAGTGGTCGAGGTGCTCGAAGATGATACCGCTTTTTCCGAGCTGTATACGCTTGTTGCCGAGGTACCGCATAGGTATCTTGCAGTACGGACAGTCTATTTTCCTGATCTTCATAACAGCCTCCTTTTTTAAATTCCGAATTACGAATTTATAATTCCTGATTATTCAATAGCGCCAACCTTGCACTGCTCCTGACAGATGCCGCAGCCGACGCACTGTGTATGGTCGATGACAGCCTTGCCGTCGCGCATCGAGATAGCGGGACATCCGAGCTTCATGCACATCTTGCAGCCCACGCACTTGTCGGTATTGACCTTGAGCGGAGGATTGTGCTTGACGTACTTGAGCAGAGCACACGGACGGCGTGAGATGATAACGGAAGCCTCGTCCGCAGCGAGCTCCTCCTTGATAGCAGCCTCGGTCTCGGCGAGCTTGTACGGGTCAACCACGCGGACACGCTTGATACCGATAGCCTTGCAGAGCTCCTCGAGGTTGACAGCAGCAGCCGGGTCGCCCTTGAGGTTCTTGCCGGTGGTGGGGTTCTGCTGGTGACCTGTCATGCCTGTGATGGAGTTATCGAGGATAATGACAGTAGAATTTGAGTTGTTGTAGGCGATGTTGACAAGACCTGTCATACCGCTGTGCATGAATGTGGAATCGCCGATAACGGCAACGGTCTTGTGCTCGGACTCGGTACCGCGAGCCTTGTTGAAGCCGTGGAGACCCGATATCGAAGCGCCCATACATATAGTTGTATCAACGGCGAAAAGCGGAGCAACTGCACCGAGAGTGTAGCAGCCGATATCGCCGGAAACGGTTATCTTGTTCTTGCTGAGGCAGTAGAAAAGTCCTCTGTGGGGACATCCCGGACACATAACAGGCGGTCTCATGGGGATATTCTCGCCGAGCTCGGTGAATTCCTTCTTCTCGCCGAGAAGCTTCTCAGCGATATTGGACTGGTGTATCTCGCCGATACAGCCGAAGATCTCCTTGCCCTGAACGTTGTTCACGCCGATATTGCGGCAGTGCTGTTCGATTATGCCGTCGAGCTCCTCGATGACGTATACCTTTTCGTACTTAGCGGCGAAGTCCTGAATGAGCTTCACGGGAAGCGGATTTACCATGCCGAGCTTCAGCACGGAAGCCTTCTCGCCGAGAGCCTCCTTGACGTACTGGTAAGCGGCACCGTTCGTGATAACGCCGAATTCAGCCTTGTCCGACATCTCAACGCGGTTGAGGGGAGTGGTCTCAGCGTACTCGATGAGCTTTTTTGTGCGTTCCTCGACGAAAACGTGTCTGGTCTTGGCGTAGGCAGGCATCATGACGTATTTCTGAGCGTTCTTCTCGTAGGGGAGAAGCTCACGCTCCTGTCTTTCCTCAGTGTCAACGATGCTCTGAGAGTGAGCGACTCTTGTGGACATTCTCACGATGAACGGTGCATCGAACTTCTCCGAGAGCTCGAAAGCGAGCTTGACGAACTCCTTGCATTCGCCGGAATCCGAGGGTTCGAGCATGGGGACCTTAGCCGCGATAGCATGGTGACGGCTGTCCTGCTCATTCTGTGAGGAGTGCATACCCTGATCGTCCGCAACAGCGATGACCATACCTGCATTAACGCCGGTATAAGCGGCTGTATAGAGCGGATCGGCGGCAACGTTGAGACCAACGTGCTTCATTCCGCAGAAGCTTCTTGCGCCTGCGATAGAGGCACCGAGAGCGGTCTCCATAGCGACCTTCTCATTGGGAGCCCATTCAGCGTAGACCTCATCGTACTTTGCGACCTCCTCGGTTATCTCAGTGGAGGGAGTACCGGGATAGCTTGAAACTACCCGGCAGCCGGCTTCGTAGAGACCTCTTGCGAAAGCCTCGTTGCCTAACATCAATTTTTTCATTTCATCTGATTCCTTTCAATATGTATAATAGAAACTGAGTGTCCGCTTTATGGGAAGTTGAGAGTTGAAAGTTGAGAGTTGAGAGTTTTGGTATCGCCTCCGGCGATGTATCATAATTCTCAATTCTTCATTCTCAATTCTCAATTCACTCAGTATATCTGCGGTAGTTCTCCGCTAGCCATTTTGCAGCGCCGTCCTCGGAATTGGGCGGAACTACGATATCTGCCGCGGCTTTGACCTCGGGACGCGCATTCTCAACGGCTATCCTCACATCGGATACCTCGAACATCGGGAGGTCGTTGAGGTTGTCCCCGAAGGCGACGACCCTGTCGAAGCCGAAAAGCTTCCTGAGCTTGCCGATGCCGTTTGATTTTGACGCTTTTTCCGAGAATATCTCAAGATACCATGCACCGTTGTAGACATCGAGGTAGAATGCGAGGCTGATGCCGGGAATGTGCTCTATCTCGTTCTTTAACGGCAGAAGCTCCTCATACGGACCTGTCGTGGTGAAGTAGACCGCGGAGTGATCCGCCATATCCGCGAGCCTTTCGAGCTGCACGAACGGTTTGAGGTACTGCTTTTTGCGGGATTCCGCGAAGCTCTGCATGACCTTTGTGGTGAGAGCGGAGTAGTAGCAGATGAGGACGTCATGGTCTATCCTGTACATGAAGCAGTGAACGCCGTGCTTTTCAAAGGCGCGGAGTATTTCCGCCGATGCGCTGACCGGTATGAACTCATTGCTGATGCAGCGTTCCGACCGCAGGTCGTAGAGACTGACGCCGTTCATGAGGAGACAGGGTATGCGGATATCCGCAGGGGACATGAGCGGCTTTGCGGAATAGACCGACCTTGCAGTAGCGAAGGTGAAGTTTGCACCTGCTGCCGTGAGGGCGTTTATGGTATCCGCTGCAAACGGCGTGAGCTCACCCTTTGGGTCGAGGAAAGTGCCGTCGAGGTCGGAAATGAACAGGGTATTCAAGGCAAAAGCCACCTCCGGAGCTGGTTACTTACCCTATCATTATAACATAATTATTTAAAAAAGTGAAGAAGTATTTTTGCCTGATTTGAAGATTTGGCTATTATCACTAATAAGTTGCAAGTTTTTAGTGCTTAGTGCATAGTTTGAAGATAAGCAGGGACGGATATTCTCCGCCCGTGCCATATGATGCAGCAAGCCAGAAACAATTTGTAGGGAACGGCGCCCTCGCCGTTCCTTCCTATGGTGAACTCCCGAAGGGTGCCCTGCATAAGCGCGAATAAGGGGACGCATCTGCGTCCCCTTCGTTCTGATATGCTCTTTTTCGCGGTTGACAATAAGTCTTCTTTGGTGTATAATTCAATTATCTTCAACAGGGGAGTATTCCATGATATCTCCCGGCTGGCAGTCAAGAGTCCTGCATATCGCGTCAAGGGTCGAGAACCTTATCGCGCTGACCTTTCCGGTCTTCAGCTTTGAGAGGTTGACATTGCTCACCCCGACACGCTCGCTTAGCTCATTCAGACTGATCTTCCTGTCAGCCATAACGCGGTCAAGTCTGAGGATTATAGCCATATTTCCTCCTTATATAGTTTCATCGGCAGCCTTCTGTAGCTCTGCGCCGTACTTGAACAGGCTTATGAACAGGAACAGTATCAGCAGGGGAATGATTATTCCGGTGCTTATGCCGCTTGTGAAGAGCGAGATGATACCGAGAGGAATGAGCGATTTTCCGAAGCGTGTGAGCTTTGTGACGATATCGTCCGTGAAGGGCGTATCGCACTTCTGGAGTGCCTTTGCAAGCTTTGCGCCGAACATAAAGGCGATGAACGAGGCGATGAAGAACAGTTCAGCGACTATGAGCTTCTTCATGGCGAAAAGACGGAGCTCACTGCCGGTTATCTCCTCAACGTCACCGTCAACGGTGAGCATACTGTTGACATCATCGGTCTTGTGGGTCTTGGTGTAGAGCTTTACCGCGAAGCCCTCGATATCGAAGCTGTGCTTCTTGTTGTTGAGCTGGAGATCGCTGTTATTGCTGTCGAAATCCGAGGTCTTGTAGTCAACATCGAGGTGGAAGCTCGACCTTATCTTGATGCTGTCGAGCGGTACGGCTGCGAGCAGGATCATGAGGCCGGCAACAGCCACGAACGCGATAACGGTGAAGACCTGACATATCCTGAGTATGATCTTCATGATCTTGCCTATCCTGTTGATGTTTCTGATGTTTTTGTTTTTTTCAGATGATTTTCCCATATTAAACCTCCATCCGGAAGCTTTGCGCTTCCCTTTGATGATTTTATCTTACCACTAAAATTAGCGTTTGTCAATAGTTATTTATCGAATAACGATAAATTTGTAACGCTATACAATAACAGGTACGGTGGAATATACCGTCGCTGTGCAATTTACACGATAATTTTTTATCGTTTAACATTAAATCAACCTTTTCCCCATATTAAAAGGAGACTTTCAGAATGAGATCAAAGGGTACTAAGACCATAGCCGAAAACCGCAAGGCAAGACACGATTACTTCGTGCTTGAAACATATGAGGCAGGCATCGAGCTTGTCGGCACTGAGGTCAAGTCCATTCGTCAGGGCACCGTCAACCTCAAGGACAGCTGGTGCTCCATAGACAAGGGCGAGCTTTTCGTCCGCGGAATGCACATCTCACCCTACGAAAAGGGCAATATCTTCAACCGCGATCCCCTGAGAGTGAGAAAGCTTCTCATGCACAAGCGTGAGATAAACAAGCTCTACGGCACTCTCAAACAGGAGGGACTTTCGCTCATTCCCCTGAGCCTCTACTTCAAGGACTCGAAGGTCAAGGTTCAGCTCGGTCTGTGCAAGGGCAAGAAGCTCTACGACAAGCGGGCTGATATAGCAAAGCGCGACGCAAACCGCGAAATAGACCGCAATCTCAAATCACGCAACCAGTAACGAGAGGTCTTCACAATGATATACCCGCAGCCGCTGAAAAATGGCGATAAGGTCGCTGTAATAAGCCTTTCGAGCGGACTTCTCGGAGAGAGCTTCTGCGCTCATCAGAAGGAGCTCGGCACAAAAAAGCTCCGTGAATTCGGTCTCGAACCCGTTTTCACCGAACACGCACTCATGGGCATCGAGTATCTTCTTGCTCACCCGGAAGCCCGTGCCGCTGATCTGAAAGCCGCTTTTCTCGATGACTCCGTAAAGGGTATCATAACCGCTATCGGCGGCATTGAAACTTTCCGCACCTTTCCCTATCTCATGGAAGACAGGGAGTTTATGGACGCTGTCCGTCAGCACCCTAAGTTCTTTCTGGGATTTTCGGATACTACCAATAATCACTTCATGCTCCGAAGACTCGGCTTGCAGACCTTCTACGGGCAGGCTTTCTTGTGCGATATCGCGGAGTTTTCGGGAGATATGCTCCCCTATTCAAAGGCGCAGTTTGAGAGCTGCTTCAAGCCCTATCACGGCAGAAAGATAACTCCGTCCGATACATGGTACGGGGACAGAACGGACTTCTCTGCCGCCGCTGTCGGAACTATGCCTGCCTCCCGCAAAGAGGAGCACGGCTATGAGCTCTTGCAGGGCAGTCCCGTGTTCGAGGGCGAGCTCCTCGGCGGCTGTGTGGACAGCATGGGTGAAATGCTACTTGCAGGCAGCGCCGAAAGATATGCCGAGCTACTTGCCAATGAATTTGAGATATGTCCGCAGCTAAAAGAGGACTTCGCAAAACAGAGCGAGATCACCCGAAGATACAATATCTTCCCCACAGCCGAGGAATGGTGCGGCAAGATACTATTTTCGGAAACGAGCGAGGTCATGCCTCCTCCCGAAATGCTGAGAGAATACCTGACGGCTTTGAAAAGCGCTGGTGTTTTCAGCAATATCAACGGTATCATCGTCGGCAAGCCCATGAACGAGAAGTATTATGAGGAGTACAAGGACGTGTGGCGTGAGGTCGTGGACGACCCGAAGCTGCCGATACTCTATAACGTGAACTTCGGTCACGGAACTCCGCGAGCTATACTCCCATACGGAGCTATGGCGCGTGTTGACGCGGAAAAGCAGGAGATAACCCTGCTGTAATTGTTCCGGAAAGCTGTCAGGTCAAAAGGAGAGATCATCATGATAAGAGAAGCAGTAAAAAGTGACCTTGAGGGCTTGCTTACGCTATATATGCAGCTCCACGACAACCCGTTCCCGGAGCTTGACGAGCGTGTCCTCGGGATATGGGATACGATAATGTCCGACAGCTCCCACCACGTCATAGTCGCAGAGGAGGACAGCAGGATCGTTTCCTCCTGTATCTGTGTTGTTATCCCCAACCTCACACGCGGTCAGCGTCCCTACGCATTGGTCGAGAACGTCATCACTGACAAGGACTACCGCAAGAGAGGTCTCGCAACAGCCTGCCTGAACTTCGCAAAGGATATTGCCGTAAGGGATAACTGCACAAGACTGATGCTTATGACCGGCTCTAAGGAACAGTCCACGCTCGATTTCTACGAACGCGCCGGATACGACCCGAACGATAAGAAAGCCTTTGTTCAATGGCTGATAGAAAGATGATATTATAGTAAGGGGACGGAGATTTCCGTCCCCCTCTTTTTTTCGACGGAAAAGCCCTTGACAAAAAGGTATGATTGGTGTATAATAAGCGTACACTATCACAGGAAGCTTGCGTTTCCCACCCTTATCCCTCAGAAATGGGGGCGTAAAGGTTTCGACGGGGGTTTTGAAGTGTGATAAGCGAGCGGAGAATGGCGTGATCTCCATAACCTGCGCCACGTTTAAATATAAACGCAAGAAATAACATTACAGTTTCTAGAAATAGCGCTTAAGTCAGCTTCTGTCCACCGAGAGAGTACCGCGGCTCTCGCTTGGGCATCGATGAGCGGTGAACGATTGGCGGAAGTGTCCGTGTCCGTCAATTGTATACGGACTACCTGTTTTTTCAGCCCGTTTATCGGCGGTGATCACAGGGAATCATAATAGGTAAAATACGCTCGTAGAAAGTTGCATGAATGAGCTTTCGGACAGGGGTTCAATTCCCCTCGCCTCCACCAATCAAAACATTATACGCGAAGGGGTTGCTGATAGTATGGCTGCCCCTGAAAGTTACCGTCTGAGAACAGGCGGTATTTTCTTACAAAAAATGTCCCCTCCGAGAAATATCTCAGAGGGGATTTTTTACGCACGTTTTAACGCACGCGCGTGTAACGTATTTGCTTAGGACATAAATGTCCTTACCTCTCTTCAAGGAGGCCGCTGAAGACGTGATCGTCATACTCGACTGTGATCTTCATGGTCTTC
>CACYSQ010000012.1 GCA_902777125.1 Ruminococcus flavefaciens
ACTTGCAGAGCGTGGATTTCTGACCATTGCATTCGATCCGTCCTTTACGGGTGAAAGCGGAGGACAGCCGAGATACATGGCTTCTCCCGACATCAACACGGAAGACTTTATGGCAGCGGTGGACTTCCTCTCGATTCAGGAAAATGTTGATCCTGAACGCATTGGTATCCTTGGCATCTGCGGCTGGGGCGGTATGGCTCTGAATACAGCGGCACTGGATACCCGTATCAAGGCGACTGTTGCATCTACCATGTACGATATGACAAGAGTGAATGCAAATGGCTATTTCGACAGCGAGGACAGTGAAGAAAAGCGTTATGAGAAAAAGGTTGCTCTGAATGCCCAGCGTATCAGGGATTATCAGTCCGGCGAGTATGAGCTTGGCGGCGGTGTTATTGATCCTTTGCCGGAAGACGCTCCCTACTTTGTCAAGGACTACCACGCATACTACAAGACCGAAAGAGGCTATCACCCACGCTCGCTCAATTCAAACGGCGGCTGGAACAAGATCGGCTGTATGTCGTTTATCAATATGCCTATCCTGCAATACAGCAATGAGATACGCTCCGCTGTGATGATCGTTCACGGTGAAAAGGCTCACTCCTGTTATTTCGGCAGGGACGCTTACGAGAATATGACGAAGGACAGCAAATACACCGATAACAAGGAACTTCTCATTATTGAGGGAGCTTCTCATACCGATCTGTATGACGGCGGTGAAAAGAAGGTCATTCCGTTTGATAAGCTCGAAGCGTTTTATAATGAGTATCTGAAATAAAGCTATCACGGAGGAAACAGCGATGACAACACAAGAATTCCTTGATTTCATGAACAGCGGAAAACAAGTCAAGGCGGAGTGTGGTGTGCATCAGACGATGCACAGGCTCAGTCAGGAAGCTATCCGCATCACAATGGAGATCAATAATCATTATCATACTCCCGATGAGATCAATGCGCTGATGTCGGAGCTGATCGGTGCGCCTGTTGAGGTAGGGCTGTTTCCACCGTTTTATACGGACTGCGGAAAGAACATTAATCTCGGAAAAGGCGTGTTCATCAATGCAGGCTGTAAATTTCAGGATCAGGGCGGTATTTACATAGGTGACGGTGCGCTGATCGGTCACAATACGGTGCCCACGGACTTCTGCCCGAAGAACGTCACGACCTGATACCGAAACCTATTCACATTGGTAAGAATGTGTGGATCGGCTCAAACTCAACTATTCTTCCAGGCGTGACGATCGGAGACAATGCCGTTATCGGTGCAGGCTCGGTGGTCACAAAGGATATTCCCGAAAACATGGTAGCTGTGGGAAGTCCTGCGAGAGTTATAAATAGTATAGGATGACTATAATATGAGTCTCTATTCAGATGCTCTATGTTGTGTCAATAGACCACAGTCTATCCAGTATCTCACGTCCTGTCTTCTCATAGCCGTAACGAGCCGCCCAGCGGTTCATCGAATACTCAGAACGACGACTGAATCTAAGGAGTTCCGCCCAGTGTGTCTCAACAAAGAACAGGATGCGACTTATAACGTCTTCCTGTTCATCGTGTGTCTCACCGAGACTGCTTCTGTTTACGTGGATATGCAGTCCGCAGGTCGAGGTCTGATGTGAGCGATATCCCAGAGATATAGCTTTTTTCATTATCTCCTCCCACTGATAATTCTTGTGATATTCAAGGCTTGCAGGATGACTTACAAGCTCCATACCGTCATCTAATGAGCCGTCACCTTTAATGTAAATATGCTCATCGCCCCTATTGGCGATAGCAAGTAGCTCGTCAGCATTATCGCTATCTTTACCAGCCCCATCAATCTCCAGCTCAATGCCGAAATACCGCTTAGAATCGCCGTAGAATATAGGGTCAGGCTTGTAGCCGTAGTCGTGGATAGAGCGGTTCTTGTCAACTTCATCGTGGTAGCATTCTGAGCAGTAGTCGTATCCGTCGAGATGATAAGCGTCATCCTCATGCAGTAATGCATCGCAGCAGGAGCAGCGAGTATAGTGGTTTTCGTAACAGTGACGGCAAAGCGTGGTATATTCGTCACCGTAGCTATCATCTGTCCATACAACCTCACCGCAGCGGTTGCAGGTTGATGTGAACCTTTCATAACAGTCGGTGCAGACTATCTCGCCGTTTACCTCCTCATAGTCCTCATCTTCGACGATAAGAGCTCCACATCTGGAGCAGTACAGTGCGTTCTTCTTGTTATCTTCCATTGTAAAAAACTCCATAAATAGAAAGAACCAGCCCCCGAAGGGGCTGGCTTTACATTCAATATTCTTCTGCTAAAAGCATAGTGCTGTGGTCGCCATCATCGATTATATAGACTTTCTCGGCGATTGGATTATCCATAGGAATAACATATTCCATTTTATATGCAGGCTCTTCCGAGCTGTGCGTTATGGACTGTAGTATTCCTACCGGTTTCAGTTGGAATACCTGTAGGTAGTCACGCAGAGCAGGCATACGGTCTACGCACTCCCAAAGGAATAGCTGTAATTCCAGCGGTATTGTGCTGTCCACGCCACAGGTCAGATAACGTTGTTGAGACATCGATCGTTCCTCCTTTCTGAATTTGATTACCACGAACATGGTATCAATATAATCATATATATACGGAAAGGACAAATAATAGGAATTGGCTACAAATGAAGAAAAAATTCAATTGAATTATGAAATAATTATTATTTCATAATAATTATATATATTTACAAAATCAAAATAATAGGAATTCTATCTTGACATTGTATTTCAATCCTTAGTATAATAAGAAAAATACTGATTCCAAGCTCTACCGCCCCATTACGGGGCGGCGTGAGAATAAAAAAGCAGCTGTACCGATATGATACAGCTGAGAGAATAAGGAGAATTATGATTATAAACACAGGAATGCGGACTGATATTCCCGCATTTTACTCTGAATGGTTCATGAACCGTATACGAGAAGGCTACGTTCTTGTGCGGAATCCGTATCGACAGGACTGGATAACGCGATATGAGTTGGATCCTGAAGTAGTTGACTGCATAGCCTTCTGTACAAAGAATCCTGCTCCGATGCTGAAGTATATTGACGAGCTGAAAAGGTTTCATCAATACTGGTTCGTGACAATTACTCCCTACGGAAAGGACGTTGAACTGAATGTTCCGCCGAAGGAGCAGGTCATGCAGAACTTTATTACTCTCTCAAAAGCGATAGGCGTCAATTGTGTCGGCTGGAGGTACGATCCGATATTCATTGACAGCACCTACACGCTCGAACGTCACTTATCTGACTTTGAGACTATGTGCAGAACTCTTTCAGGTTATACAGAAGTATGCGTTATCAGCTTCATTGATATCTATGAGAAGGTCACTCGAAATTTTCCGCAGGCAAGAACAGTAAATATGCTGATAATAAAACCTGCTAACTACGAAGATATAGAGAAAGAGTGGCTCTTTCAGCGCAGTATTCCTGTTGAAGAGAACGGTTTTCTAAACGATTATCCTGATATAAGCCGTGATGATTTTGATTCTGCTCTTGAAACGATTATTGCTCAATCAAAGGGCGAAAAGCTACCAGAAGGATATGTTCCGCAGACAGTATATTACCTGTGGGATGATGATACTATCGTTGGCACATTTCACTTCCGCCATTATCTCTGCCAGTCGCTTATTGAGGGAGCAGGACATATCGGCTACTACATAGCTCCTGAATATCGCGGTAAACGCTATGCTTCTCAGGGACTTAAACTCCTCATCGACGAGATAAGAGACGATGTTCAGGATGATGAAATATATCTGCGTGTTAACAGGGATAATCCAGCTTCTCTCAGAGCTATGCTGAATAACGGCGGGTATATCCATCACCAAGACGATACGAAGTACTATGTCAGAATCAAGAAATAAACTAAAATCACAGGTGAAATAATTGAAACAATACGTCGTTGACGCTTTCACAGATAAGATTTTCTCAGGTAATCCCGCTGCTGTAAGCGTTCTGGACTCGTTCCCAAGTGAAGATATCATGCAGAGTATCGCAGATGAGAACAATCTGTCGGAGACTGCATTTGTTGTCAAAGAGAATGACCATTATCATATCCGCTGGTTTACTCCCAAGAGTGAGATTGATTTCTGCGGTCACGCTACTCTGGCAACTGCGTTCGTACTCTTCAATTACTATGCCCAGGATGTGGATACTATCAACCTTTATGGTCAAATCGGTGAGCTCACCGTTCAAAAGAGCGATGAGCTGATAAGAATGGAGTTTCCGGCTTATAAGCTGGAACATATCGAGATAACTGATACAATGATTGAAGCTCTCGGAACTATCCCACTTGCAGCATACACGGATCGCGATATTCTATTTGTCCTCAGGAATGAAGACGAAGTTCGGGACTTGCAGCCTGATATGGAGCTTATTTCCAAACTGGACGGAGCTTGTGTTGCTGTTACTGCCAAGGGTACGGAATACGACTGCGTTTCACGGGTATTCGCTCCAAAGTACGGTATGAACGAGGATCCCGTTACCGGTTCAACGCATTGTATGATTGCTCCGTACTGGTGCAAACGGCTGAACAAACCTCAAATCCCAGCTTTTCAAACCTCCCACCGTACCGGTATCCTGTACTGTGAATGTGTTGGAGATAAAGTAATTATCTCTGGTAAAGCCGCACTATTCTCAATAAATGAAATTGTTGGATTATAATATTATATGCACCGCCTACGGGCGGTGCTTCTTTTTTACTGTTGCGTGCAAGACTTGATGTTGCTGTTTTAAGTACGATAATTAAAATTTGAGGAAAATGAAGGTTTTACGATCAACTATATGTAGCAGTTGAAATAATAAACATTTTTACGAAGTTTGGCTTGAAATAAATTGTGAAATATGTTACAATATCTAAAATGTCATTTATGTGCCAGATTCATATCATAATAGATTCCGGAGGCGATAATATGCCGTTTCATATAATCAGGAATGATATAACAAAGGTCGAAGCAGACGTTATAGTGAACACTGCAAATCCTGAGCCGATTATCGGTGACGGAACTGACAGCGCTGTATATCAGGCGGCTGGCAAGGAGAAGCTGCTTGCAGAGCGCGTAAAGATAGGCAAAATGGAGCAGGGACAAGCTGCTATAACTCCTGCATTTGACCTCCATGCGAAATACATAATACATACCGTCGGACCTGCGTGGATTGACGGTAAGCATAATGAACGCGATATACTGCGTTCCTGCTATTCAAATACTCTTGCACTCGCGGAGCAGGTCAAGGCTGAGAGTATTGCTTTTCCGCTTATTGCGACAGGTGTATACGGTTTCCCGAAGAACGAAGCTCTTGATATAGCGCTTTCGGAGATAGGCAAGTATCTCCTTACACACGATATGGATATAATTCTTGTTGTATTTGATAAGGAGTCTTTTCAACTGTCATCGGAACTGGTCGGTGCTATTGATGAATATATAGACGAATTCGGCATAAAGAAGATGTACAGCGATGAATACTCCATTAGCGGAGAAGAATATATCCACCGCAGAAGAGCGGCTGCTATGCTTGAAGATGCTGAAGATGAGGTGCTTTCCGCATCTTATACGCCTTTACCGGCGGATACAAGCCTTGACCGGTTGCTTGACAATGGCGAAGAAACATTTCAGCAGTGCCTTTTCAGACTGATTAACGAGCGCGGCGCTGATGAAATCGAGCTTTACAAGAAAGCCAATATTGACAGGAAGCTGTTTTCCGCTATTCGCTGCAATGTCAACTATAAGCCGAAGAAGAAAACGGCTGTTGCGCTGGGCATAGCCCTTGAGCTTGATATGATGGAGATGATGGATCTGCTCCAAAGAGCAGGAATAGCTCTTCACTTCATTCTTGGCTTTGAAGGTGGGGAATCGATTAAGAAGCATCACCTTCGTCAATTTGATGCTCTGCCACTTGCAAAGAATGGTACGCTGAAAACAAAACTCGATTCTATATTTAACGACTGAAAGAAGTGAATCTATGCCAGAACAGAAGATTATCGACCGAGATACCTACTGTGCAATAAAGAAAATGAGCCGTGAGGAGTTGCAAGCCTTTCTGATGCGCTACGCTGACGGACTACTGGAGAAAGACGGCAAGTCCATCGATCTGCGTGAGGTAGAGAAAGACCTACGTCAGATCAAGGGCATCGGCGATAAACGTGTCGAAGAAATCATGGCAGTATTTGAAAAGCATCTGGGCGTATGAAAAAAGCCGCTGAGTGGTACATTCCACTCGGCGGCTTTCTATATTTTAACGAACCCAGATAAGATTTAACGAACCTACTGGGTTCGTTA
Organism: Ruminococcus flavefaciens; assembly: GCA_902777125.1. Classification (GTDB taxonomy): domain Bacteria; phylum Bacillota; class Clostridia; order Oscillospirales; family Ruminococcaceae; genus Ruminococcus. The sequence goes on from CACYSQ010000012.1 coordinate 6,307, forward strand.
AATTTTGCACCCAGCCGCATTCAGCGCACCGGCGGCGGGGCAAAAAATAAGACCTCATCGGTCTGCCATTCGCAAAAAGCCCTGAAATAGCGCCTATTTGCGGTATTCTTTGTATCAATCTCGGAACTGCTTTATCGGCAACAGTCTCAGTTATCTTCGGATCAATAACGTCCACGATTGCTGAGATAAGCGCTCTCGGCGTGAAATACTGACCTGCTCCGCTCTTCTTGTCCTGTCCGTTCTTTTCAAGGATACCCTCATAGATAGCACCCTTGAAGTCGCCGTCCATAAGGTACCAGTTCTCCTCAGATACCATATCAAGAACCTTTTTGAGCATAACGGGACGGTCTATCTTGTTTGTAGCTCTTGTGAAGATAGTACCGATAAGACCTTTCTCATCTGAGAGAGTTTTCAGTATCTCTTCATACTTCTTAACGAGATCGTCGCCGTTCTCCTTGATAAGAGCCTTCCACTTGCAGTCCTCGGGAATGGAACTGCCGAGACCGAATTCTTCCTTTTCATCGTCCATTTTCAGGAACAGGATATATGTGAGCTGGGTTATGTAGTCGGTAAATCCAACGCCTGCCGAGGACATTACGTTTGCGATGTCCCATACCTTTTTGAGCAGTGCCGATTCTGTTTTCTGGTTTGCCATATATTAAGCCGCCTTTAGTAATATTCTTGATAATGCTGTAATTTCCACGCCGAACAGCTGAGGCTTTCCAAATACACGGATGCCCTGCCTCCAGAGGTCGGCGTCTATGTCGTTGAGTTCTGCCGCAGTGATAGCGCCGTCATTAACGATGAATTCAGCTATCTGCCGCATAACATCTGTTTGATCCTCGGAGAGGTCACGCTGAGTCTGACCGCAGTACAGGTTGAAACGCTGAACAAATCCGTTCATAAGGCTGGTCAGCTTGGGATTCTTCTTGTATGCGTACCTGACAAGCTGTATCAGGTTAGTGAGAGCCTTTACATTAGCTCTTGTATCAAGGTCGTCAACACTGCCCGGATCGAGTGTCTTATAGTACTTCCACAGCTGAGGAGCACTGAAGTGGCTGCTCTCAGACAGAAGCCTGTCTCTCAGGTCTACAAGCATAGAGTGAGTTATCAGCGTATCTTCCGAGTTGTATATGATACGCAGAGCCTCAATACTGTCCTTGTTGTCGTTGATGTATTTCGCGAAGTTCTCGGTATATGTCTTGGCAGTCTCCTTTGAGAAGCCAGCACTTATAAGCGTATCGGGATCTTCGTCAGTTGTGAGGATGTAGCCCTGTCTCAGTTCAAGGAGCTTCTTCCTTGCAGGGATATTGCTGATAAGCCTGTCGATAAGAGCCATACGGATATGGTTGTCATCCGAAGGACTTATATAAGGAGGAAGCTTTCCGTCGTCAAAAGCTTCCTGTATCGCTGCTGCAAGCTCTTTCGGAGAGTAGCCGTAGTTGTCAATGAAGTATTGCAGATGATGTCCGAAGAAACGGTTATCCTCATAACGCCTGTTTATCATAGCACAATAGTCACGGAGCAGGAACAGGTTATCGTCGCTCAGCTCATTATGCGACAGACGCTCCAACAGCTGTTCGAGTGTCAGCCTTTGTTTAACAGGACTTGGACCGGGGCCAGGCCCCGGTATATCCTTTTCATGTTCTGTTACGCCGATAGCATCGACAATGTAGTAGCATTCTTTGACATCGGCATTGGGCGTTACTTCACGGAGCTTATCTTCGTTGATAACACGACAGCCTCTGCCTTTCATCTGTGTATACAGTACCTCAGAGAATACGTCCTTCATGAAGAGTACAATTTCCAGAGGCTTAACATCCGTACCTGTAGCAACGAGAGTTACTGTTACTGCAATACGGAAGTCCTTCTCATTACGCAGGTCGCGGATAAGTCCGTTTGAATCATCGGATGAATAAGTGATTTTCTGAACAAAATGCTCGGGAACTTCTTCGTTCGGGAACTCGCGCTTGAATACGTCCTTTACAGCCTCTACAATCTCAGTAGCATGATTATCGTTCTTAGCGAAGATAAGCGTTTTAGGTATGTATTCCCACGACTTTTCACGTTCCGGATAAAGGTCGTCATATATGGCCTTTTTGAATTCTCTAAGCACTTCACGTATCTGCTCACGATTGGTGATTGATCTGTCCAGCAGTTTAGCATCGTAATCCTTGTCCTGATCAACGGTATAGGTTGTATCGTTACCTGTCCTTCTTGCTGTTTCTGTAACAGATGTACCCTTATCAAGCGAACCGCCGTATTCGGTAACCTCCGTCATGATACGGTATACACGGGCTGGAACGTTAACGCCGTCAACTACTGAACGCTCATAGGTGTAGTTTTCGACAATGTTATTATTGAAATAGGCGTATGCCTCTGGAGTAGGAGTAGCTGTAAGGCCGAGTATGTTAGCGCCTTTGAAGTAATCAAGTACAGCCTTCCACTTGCCGTATATCGAACGATGGCACTCATCAACGATGATAAGCTGTAAATAATCCGGCGGTATCTTCAGATCATCGCCGAGCTGAATAACGGTATCGTCCTTCTTTTCAGATGCTTCAGCGATACGCTCATCCTCAGCATCTTCATCATCGTCGCTTACAGCCTGTCCTGTCATTATAGCAAACAGTTTCTGAATAGTGGAAATGACGATATCTCCCTTTATATCACCTTCGTGTCTAAGCCTTCTTATATCATAAAGGGCGTTCATTTCCTTTTTATTCTCAGTCATATTGAACTGGCTGAACTCGCTTTCAGTCTGTCTTGCAAGGTTATTTCTGTCTACAAGGAACAGTATCCGCTTTGTGGAGGTATAGTTGAGCAGACGGTAGCTTGCAAGGCAAGCCAGATAGGTCTTTCCACTGCCGGTTGCAAGAACTGCCAGATTCTTCTTCTTTCCGTTCTTTATGGACTTCTCAAAGTTGAGTTCTGCGTTGTATTGGCAGTCTCTGAGAGACAGTTGCTCAAGCTTAGGCAGAGCGCCGTATTCAGAGGAACGCTTAATCATACGAAGCATCTGCTTAGGGGTATGTATAGAATCGATCTCTGCGTACTCCTCGTCTCCGGAAAGAAGATTCTTGAATAGTATCTTCTCGCCGTTTGACATATATACAAGTGGAATGAAGCCGTCTTCCCATAATCCGTACCATGAAAGCGGAGTACGGGCATAGTTCTCTGCCTGTGATTCAACATCTTCTCCCAGCGGATTATCAGCTCTCTTTGCTTCAAGAACGGCGATAACCTTGTTGTCTATGAAAAGCAGATAGTCGCTCTCTTTATTGCCCTGAGTTAGAGCTTCTCTAATGGCAGAAGTAGTCTGTGGGACATACTCGTCCCTGTCAACTATATACCAGCCGGCTTTATTGAGTTTATCATCAATTTTTACGCGAGCTTTTTCTTCTGGGAGCATAACTATACCACCTTTCGCAAGATTCTATATTTAATTTATTATAGCATATTTCAACAAAAAAATCAATAGATTAAAGCCGCTGATTATAAATAATTGATCTGTTATATTTTTCTCATTCAATCCGTGTTTGGCCATTTTGCCGAAAATATGTTCGGATGATTTGTATACAGTGACGATTTTATAGAAAATGCCTTTAGCTCATTGACGGAACAGATGTTCTGTGATAAAATAATTGATACCAACAGATGAGTGAGGGGGGCGTATGTATGGGACAAGTGTATATGTGTATCGACCTCAAGTCGTTCTACGCTTCCGTCGAATGTGTCGCCAGAGGCTATGATCCGTTCAAAGTACCTCTTGTTGTAGCTGATCCGACCAGAGGCGACAGTCGCCTTGATACGGGTATCGAGGGCTGCTGTATTGATCGCCATACCGCCCCAGCCGCAGATACCGCATATTCCGATACGGTCTGCATCGACATTATCCTGCACGGACAGAAAATCGACAGCCGCCTGAAAGTCCTCGGTGTTGATGTCGGGAGAAGCCATATAGCGAGGCTGACCTCCGCTTTCTCCTGTAAAGGAAGGATCAAATGCGATAGTCAAGAAACCGCGCTCCGCAAGTGTCTGAGCATACAGACCGCTGCACTGCTCCTTGACCGCGCCGAACGGTCCGCTGACAGCGATAGCAGGGAGCTTTCCTTCGGCGTTTTTCGGGATATACATATCGGCTGCGAGTGTGATACCATAGCGGTTATGGAATGTCACTTTCTTGTGATCTACCTTGTCGGACTGCGGGAAGGTCTTGTCCCATTCCTGTGTTAAAATCAACATTTCTTCTTTCATCTCAGATACCTCCGTTTTTAATATGATAGTGTTACGGTGATATTCCCCTCACCGAACAGCTTTGCAAGTTCTTCGCCTGTGATATTGTCGATATGTCCGAGCCTCGTATAACTCCATGAATTCGAGTTATAGAAGATCGTCATCTGATTGCCCTGATAAAGCATAATATCTCCCGCTTCGGTCACGATACTCTCATCTGTTTTGGTAAGCGACCACGGCAGCTTGCCGACATTTTCAAATCCACCGTATTCGTTCAGGGTAACGGTCACCGGCTCTGCTTTCAGCTTCTCTGCAAGCTCTTTTGCGGCGGTGCTGTCGGCAAGTGTTGCGGTAAGCTCCGTACCGTTGACGGATATTTTCAGCATGTTGTCTAATTTGGTGTTCATAACTTTTAGAACCTCACGCTTCATAAGAGCCGGAGATTTGATACGAATGGAGTTTCCTGCGTATAAGCTGGAGCATATCGAGATAACGGACATGATGATCGAAGCTCTCGGAACTATTCCTCTGGCAGCATAAAGAAAACGGCAGTCACACAGCTCGCCGTTTTGAAAAAATACTGAAAAATCAAAATAGTTCTTGACAAATCTAAATATATGTAGTATACTGCGTATATAGGGAATATACTACATATATTTGAAGGAGGTTGCTTATGTACGATTTTGAAAACATGGATCCGAGGATCATCGCCTTTGTAAACATCTTTATCTGCTCCAACAGACTTCAGGCTATAATGGATAACGGACTTGTGGATATTACCGCAAAACAATGGCTTGCTATTGCAATGATAGAGGCGTTTCCCGAGCCACCAACGCTCAAGCAGATGTCTGAGCTTTCCGGCGTTACGCATCAGAGTATGAGACAGATAGTTGATCGCCTTGTAGATAAGGGCTTTCTGGAGGTCGTTCCCGACAAAAAAGACAAGCGTGCAATAAGGCTTGTCAAGACTGAAGCGGCTAATCATATCCGGACAAAAAAATCAGATCAGAACATTCAATTCGTGTATAAGCTGTTCGATTGCCTGACAGAAGAGGAGCAGCGAGTTTACTGCACGGCACTTGAAAAACTCTGCAACAGGCTGAATGAGCTGAAAGAGGAAAATGATGCGTAAATTCCAAATGATGCACATTTTGTCCACTGCCGCTATTGTGCTCCTTATCATGATAACTCTGTGCGGTATGCTTTCGTGGGATACTTCCAAAACGTATGAAACAGTGAATCAGTACGGCGAAACTATAAAGATGTGGGGCAGCGGTATATATGCCCGTGACAGCTATCTTAAAGCGACGATTTTTATCGGAAGCGATATGTGTATGCTTTTTGTTGGTATTCCACTGACTGCAATATTAGTGATATATGATGTGAAGAAGAAGGATAAACTCAGCTTTCTGCTGCTTGTCTCGGTACTTGCGTGGCTGTTGTATTATGCAGCGAGCCTGTGCTTCGGAGTAACATACAATATGTTATTTCTGGCGTATACCGCTCTTTTTGTATGCACTTTTTTTGCCTTCATCACCGGCATATACAGAATATCAGGTGAACACTTTGATGTACCCGATATACTTTCAGGAAAACCATATACAGTCTTTCTGGTGCTTTCGGGAATATCAACTTTTATTGCCTGGCTTCCGGATATCGTTTCTTCGTTCGGAAGGCTGCAGCTCATAGAGGTCTATACAACAGAGATCACATATATCCTCGATATGGGGATAATAAGTCCCACAGCTTTCATATGCCTTTATCTGCTGAAGAAAAGGAACTCATTCGGTGTGGTGCTGCTTTCCGTTCTTCTGATTGGAATAATTGTAGTAGGGATATTGGTGATTTTTCAGACAGCCGTACAACTCGTTTCGGGAGTTGATCTTCCGATATCGGCTATCATTACAAAATCTGCAATATTCACCTTGCTGGGGATATACGCGGCAATACTCGCCAGAAAGCTTTATAAAACAATCAAAGAAGGAGAATAACATGAAAACGATAGTTGCTTATAAGTCTAAATCAGGTTACACTAAAACATACGCTGAGTGGATCGCACAGGAACTTGATTGCGACATCAAAGAAAATGCTGAGATTTCCGATATTATCGGTTATGACACGATAATTTACGGAGGCGGAATGTATGCCGGAGGTTTCAACGGTATTAAGCTCATCACCAAAAATCTTGACAAGCTGTCCGGGAAGAAAATCGCTTTGTTTGCGGTAGGATCAAATCCCGGCAGAGAGCATGAGATGCAGCCGTTCTGGGAAAAGGTGCTGACCGCTGAACAGCAAAAACAAATAGGACATTTTTATCTCAGAGGCGGTTTTGATTTCAGCAAGTTGACTTCCGGGGATAAGATCCTTATGAAAATGCTCAAAGTACGTTTGCAGATACTTAAAAAACGTACCGAAGATGAACAAGGAATACGCTGAAAAACTATGGAACAACAATGGAAGATGCTTATTGGCAGTTCATAGAGTTCTGCTATGACAGCGAGCTGGTAACTGCCCACTACAACTTTGATATGAAGCTTATCGAACGCATATGCAAAGAGTACGACCTGCCTATGCTAACAAATCATATCACCGACCTTGAAACCCTTTTCCGTATGAAGTATAACAGAGGCTACAGTACACGATTTGCAGAAAAGCAGTTGGGTATTTCCACAGACGAGGAAGCTGACTGGAGACATCTTGATATTGCAGGGAAAACGTATATTGCTTTAAAAGAACCATATAAAGAGGAAAATTACATAGAACAACTACGGTCCTGCGAAAATGAGATAGAGCGGATAAAAATACAATTACTGCCTCAGGAGCAAGAGAATAAGCCGTCTTAGGACGGTTTATTCCTTTTTAAATTAAAAACCACATGAATATTTCAAGTTTTTTCGCTATACAAGTAAAAACTTCTTGACTATTGCAAATGTTTTGGGTATAATAGAATACAGAGGTGATATTATGATTCTTAGACCTGATTATATTAACGCAATAGGGCCTTTTATTGACTCTCCTATTGTTAAGATACTTGCCGGAGTTCGTCGCTGCGGTAAATCCACTATACTTGAAATGGTGGCAGATGAACTCATAAAGCGCGTCGTTTCAAAGGAAAATATAATTGAACGCAGATACAACGAGATTATATATGAAGACTATTCTGCAAAGGATATGTATTCTGACTTAAAAAAAGAAATATCCGGTAAAGGCCGCTGTTACCTGCTCCTCGATGAATTGCAGGAGATCAAAGGCTGGGAAAAAGTTGTTAATGATCTGCTCGAAAACAGCGATGTTGACTTATACGTTACAGGTTCAAACAGCAAGCTTATGTCAAGTGAAATATCAACATATCTCACCGGAAGGTACGTTACTATCCCAGTCTATACGCTTTCGCTCAGAGAATATCTTACATTCAAAAACAAAGACGAATCCAAGGCACGGGATGTATTCGATGAGTATGTTCAGTATGGCGGATTTCCTCTTGTTGGTATCAGCAATTTTGATACAAAGGCAGCGTATCAGATAGTAGACGGAATATATGCTTCCGTTATCACAAGAGACATCTCCAAACGTCACAAGATACGCAACAAGGAGCTTTTCGACAGAGTTGTCAGGTACGTTATCGAAAACGTTGGTATGACGTTCTCAGCTAATACCATTGTAAAATTCCTTAAAAGCGAAAACCGCAGTCTCTCTGTTGAGTCAATATACAACTACCTGAAGTGGCTCAGTGAAGCTTTTATCATCTATCCATGTCAGCGTTACGACCTGCAAGGTAAAGCTGTACTCAAAACTCAGGAGAAGTATTATCTCTCCGATATATCCATAAAGTACAGTCAGATGGGCTTTGACACAAAGATGCTCTCAGCTGTATTCGAGAATATAGTATATCTTGAGATGAAACGCCGGGGATATGAGGTATATATTGGCAAGAACAACACAAAGGAAATTGACTTTGTTGGCGTTCGCAGAGATGAAAAAGTATATGTTCAGGTATGCGTTCAGCTTCCGGACGGCTCGGATCGTGAGACCGCCAACCTCATGGACATAAAGGATCACTATCATAAATATGTAGTTTGTCGTGATACGCTTGCTTTAGGCAATGACAATGGCATTGAGATAGTTCATATCGCAGACTTCCTTATGCGCGATAACTGGTAAAGGAGCTACATATGGGAAATCAAGAGATTATTGACAGAGATACCTATAAGAAGATTAAGAGGATGAATCGTGAGGAACTTACAAAGTTCATTATTCAATACGGAGATCAGCTTCTCGGAGAACAGGGTAAAACCAGTGATCTCCCAGCACTTGAGGCGGAACTCAGTAAAATCAAAGGTATCGGCGGTAAACGTCTTGAAGAGATAATGGTCGTAATAGAAAAATTCTTAGATATTGAATAGAGGGTTAGTATGAAAAAAGTAATTTTAGCAGCCATGTTATGTATGGCGATATTTACAGCGTGTGGTGATAAAAACAGCTCGGAGTATTCTGAAAAAGAACAAGTTCAAACAACAACGGCTGTTGCTTCTTCGACTACCATTACAACAACAACTTCAACTGTAGAAACTACAACTACCGCTACAGAAACAACTTCGACTGCTACAACTACAGACGCTACTGCTACAAAAACATTTCATGCTGAGCATTCCGTAACGTTTACGCCAAATGACCTTGACAATATCCAGTTAAAAGATGGCTATAAGATCGCAGAAGGGAATAAAAGCTCTTACCGTGAAATGCGTGACGAATACCTCTCACAGTTGTTGGAAAGCGGAAGCGAAATACCTGTGTACGTCGGTGATATAGCCGTGGATCATCAGAATAACTGTGTTTATGTTATTGGAAAATACGACTGGTGTACTATGGAAGAACCATACTGCGGAGATGTAGCTGTATTCCGTATAGATGAGGCAACCGGAGATATAACTCAGTGCTGCCGCAAAAATCTATTCAGTCCAGGACAGAAAAATGGTTTTGGATTGTTTAATGTACGTGGAAAGACCTTTATGGATACTACAAAGGGCTTATATCTTGTTGATGAAAGAAAAAATGAGTTCATAACTCTCGAACCGGACTTCAATCCACAAGTTTCCTCTCTTTATATAAGCGATGAACGGGTAATCGTTCAGGTTCCTGTCATGAATGAAGAAAGCAATACATTTGACCTACATACCACTGAATTCGATTTTGAATCAAATACCATGAAAGAAATCGAACTCAATGTCGAGGATACCAAGGACATGAGATATTATAATGAATATGATGTTGAAAACATCAACGTTGAGTACGAATATGCGATCCCTGAAAACCATTACTCTAAAACGAAGATAAAAGTAGAATGGTAAACCCAATATTATATGCTTATTAAATATCAATAATTCAATTAAGCAAAGAAAACTACAAAAAAACAGCCTGCCCCATACGGTGCTTATCGGCGAACGTGATTTTGTTGACTTTCTTGAAATGTACAGTAACAATATCAGGTAATAAAAAAGCCTCCGACCGGAGGCTTTCGTTATGTGCTTTGAGAGGCAGTCGCAAGGTGTTCCGGCATATAGCCGATGACGATTTTTCGCGCATTTTCGTCCCAGCAGAAATAAATTCGCACCAAAACCTGCGAGCTCACGCCGTACTTGATGTGCATATCGAGGAGGTGCTTTTCGCCGTCAACAAGAACCTCATAATCGTCCCGGTGGATCCTCAGCGCACCGCTTCCGCAGCCGCCGACTTCCCAGTTATAGCTCTCGGCGTAAAGGGACAGTTCCTCCTCTGTGATCTCGGACTTCCGGTATTTTGCATAGGCGTTCAGGTAGTAGATTCCGTCGCAGAGAACGGCGGTATCCAGCGCACCGCTGTACTTCCTGAGGGCAGATTCAGCCCTCGGAGCAACGACGATATTCCCGGAGAAATTTCTCCGTGCCCAGTCGCAGACCTCGTCCTTGTACGTTGGAAATTCCGCTGTATCAAAGGCTTTCTGACGGTAGAACGCAACGAGTTCAGCTGCTTTACGGTAGGCTTTCTCCTTGGCCTCCGCCTCCTTTTTGGAGTTTTCGATATAAACTTTCAGTTCCTCGTTTTCGGCAGCGAGATTTTTCATCTGCTTCTGCAAAAGCCGGACATTTTCCGCGCCGATTTGCAGGTCGGTATTCTGCTGGCTGAGTTCACGGTTGTGTGCCCGGAGCTCAGAATTTTCCTGCTTGTAAATAGCCAGCTTATCCTCAAGGGAGATGTTTTCGTGACGTCTTTCGCGGAGCTCGGCAAGCCTTGCGTCGGAGTAGAACAGCACCTCTCCGTATGTGAACGCGCTGCGCTTCAGCATATCACGGAGCTCGATTTTAAGCCTTTTGTAGATATTCTCAATTGTCGGTTCGGAGTAGTGCAGACGCTCGCTCTCCCTGCCGTTATCAAGGACAATTATCTCGTTCGCAGCAATGCTTATGCCCAGTTTGTTTTTCAGAAGTCCGAAGCAATTCTCAGTGACAAAGCACACAACAGCAAATCCCATTGTCTTGAAAGCGAGCCGTTCGCAGCAGAAAACCGGCTGCTTTTTCTCAGCGGTTTTTTCAGCCGGAACGTCCTTCGGCGCTTCCTTTTCAGCCTTTTTGCCGCCCGTTTTTACAGCGTTGGTCTTTATCGTGACCTTGGACGTATCAGCGGTCAGGTCAGCCGTAAAATTCATACTCCCGAAGCCCGTGAACGAGAGCGCATTCTTGTCCGGGAGAGCAATGTCCGTGCTGACGGACTGCTCATATCCGCTGTCGGCAACGATAGCAAGCGGCATATCAAATTCGTCGGAATTCAGCAGGCGTTCAAGGTTTCGCAGCTCGGTCTGATTAGTCACCATAAGCGGCTGACCGTTCAGCCGGAAGCCCTCAATGACAAGTCCCACATCAGGATTTTTGGCAAGCTCACGCACGACAGCCGGACGAAATACCGAGCACGGCTCATTGCAGCCGGAAGGCTCAGAACAGGTCGTCCTCACGCCTATCTCAACACTATCACTGTGCCTGCGAAACGATATTTCGGTGCGGAAAGTTCTGCCGTTGACGGGAAGACGTTCAGTCTCAGTACCGATGTTTTCGCCGTTATCCGGCTCTGTTATCCTCAGTGACCACACTCCCTGACCGGGAATGAATGTGCAGTCCATTGTCGCTCCGACATTTATATTGAATGATGTGAGCTGCTCCACTGAAAAACTCTAATAATTCTCCGGTTCGGGAGCAGTCAGCTCCTGCGGCAGCATATCATACTGATTAAGGCGCAGTCTCAGCCATTTCAGGGTTTCAAGAACACATATACTGAAAACCTTGTCAGTGCCCAGCTTGTCATTAGCCGTAAATGCGTGGAGCTGATAGGTCGGATAGCTCTTTATCGGCTGAAGTCTGGTTGCGATATACTCCAAAATGCTCACCTCGCATTATGTTTTGCTATTCTCAGTCTTTTCCCAGCATTTCGCAATCTCGGCTGCTTTGTCGTTCCCCGGGGACAGCTTTTTGAGAAGCTTCTGATAGAATGATTTGACGTCAAGATCGTTCAGAAGATAGCGCACAGGGTGTCTGTTCAGCGCTATGTCAAGGAGCATTTCTATCTCGTCGGCAGTCCAGCTGTCTATCAGGAGCATCTCCTTGATAAGCGTGTGAGTCGTGCCGAAAGAAGCGCTGCCGTCCAGCGAAAGAATGAGGTCGAGCCTGTCGCGTTTTTCCTCGTTATTGCTGCGTCTTGTGTCATTCTGATCGCGCTCGTCCTTGCAGTCGTAATACACGTTCTCAAGGACTTCATTTGCCGCGGTACGGTCAATGATAGCCTTCACCAGCAGGTCGAGCTTCGAGCCGTCGGTATAGTCCGCAGGTGCAAAATAGCGGATACGGTTATCGTGCAGCATCTTGTACACCTTCGACTTGTCAAGGGTATCGTTATTGTACACACCTATCGAATGTCCGCCGTTCGTGTTCACCAGTTTCATGCACGGAATATCGGTATCGCTGTCGCCTATGTAGACCATATTTCTGAACGGCACACGGAGGTCCTCCGGTGCAAAATAGTCGTTGACGCCGGAATCGTTGACGTCAAGGATACCCTTCTCTATCCTGAAAAGGAACTGCGTCTTGTTGGTGTAGTTGATGACCTGTGCAGGCCATATCGGAACGTCCTTGTCGTCGAACATGAACGAGCTCGCGTATATCTTCTCGAAAGCGCCTGCCTTTGCAACGGAAGTTCCCTCGATCATCTCTTTCAGTCCGGAGGAGATGATGTAATGCTCCACGATCACGCCGTGTTCCGAGCCGTATTCTCTTATGCGCTCGAACCAATCCTCAACTCCGGGGAAGAGCTTGACCTTTGCGCCGTATTCCTGCAAACTCTTTCGCGTTAGCACGATGCGTCCGCGGGCTTCATTAACCATTTTGAACATATATGCTAGGTTGGAGTCCATTTCGTTGGCTTCTGCCATTTCATCAGTTTCTTTCCAGAAGGACGGTACGTCGCCGTCGTAGACCGCCTGTATGTAACCCTGCGCCTGCATATCGTCAGGTGAGAGGGTCTTGTCAAAATCGTAGCAGATCGCGAGAACAGGCTTGTCCTCTTTGGTTTTTCTTATTGCTGACATCGTTTCACCTCTGTTTTGATGTTGTATCAGACAAAAATCACTCGAAATTTGCCGCAAATATATTTATATTATACCATTTTCCGAGCCGTTTTGCAATACTTTTATGACAGATCCAAACAATATTCGTTTTCATTTCAAAAGCTGCAAATCGCTTGACATTGTCCGTAACGAGTGGTATAATATATATGATGAAAATTTCATACGGGAATGATGTTCTCCCTTGGGAAACCTAAACCGCTTATCAGGCTGATGACTTCTGCAATTTTTATGCAGAAGCTGTCGGCTTTTTTATTTTGGAGGAATACTATGCTTTTATCTCTTGCTACTTGAAAAGGAGGAGCATTTTTCGGCAGATACGCAATAACAAGTCCAGTCTCAACACGCGGTCATCGGCGGCACAGAACGCATTACTGCGGACCCTCCTTAATGAAAATGAGATAATGCAAAAAACCTCCCACGGTCTTGCCGCAGGAGGTTTTATAATGTACGTTTTTACCCGGACGTTCCGGGAGCTCAGATCAGTCCGTTGCCTGGAATACAGCTCTTACGAAGCAGTACAGGCTCGAATGGATAGAGTCGTCACCGTGGTGACCGTTCTGGACAACGTGCCATACATGAGGAACGCCGTTCTTTGTGAAGTTGTTGTGATAGCCCTGCGGAGTGGTGAGTCCGACAACGTCATCGGAAGTACCGCCGGTTATGAATACGAGATGAGGAGTTGTTTCCTCGCTGTCCCATTTCCATGCGCCCTGAGCACCCGGTGCAGGACAGATAGCGCCGACATAGCCGAACTTGTCGCCGTACTTCATACCGATCTGGAGTGACTCCATACCTCCCATTGAGAAGCCGGTAACGGCTGTATAGTCTCTGCCGGTCTTGACGCTGTATTTTGATTCGATCTCAGGCATGAGGCTGTCAACGATATCGTCAACGAAGTTGTTGTAGCCCTCGACCGATGCAGGATCGCCAAAGCCTGTAGCGCTTTCCTTTGTTGCACTTGTGAAGATAAGCGGGCATACAACGATCATATCCTTTGCTTCACCGGAAGCGATAGCGTTTTCGACGATCTGGCGGGTGTACATGGTACCGTTGCCCTTTACGATCATACGGTCCTCGTTCTCGAAGAAGCCGTGGAGCACATAGAGGACAGGATACTGCTTGCTCTCGTCGTAATTTGCAGGGAGCAGGATATTATAGGGCTTGTTCTTGTTAGCCTTCTTGGAGAAGTAGGTCTTCTTAACGATAGTGCCGTACTGAACTCCGGGCTTTTCCTGGTGAGAATCGCCGGGCTCATTGTTAACGAGCTCGTTCTGAGTCTTTTCGGTGAGCTCCTCCATAGTGTACTTCACCTGTCCGGGAATCGGTTCAGCAATGGGGAATTCCTTGATCCTTCCGAGGCAGAAGTCGTTGATGAGGACGAAGTCCGCGATCTCGAATACACCGTTGCTGTCAGCATCGGCAGCCTTCAGTGTTTTCTTTTCGGTAATGCCGTCGATAACGCCTTTGCGGGCGAGCATGATGTCGTAAACGTTTATTGAACCGTCGTAGTTGATATCGCCCTTTGCCAGCTTGACAGCAGCCGGCGGCTCGCCTATTTCCGTTCCGCTCTTTGCACCGACCACTTCGTCAATATAGAAGCTGCACTTGCTTTCCTCTGTCTCAACATAGAGGTGAATGTCAGCCGCATCACTTGGTATAGTGAAATCATTGTTTTCGAGATGCGCCCACTTACCTTTTTCAGCCGTGACCTTAGCTATCTTGGGGTATTCGGTAGTATCCCCGCTTTTGTACTGTAGCGTCAGGCAGAATGTTACCGGTTCATCAGTGTCCTCGGTCATAACATATGCGCTGAATGCGTAGGACTGACCTGCCTTGAATTCGGAACTGAGTGGCATTGTGGCACCGTTCCACGCAGCCTCTCGGCCGCTTGTCATAAGCGAGCATTGTCCGGAACGTGAAATATCGGTCACGACTCTGACAGATGCCGAACCGCGTCCTGACCACTGATCTTTTCCGTCCTCAAAGGTGCTGTGCAGCATATAGTCAGATTCGGCTGCGGTTACAGAAATTGATGCAGTGACGGAAAGTGACAGAGCTGCGGCAGTGATGATAGATATTGCTTTTTTCATTTACAAACCTCCTTAATTTTTTATTTTATAATAAAAATCTTTTGTGCATATTATATCATATCCTTTACCGTGTGTCAACCTGTATACAGAAAATTTTTTCAAAATA
The DNA here is from genome assembly GCA_902777125.1 of Ruminococcus flavefaciens. Lineage (GTDB taxonomy): Bacteria > Bacillota > Clostridia > Oscillospirales > Ruminococcaceae > Ruminococcus. Next base: position 21,386 of record CACYSQ010000012.1, read on the forward strand.
ATAAATAACATCATTGTTTTAACAAAACCGCATTCTGTTTCCTGACGTTCCGCTGATATCATGATATATGTCCATATTAAAAGGGATACCGTTCAGCTCCTGCGCCGGAAGATGCACTATCCGGCGTGTTTTGAACGGTATCCCCTTATATTCGGAGGTTTTCAGTTAAGCTTCATCGTATCAGGTCGTTCAGGTTCCGCCCTCATTCGGGATGGTTCTCCTCAAGGTACCGGTCGAGTATCTCCGCTGCGGTCCTGACAAATCTGACGCAAGGTCTGACCTTATAGTATTCCCCGGTCCTTTTTTCGGGAACGGGTCCCTTCGTGACCGCAAGTCCTTTCAGAAGGTCACGGCATATTATCGTTTCATGCTCTCTGCGGAATTCCTCCGCAAGATGCTGTATCCTCTTATAGTGTGCCGCTTTCAGCATATCGTCAGTTTCAGTCCCCTGACCGTAAAGTATGCCTGCCACCATAAACATACCCGAACAAGCGCCGCACACCTCGCGCATTCTTCCCATTCCGCCGCCAAATGACGATGAGAGCCGCTTTGCAAGCTCCTCGTCCATGCCTGTCACGTCACAAAATGCCGTGAAAACAGCCTGAGCACAGTTACAGCCCTGCGAAAAAAGCTCTGCCGCTTTTTCTGAGTGAGCGTATCTCATAAGTGTTCACCGCAGGAGTGACTTCCGCAGCCGTGGTCTCCGCAGGAATGTCCCTCAACGTGTTCGTGGTGGTGGTCACAGGTCGGATTTGAATTCTGCGCGAGTGTCCGCGTAAGGAAAGCCTTTACCGCTTCATCAGCGCTGCCCATATTGCCGCCGTAGAGGGCAATTCCAGCCTCCTGCATAGCCATTTGTGCGCCTCCGCCGATGCCTCCGCAGATAAGAACGTCAGCCTGAGCGTTCCTGAGAAAGCCTGCAAGAGCACCGTGTCCGGCGCCGTTCGTGTCAACTACCTGCTCGTTTATTACCTTTCCGTCGGCGATATCGTAGAGCTTGAACTGCTCTGTCCTGCCGAAATGCTGGAAGATCTGTCCGTTTTCATAGGTTACTGCTATCCTCATGATACCAAATCCTTTCCGTGCGATCTCCTCTGAGACCGTACTGTCAAGAGTGTAATTTCCGCCCGAAATTACGATGCGTCTGCCCTCGACAAGTGCAGCGGCAAGCTTTTTCCTTGCGCTGTCGTATATCGCCGTGACGGTAGTCCTTGCGACGTTCATCTCGGCAGCGCACTGCTCCTGAGTTTTCGCCTGATAGTCTATCAGACGTATGGTCTCGAACTCGTCAAGCGACATTGTTACCGTATCGTTTGCGGTATCCTGATCGGGTGCAAAGCTCCAGTAATCGGGGTAACAGCATATACGGCGCGATTTCTGAGGCCTTGGCATAAGCACATCTCCTTTCTGACTTATGTCAATTATACCACCGTTTCCGACTTATGTCAAGTATTATTTCTCAACTTCCATGTTTTTCAAAGCTGCACTCCGCTATTGTAAAAGGGAACGCGATATGTTATAATTTAGGAAAGAAGGTGTGCATTATGAAAAAGCAGATATTATCTTTACTCATTTCAGCAGCGTGTTCAGCCTGCATCGTCCCTGCAAAAGCCTCCGCTTCAACGGAAGCTCTGGCGGTAACAGGCGATGTCAACTGTGACGGAGAATTCAGCATCGCGGATATAGTCCTTCTTCAGAAGTGGCTGCTCGCCGCCCCCGATACCGGCCTTCCCGGCTGGGAAGCGGCTGACTTCTGCACGGACGGCAGACTTGATGTGTTCGACCTCTGCCTTATGAAGCGTCACTATTTCACCGGCTCGGAACAGCGCCTCATATGGAGCGACGAATTCAGCGGAGACAGTCCCGATGCGTCAAAATGGTCTTATGAGCTCGGAAACTGGAAGCTCGATGCTGACGGGAACTACATCACGAGCGGCTGGGGCAACAACGAACAGGAATTCTACACTGATTCAAACGTCTCCGTTCACGACGGTATACTGACGATTGCTGCCCGCAGAGAAAAATATACCGATCCCGTACAGGGTGAATACGAATACACCTCGGCCCGTCTAAGCAGCCAACACCTGTTCTCGACCTGCGGCGGACGGATAGAGGTACGCGCCCGCTGCGATTCCGGAAGATCACTCTGGCCTGCTATATGGATGCTCCCCGAGGACAGCGTTTACGGCGGCTGGGCTGCTTCCGGAGAGATCGACATTATGGAAGGCTGGGGCAGCGATCCCGGGAAAATATGCGGCACTATCCACTTCGGTGACGTTTGGCCCGGAAATACCTACCTCACGAACGATTACATCTTCCCGGAGGGCGATTCCACGGAGAACTGGCATACCTACGCAATCGAATGGGATCCCGGAGAGATACGCTGGTACGTTGACGGTCAGCTTTACAGCACCCAGACCGAATGGTATTCCGCCGGACACAGCTATCCTGCTCCTTTCGACCAGAACTTCTACCTGATACTCAATCTTGCGGTCGGAGGACATTTTGACGGCATTGACGGAGTTCACGCCGATCCCTCGATATTCGAGAACGGCGAAAAGCACTTCGATATCGACTACGTCCGCGTTTACAGCCTGAACAGCTCATTCGTCCCGACTCCGGTCACATCTCTGCCGCTCGAAGCCTACATCGAGGGTGCGGAAGCAGCACTTTCCAACAAGGACGGCGAAACTGTCGTAAAGATCAGCAGCACAGGCTCCCTCGAATACGGCGTTATGGGACTTATCCGCGGCAATAAAGTCAAAGCCGGCGAAAAGCACACGCTTTCGTTCGATGTATCCTCAACAGCAGTGCGGGACATCATCGTTACCGCTGAGGACTCCGCCTACACGCGCTATCTCGATGAAAAGCTCACGGTAGGTCCGGAGGTAAAGCATTACAGCTTCGATACCGTTTTCAGCGAGGATATGTCCGTTGACCTGAAATTCCAGCTCGGTAACATAGGCGATACCGCTTCTGCCGGGGAACATACCGTAACGATCGGCAGCATAAAATGGGAATAACACGATCAAAAAAGCCCGGACAACTGTCCGGGCTCTGCTTTTATCTGCTTTTTTCAAGCTGTCTGAACTCATTTTCAAGCTCTTTTCTTTTGACGGTCGCACCGCGCAGGAAACGGTAGCCGTATGCCGCCGGTATGAGCAGTCTGCTCTTTTTCACCCACGGTACGGCAGTTTCAAGGACTCTCAGCGGCGGGAAGAAACGGTATCTCAGATATCCGAGCTTAGAGCCGTTTCCGCGGTTCATGATGCCGTTCTTCACGGAATTCTCCGTATTTCCGTATATTCCGGACATAACGTAATATTCGAGCTGTCTCTTTTCATCAACAGTGAGCTTCTTCATCGAGAATACCTTCATTGCAAGCTCACGGTTGCTGCGCTCAAAATCTGCGATGCCGAGCTTTCCGAATTCTTCATCAAGGTACCCCCAGTCGAGGAGGTCGCCGTAAATATTCATGAACACATATGTGTCCGCAAGTGAACGCACGCCGGTACCGCCGTATGTGAAGTGCTTGTACTCATGCGCCACCATAAATAGGTAGAAGTCCTCATCGCTGAAATGGAAGCCGTATTTGCTGCCCTCATCAGGAATGAGCCGTTCCTTTATGTCCTTGAAGTGATCATAGAGACCTCCGATGTGTCTGCTGTCGAAAAGGCTGCTGTGCATCTCGAAATTCAGCACAGGCGCCTTGAAATACGCATCATCGTTGCCCTGACCGAAGTGCTCGCAGGTGTATCCGTTTCCGAGGAAAATATCGCGCACATCAGCCATTCGGCTGCCGTCGCAGAGTATATCGTTGTCCGACATCTGACGCATACCGAGCCTCGGGTACCAATACTGGAGCAATGCGCCTTTCAGCGGCATATACCATATCCCTTCGGATTCAAGCTCACGCAGTATGGTCCTGCGTTCGGCATCAAGGAGGATATTCTTGCGGATAGCCTTTTCCTTAGCCTGAGTAAATTCGCTGTCCCTGAAACCGGCTGATTCAAGAGCATAGGCAGCGCAGGCTGTGAGGATATGCTGCTGGCAGACCTCAAAAAGCTTCGGGAGGTCCATTTTCTCTATGCGTTCCGGACTGGGCTTCCTGCCGTTTATCGCACAGGCGGTAAGGTAGATCATATCCGTGGCGTTCCTGCGGAATTCAGGCTTTTCCATTCTCTATCACTCCGTTTTCAGTAAATTGCAGTATCCTGTCGCATATATCGAGTGCAGCAGGACGGTGGGTAACAATAACAACGGTCTTGTCCGTCATATCCCTGAGATTTTCGAGGACCTTCCGCTCTGTAGCCTCATCGAGGGCACTTGTTGCCTCATCAAGGAGGAGTATCGGGCACCTTGAATACACAGCCCTCGCGATCGCGATACGCTGCATCTGTCCCTCCGAGAGACCCGTTCCGCGCTCTCCGAGGAGGGTATCGGCTCCGTCGTCAAGCTCGCTGACGAACTCGTCCGCGCAGGCTATTTTCAGGGCTTTGCTGATACGCTCGTCATCGCCGAGACCTCCCTTGTCCGCAAAGCACACGACCTCGCGTATCGTTCCGGACATGAGCTGATTGCCCTGCGGAACATACGCAAAAAGGCGGTGGTATTTCGCGGAAAGCTCCTCGGTATTGCCGCTGTTATCGGTCACATAGCGTCTGCCGCCGTCGAGCTTGTAAATGCACATCAGCAGCTTGAGGACGGTGCTTTTGCCGCAGCCGCTGTGTCCCGTGAACGCAACGTACTGTCCCTTTCCTATCTCAACGCTGATGTTTTTCAGCACCACAGGCATAGCGTCCTTGCTGAGCTGACGCACTGTATCAGAGGAGGGATAGTACGCAAAATCGGCGTTTTCAAGCCCCATAGCCGCAAAGCTCTCCCTGTAATAATCGAGCGTTTCGTCTATGTCCATAGGCGTAACATCGGAATCGTTCTCGAATTCCTCTATCTCCATAAGTCTCTCAGCGCTCGCGGTCATCGCGTAATATTTCGGCAGATAGCCCGTAATATTGGCAAAAGGCGACTGTATCTGCGAAATGAGCTGAGTTATCGCAGTCAGCGTACCGTAGCTGATAGCTCCCGTGAGTATGCCGTAGCCGCAGTAGATAACGCCGACGACGTACATTCCCTGCATACCTGTCTGGAAGCCGATATTGCAGAAATTGGCGAAGCGTGTGCGTTTCATTCTTGTTGACTTGTGGTCGAACATTTTTTCAAGGGCTTCGTCCTCGGTCTGCTGTTCAGCCGCAAAGGAGCGAATCATCATCATGCTGCTGAGGCGTTCCTGAAGGTAGACCCGGAGCTTGCCGTCACGTTCCTGAATGTTCTTGTGGAGCTTTTTCAGCACCTTCCGGAAGCCGTATGTGGCGAAAAACAGGACTATCCCGACCGGCAGAAGGACGAGCGCAAAGCGGTAGTCGAGGACTATCATCATCGCCATTGCGCTGACCATTTTCACTACCATTCCGGCGAGTCCGGGAAGTATCTCCACGCTGTTATTTGCCACGACGACCGTGTCATTGGTCAGGCGGTTGAGCCACTCTCCGGAGTGGACCGCGCTGACGGTCCCGAAATCCTTGCTGAGGATATTGTTGAGCAGCCGCTGCTTGAAAAGGTTCTCGAGCGAGGCACGGGAAAGCTCCTCCAGCCAGCGTATTATCGCCCTCATCAATACCTGTGCGAGGACGAGGAGGACTATCAGCAGAACATAGAGCTTGAAGCCGTCCCTGTCGCCGTCAACGGCATTGTCCACGATATTCCGGAGCAGCAGCGCGTAAAGTACGCCGCTCGCACCGTGAAGTGCCTGGATTATCATAAGCCAAAGGATATTCCATTTTTTCTTTCCGGTGACGGCACAGAGCCATTTTACTGCGGTGTTCCTCATCGCTTTATCAGCCTTTTCAGCTTATTTGCAGCGTGGAGGACAAACGCCCGCACAGGGAAAAGGTCGCACCACAAATGCACATACAGCCTGTATTTCCGGCTGTTCACGGAGACCTCCCTGCCATTGCGGATGACCGCCGTCAGAACGCCGATGATGTGGCGGTCGGTAACGCCGTACTCCTTCGACCAGCGGTTGTCTCCGCAGATAACATAATCACTGTCACGGACTTTGAGTATGCGGTGCAGCACATACTGTCCGCTGTCGCGCTTATACAGCGGAACATCGTACTTTTTCAGCCTGCCGTGAACGGGCTCGATGACGAGCAGGTCCCTGTCCTGCTTGATTAGCGGCATCATGCTGTCGCCCTTATTGGTGTAGATGAGCTTGCCGCTTTTTGCAAGCTGTTCCTCGAAAGTTGACTTAGCCATCTATCGCCCCGATTTGTCTGAGCTGGTCGATTATCTTCTTCACATCGCGCTCCATAGCCTCTTTCGGACCGTCGAACTTCTGCTGCATCTTGGAAACTATCTCAGCCTCGGTAGTCTCATTCTCAAGGCAGCCTATGATGAAGCCTGCCGTTTTATTGCTGCGGACAAGTCCCGAAAAATTGCTTTCTCCCGTGGAAACGAGAATCTTCTGATCGCCGTCGTCATGTGTTAAAAATGCCTTGTTGAGTATCATAACCATTATCCTTTCATTCCGTTGTAAGCGACTTCCGCCGCTTCGATATCCATATTGCAGGCAAGCCTGTAGAGCTCGGTCTTTTCCGCCAGCTTGTCGATAAGCTCCAGCGTTTCAGCCATTTTCAGAGGCGACTGCGGACGGTAGACCTGCTGTACGAGCATTGTATACGCCTCGGATTTTTCAATGCGGACGATGTTGTTTTTTTCGCCGCGGGTGAGTATACATATCGCTTTCAGCGGGACTGCAATGTCATTACCTAGCCTGTGCTTGCCGTTGTAGGGCGTACCGTAGGCGGTAACTCCGCTGTCAGTCACCTTCAGCATGGGCTTATCGTCGTTGACCATGACTGCTCTGTCCCCGAGATACTCCCGCCAGAGCCGCGTATGCGTGGACTTGCCCGTGCCGCTTTTGGCTGTGAACAGGTACCCCTGACCGTCCACAGCTATCACCGAGCCGTGGAACACGAATATACCGTGATCCGGCATTATCTCGGCTATCTTTCGGTAAACTGCCGTTTCCTCAAGAATATCGTCCGTGAAGTCCGGCAGAGGGAGCCCCTCATAGGCGTACTCCGAATCGGATTTCTTCTTCTCAAAGACAATGTCCTCCGGCGTAACAGTAACCGAAAAATCGGCAGTTTCATCGGAAGCATAGTCCTTGCAGTAATTCTGGACTCTCTCATAGATCGAGTTGATCTCAACGACCTTTTCTGCAAATCTGTATTTTCCGGTATACATCATTCTCTCCCTGATAATAATGTTGTAAATGTCTGCATTCATTATAGCATAAAATCTTATCCAATGCAAGAACGTATCTTGCAGATATACCTTCTTCCTGCAAAAAAGTTAAGGCTGTACAGCGTTTGTAAACTGCACAGCCATTGCATTTGTTATTTGGAACGGACAGGCTCCCCGTTTTCTTGCAGGAGACCGTCCCCTTTTCGGACTGCTCAGGCGGTTACAGCGGCGTATCTCTCCGATGAGAGTATCCTGTTCATTACGGTCTCAGGCGAACACTCGCCGCCCATTACCATATCGAATATTGCCGGTGAATAGCCGGATACAAGTGCCGCACCGGTCTGTGAGCGCTGGACCGGTATCGCATCGCAGCGGGCATTGACGTTCCAGAAAATGATCTCGGGAAGCATATAGCCGTAGTTATGGTAGAGCCTCTGCATCGTCTTGAAAAGAGTGTCGTTGTTTCCGCCGATTATGCAGCTGTCGAACTGCATATCGGAGATTATGTAGAGCTTTGACGGCATATCGCTCGCGGCAACGTTGTTTTTCAGTGCCGTGCGGAGTATCAGCATGAAGACCGCTTCAAGGTCGGTATTCGCTACCTCGTTGAATGTACGGCAGTAATTGACCTTTTCGACGATATCTGCGCCCTTTATCTCGACAAGACGGGGCTTCTGCGAGAATGTGATGAAGTGGTTCGCAAAGTCTCCCCTGTTGTGTTCGGCGAAGTATATTCCCAGCGAAAGCGCTGCGTCTATCGGACGTATACCGCCGCAGCCGCAGGTCATCGAGCCTGAGCCGTCGATAACGGCAAGTGCGTTCTCCTGCTTTGAAGCAGTGAGGTCGGGCAGGGACTTCCATGCCGTATCAAGCGAAAGGGTCTCCTCGCGGGAGATATTCCCAGCCATAGCGGCACGGACTATATCATAGGGGAACAGTCTGTCGGCGTGGAGCTTAGCCTCTCCCCTGTTCACACGTTCAAGATATTCCGTGTAGCGCTCGTTATCGTTGCGGATAAACGCATTGCGGTACTTGAACATGGCGCAGGAGGGCTGCACCTCGTATTTGAAGGTGTAGTCACGCTCACGGAGACGGTTCTCCAGAATGTCGGTATATCTGCGGAGACCGGAAAGCATTTTTCTGTAATTGCGCTCGGTCATGCCGAGAAGTGCGGCAATGCGTCTTCCAAGACTGCGCGTTGCCGTTGAGGAGGTATTCACGGAGGGAAGCCACTTTGCAAGCAGAGAGGCAGGCTTTCCTGCACTCATTGCGGCAGTGTCAATATCAAGCCGGTTCCTTATAACGCTTATGGCGTCGCTCTCAAGGGGAGTTCCGATGAGAACGAGGAGGTCATCGTATCTGCCGTATTCCGCAAAAAGAGGGATATTCTTCTTTACAGCCGCCGGTGCAGTTTTTACAAGCGAAGCAACTGCGATACGGAAGAAACGTCTCTCGCCGAGACCGCCTCTTGCGTCACGGGCAAAGAAAATTATCTTCATGGTCTTGTCTGGATCCTCCGCATAGGCACGGACAACTGCGTCCGCAATATCCTCCGCCTTTGAATTACGCATAGCGCCTGCCTTGAAGAAAAGGTCAAGGCAGAACGACTCAGAGGAAAGGTAGGCTGTTCCGCCGTTCTCGGTCGTTGTCATATTGGATTCTTCTTTAAGATAGTTGAGCATGGTCATTACCTCTTTTCTGAGCCTTTTTCAGCGGTATATTCCGCATAAACTGCCGTGTGCGAAAGCAGACTAAACCGTCCGCACAAACGGAGCGAGCCTGCGAGCGGCATCGTGGAAAACAGCGGTATCGCCCGAGCCTTAAACTGCAATTTTTCGTTATCTTCCGTGTGCGAAAGCAGACGCTGCCGTCTAAAAAAACGGAGCGAGCCTGCGGGCGGCAGCGTGGAAAACAGCGGTATTGCCCGAGCCTTAAACTGCAATTTTTCGTTATCTTCCGTGTGCGAAAGCAGACTAAACCGTCCACACAAACGGAGCGAGCCTGCGGGCGGCAGCGTGGAAAACAGCGGTATCGCCCGAGCCTTAAACCGCAATTTTGAGTTAACTGCCGTGTGCGAAAGCAGACTAAACCGTCCGCACAAACGGAGCGAGCTTGCGAGCGGCAGCGTGGAAAACAGCGGTATCGCTGCAAGTCAGCTCTGCCGGGGACACCGGCAGAAACATGGCGGTGAAGCCTTGGAGTCGTTCTTTTGCTGTAGCTGACTTAGTTTTAGAACAAGACGCATTATAATTTCGTGACTAGCGAAATCCTCAGATCGCTGTGTGCGTCTTAACAAGGTGCTCTTAGTTATCATATTACACGAATAGATATCCACATCTTTTTGCTGCAAGCACCTTTCTTTCCCGGCTTTACGCCGGCAAGGCACGTTTTTTATCGACCAAGATAAAATGACCGCTGTTAGTGCCTTGATGATAGTATACCACAGTTCCTCCCGGAAATCAAGGGCTTTTGGAAAACATTCCGCGGCAATCATTCAAATATGTTAACTATACATCATTCCACTTCGTATAATTTGCAGTAAATTGTCCCCGATATTAGCAAAAGTAACCAAAAGTGGACTTTATAATTCTACGTCCCGGCAATAAACAAAACTGCCGGTTTTCATTGATTTGTTTTGAGCAATATGATAAAATTAAAATGACATAGTGTGTTCAGACACTATATTATCAATTCTAAAAGGAGGATGATTAAAATGAAGTCATTCATCAGAAGGACAGTCAGCGTTTTCTCTGCTGCTGCCTGTATGCTGACAAGCTTCCACTTCGCTAAGATAGCTGATGTTACGGAAGCTAACTCGGCAAGCGGTATGAGCGCATTCGACATCACCCGCGAAATGAAAATAGGCTGGAATATAGGCAACAGCCTCGATGCGACCGGCGGAAACGGGTACTATGGCGTGAATACCGAGGAAAGCTGGGGCAACCCCAAGACAACTCAGGCGATGATCGACACTGTCAAAGCTAAGGGCTTCAACACCATAAGGATACCTACTACATGGTACCCTCACCTCGACGGCAGCAACCGCATCGACAGTGCGTGGATGAGCCGCGTCAAGGAGGTCGTTGACTACTGCATCAAGGACGATATGTACGTTATCCTCAACGTTCACCATGAGGACTGGGTAAACGTCAATCAGTTCAACGACCAGACCTATCAGAACGCTGAGACCAAGCTCACCGCTATATGGCAGCAGGTCGCCGATACCTTCAAGGACTACGACCAGCACCTCGTCTTCGAGGGCATGAACGAGCCGCGTCAGACCGGCAACCCTAATGTCAGCCAGTGGGGCAACGGCAGCGGCGACGGCGGCTACACATGGAACTACATCAACAAGCTCAATGCCAAGTTCGTTTCGACCGTCCGCGGACAGGGCTCGGCTGCAAACAAGGAGCGTCTGCTCATGCTGCCCGGCTACTGTGCATCGTCCGATATGCAGGCTATCAAGGCTGTAACATTCCCTGCAAACTGCGGAAACGTCGCCTACTCGGTACACGCTTACCTCCCCTACTATTTCACTATGGCAGAGGATCAGTACGCCAACCACAACTATCCCGGTCAGAGCGGCTGGGGCGAGGACTATACAAGCAGCATCAACTCTTTCTTCAGCAATCTCAAGCAGCTCGAGGATCAGACGAATATCCCGGTCGTTATCGGTGAATTCAGTGCCTCGAACTTCAACAATCTCAGCGCTCGTCAGGCTTGGGCAAAGGACTACATCACCGCTGCAAAGAAAGCCGGCATTCCCTGCATACTATGGGACAACAATGTTGAGGGCGGCAACGGCGGAGAGTCCCACGGCTACCTCAACAGAAGCGCTAATTCGTGGTATTCAGCCTCCGAGCCCGTTCTCGACACTATGATGTCCGTCATCAACGACAAGTCGATACTCTGGGGCGGCAAGGAGACTCCCGTTATCACAACTACTACCACTACTACTACCCGCGAGCCCTACCAGTACGACGACTACTTCAAGAACGACTTCGAGAGCAGTACCGAGGACTGGACCGCAAGAGGCAGCGCTTCCCTGAGCCGCGACAGCAAGAATTACTACACAGGCTCGAATTCTCTCTACGTCACCGGCAGAGAAAAGGACTGGCACGGCTGTGCGATAACCCTCGACAGCAGCCTTTTCGTTCCCGGCGAGACCTACAGCTTCAGTGCGGCAGTCCTCCAGAAGGGCGGCTCGACAGCTTCGATACAGATGTCCCTCCAGCAGTCGGACGGCACCAATACCTCCTACAACGAGATAGCTACCGTTCAGGCAAAGAGCGGCGAATGGACAAAGATCGAGAATACACGCTACACTATCCCTGCGGGCGGCAGTGACCTCGTCCTCTACATTGAAACAACAGACGGATCGAACAACCTCTGCGACCTCTACATTGACACGGTTCAGGTCTCCAAGGCAGGTATCGCCTCCACTGTTGTTACAGGTCAGGGAACAGTCGATTCCTCCGCGGTAGTTACGGGACCCGTCGGTGATCTCACCAAGGACAGCACCATAAAGGTCATGCCTATCGGCGACTCTATCACCTTCGGCTACGGTCATACCGGCGGCTACAGAAAGTTCCTCGACTATTACCTCAAGCAGAAGGGCTTCACAAAGGTCGATATGGTCGGTCCCGAGGGCAGCAGTTCGGCTCAGTTCAGCTACAACGGTCAGAACGTCACCTACGACGACAACCACGCCGGCTACAGCGGTTACACTATCGTTCAGAAGTACCCGATCCCGAGCTGGGGCGAGAACGGTCTCCTTGAAAAGCTGAAGTCAAAGAACGCTATCGCAAGCGCTAAGCCCGATATCGTCCTCCTCATGATAGGAACCAACGATATGACCGCAAACCGCAGCATGAGCGAGTGCGAGGAGGACCTCCACTCACTGCTCGACTATATCCTCGCAGACCTCCCCTCCGGCGGCATCGTATACCTCGCATCTATCCCCGAATTCACCGCTTACGGCGGAAATGCTCAGCGTGTTGCGAATTACAACGCTACAGTTAAGAAGGTCGCTGAGTCCTACGGTTCAAACGTGGTGTTCGCAGACGTTCACGGCTGTCTCGACGGCATGAACGATATGGACAGCGATCAGCTCCACCCCACCGAGAAGGGCTATGAGAAAATCGGCAAGTTCTGGGCTGGTATCATCGACAATTACGTTTCCGCTTCGACAGTTTCCACCACAACTACTACCACGACCACTACGACTACCACCACAACGACAACTACTACGACTACAACTCCTCCCAGCGATACCGAAAAGACTCCCGGTGATGCAAACTGTGACAATGCGGTCAATATGGCGGACGCCGTATTTATCATGCAGTGCATAACCAACCCCGACAAGTACAGGCTCACCGAAAAGGGCGAGCGTAACGCTGATACCGACAACAGCGGCGATATCACCAACCTCGACGCTATGATAATCCAGCAGTACAAGCTCGGACTTCGTCAAGCTATCTGAGCCTCCGCGCTGCCGCTTACTCTATGCAGAGCACAGCTCTGATTCCGCACACGGCAGTTCTAAAAGGGACAGATAATACCTAACAATAAGCACAAGGGGCGCGGTCTTTCCGCGCCCTCTGCAATACCAAAAGAAAAGATGATGATATATGAACAGGATAATCGACATTTCTCAGGAGGTCTTCTCCTGCCGCGTTTTCCCCGGTGACCCCTCCCCGGAGGGAAACACCTCCCTGAGCATTGCAAACGGCGATATCTGCAACCTTACCGACTTTTCAATGTGCGCCCACAACGGTACTCACGCCGATGCGCCCTTCCACTTCATAAACAGCGGCAAAACGATAGACCAGCTCGGACTTGAGCCCTTTGTCGGGGACTGCTTCGTTGCCCGTCACGAGGGCGACGTAACTGCCGCGGACGCTGAACGCATAATGGAAAAGGCAAGAGCTGCCGGTGCTGCCGAGCGTATCCTCATCGCAGGAAAAGTGACCGTTACCGCAGAGGCAGCGCGTGTTTTCGCAGGCATACTCCTTCTCGGGAACGAGAGCCAGACCGTCGGTCCGGAGGCTTCCCCGAAGGAGGTACACCTTATCCTTCTCGGTGCCGGGACTGTTCTGCTGGAGGGCATCGTGCTTGACGATGTTGCCGAGGGGAAATACTTCCTGAGTGCCGCACCGCTGAACCTCGGCGGCTGTGACGGAGCACCATGCCGAGCATACCTCATAGGAGTTGAGAGTTGAAAGTTGAAAGTTGATTTGCAGGGAAAGGCGCACTCTATATTACTGTCAAACCAACGGCAACAAACCGTAGGGGCGGATATTATCCGCCCGCGGATAACAAACACACCACCGGCAGCGATGTAGGAACGCCCTTCCCTACTATTTCGATAAAAACTCTTGCTTTTTTTCAGCAGATGTGTTATAATAACAAATGGGGAGCTTGTGGACAGGCTGAGAGGAAGGTTTCACCTTCGACCCGTAACCTGATTTGGATAATGCCAACGTAGGGAAGCTGATAACGACTTTCAGGGAACTGCGCTGTGCGGTTCCCTTTTTTTCGGAGGTATGCTATGGTTAAGGTAAACGGCGAAATGCTCGATATGAACGGCAGAACGGTCACTGAGCTACTTGCTGAGATGAACATCAGCGGTCAGCGCGTTGCCGTTGAACTGAACGAGGACATCGTCCCCAAGGCTAAGTACGGCGAGACCGTTCTCAGCGACGGCGACAGCGTTGAGGTCGTCCGCTTTGTGGGAGGCGGCTGATATGGCTGTCCCGACAAGGGAGGAGATGTACCGTGCCCTTAAGGAACGCCACGGCGCTGAATTGCAGGCGAAGCTCTCTGCGGCTTCCGTTGCGGTCTGCGGACTTGGAGGCCTCGGCTCGAACATCGCTATTGCCCTCGCAAGGGCAGGTGTGGGACATCTTCACATCATGGACTTCGACTGCGTTGACATCTCGAACCTCAACCGGCAGCAGTATTTCCCGGAGCAGATAGGTCTGCCCAAGACCGAGGCTATGCTCGATACTCTCCGCAGGATAGCGCCTTACTGCGATATCAAGGCGGACTGCGTGAAACTCACAGAGGAGAATATCCCGGGGCTTCTGCGGAACGAGGAGATCGTCTGCGAGGCGTTCGACAGGGCTGACCAGAAGGCTATGCTGGTGAACTGTGTGCTGGAGAATATGCCGGAGAAGTACCTTGTGGCAGGCTCGGGCATGGCAGGCATAGGTCCCTCGAACCTCATAACGACAAAGCGCATAGCAAAGCGGTTTTACCTGTGCGGCGACGGCGTCAGCGACGCGGGCGAGGGTCTCGGACTTGTATCCTCGCGTGTGCTGATATGTGCCGCTCATCAGGCAAACGCGATAATCCGGATAATCGCCGGAAAACTTGAAATAAATTGAGAATGCAGAATGGAGAATGGAGAATTGTTGTGTTCGCCTATCGGCGAACCATTTTAAATATTATCGCCTCAGCGATACATTCATTCTCAATTCTCAATTTTCAATTCTCAATTACAGTTAAAGGAGCAATCACAATGAAAGACGATAAGCTTATTTTAGGCGGTCACGAATTTACTTCGAGATTTATTCTCGGTTCCGGCAAATACTCCCTCAGCCTCATCGAGGCTGCTGTCAAGTACGCCGGCGCTCAGATAATCACTCTCGCAGTCCGCCGCACCAATTCCAAGGAGCACGAGAATATCCTCGACTATATCCCCGAGGGCGTTACGCTTCTCCCGAACACCTCCGGTGCAAGAAATGCGGACGAGGCTGTCCGCATCGCAAGACTTGCCCGTGAGCTCGGCTGCGGTGACTTCGTAAAGGTCGAGATAATGCGCGATACCAAGTACCTCCTCCCCGACAATCAGGAGACGATAAAGGCTACCGAGATACTCGCAAAGGAGGGCTTCATCGTAATGCCCTATATGTACCCCGACCTCAACGCTGCCCGCGACCTTGTGAATGCCGGTGCAGCCTCGGTAATGCCTCTTGCTTCGCCTATCGGCTCTAACAAGGGACTTGCAACTCGCGATTTCATTCAGATACTCATTGACGAGATAGACCTGCCGATAATCGTTGACGCCGGCATCGGACGTCCCTCACAGGCTTGCGAGGCTATGGAAATGGGCGCTGCTGCGGTAATGTCGAACACTGCCCTTGCTACGGCAGGCGACCTCCCCGTTATGGCGGACGCTTTCCGTCAGGCTGTTGAAGCCGGAAGAAAGGCATACCTCTCGGGGCTCGGACGAGTTCTCACAAGAGGGGCAGCACCCTCCGATACACTCATCGGATTCCTGCGCGACTGAGCGGTGAGCCACCGCGGGCTTCCACGGGTCGCCCCTGAGGGGCTTGCGTTCTTACAAACCGACAGTCTGCTTTCGCACACGTTGGTTTATACTGCCGTGAGCGATCAGGAAATTGACCGTTTGTAATTACTGAACGAGCTTGCGAGTGACAACGTGGAGGGCAGCGCGGACTCCGCGCCTGCTTTCGCCCACGATAGTTATATTAATGCGTACAACTTTCAACTCTAAGAAACTCTGAAAAGAGGCAAGGTAAAGAAATGGATAACAATTATTTTGTGGATTCGGACAAGCTTTCCGAAGCCGCACTTGAAAAGAAGCACCGCTTGGAAAGCGACCCTTCCTCCCGTACTGACCATATGCAGTACATGGAGGGTATGGAACGCATCAGTTCCGATATCATGGACCGGGTACTCTCCGAAATGAACTCCTACGACTGCAATTCCTACACCTATGCGGACGTAAGAGCTGCACTCGCACACGACACCTGCACCGTCGAGGACTTCAAGGCTCTGCTCTCACCTGCTGCCGAGCCCTTCCTCGAAAAAATGGCTGAAAAAGCCCGTCTCGAGACACAGAAGCACTTCGGCAATACGGTCTACCTGTTCACTCCGCTGTATATCGCCAATTACTGCGAGAATTACTGCGTCTACTGCGGCTTCAACTGCTACAACGATATCCGCCGCATGAAGCTCAACATGGAACAGATAGAGCACGAAATGAAGGTCATCGCGGACAGCGGCATGGAGGAGATCCTCATTCTCACCGGCGAGAGCCGTGCTCAGAGCAGCGTCGAGTATATCGGCGAAGCCTGCAAGCTCGCCCGGAAATACTTCCGCATGGTCGGTATCGAGATATACCCCGTCAATACCGACGAGTACCGCTACCTCCACGAATGCGGCGTGGACTACGTCACGGTCTTTCAGGAGACCTACAACAGCGACCGCTATGAACAGCTTCACCTCCTCGGTCACAAGAGGGTGTTCCCCTACCGTTTCGAGGCTCAGGAACGTGCTCTAATGGCTGGTATGCGCGGCGTGGCAGGTTCGGCTCTGCTCGGACTTTCCGACTTCCGCAAGGACGCTCTCGCAAGCGCTCTCCATATGTACTACCTACAGAGAAAGTACCCGCAGGCTGAGATATCGCTGTCATGTCCAAGACTACGTCCCATAATCAACAACGATGAGATAAACCCTCTCGACGTTCACGAAAAACAGCTCTGTCAGGTGCTTTGCGCCTACAGGATATTCCTCCCGTTCTGCGGCATAACCGTTTCTTCAAGGGAAAGCAAGACCTTCCGCGACGGCATCGTCAAGATCGCCGCTACAAAGGTCTCAGCCGGTGTTTCGACCGGTATCGGCGACCACGAGAGCAAGTACACCGGCAAGGAGGCTGACACTGCCGAGGGCGACGAACAGTTCGAGATAAACGACGGCAGAAGCTTCGACCAGATGTACAAGGATATGTCCGGCGAAGGTCTCCAGCCCGTCCTCAACGACTACCTCTATGTCTGATATCATCTGCGTCACGAACCGGAAGCTCTGCGGCGGAGACTTCCTCGCTCAGATCGAAAAAGTCGCCGCTGCCCGTCCGAAAGCACTGATCCTCCGCGAAAAGGATATGTCCCCGGAGGAATACGGTCAGCTCGCAGGACGGGTCATGGAGATCTGCCGGAGATACGGCATTCCGTGCATTCTTCACAGCTTCACGGACATTGCAATTGAACTCGGTGCCGATGCGGTACACCTTCCGCTCCCAAAACTGCTCGAACTGCCCGATGAGATGAAGTCCCGTTTCAGGCGCATCGGTGCCTCCTGCCACTCGGTAAGCGACGCCGTTTCCGCAGAAAAAGCAGGGGCAGCCTACATAACTGCCGGTCATATTTTCGCTACCGACTGCAAAAAAGGACTCCCTCCGCGGGGACTTGACTTTCTCCGCGAGGTCTGCGGCTCGGTGAGCGTTCCGGTCTACGCTATCGGCGGTATATCGCCGCAAAATATCAGTGAAGTCCTCGCCTGCGGCGCTGCCGGAGGCTGCATTATGAGCGGTCTTATGAGGTGTCAAGACCCGCTCGCCTACCTCGGAGGTGAAGACCATGTTCGATAAGAAATACCTCAAGCTTTACGCTATTACCGACCGCGGCTGTCTTCGCGGACGCGACCTCGCAGAACAGGTCGAGCTTGCGATACTCGGCGGTGTTACCTGCGTTCAGCTCCGCGACAAGGGCGTCAGCGACCGCGAACTGCTCTCGGAGGCGAAGCTCCTCATGAGCGTTTGCCGTCCCTACGGCGTACCGCTAATAATCAACGATAACTGGCAGGTCGCTCTCCACAGCGGCGCGGACGGCGTTCACGTCGGCATAGAGGACGCTCCCGTTGACGAGATAAGAAGCGCTGCCGGCGAACGATTCGTCATCGGTGCGACCGCAAAAACTATCCATCAGGCTCAGCACGCAGCAGCCTGCGGTGCGGATTACCTCGGCGTGGGCGCAGTATTTCCCTCCCCCACCAAGAAAAACGCCCTCCGTATTACCCCGGATATGCTCCGCGGGATATGTGCCTCGGTAAGGATACCGGTGTGCGCTATCGGCGGTATCTCAAAGGATAACGTCAGCGAGATAAAAGGCTGCGGACAAGCCGGTATCGCCGTTGTCTCCGCAGTTTTCGCCCCGGACGACGTCAGGCAGGCTGCATCTGAACTCGTTCAGCTGATTGGCTGACCCGTTGCAGATACAAGCGGCAAACTGATCGGGGGAGAACCCTTTTTCAAAAGGGTTTCCCTCAATAAATCTGTTACTTGTAACTGTAACGGATAAACCAAATAACCGAAAGGAGAATCAGATGAAGACAGCATTGACTATCGCCGGGAGTGACAGCTCCGGCGGTGCAGGAATACAGGCAGACATCAAGACAATGACGATGAACGGAGTATATGCGATGAGTGCGGTGACGGCTCTCACGGCTCAGAACACCACGGGTGTACGGGCGGTAAGCGCTGTGACGCCGGAATTTCTCCGTCAGCAGATAGACGCGGTTTTCGAGGACATCAGACCGGACGCTGTAAAGATAGGCATGGTATCAGATGCGGCACTGGTTGAGGTCATTGCGGAAAGGCTGCGTCACTACGAGGTCGAGAACATTATCGTTGACCCGGTAGCTATTTCCACAAGCGGCTCGAAGCTCAGCTCCACGGAGGCTTACGATGCGCTGAAAAAGCTGCTCCTGCCCATTGCGGCGCTTGCAACCCCCAATATCCCGGAGGCAGAGCTGCTTTCCGGAATGACTATCCCGGACGAGGACGGTATGCTTGCTGCGGCTAAGGCTATAACTGAAAAATTCGGCTGCAACGTCCTTGTCAAGGGCGGTCACAGCGTGAATGACGCCAACGACATTCTCTACCGTCTCAACGGCTCGCACTACTGGTTCACCGGCAAGCGTGTGGACAACCCAAATACCCACGGCACAGGCTGTACGCTTTCGAGTGCTATCGCGGCTAACCTCGCAAAGGGGCTTTCCATGCCGGAGGCTATACAGCGTGCAAAGGACTACATTTCCGGCGCACTCGGAGCAATGCTCGTCCTCGGCCACGGCAGCGGTCCGCTTGACCATATGTTTGATCTTAAAAGTAAATTTGCGGACTGACCGCACGAAAGGAATAATCTATGAGAAATTACAGCACACAGATGGAAGCAGCCAAAAAAGGCATCATCACTCCCGAAATGGAGATCGTCGCAAAGAAGGAGTACATCGAGCCCGAACAGCTCCGTGAGCTCGTTGCTAAGGGCGAGGTCGCCATTCCCTGCAACATCAACCACAAGTCCATTTCACCCGAGGGCATCGGTACCCGTATGCGTACCAAGATCAACGTGAACCTCGGTATCTCCGGCGATGTCAAGGACTATGACATGGAAATGGAAAAGGTCGATATGGCACTGAAATTCGGCGCTGAGGCTATCATGGACCTCAGCAACTACGGCAAGACCAACAAGTTCCGTCAGGCTCTCGTTGAGAAGTCGCCCGCTATGATAGGAACAGTTCCGATGTACGATGCTATCGGCTACCTCGACAAGGACCTCCTCGAGATCACCGCGAAGGACTTCCTCAGAGTTGTCCGTGCTCACGCTGAGGAGGGCGTTGACTTCATGACGATACACGCCGGCATCAACAAGCGTGCAGTCGAGGCTTTCGTCCGTGACAAGAGAAAAATGAACATCGTTTCCCGCGGAGGCTCGCTGCTTTTCGCTTGGATGGCTATGACGGGCAATGAGAACCCCTTCTATGAATACTACGACGAGGTGCTCGATATCCTCCGCGAATTCGACGTTACTATCAGCCTCGGAGATGCACTCCGTCCCGGCTGTCTCGACGATGCTACCGACGGCGGTCAGATTGCGGAACTCATCGAGCTCGGCGCACTCACCGAACGCGCATGGGCTAAGGACGTTCAGGTAATGGTCGAGGGTCCCGGTCACATGGCTATGGATCAGATCGCGGCAAACATGAAGCTCCAGAAGCGCATCTGCCACAATGCCCCGTTCTACGTCCTCGGACCTCTCGTTTCCGATATTTTCCCCGGCTACGACCACATCACCTCGGCTATCGGAGGTGCTATCGCTGCCGCAAACGGTGCGGACTTTCTCTGCTATGTCACACCTGCCGAGCATCTTCGTCTTCCGGACGCTGATGACGTTAAGGAGGGTGTAATCGCAAGCCGTATCGCCGCTCACGCTGCCGATATCGCAAAGGGCGTTCCCCACGCTATGGACGCTGACAACGCTATGGCAAAGGCTCGTCACGCTCTCGACTGGGAGGAGATGTTCAAGGTCGCTGTTGACCCCGAAAAGGCTCGCCGCTACTACGAGAGCACTCCCATTGCCGAGCGCCACACCTGCTCAATGTGCGGAAAGATGTGCGCTGTAAGGACTACCAACATGATACTCAACGGCGAAAAGGTCGAATTCTGCACAGAAAAATAACCGTCATAAGGAGTTGACCGATATGCTTGAAGAACTGAAAAAGAGGGTTCTCGAAGCCAATCTTATACTGCCGAGAGAGGGACTCGTCAAGTTCACATGGGGCAATGCCTCCGGTATCGACCGTGAACGCGGACTTGTCGTGATAAAGCCCTCCGGAGTTGAATACGACACCATGACCGCGGACGATATGGTGGTCGTGGATATGGAGGGGAATACGGTCGAGGGCAGCTATCGTCCGTCAAGCGACACCCTCACTCATCTTGAGCTGTACAAGGCTTTCCCGGAGGTAGGCGGCGTAGTCCACACCCACAGCAAATGGGCAGTCACCTTTGCACAGGCTGGCAGAGGTTTAGTACCTTTAGGTACTACCCACGCCGACACCTTTTACGGTGAGGTCCCCTGCACCCGTCTTCTTACTCCCGAGGAAATAGCCGGCGAATACGAAAAAGAGACCGGAAGAGTTATTGTTGAGACCTTCCGCAATACAGACCCGCTCTCTATACCGGCAGCTCTTGTCTACCGTCACGGTCCTTTCACATGGGGAAGGGACTGCCTCGAAGCGGTACACAATTCGGTCATACTTGAAGAGGTCGCATTCATGAACTTCCACAGTCTCATGCTCGAACCCGGACTTGGCGCGATACAGCGCGAGCTGCTCGACCGCCACTACCTCCGCAAGCACGGCAGCAATGCCTATTACGGACAAAGCTCTAATAACTAAGGAATCGGTTTGTAGGGAACGGCGCCATCGGATTTCCCTACACGGCGTTGCTGACGGTGCATTTTGTTATCTGCGGGCGGCGGAACGCCGCCCCTACAACTTGTTCCGGAACATTATTCAGATCAGTCCGCATATGCGGACACCACAACTCTCAGCTTTCAACTCTCCACTCTAAACTATAATTACGAATTATGCATTGAAAAAGGGACGCTTTCGCGTCCCTTTTGTTGTTATGTTGCCTTGAAGATGTATCTCAGGAAGTTGTACATATGCGGTCTAACGGTGCTTGCATCGTGACCTGCATTGGGTATTACCTGCCAGAGATGCTCAACTCCGTTGCTTGTGAGAGTATCGTGGTATGTCTGAGGGTACTTCTCAACTACATCGTCGTTCTGTGCTGCGGAAATGAGTATCATATGCGGCATTGTGGAGGGCTTGAACTCTCCGGGCTGGATACAGCCAGCGTGAGTCATGTACTTATCCACTGTTGCGAAAATTCCGGGTGCGGGACAAGCGCCGCCGACATAGCCATAGAGCTCAGAGCGTGTGATTCCCGTGTAGAGAGCCTCACGTCCGCCCATTGAGAAGCCTGTGATAGCGGTATTATCTCTGCCGGTCTTGACTGAGTAGTGTTCTTCGAGATAAGGCATGATGCTGTTCTCGATGTCCTCGCGTATAAGGTCGTAAGCCTTTGCTGCCTCAGCCGTGAAGCCGGGAGCAGTGGTCGAGGAGGTAAACATCGCCGGGAAGACGACTATCATCTTTTCAGCCTTGCCGTCAGCAACGAGGTTGCCGAGCATGGTCTGTATCTTGTTGTCCTCGCCTGTCATTGAGGTCTCATCACCGAAAATTCCGTGGAGAACGTACAGGACCGGGTACTTTTCGGACGAGCTGTAGCCGGGAGGAAGCAGAACGTTCATCTTCTTGTTCATGTTTCCGTCCTTGGAGAAGTATGAAACACTCTCCATTTTGCCGTAGTCAACGCCGTTTCTCTTGGAGGTGTAGCTGCTGTCCTCCTTGAGCTGCATATCTTCTGAGATCTGAGCCATATAGTCACCGCTGGGCTTATTGCCTGTTGTAACGGTAGTGGGCGTGGTCTGAGTGACAGGAGCTGTCATAGTAGTCGTTTTCGCCTCGAATTTCTTTGTTCTTCCGAGGAGGAACTTGTGCATCTGAACGAGGTCGGCAAGTGAATAATCGCCGTCGCCGTCAACATCGGCAGCCTTGATGACCTTGGCATCGTTTGAGCTGCCCGCGAACTTGTTGACGTAGGTCTTTCTCGCGATCATCATGTCGAAAACGTCTATTTTTCCGTCGAAGTTAAGGTCGCCGGGGATAACAGTATATTCGGAGTGTCCTGCACCTTCAATGACTGTTCCGCCCTTAGCTGCCACGATGTCGTCAACATAGAAGCTTATGCCCTCATCGCCCTCGGTCTCGACGTAAACATAGCAGCTCTTTGCACCGGCAGGTATCGTGAAATCGGTATTTGCAAGCTGCGTCCACTCGCCCTTTGTGACGGTCTGCGTGTCGATCTTCTTGTAGACCGTATCCGTACCGTCGTTGTACTGGAGCGTGAAGTGGAAGGTGTTTGTCGGTTCGCCGGAGGTATACTTTACGTTAGCTGAGAAGCTGTAGGTCTCGCCCGCCTTGAACTTGTAGTTGAGAGCCTTTGAGATTCCGTTCCATGCGGCTGTTCTGCCGGAAACGTAAGCGGAACTGTTTCCGTTGAGAGCCTCGTCAGTGCTCTTTTCTACTGTAGCGGCACCTCTGCCTGACCAGCCGTCCGTGCCGGTCTCGAATGGGCTGTTGAAGATGTAGGTGTCATCAGAAACGGAAGCGCTTCCCGGACCGCTGAACTGCCACCAGTCAACGTTCATGATATAGTTGTCGCTGCCCTTGAATACGAAGTAAACGTCGTGCTCAC
Source organism: Ruminococcus flavefaciens (assembly GCA_902777125.1). GTDB lineage: Bacteria > Bacillota > Clostridia > Oscillospirales > Ruminococcaceae > Ruminococcus. The sequence goes on from CACYSQ010000012.1 coordinate 44,607, forward strand.
CGCTTGCACCGGCAACGTCACAGGACGCCTCCTCCCACTTCTGCCAGCCGCCTGTTCCGGAAACACGGAGTGCGCCGACCATGGGACCTGTCTTGGAATCAAGGTGAATCTCCATAGTACCGCCATTGCTCTCGGAGGAAACGCTTGCTGTGAACTTGTCAGCGCCCTCGCCGAAGTCAACGCCGCTGACCTTGATATAGCTTCCGTCCTTGATATTGCCGATATTGACGCCGCCCTCGCTGCACTTTTCGGTCTTTACGCCCTCGCACCAGCAGATGGTCTCAGCCTCATTGCGGATAAAGGGATTGAGCGGCTCGATCTGATCGGGACCGCTCTGTGTGAGTTTCATGACAGGGAGAGAACCGTCGGCATTATAGGTGAACTCCTCGCACGATGCGCTTCGGTTAAATGCACCGCCGCCGGGCAGACCGTTCTTGTGATAGAAGAAATATGAGTGGTCTTTATAGTCGATGATACCGCCGTGTGTAGTGAAGCAGTTCGAGCCCTGCTGGATAACACCGCCGTATGTCCACGGACCTGTGGGCGAGGGACCTGTCGCATAGCACTGGCTCTCACCGCCGTATCCATCGACAAACGAAGCCCATACCAGATAATAGAGGCCATTGTGCTTATATATCCACGGACCTTCGCCGTAAGATGTCTGGTGATCGCCCGAAGGAGGACCGAACTGCTGTGAGTTCATGTCAAAATGCTTTATCTGACCGTCGAGGGTTATCATATCCTCCTTGAGTTTGACGTAGTAGCAGGTGGGATTTCCGAACATCAGCCATGCCTGACCGTCATCGTCGATCATAACGGTAGGGTCGATGTAAGCCCAGTCAGGACCGCAGAGCGGCTTTCCGATGGGGTCACTGTAGGGACCCTCGGGACTGTCTGCAACGGCAACGCCGATAGCACGTCCGCCGCCTGCCTTATTCGTGGTCGTGAAGTAGAAGTAGTATTTTCCGTTTCGTTCGATACACTGTGAAGCCCATGCGTCATTCGCGCCGCACCAGCTAAAGCTTGTATCCTCGAGTATTCTTCCGTGGTCAGTCCAGTTTTTCATGTCCTTGGTCGAAAAACACTGCCAGCCTGTCATAGTGTAAAAGCTATTGTTTCCGTCACGGTCGCAGCCGGTGTAGACGTACAGCTCATCGCCGAAAACGACCGGTGCAGGGTCAGGCGTGAACGAGGTCTGCACGATAGGGTTTTCAGCCTTAACAGTCTCGGGGACGGTCAGATTGACTGCTGAAAAGGCTATAGCCGCTGAAAAAACGGCAGCTGCTAATTTCTTCATAAAAACTTCCCTCCAAATCATATTAAGTTAAATATTAAAAATGAACACAATATTTCTTTATGCACATATATTACCACTGTAACAAATTGTTTACAACCCACATTTCGCAGATTTGGTGGACGTTTCACGACTTTTTTATTAATAATACCTTATAACATTGCTCATATTTTGTTTTTACTGTTACCATTCACCAATCCGGAACCAAAAAAGGACGCATAAGCGTCCTTTCCTGAATATATGCTGTGACCGTCAGAGGTGTCCGAAGTTTTCAAATGTACGCCTGCTTTTTGAGGAGAGCAGTTATCGTGCGTCCGATTATCGCAAAATAGCTGATATCCGATACCGACCACTTCTTGAACCGCGAAATGTAGCAGAAGGATATCATGCCCTTGACCACGCTGTCCTCCGTCATGAGGTACTGAACTGCGCCGCCGATATTCTGCGAGGACAGCTCCGCGTAGGCATTGTCGTCGCGTCCCTCAAGCTCGTTCACGTTGTCGATGACAAGAATGCCGTCACCGGAAAAGCGCTCCGTATAACGGTTCTGGAACAGGTAAGACGCACTCTTTGAGCTTGCATTGCCGCAGCTCAGTATCAGCGCCATGTCGTTGCCTGCAAATACACATATATCGTCGATCCCGAACTTCGAGCGTATCTGTTCGAGCAGCACGGAGATATCCGGCACCCTTCCGAGCACAAGGCTCTCCGCAAGCTGTCCCGCAAAGCTCAGCTTCTCCGAAGTCTCGCCCTTTCCGCTAAGGTAGACTATCTTATTCTCGGCGTCCTTTTCAACGGGACCGTGCTTGTTGATGTCGTAGATGACATAGCGGTTCTGACCCTTTTCCTGTGCAAGGTAAAGAGCCTTGTCCGCCTGCATGAAAAGCTCCTCGTAGCTCAGGCTGTCCACAGGATAGGTCGAAACGCCCATTGAACAGGTCAGCCTGAAATTCCAGAAACGGTCCGCAAATGCAAACTCGGTCTTCGTCCTTATCGCCCGAAGTATGCTGCGGAGGTCCTCCTCATCGCGCGTATTTTCAAGGACTATCAGGAAACCGCCGCCGCTTATCCTGCCGGCAAAGCCCCTCGCTCCTATCTCGCTCCTTATGATACCGGCAATGGTGTATATCACCTCGTCGCCGAACATATGACCGTAGCTGTTGTTCACACCCGTGAAATCGTCTATGTCAAGAATGACAAGATTGACGTTATATGGCGGTGCAGCGGCAATTATCTCCTTCGCAAAGGTGCTGACCGCACGTTTATTGAGAAGTCCCGAGAGAGAGTCCTTGTTCGCTTCGATCGCAAGGTTGACGTCCTTGCTCTTCTGACGCGAGCTTATGACCGAGATGATGCCGCAGACCTTCCGGACGTCAGGATCGTCAAACCGCGTTATCCCGCGGAAAAGACACAGCTCGCGAGCCTTGCCCTGTGTGAATGCGGAGGTCTCAAGCTCATAGTCAAAACGGTATACTCCGCTGTGGATATCCCTGCAAAGACTGTTGAATGTCTCGATATACCGCGATACGACATAGCCTGAGCTGATACAGTCCTGCCGCCATTTGTCAAGCTCCTCGTCCGTCAGGATAAGGTCGCGGCAGCAGCCAAACATATATATGCGTATCCTCTTCGTCTCAAAGGAATACTCAAACGCAAGATCACTTATCAGGCTCAGTATGTACCTCTGATCCGACAAAGCCCTTTCACGGCTGTATGCCGCGGCTTCAAGCGAGAATATGTCGCTGAATGCTATGCTGTACAAGGGCTCGGCACTGCTTCCCGTAAGTCTGTGTACAGTCGCCGCCGTCCACCTCAGCGAGCCGTTTCTCCCCTTCATGCGGATAACGGTCTTGCACTGCGGAACGCTGTCCGCTGAGGCTATGCAGCCGCAAAGCTTCTCATAATCCTCGTCGTCCATAGTGCGCCTTATCGAGTAGATAACATCGTTCCCGAAATAGCTGAAAAATCTCTCATCGGCACTCTGAGTATGAAGACTGCTGTCTACAGTAACCCTTCCGACACTGTATATCTTCTCATTGAGGAATTCTTCCATAAAACCTCCTTTATATATAAAAAAGCCCGATATCTTGCTATCGGGCGATCGTGCAGCTCCTTACCGGACTTTGAATATAACAGTACATCTCCCCTGTTATCCATTCCGTGCTGTATGTTATTTTTGCCCCATAGCTAGGCTATGGGGCAATGTTGGTGGAGCATAGGGGATTCGAACCCCTGACCCCCACACTGCCAGTGGCTAATTTTACCTTCAGCACTTTTTTACACCCTCACCAAAAATGCTATAAATAGCCAAATAGTGAATAATCGCTTTTATTTGGTTTTCCAGTTTCTTATTATTTTTCATCTCAATGGCGCACAAATGGCGCACAAAAATAATCAGCTCAGAAGATGCTCTTTCCAGTTGTCCGGAAAGCCCATTAGTCTTATATCAACGTGCGGATATTTTTTCAGAAATGTTTCAAGAGTATCCACAAAATCTGTCCAGTGTTTATCCCTCGGAAGTATATGCTTCAAGCATATCAAGGTAGCAAACGCACGGACATTGCTTATCTTAGCCTGATTATATTGCTTATACAGCATAGGTGTCTTAACAAAGTTGACGTTATACAGTCTGCCGTAATGAGCGCATATATTCCGCACGAAGGCGATATGCTCTATCCAGCTTTCGAGATATGTATATCCGATGCCGTACTGTGAAGCGATAGCCTTTTTGTCAGCCGGTTTCATATTCTTGAAGAATTTGGAAAGAGTTCCGAAGCTGAAAAGCTCAATAAGAGCGTAGAATGGTATTTTGCCGTCAGCATAGTTCTGACGGAAGTTCCTTACAAATGGCGCACGGCTGTTGCGGTCAGTCTCGCTCTGTATGTCGGCTAAAAATTCAGCGTGATGCTCTGAATCAACAAAGTTGTCAGGGTTTTCATAGCCGAGTACACCGTAAGCACAAGAAATATAATTTGCTATCCTACACCGGAGATTGACCTCGACCTGTTCTATCCTTGCAAATAGGAGCTGCCGAAAATTCGCATTAAACAGGTATAATTCCACGATCTGCTCAAAGGTTGTCTGACCGTCAAAAGAACCGTTTTTCTTTTTCAAACCAAGTCCATAAGCCTTGATAAGCCTGAAATACGAAATATCGTTCAGAATAGTCTTTGCATAGTCCTCATCATTTATGATAAGACCAAGTTTTTTCAGATTATCTATCTGCTCGTCAACGTCCATAGCAGGCTGCTGCTGTTTTAGTTCCATATTCTTCTCCAATAATTAAATGACCCGACGTGGTACGCATAGTTTAGAGGCGTGTCGGGTTCTGTTACAATATATTATATGCTATTTTTGTGAGAAATGCAAGAGGTAAAATAAGCATTTTTTTATAATATACATTGTGTTATCTTGCATATTCTACTGTTTTTGCAGTTTTTGACGAATTGCAGCTTCACTATGCCGCATAGGTTGCATTAGGCATATTAACTGCGAGCACCGGATTTACAACGATATACAACTCCCAGACCGCAAGATCATTGATAAGCCTCAGCTCCTCAAAGTCCTCCAGTGCGATGCCGAGAGTGCCAAAAAGTGCCCTCGTTGCTTCAAGCACGTCCGCAGCACTCTCAGCTGCGGATAAATCCGTGCTGTAAGTGTAGATATGCCGGTCAATCTCGAGCTTCGATTCTTTGCGCATATTGTTTAACGTTTGCCTTGTCCTGCTCGTCATAACGCTGATGCCCAATATATCTATTCTCATATTCATCACCCTTTCGTAAACTGTCGCATAATGTTTCAAAGATCGTTTTGAATTTGCCATTTTGAGCCTTTACAATTGCCCTGACAGCATAATATACTTCTCGTTCCTTCTTGTAAACGTCCTCCGCTCGCTGATTTATAACCTCAGCACGTTCCTTGATCTCCCTCAGCCTTTTGTCAATTTGCGTTTGCTTGCTGTCGATCTCAGTCAAAAGCACCTTCTGGCGTTTATCCGCATTTTGTACCACTGCTGCAAGCTGATATGTGCTGTCCCATTTGCGGCAATCCTCCTCCCAATTCGGAAGAGCCTTTTTTTCATATTCAGCAAAAGCTTTGTTGTACTCCTTCATCGCCCTGTCATATTCCTTCTGTCGTGCTCTATCGCAGTTTGCAGGAGGCGTTAAAGGCTTATCCGGACACTTAGGTTTATAAGGACGTGGAGGTATATCAAGGCGCTTTACAATCGTTATATCAACGTCAGCAAGCTCTTTCGACTTGATTTCAAGAGCCTGTGACTTTTCTTCAAGTTCTGTTTCCACCTGATTCTTTTTATCCTCTGCATTTTTTGCAGCAGCTTCATTCGCCTCACGCTTTATCTTAGCCATTTCCGCTGCTTGTTCCTCCTGCTCACGGAGCGCCCTGAGCTGTTCCAACTTTTGCTGCTCCTGAGCTATTTGCTGCTCAACATCGTGCTTGTACGCTCTGCTGTCTCTGCCACGATCAGCTTTAAGCGCCCTGCGGTATTCTCTGTACTGCTCCTCGCCCATTTCAAGGCGTTTCTGTTCTTCCTCAGCCTTGTCATAAGCTCGGCAGTCATCGACCATAGACCAACCTTTGGCTCGGAGACGCTTCGGCATTTCACGGTTTAGCTTGCCAAAAAACTTGATATTGTGCATCTCCTTTGCACATATCCTGTGTTCGTCCGCCATAGGCTCCCAGAAGATGTGCAGATGCGGCACACGTTCATCTAAATGAAACGCCGCCGACTTTACATTATCAGCGCCAACAAGCTCTTTGAATATTTCAAGACTATCATTGAGAAATTTCAGCTGATTTTCGGCAGAAAGCTCCAACATCATCTCCGCAGGCGGCTTGATAACTGTTGCACACATCACGACCGTATCTTTTTTGAGCTTTCTGCGGTCGCAAGCTCGTTCTCCGTGCTCCGCTCGCCATTCGTTTAACTCGTCAATATGACTGTCAGAGTAGTCAATCAACTCCGCAGCCGTTGCAAATCCTTCATAGATATTACGATCTGCAAGCTCAGGATTAATGTCCAAGTCCAAGCCTTGACGCTCTTTCAGAGCCTCGGCAGCTACCTTGCGGAAGTTGCCGCAGTGTTTGCCGCCCTTGCCTTCTACATTGCTCAGTTTAAGCGACGGCATACCAATTGTATAGCCCATTTTAATCCCTCCTTCGACCTGTTGCTGCGGATTATATGTGTATCATCACAGGTATGTGACCTCGGACTTATTTGCTATGCGCATAAGTCCCCACTGCACTTACGCTACGTTGAGGTCGTCTGCGACGCTTTTGACATTGCAAGCAAGCGCCTTGCTTAATCCTTCATCTCCTCAAATGCGGCATTGAGATATGCAGTTACCGCATTTCTGCTGCTATTCGCACGTTCAAGCATCTGCTCCTCGGCGGAAGAATCCGTGAAGATGCGGCGTTCACCGATGTGCTCAATGAAGTCGTCAAGCAGAAAGCGCAGAAAAACTGCATCGTTATAGTTAAGCTCAATTTTGCCGATAATATCACCGTTCTGGAGCTTGCTTAATTTTTCGCTTTGGCTCATAATTTATGCCCCTTTCATTAACTTTGAGTAATTCGTAGTCCTCTATATAAAGCTCAACACTCTCACGTTTGCTAATCGGAACATCGCTGCCAAAGTATATTGTTAGTGTTCCGCTTTTATCGTCCTTATTGAGAGCGTCCGTAGGTGTAAACATCACAGCGGAGTCGCCGTATTTGATGAGAATATCCTCGATAAAACAGCCTTGTCCCTCAGTAATGCCGCCGTTTCCGGTGAGATCAGCTTTTAGCATATCCAAAGCCGCCGGAATATCAGCACAGTTGATGACGAGAGCAGAATCCTCGCCATTGTAATACTTTACATACGCTGCGTATGTGACAGGAAATTCATTCTTATTCATATCCCCAACTCCTTTACTTTCCGATAAAAACGGTTTGGTTTCATTTCGAGCTTTGACATTGTTGCTCTTGCGGTCTGCTCGCCGTTGCGCCACTTTTTGCATTCCCTCCGGAATTTAGATTCATCAAATTCAAGCGCCTGTCTTCCCTTATACACGCCACGTTCTTTCGCAAGCGCGATTCCCTCACGCTGACGTTCCAGAATCATTTCACGTTCAAATTCTGCAAGTCCGGCGAATATCGTGAGCATCAGCTTACCCTGCGGAGTAGATGTGTCAAATTGCTCCTTGACACTGCGGAGCTGAACGTCTTTCGCCCTTAGTTCGTCAACTATAGACAGCAAATCCCTTACAGATCGTGCAAGTCTTGCATACTCGGTCACAATTACCGTATCGCCTTCTCGAACGTAAGTTCTCATAGCCGTGAGCTGCGGACGTGCAGCGTCCTTACCTGAGCATTTGTCGATGAAATACTTGTCAACGCCAAGCTCCGTGAAGGCTTCAAGCTGCCGTGCTTCGTTCTGTTCCTGCGTAGAAACACGGGCATATCCAATGAGTGCCAAAACGATCACCGCCTTTAAGAATATATGTTCAGAATATATGTTCTATGTCCTGATAATATTATACCATAAATTTGAAATATGTCAATAGGAAAAATGGTATTTATACGGGATATTTTCACGCTGTTTCGCTGAGGTATAGCCAAATGCAAAACAGGCACAGACTCTTTGTCTGCACCTGTTGTTTTATTAACCGTATCTTGTAAAAAACATATAAATCGGAAGAAAATGAAGGAATATGAGATTTATTCCGGCTATAACAAAAACTGTATATTTGAACGGCGTACTTACAGCAATATCTTTACATATCTCAAAAAATGTGTCTCCTGTATCGGCTTTTCTGCGACTAACTAAATGAATTAAACCGCCTATTATACATACCACTATGTATATTGCCAATAATACAGCTATGCTCATAAGCAATGCAATTAGTATTCTTAACAGTGCATATATTAGACATTTTCCAAGCAGCGCCGAACCACCAAGCGAATAGTTATCGTAGTTATAGTACATATCAAGACCAATCGGGAAAAGAAATGTCAGAATTATTGAAATCCATATTGCTGCTTTGCCTATTTTATTTAATCCGATAGCTACGCCAAGAAATATACTTAAAGGTACTTCCACTGCACCAACTACAACAAAAATTATTCCTGCGGCGATAAAAATAATAAAAAGCAAAGAATATAGAACATATTTTATTTCTTCGCCAAAATGAAAAATAATCTTCTTTATCGCTTTTGTAACCTCGTCCCAATAAACTTCAACCTGTTCCTCGGCTTCCGAATCTGCGTTATCTGTTGTCTGAGTTGTTACAGTTGTGATACGCTGTCCGGTAGCCTCCGCAAGAGCGTTAATCGTTGCCGAATCAGCTTTGCCGTTAGCGTCGATACCCTTACTCTTTTGGAACTCAATGAGCGCTGTTTCTGTGTTGCCTCCGAAGTTTCCGTCAACTGTCAAATTTGCGTTCATCGCCGTATTCAGCGCTGATTGAAGCCACTTTACATCTTCTCCGGTCGCTCCTTTGGCAAGCACGACAGAATCCGAGGGTATTGCATATTCCGTTGTGATCTCAGCCGCAGACTCAGCCAATGCCGGAAATGTTGTTAATGATATAATGCTGAATAGAGCCATAAACGCCGCAACGAGCAGAACAATCATTCTCGGCAGTTTTCTTACTTTCATATAACCTCCAATCTATTTCAAAACGGCTGCCGTTTGACAGCCGAAGTTATTTATATCCAATTTCTGTTAAGATAATCCGGTAACTTTTGAATTCTATTAGTTTTCTACTACAATTTTACCGTCGCCGTCAGGGTCTTTTAAAGTCTCTCTCATTTTATCGCTGTTAAGTGAAGTATCAACTTCTTTTAAGAAATACTGCTTAGCAAGTACAAATGTTACGTCACCATTTGAAGCATTACTATTATCAGTAAGTCTATAAATATATGCCGGATATTCACCATACATATTCTTTTCAGCACTTCTAATTATGCTGTCAACTTCTATTGTATTGCAGCCAGTATCAATTTCTCTATAAGTGTTTTCATATTCTTTTGTATCGTAAGCTGAAATGATTCCGTCATCTTTCATAATGTTAATTATTTCATCACGATAAGCTGGATTAGTTGATTTGTGGGAAATACCACCGGCAAACCAAGTAAAATCATTGACATTGTTTTCAGCTGTTGAACTAAATTCATATACTGGCTGTTCTCTTAATGTTCCCGGTTTATTTGCTCTTTTGGCTTGAACCTTTACAAATAATATGATATTATTGTCCGCCTTATTTACACAATGGAATCTTACTTCGTCCTGATTTGATAATTCTTTATCGGGGTCATAATCAACATAAGTAACATCATCGTAACTACCCTTTATTGCTTTAATTTCATATTCATCACCATATTTGTCAAGAAATTCACCAAATGTTGTATATCCGCCGTTACGAAAAACATTATTTCCTATCTGAATCATACCAGAATGAATATCTGCATTTATTATCTCCTGTGAAGGTGAGTATGAGACTGATGATACTTTATTTTCGCTCTCCGTCACTGATGTTTCGTTGTTTGTAGCGGCTTCTGTATTTTCAGCTACTTCCGATGAACTATCTGTCTTTTCTGCTCCTGTCGTTGACTTTGCTGTACTTTCCGAGCTTGAACCGCTGCTTCCGCAACCGGCAAAACTGCCGCAGATACAAAGTGCTGCTGCCATTGCAATGATTGACTTCCTTTTCATATTGATTTCCTCCATAATAAAAAAGTGCGCAGCCGAAGCTACGCACTGAAAAATGCATAACTCCAATTGCTGCGACACAACTCGATACTCTAAAAGAAAGCATACGAAAAAAGAGTATGCACTTTTACCATAATAGTAAAAGTATATACTTTACTTTTAGAGTTTATTCAGTTGTGTCGCACTTATTATTATAGCTCATCTGACATATATTGTCAACTATTTACAGAAAAAAACACGCTGTAAAAATGCAGCGTGTTATAACGTAGATATAAAAATATGAGTGGTATTTTTATCTGTTATTCATCTTATTATAAACAAATAAAGTTGCATAACAGTCCGCAAGACTATTGTGTGCCTGCTCCGCACGACAATTCCAGTCATATCCGTAATATTGAGCTGCAAACGTCAGCTTTTTATATTTGTAGTTTTTGTAATACTCATCCCAATCATCATAGATAATGGCAAACTCTTTCATCGCATCAATAAATTTGATGTTTTCCGGAAAAACTATTCCATTATTTTTTAGGAAATTCACATCAAATTGCGTATTATAGCCAATAATTCTATCAGCACGGCGCAGGATAGCATTTATCTCAGTAACTTTACTTGCAAAAGACGGTGCAAACCTTACCATTGCAGGGCTGATATGGTTAATACACTGCGCTTCATCCCACGTCTCGACACACGGCTTAAAATAGCTGTTGAACACGATTTCACCCTTGTCGTTGATAATTGATAGCTGTAACAACTCGTCATACTGTGGGTCGAGTCCTGTCATTTCTGCATCAATGACGTAGCATTCATTTCCTTCACAGCTTGTCTTGATTTGATTTGACATCTCTAAGATGATCTTATGAAGCTCCTCAATTTTGCACTGATAAGGAGTGGCAATCTCTTTAATAAGTGCTTGATGTTGTTTCTTAGCCTCACGCGCTCTCTCCTCTAAGACTTCATTTCTATGCTGTTCTCGCCGTTCTTTATCCTTTTTTCTGCGCCTTTCACGTTCAGGAGCGAAGAACTCATCAAGCTGTGCCTTGGTAACTTTTGTCACTTGATCGGGACTATAATAAGTATAGATTTTTTGATAATAACCACTTGCCCATAGTCTAATTCCTTCCGCACCTTGCATTGGTAAGTAGCCGTGCAATGCCCACTGCCTTGCGGTCTTATACTCTGGATAACTGTATGATTTTACTTTCATTTTTTTCTCCTTTTTATCATAATAATCAATCGTACAAAGCACTTAAACTACAAACGATCAACCACCGATATAGGTGTTATAAAGCGTAAGAGTATCAACAATGCTCATTGCAGCCCTATAAATCGCCTCACAATCAAACTCTAATTTCTTTTCATTAGCTTTGATAATTGCTTCTATTTTCTTCTTCTCTCTATAGCAAAGTCTGTTCCAGTAATTGAGCTTCTTAGGTGATTCCAAAAGGAGATCAACGAGAACTTTTTCTGTATCATTCAATTTGACTGAATAAGTTTTTCTGCGAGCAATACCCTGTTTTATGTAAATCTCCGGAAGCGTCTTGATAAGATCGCTATTCCAATTACTGCCTAAAGGATTTCCCAGAGTAAGTTCAACTCTTGTAAGGTTATAAGGCAGTCCTGCTTCCTTATGCTTATCGTAAACTTTCACTCTTCCGCGAGTGTTCCTCTTCTTTCCGAGGTATTCGGAAGGCGAATCTTTGGTTGTGTAAATATCAATTTTAGTGCGCTTATCCTTGATAACTGAAACGGATTTACGAACAACAGGAACATCAACAGCAGCGTCAAGACGCTTGATAGTATATGATGTGCTGTTGCTTAAAAGAAACATAATGTCATCTAAGCACTGCTGTATATTAAAGCACTTATTAGGATTTACCTCCAAATAACAGCGGTTAGGCACAACAGATGAATTGAGAACAAGACGCAGACACATAGTTGCATCTTTATCGTAAACTACTTTGTATACCTCAGTATAATGGTGCGGTCTCTTATCGGTATCAGTGCATACAGCATTTTTGATGTGCTGCTTAATCCAGTGTTCGTCAGCACAAATCTTATGGCTGATCTCGTCCGTAAGAAAGAAATCGACCCTAAGATTGTCCACTGAATAAATATTATCACCAGAAATTATCGGAGCATAATAAGTCATTCCGTTGACAATTTCGTTTAAACAAACATCTTTGTTGCTAACAAGAGCGGTTTGCTCAGAAAAAAGCTCTATATTTTTTCTTTTTGTTTCATCTATTTTTTTCATAGTATCTCTCCTTAATTACATTGTTTTCGGGTGTTTTTATATAGCTTTCGTTAAAAAAATCAACTACGCTCTGTGCGTTAATAAGGATTTTTCCTCTGCCGACACGAACAGCCTTTACCTTTCCAGATAAAGCAAGCTGCCTTGCGTAGTGCTGTGCGATTCCGAATTTCTCGGCTGTTTCTTTCACGCCGAGCATTGTAGGAATACTATTGGAATTTTCCATAGTATTAACTCCTTTCATTTTTGAATAAATTGGATTTTCCCTTGCACACACTCCGAAAAAATGTTATAATAGGAGTGGGCAAGTATTATGATGTGGATATGGTATTTGCTTAGCGTCTGGCGTCGCAACCGCCGGACGTTTTTTATTGCTTTTTGAGTTCATCAATGATGCGGCAGAATTCTGCTTTTTCATTTTCCGTAAGCTCAAAACGCAATCGACGAAATACTGTGTTTTCGTGAACTCCCATTTTAGCTGCTATTGCGTAAACAGGAACGTGTTCATTCTTCATCAGTTTTCTGAGGTCTTTATTTGCTTTCTCCACTTTTTTTCTCCTTTCAAAAAAAATTTGTGGTAGGGGTTGTAATTTGATAACATAAGTGTTATAATAATGTTTAGAATAACATCACCGCTATCACCACTATCATAATACAACGCAAAATGATAATAGTCAAGCAAAATCCAAAATAATTTTCAGATACCCGCAAATAAGTAACAAATATGTTATCAGAAAGGAAGATATCAATGAATGATAACACAAATTTAAAGAAAATAATTGGAGCGAGAATACAAGACGCTTTAACGCACAGACAAAAAAAACAAAAAGATCTTGCTGATCACTTAGGCGTGACTCCAAATACAATTTCATATTTTTGTAAAGGTAAACGTATGCCAAATACTGAACAAATATACCAAATATCAGAATATCTGAATGTTCCAACAGATTATCTGTTCGGAAAGGTTAAAATGAGAAATCCTCAAATAATGGAAGATAACTTTCTAAAGATTTGTCAACAGACAGGATTATCAGCCGATACTATTGAGTTGTTTAAACAGCTTGATTCCTTTAGTTTTGAGATAAATAATGGTGACTTCACTATGAGAGACGCTATCACATTGTTGCTAAACAATAATCATCTTAAAACTTTGTGCATTAATATTGTAAAATTTAAAAATTTATCAAACCACTACATCAGCAAAGTAATTGAAGAGTTGTCTTATATTATGGAAGATAGCAATAATATTAATTTATTTAATCTTGATGAAGAGATGCAAGATTTATCTGAAAAAGTAGAATACAAGAAATACAAAACAGCTAAGACTTTTAATGAAATTCTCGTTTCTTCCTATTGCTCGCTTTTTGACGAAGCAAGAGCATTGTACAATACTTACCGCTATTCAATTAGTGGAAAAACAGCTCAAAAGCAAGATATCAAAGATGCTCAGAAAGAAGTAAAAGAATTAACAGAAAAATTTGAAAAGGAGATGTTAGAATATGGCAAACATAACCCCACGCAAGAATAAGGACGGCAAGATAACTTCTGTCTCGATCAGAGTTTATCACGGCTACGATTCCGAAGGCAACCGCTTAAAGCCTTATACAATGAGTTGGAAACCGGAAAGAGAAATGTCCGAAAAGCAGATAATGAAGGAAGCCAATCGTCGTGCTGCACTGTTTGAGGAAGAGTGTAAAAACGGTAATATAAGCAGTACCCCTAATATGAAGCTGAGAGACTTCTGCAATACCTACCTCGATATAAAAACCGGTATCTTATCACCAAGAACATACGAATACTATACCAGAGTTATCAACGATCTCATAATTCCGTTATTAGGGCATATCAGAATCACTGACCTCAAACCTGCACACGTTCAGCAGTTCATCAAGTATATTCAGGATAACAGCGAAAAGACCCCCTCACCGTCAACTATCAAGCGTAAAGTTGCTATCTTGCAGTCAATACTCCGTCAGGCTGTAAAGCTCGGTCTGATACAGACTAACCCTGCAAATGCAGAACGCCTTACAATGCCTAAGCAGATCGCCCCGCAGGTAGAAATCTTCACACGTCAGGAAGCTGTTGATATGCTTGAAGCCCTCGAAGATGAACCGCTACAATATAAGGTTATCATCTACCTTGCGATAATGTCCGGCGCTCGTGAAGGTGAACTTGTCGGGCTGAAATTCTCAGATATTGACTTCATTAATAACAGGATCACTATTGAACGAAGCGCATATAAGCTCACAGGAAAGCCGATAGCAACTAAACCTCCGAAGGATAACGATGTGCGAACGGTCAAGGTCGATGATTATACAATAGACCTGATAAAGCAGCTCAAAGCTGAAAAGGAGCGTGAGCGTTTCCGGCTCGGCACAGCTTGGCAGGGAGACGAATGGCTGTTTACAAAGTGGGACGGCTCGATTATGTTCCCCTCAACTCCTTCACATTGGTTCAGAAGTTTTCTCAAACGTCACGGTTTGAAGCATAGGAAATTCCACGCCCTGCGCCATACCTCCGCTACACTGCTGCTTCTTGCCGGAACTAACGTCAAGCAGGTCTCCGGAAGATTAGGACACGCCGATCTCCGTGTAACAAATCAGTATCTCCACTGCATCGCTGAGGCTGACGAAGCCGCCGCCAACGCTCTCGGAAATATGCTCATAACTCAGCACAAGCGTACTTACGAACAGGAAAGCATCAAGAAAACAGGATAAAAAATATGGGACTCTCCTTCACGGAAAGTCCCTTTTCTTTGCATATCGTGTTCTGATTTCGCGTTTCTTTTTATCTGAATAGCGCACAAATGGCGCACAATTTACGCTTAACAAAAAGAACAGGCATTCTCTCAAATCTAAAAGAATGCCTATCCTAAGCCAAATTCAATTGGTGGAGCATAGGGGATTCGAACCCCTGACCCCCACACTGCCAGTGTGATGCGCTCCCAACTGCGCTAATGCCCCAAGTACCTGTATATTATACCACAGAGCACCGGAAATGTCAAGACTTTTTTCCAAAAAAGTAAAAAAAGCGGTGCAGAAAGTTCATCTGCGGGGAGGGAGATACGTTACGTAGGAAATTAAAAAGGGCGTGATAAACACGCCCTTGATAACAAATTCGGATCAGACACCGTACTTTGCAGTAGCAACCGGAACTCCGGGGCCCATTGTTGAGGTAACAGTGCAGCTCTTGAGGTAAGTACCCTTAGCAGCAGCAGGCTTAGCCTTAACGATAGCCTCCATGAGAGTAGCGAAGTTCTCCTCGAGCTTAGCAGCGCCGAAGGAAGCCTTTCCGATAGGACAGTGAATGATGTTGGTCTTGTCGAGACGGTACTCGATCTTACCAGCCTTAGCGTCTGTAACAGCCTTTGCAACATCGGGAGTTACAGTACCAGCCTTCGGGTTCGGCATGAGACCGCGAGGTCCGAGAACCTTACCGAGACGTCCTACGAGACCCATCATATCGGGTGAAGCAACAACAACGTCGAAGTCCATCCAGTTTTCCTTCATGATCTTGTCAACGAGATCCTGACCGCCTACGAATTCAGCGCCGGCAGCCTGAGCAGCCTCATACTTGTCCTCCTTGCAGAAAACGCATACACGAACTGTCTTACCAGTACCGTTAGGGAGAACAACAGCACCTCTTACCTGCTGGTCAGCGTGACGGGAGTCAACGCCGAGGCGGATATGAGCCTCGATAGTCTCATCGAACTTAGCCTTAGCGTTCTTGCAGACGAGATCGAGAGCCTCTGTGGAATCATACTGCTTTGCATAATCAACAGCCTTTGCGCTGTCAACATATTTCTTGCCGTGTTTCATTATATTTCCTCCTATTTAAGTGGTAATACCGGGATTTATACACCCGGTTAGCGGAATTTTCCTCCCACCAATAGAACTCTGAACGGGACAAAGGTCCCTTCATCATTCAAAATTTTGATTAGTCAACAACTACAACGCCCATTGAACGAGCTGTACCAGCGATCATGCTCATAGCAGCCTCGAGTGAACCTGCATTGAGGTCAGGCATCTTTGTCTCAGCGATCTTCTGGATCTGCTCCTTGGTGATATTAGCGACCTTGGTCTTGTTCGGAACACCTGAACCGCTCTCGATATTGCAAGCCTTCTTGATGAGGACAGCTGCGGGAGGAGTCTTGGTGATGAAGGAGAATGAACGGTCTGCGTAAACAGTGATAACAACGGGGATTATCATACCGATCTCGTTCTTGGTTCTCTCATTGAATTCCTTTGTGAATGCCATGATGTTAACGCCGTGCTGACCGAGTGCCGGACCAACAGGCGGTGCAGGAGTAGCCTTTCCTGCTGTGATCTGAAGCTTAATGTAGCCAACTACTTTCTGTGCCATGTATTCGCACCTCCATAAATGTGGTAAATGGCGAGGCAAGAATTATTTTACCTCTCCCAC
>CACYSQ010000013.1 GCA_902777125.1 Ruminococcus flavefaciens
TCTCTTTTTCTTCTTGCCATAAAAAATCAGCCTCCTGTGATATTAATTCTATTTTATCACAGTTGACTGATTTTTTACAGACTTTTTTTCAGAGGCTCGTGATATTCTTAAAGATAACAATAAAGTCCCTAACTACGTTATTATTTCCCTAGCAAGATTATTGTTACCATATATACAAGCATATTACAATAGCGAAAGAAACAGTGCTACAGTAATTCAATCAAATTCAAAAAATAAGGTCAGCTGAAAAGCTGACCTTTATAAATCATAGATAATAAACGACACCAAAAGCGTTAGCAAGGTAAAAGTGTTTCGTTTATGTTTGAGCGAGCGTCACCATTCAACGTCCTCGGAAACAGCGTAATATCGCCGTTTTCGAGTTTTGCTTTTTATGCGAAAATGCCATTTGTTCTTTGTTTGTTCTTTATTTCAAAAAACGTCGTTTTCAGAGCCGGAGGTCAAGCACCTCTCGGCTCCTTTTTGTTGCCCGAAAAATCAAGTGCTGCACTGACAGCTTCGGAGACTTTTGCTCTTGCTTCGTCGAGCATATGACAATAAATATTACTTGTTGTAGAAACTGTTGAGTGTCCTAACGCTCCCGAAACAGTCACGATGTCTACGCCCTGGTTGACGAGAAGTGAGGCGAACAAGTGCCTGAAACTATGTAAGCCATAGAACGGAAGGTAGTGCTTCTCACAGAATTCACCGAGCCAGAAGTATGGAGTGCCGTTCTGCATAGGCAGACCGTTCCACTTGGTATAGAGCCTGTCGGTCTCCACCCACTTGTCACCGCATTTGAGAGCCTGCATATCCTGCTCGTCCTTGTACTCTCTGAGCATATCCATTATCTCCTGCGGAAACTTCAGCGTTCTTTGTGACTTCTTTGTCTTGGCGGTATCTGTGTACGTACCCTTCTTGACTGTGTAGTTACTTGTACGGCGGACACTGATGATGTTGTTCTCGAAATCCACATCTTTCCATTCCAGTCCCAGCATCTCCCCACGGCGAAAACCGCTGTAGATCATCAGGTTGAAGAAAGTGCGATACTTCAAAGGCTCATCATTCAGCAGAGAAAGAAACCTCTGCACCTGTTCGGGAGTGTATATCTTTTTCTCGTTGTGATGATCCTTCGGCAGCGTGACCTTTGAGCATGGATTGTCGTTCACCACGCCCATTTTCACAGCATAACTGAAAACATCGGATATGAAGCTCAGGTTATGGCGTATGGTCTTCGGTGCGAGAGGCTTGCCTGTACGCTCATTTGCTCCCTCTTTGGAGAGCGAATTCACGAATGCCTGTATCTGTCTCGGAGTTATCTTGTCCATTCTCATGTGTCCGATAGCAGGGTATATCCTGCCTCTGAGCTGTAGCATACGTTCATATGTAGTATTCCTTAGATTTGGCTTAGCGTACTCCTCAAACCATTGCTCGGCAAACACCTCGAACTTTATCGCCTTGCTCTGGTAGCCCTTGTTGCAGGCTTCCTCAAACATGACAGCCTGCCTGTTAACCTCTTTCTCGATCTGCTTCGTGGTCATACCATCTTCGGGCTTCCATGTCATGGACTGTATCATCTGTTTGCCTTTGCTGTTGTAGCCACAGCTCACTCTTATGGAGTAGCTGTCGCCACGTTTCTTAATAGTACCCATATTATTACCCTCCTCGGTAATATCACAGCGTACCTTTCCAATGTCAATTGTAGCGCAATACACAGGCTTTGTCAAGGTACGCCGTGTTTATATTATTTTCCTCTCCTGTATTGCATAAATCGATACGATATGTTATAATTAAGCAAATACATGAAAGGAGTTCCTTGTTATGGGAAAAATCAAAATTATCGGCACGGCTCAAAGAAATGTTCCTTATGATGTGATGAACATAACCATTACTTTCAATTCGTGGGAAAAGACTCCTTCTGCTGCTCTGAACCATGTGGATGAACAGTGTGAAAGATTCTTGTCATTATTGAAAGAAGATGGATTTGATATCCACAAGCTTCGTATGTCTGATACAAAACTCTCTCAGGATCGTGTAAAAAACGATGATGATGACGATGAAGAAAACGAATGGCTTAGGTTAGAAGCAACTGCAAGTATAGATATCAAAATTCCTGTGAAATATGATATGTCTGTTTTGAATCATATCAAAGAAACCCTGAAAAAAGAGAACTTTGATGCAGATCTCAGTATCTATAATTATATTTCTAATATTCTTGATATTCATAAGGAACTTCTGAAAGAAGCAATTGAAGATTCAAAGGCTAAAGCTGAAATAATCGCTTCAACCATGGATCAAAAAATCATCGGAATCGATAAGGTTTTGTTTGGAGACAAATACGGCCGCATAGAAACCGAGGAAGAATTCTTTGAAGAACAAGTTCATGCTTTGAGAGGAAGCAGTCTTTCAGACGAGCTGAGTGCCGATACGCAAACTGTAAAAGAATGTGTTGAAGTTGATTGGATAATCGAATAATCAGGGCGGTGCGTTATGCACCGCTTTTCTGTTTATTTCAGCCATGTTCTTGATAGTATCCCGCATGGCAAGTTTCCCCGACCTGTCCGCATGGATAAACTCATCGCACAGCCACTCTGCATAGTCAAGGTGGTGCAGGCTGTATACGAATCTCTCGTCCTGCACATCATCGGGAGCCTTCGGTGAAAGCTCTCGCCATTCACGCATGAGCCACAGGTAATCATGAAGCGTTCTCCACGCCTGTTTCTCCCACTGTTCATAAGCTCTGCGAGCTTCTATACGCTTATGATACTCGGACACCTCCGCAGCCGTAGGAGCCTTACCCACGCTTATATGCAGACCGTAGTCAGCGTTCAGCTTCTTTACCGCTTCAATAGGTTCGGCAATGCTGAACATCTTCTGCGTGAAGCCTATAACGTCCGCAGACGTACCGCAGCCGAAGCAGTAAATGTTATGTGGATAGACCTTTGCGGAGGGAGGTTTCTCCGCATGGAAGCAGTATAATTCAAACAAAAAACCTTTGTCCTGACATGGAACAGAAGCACTTGAAGATTGCAAAGATATCGGACGTCTGCAATGTTGAAATCGGAGTAATAATCAAGCTGAACCAACGTAATACAGCGCATTGTCGGTCGTCATACCTACTCATAAAGGGGAAGATTGCAAGGTCGCAAGTTTTTTTAATGTTTGCAACCTTGCAATGTTGAATTGAAAGCTTACCGAATACGCAGGTTTATATTGAACCGACTCGACAAAATCGCTTTGCTGATGTATAATAATATCAAGTGAATATGCTGATTAAAGATAGGGAGGCAGATATGGACAAGTATTATACGCTACAAGCAGGACGAATACAAACAGCTCAACGAGTTCTATCAGCAGAAAATACAGCAGATACATATAGTCGGCGAGTATGCAAATATGATGGTGCGTGATTATAACGAAGCACTGCAATTTGTTAATGACTATTTCCAGATGGACTATAAAAAGTTTCTGTCGCAGTATTTCTCAGGCGAACGTGCCGCCCAGATCGAACGCAATATCACGCCTGAAAAATACAGACAGCTTTTTGATACGCTGTCCGAGCGTCAGCTTGAGATCATAAACGATGACAGTTCAAAATATATCGTTGTATCAGCAGGCCCCGGAAGCGGAAAAACAAGAGTGCTTGTGCATAAGTTGGCATCACTTCTCCTGCTCGAAGACGTGAAACACGAACAGCTTCTTATGCTGACATTTTCAAGAGCCGCGGCTATTGAATTCAAGCAGAGGCTTCGTGAGCTTATCGGAAATGCTGCCAATTTCATAGAAATAAAGACCTTCCATTCCTATTGCTTTGATCTGCTCGGAAAGATAGGTAATATAAATGAATCAGAAAATGTTGTAAAGGATGCGGTGCAGCTTCTCTGCGGAGATGATATTGATGCAAGCAGAACAACAAAATCGGTGCTTGTTATCGACGAAGCGCAGGATATGGATTTCTACGAATATCAGCTTGTTTACGTGCTTATGACACGCAATGAAGATATGCGTGTTATCGCTGTGGGCGATGATGATCAGAATATCTACCAGTTCCGCGGCTCTGATTCAAAGTATCTGAGATCGTTTATCACAGAGCATGATGAAAAACAGTATTCTCTTATCGACAATTACAGAAGCTGCCGGAGTATCGTTTCATTTGCAAATCAGTTTGTGAAGACAATTTCCGAGAGAATGAAAACTGAGGATATCGCAGCAGTCAAAGAAAGTGAAGGACAGGTCAAGCTGATAAAGCACAGCGGTGCTGACATGGAAACGGCGCTGGTGGAAGATGTTCTGTCTGTCAAAGCAAAGGGAACGACTTGTATACTGACTAATACCAATCGTGAAGCACTGCTCGTTCTCGGCGTACTAAAGCAGAAGAATATTCCTGCGAAACTTATACAATCCATTGACGGTTTTGATATGTATGATATAGCCGAGATACGCTATTTCCTGAAAAAGCTGAACATCGAAAACTCATCGCCAGTTATCAGCAATGAGCAGTGGAACAATGCCGTTGAAGCATTACAAAACCGGTATCAGGGCAGCAGCTGTATGCCGGTCATTATGAATATCCTGACCACATTTGAAGAGACAAATGAGAAGAAATATCGCACTGATCTCGAAATGTTCCTGCACGAATCAAAGATAGAGGATTTCTATACTAACGATAAGGGCGTTATTACTATCTCGACTATGCACAAGTCAACGGTTCCGATAAGCGTTATATACTTAAACCGGAAAAATGATAATGCGGCGCCGGACTTCATGAAGCCGGATACAGTCCGTGAGTACAAGAGTACACAGCTTGGCGCTGCACCTTATACCTTCTTAGGCCTTGCGGATTATGTGAAATCGGAAGTCTCTAAGCCCATGAACTGGTGTGGAAGCGAAGAGAGTACGGTGGCTTACGAAAGATGAGCTTGATAGTGTGAAGTTGCTGCCGGCGGATCTGGGACTGGTGGAGATGATACGCAAGAGAATAAAGCCGATCAAGGGAGAGTAATATGCGAACGTATTATTGTATGTGCCTTAAATGTCAAAAGAAGGATCAGACGAATTTGGAGGAACCATATCCTGAATATGGTGATACGTTTATTCATTTTTGTCGTCAATGCGAGGAAGACACGGACCATACTTTGGTATTGACTAAGAAACTTGCTTCTCAACTGAGAGTACAAGAAGCAGAAAAAGAACTAAAAGAATCTATAATCAATTACTGTAAAACATATGGTTTCACCTGCCGCTTTTTATATGAATCTGTCATTATAACCACACCGATCTCCAGTTGGCAATATCAGTATCATTCATCAAAGAAAACGCTTCGTCATGAAAGTACAGTTAAGATCAATTTTGAGACAGGAGACTACGCAAAAACACATGAAAAATTCCGCAACAGAAAGATGACAAATGAAGAAATTATCGATTATATCGCCGCACATGATAAATGGAGGCAAAAACACATGAAATGATTGATGCGAGACATTCATGAACTGAAAATATAAAAACTTCACTCGAAGGTAAAGGCAACAGATAATAATATCAAAAATATTTTTTGAAGAATGACCTGCCACAACAAGCCACAAATCTTAATAAATGGAAAGCGGGAACAGTTAGGAACTGTTCCCGTTTTTTGGGGATATATAAGCTTTGCGCTGCACAAAGACGGTTCAGTCGAGTACACTCAGGTCATAGGAGGCTGAATCATTGATAGGCGAACACTCAGCGAGACGATTCCTGATATATTCGCCGTTCTCGGGAAGCTCGGCATCGTCGTTGAAAAGGAGCTCGCTTACTTCAAACTCCTCATAGTATTCGCTGCCGTAGCTGAGCTTAGCCCTGAGGATAATGCCGGTCTCGTTGTCAACAGTGAGCGAGAGCACCTGATCTATCTCAGAATCGAACGGGGCATCTTCTGTCGGAGCCATCGAGGGGTATGCCGCGGTGTCGACAGCGGGCTTTTCGTTAAGCTTCTTATCGGCATCGTGTTTCAGGAGGACGTCCGTGCAGTTTCTGCCGAGGAATGTGGTATTCTCGGTGATATCCTGTATCTCGAAATGGTCGATACGCTCCCGGACGATGCTCTCGGAAAAGGTATCTGAGAATATGGTCGGCTGGTCAAGGGGATAATTGCTGCGGTCAACTATCTCATAAAGCTGTGAGATCTTCCGGTCGTTATCGCCGTATGAGCCGTATACGCAAATGAACATATCCTTTGCGAAGAACATTTCGTTTCTGGTGATGTTCTTTGCGAGCTCCTCGGGAGTGGTATTATCCCTTGTGAGGATATCGGGATCAATATCCTTGAAGTATTCGGGGGTATGCGTCCACGTTTTCACCACCGATTCGCTGCCCGTCAGACCGTCTCTCTTGATGGAACCGTCCAGGAACGATACGCCGTTCTCTGTCAGTCTGTACTTCATATTGATACGGTCAAACGAAGCGTAGTCCCTGCTTTTTATCCTGTTCAGGACCTCCTCTTTGGTGAGCTTTGCGGGGATCGTGAACGTTTCAACGGTAGTCTCCTCCTCAGTCGAAGCCTCATAAACCTGCATTGCGAAGCTGCTCTCTGCGGGGCTGCCGTTGTTTCTGAGGAGGTGCCAGCCAATGCCTGCCACTCCGGCAGTCACCACGAGTGCGGCGGCGGCAGATGCCACCTTCATGGCTATTCTCGGACGGTAAGTTTCTGTTCCGCTGGCATCGTCCTCTGCCGTAAAGGTGCCGTTGACACGCTCCTCAACCTTTTTGAAAAGGCGGTCGCGCTGCTTTTTATCTCCGGTAGGGTATTCATCGGCTATTTTAGCGGCATCTTCATCGCTTATATTCCTGAATATCTCATTCTTTTTCATAATATCTCTCCTTTGTCAGGGTCGCTGAGAAGGCTCCTGAGCTTCTTGACGGCTCTCGAACAGCGCATACGCACTGCGGCAGAGCTCATGCCTGTCAGTCTGCCTATCTCCTTAGCGTTCCGTTCGTAGTAATATTTTTGTATGATTATAGTTGAATCGGGCTCGCCGAGTTCTTTTATCCTCCGCAGTATAAGCGCGGTTCTTTCAGAATTCTCAACGCTCTGCTCAAGACGTTCGGCTGACGGGAGCTCTCCGAATTCATCGCTGTCGATAGAGATGCTTTTTCCGAGACCTCCTGCAAGACCTCTCCGCATATTGAGAGCCTTGTTCCGGGTGACTGCACCGATAAAGGGCTTGAGAGCTTCGCCGCTGACATTGTTTATGACGGCGGCGAAAGAATCGATTACACATTCCTCAACGTCCTCGGGAGAGCCGTAACCTCTGAGAATGTTAACTGATATAGCGTATACATAGCTGTAGTATTCCTCGAACAGAGCCCTGTGACCCTGCTGAGGCGAGCGCTTCATAAGTGATAGAATTTCCGAGTCCGTCATTGAACACCACCTCCTTGTTCAGCAGATCTGCTTTCATTATACATATACACAAATAATTTTTCAAGTGCAACAGGGGACTGTTTTTTTCTTGGAAAATTTTTTTCGGCGTTCAGTCAGCCGCTTCCGGGAAAGCTCCTGTTGTCAGAAAGAGCGTTCCGTGGTATAATAGATGTGTACCTCCTCCCTCAGTGGACGCATTGCCGTATCCGGCTATAAATAGCCAATGCAACGGTAATTGACACGAATGTTAACGTCCGTTGACAGATTTCCTGCGCCAGTTGGTAGACTTCCACAGGCAGAAATGGTAACATGGAGTCATAAGAAAAACCTGCCGCCGAGCGGCAGAGGGAGGTATCATTTATGAAAAACAGTATAATATTAAACAAAAACATTTCCGGTCAGGGAACCGGAGGGAAGCTCAGAACATTCTTTAAAAATATCAGTCCCCTCAATAACAGGTCTGATATGCCGCAGTTCCTTTTCGTGGTGAAAAAGCTGCTCACATTTGCCTTTTGCTACTGGGCAGGACTGCTCCTTGCCGAGGCGCTCGTCATAGGCGGGCTCTACGCTTGCGGTAAAAACTTTTTACATGGCGAGATGTTCAGCGACGATGTTATGATGCTCATCAAGCTCTACGGTATGGCAGTTGTTATTGCCGTAAGCGTCCTCTGCTGGAAGCGCATCGAAAAGCGTAAGCTCTCAGAAATGGGCGTTACCGGGAAGGTGCCTGACTGGTTCGTCGGCGCAGGCATCGGCTTACTGTTGATTTTGGTCTCGGTTTTTGCTATAATGACAACAGGTACTATTAAATATGAAAGCGTTTCAGCTGACCCCGACATAACAATGCTGCTGCTCATGCTCGGCGGATATGCGGTCCAGAGTGCTGCGGAGGAATTCCTTTCAAGAGGCCTTGTATTCTGCGGACTTAAAGACAGGGTACCGCTTCCCGTTGCTGTTGCCGCAAACGCATTTGTATTCACAGTTCCGCATCTCAGCAGTATGAGCGGTTCAGAGCCGCAGTTCGTGCTCTCGGGTATCATCAATCTGGCAGCTATCTCGTGCCTTTTCTCGTTCCTGACACTCCGGACCGGGAACATCTGGGCAGCCACCGGACTCCATTCGATGTGGAATTTCGGCCTCGCCTGCGTCCTCGGACTCGGTCTCAGCGGCAGCGAGGGAAATGTTTCTGTCATAAATATGAGAGCAGAGGGCGAAAACCTCCTCAATGGCGGTATCTACGGCATTGAAGCAAGCATCATCACAACTTCGCTACTGATCGCTGCGGCTCTACTGGTGTGGCATTCATATAAAAAAGACAATTCGGAAAGGAAGGCTTGAACTATGGAATTCAATAATAAGCTCTATGAACTCAGAAAGAAAAAGGGTCTGTCTCAGGAGGAGCTCGCAAACCGGCTGAACGTTTCGCGACAGACCGTCTCGAAGTGGGAACTCGGCGATTCTACGCCCGATATGGAGAAGCTCGTCGCTATGAGCGACCTGTTTGAGGTGTCGCTCGATGAGCTGATCCTGAACAAGAAGCCCGACCCTGCACCGGAACAGCAGCCCGTAAAGCCGGACCTCTACTCCGATATCAAGGAGAAGGTCCTCACTGAGGAAAACGGCAAAAAGGCTAAAAAAGGACTGAAAATAGCCGGATTGGTACTGGCGGCGATCGCCCTCGCCGATATCGTTTCGTTCGTGATCTACGTCAGCCTGAACGGTTTCCCCAAATAAGCAGATCTGTCCGCGATTTTTCCGCCGGGAACCTTGACGTGCAAAAAAACTGAAAAAATTCATCATTTGTTTATTGATTTTTATCCGGATATGTTATATAATAATATGTACAAGGCTGGTTTGATTACGGAATCAATATAATGCTGCAATGACAGAACGATATGAAAGGTCGTGGATTTATGTATAATATAGTTGTTCTCAGCGATAATGACGCCCGTCTGAAGGAAGCGCTGCCTGTATCGGAGGAGCTCTCGTTCACCTTTACCGCCTCCGCCGACGTTCAGCCCGATACCGAGTGCGTTCTGATTTCTCAGGAGCATTTCTCGGCGGATATCGGCGAGACCGTCAGCACCTTCAAAAGACACGGTATACCCTGCGCTGCCGTTACCTTCGACGGCTCCGACGAGAACAAGGCGAAGCTCATTGATAAGGGCGTTACCGATATTATCGTGTTCCCAACCTCCGCAGAACTCCTCGCCAGGCACATCACCGCAATGCTCTCCTCCCAGAGATTAGGCGCAGATGTGGGCTTTGAAACTTTCGCCAAGGCTGTTGCCCTCGATGAGCAGAGAGGCGCCTTTGTAGTGCATGAATCCAACTTCACCAACCTCTACAGGTTCGTCAAGCGTCTGCTCGACCGTTCGGAAAAGACCGCATATCTCGTGAAATTCACTTTCAGCAGCCCACATAAGGGCGGACTTGAGCCCGGCGCTCTCGAGGAGGCTTTCCTTATTATAAAGATGTGCCTCCGCCGCGGAGATGTGGTCTCGATATACGGAAGCTGCATCTTTGCTATCCTTATGGGAGCTGATGCTGACGGTGCAAAGACCGCTGCACAGCGTATCGTTGATACATATCAGGGCTTCTGCTGCGACAGTACCTACGATATGAACTACGAAACACAGGAGATAAAGTAAGACGGTCCCGCGTCCGATAGATAAGAAAAGTCCCTGCATTTGCAGGGACTTTGTGTTTTACTGATACCTGAGTGCGTATTTGAAAGCCCTCGGCTTAATAGAAAGTCGCAACTTCCTTTGCGGGCGGTGCGGCAGGGTTTATCTCCAGAACGCGGAGAACGGGTCCCTTTCCGCGGTAGAACTTGTGCTTCTGAACCTTTATCGCTGCCCGGACGATATACCAGCTTCTCTCCTTTATACCGGAAGCGTCCGCGGATTCGGTGACGAACCAGCAGAACTGTATATCCTCGACGCAGCAGGTCATGATGTTCCTGCCCATAGCGAAGACGTCCGGCGGGAACTTGGGGTTCCTTGCGGTCATGCCCTTGAAGTTGATGATCTTGCCGTCGTATTTCAGCGGCTCCTCCATGATATCGCGGTAGAAAAGGGCGAAATCCTCGTCGTTGATGGTGATCTCGTCCGCCTCGACGTCAAAGGGGAGAGGGTCCTCGATATCGTCATAGGCGACGGTACCGTCGGTGTACTCATAGGCGATCTCGGTGCGTCTGCTTACACCGCGGACTATCTTGTGGAACTCATTGGGGTCCATATCGCGTGTGTAGCGGTTGAAGATAGTCAGCTCGGTGACGTTGAGCTTGTCCACAACGAGGCTGCGCATATTGTTATTATAATTAAGGAAAGTGGAGGCGTCCGCGAAGAACATCACCTGATATATCGCCCATGATTCCGGCATGGCGTTGAAAAGGTCGTTCACCAGCCACATACCGTTATACTCTATGACAACGCGCTCGGCGCGTGTCTCCTTCACGAAGCCGGCAAGCTTCTCCTCGGTGAGGTCCTCCTTTTCCTCGATAGTGCGGAACTCCACATTTTTTGAGGGATATTTCGAGCTGTCGTACTCCTCGATGCCCTCCTCGCAGACGAGGACGAGGGTGCGCTCACCGGAATTAAAGCGCTTGTCCTCGAGGGTCTCCTGTATGAACTTGGTCTTGCCTGATTCAAGAAATCCCACAAACAGATATACCGGGACTTCATTATTATTCTGCGGCATATTTTTACCTCCTGCCATTCAGAATTGAGAATTGAGAATTAATTGTATCAGAACGTTTCTTCAGATCCGTCCGCGTCAGCGGACACCATAATTGCGCATTACGCATTATGAATTATGCATTAGTTTATTATGCGCGGAAAAGCTCTGCAATGGCTTCCTCGTTTATCTTTGAGCCGATAACGCAGAGCCTTCCGATAGTGCCGGCACTGCCTGTGCGGACATCCGGAACGCCGGGAACGTAGTCGAAGTGTATCCACTGACCGTCCTGACCGGCAACGATGCCCTTTGCACGGAGGATAATGCCGTACTTCTCCTCGTCACCGAGACTGCCGAGAATAGCCTTTATCTCGTCCTGAGTGTAGGAATTGGGAGTCTCTCTGCCCCAGCTTGTGAATACCTCGTCAGCGTGGTGGTGGTGATGCTCATGGTCGTGGTCGTGACAGCCGCAGGTGCAGTCCGGACCGTGATCGTGGTGGTGCTCATGTTCGTCATGGTCATGGTGGTGCTCATGCTCATCATGGTCATGGTGGTGCTCATGCTCGTCATGGTCATGGTGGTGATGCTCATGCTCATCATGGTCATGGTGGTGCTCATGCTCGTCATGGTCATGGTGATGATGCTCGGCTTCCTCGAGAAGCTCCTTCAGCTCGTCATCAAGGGTGTTCTTCTGCGTCATTGCGTCAACAAGCTGCTGACCTGTGAGCTGATCCCACTCGGTAGTAACGACCGGTGCGGAGGCGTTGAGCTCCTTCACGATAGCTACAGCCTCGCCGATCTTCTCCTCGGAAAGTCCGGAGGTATGGCTGAGGATAACGCAGCTCGCGTAGGTTATCTGATTGTTGAAGAATTCACCGAAATTCTTGTGGTACATCTTGCACTTCTTCGCGTCAACAACGGTCGTGAAGCCGTCGAGCTCAACGTCATGGGCGTTGATGTTCTGTACCGCACGGATAACGTCGCTGAGCTTGCCGACGCCGGAGGGTTCAATGAGTATACGGTCGGGAGCATAGTCCGCAAGCACCTTTTCGAGAGCCTTTCCGAAATCGCCGACGAGTGAGCAGCAGATGCAGCCGGAGTTCATCTCGGTTATCTCAACGCCTGCGTCCTGTAAAAATCCGCCGTCAATGCCTATCTGTCCGAATTCGTTCTCGATAAGGACGAGCTTTTCGCCCTTATAGCCCTCGGCAATGAGCTTCTTTATGAGAGTGGTCTTGCCTGCGCCGAGAAATCCGGAGAATATGGTTATCTTTGTCATATCAAGCACTTCTTTCTGTATGATAATTATTGGTGTTCGCACATCAACCTTTATTATACCACTTTTGATGCACGTTTGTCAAATTCCGGGCGGAAGGCGTTGCTGAGTGAAAAAATATATGTATTTCGTGCCATAATCGTGCATTTCGTGCCGCAGGGCTTGACATAGGGGATAAATTGTTGTATAATGAAGGCGAAAACGGCAGAGCGTCAGATGCCATTGAAAAGAACGAACGATCACCCCTGATCAAGGAGATGATATTATGAAAAAAATCGCGTTTATAACAGCAGTTGCGGTATTATCCGCTTTTTCGGCGGTATCATGCTCAGACAATGGTGATTCCTCCGGTCGAGCTGTGCAGACAACAGAAAAATCAGCAGTGACCGAGGCTGATATAGAGCTTATCACAGACGCGGTCAATCTATCTGACTACCCTGCCGGGGGAGTGCTTCCTTCCGAGCAGTACAGGGTATCTCTCCTCAGAGGACAGGAGAATGATATCGGCTATGAGCAGTTCCTTGAGAACGATTTGTTCAAGGGCATGATGATGAACTTCACCTCTGAACAGAATCCTCTCCAGCTGAAAAGCGGAACCGACGGAAATGCCCATGTTTCACAGGTATTCAGGGTCGCAGTCGTTGATGATGAAAAGGTGCTTGGCACCTCAAACATATGGAACTATCTTGTTTCGGCGGATGACAGATACCTCGGCGTTATCAAGGTGGACTGCCGGGACGGTATGCCTCAGGCACACCAGTTTTTCGCCTCACAGGATATAGCTCCGCGGCTCAATGAGGCAGGAGAGAGCGGACGCCTTGCCGTATTCAATGACGGCAGCGAGCTTGAACTATACGGTATCTTCGAGGACGGCAGGGTCATCACCCTCACGGGAAATGAACAGTATACCGGAAGTCTGACCTACAGTGATATCGCGGCGGAAAATAATATCATCACCGTCGGCGGATACGGCAAACAATTATAACACCTGCAAGGGCGGAAGTATCCGCCCTTTGTTTATTTTCGGCAAAAGTATTGAAATTTACGGAAAAGTGTGTTATAATATAATTTATCCCATGCTGCGCTTGTACCGGGAACGGTCAATGGCGACCCGTTCCGGAAGTCCCTGCGCGGTAAATCCACGTTCAGGAAGGTAAAGACAATGTACGAAATACTCGAAAAAAGAAGTCTCAATCCGACCGTTACCCTTATGAAGATCGCTGCGCCCAAGGTGGCGAAAAAGGCTGAGCCCGGTCAGTTCATCATTCTCAGAACTGATGCAGAGGGCGAGCGCATTCCGCTCACTATCGCCGATTTCGACCGCAGCGCGGGTACTGTCACCATAATTTTCCAGATAGTAGGCGCTACAACAGAAAAGCTCAACCACCTCAATGAGGGCGAATGCCTCCACGATTTCGTCGGACCTCTCGGCAGAGCTACCGAGACTGAGGGTCTGAAGAAGGTCGCTGTTGTCGGCGGCGGTGTTGGCTGCGCTATCGCTTACCCCGTTGCAAAGAAGCTCCACGACCTCGGCGTTGAGGTACACTCAATAGTCGGCTTCAGAAACAAGGACCTCGTTATCCTCGAGGACGAATTCAAGGCTGCAAGCTCCAAGTTCGTGCTCATGTCCGATGACGGTACTGCCGGCGAGAAGGGTCTCGTTACCGATGCCCTCAGAAAGCTCATCGAGAGCGGCGAGAAGTACGACCGCGTTATCACTATCGGTCCGCTCATCATGATGAAGTTCGTCTGTCAGCTCACAAAGCAGTACGAGATACCCACAGTAGCCTCCATGAACCCCATTATGATCGACGGAACAGGTATGTGCGGCGGCTGCCGTCTTACCGTCGGCGGCGAGACCAAGTTCGCCTGCGTTGACGGTCCCGAGTTCGACGGTCACCTCATCGACTTCGACGAGGCTATGGCAAGAGGAGCTATGTATAAGCCTTTTGAGCGCAAGGCTCATGAGGATACCTGCAATCTGTTCAAGGGGGTAAAGTGAAATGCCTAATATGAGAGCTACAAGAAACGAAATGCCCGTTCAGGAGCCCGATGTCAGAAACAAGAACTTCAAGGAGGTCGCACTCGGCTACACTGAGGAACAGGCTATTGACGAGGCACAGCGCTGCCTCAACTGCAAGAACAAGCCCTGTGTTACAGGCTGTCCCGTGCAGATAGATATACCTTCATTCATCGCAGAGGTAGCAAAGGGCGATTTTGCTGCCGCTTACAAGATAATCACACAGTCCAGCTCACTTCCGGCTGTATGCGGCAGAGTTTGTCCGCAGGAGAACCAGTGCGAGGGCAAGTGCGTCCGTGGTATCAAGGGCGAGGCTGTTGCTATCGGACGTCTTGAGAGATTTGTTGCAGACTGGCACAATGCCCAGCCCGAGACTGCCGTTGAGAAGCCTGTCTCCAACGGTCACAAGGCTGCTATCATCGGTTCAGGTCCTTCCGGTCTTGCCTGTGCAGGCGACCTCATCAAGAAGGGCTACGATGTTACTGTATTCGAGGCTCTTCACGTTGCCGGAGGCGTTCTCTCCTACGGTATCCCCGAGTTCAGACTTCCCAAGAGCATCGTTCAGAAGGAGATAGAGGGTCTCAAGGCTCTCGGCGTTAAGGTCGAGACAAATACCGTCGTTGGACGCACCGTTTCTATCGACGAGCTTATGAAGGAGGAGGGCTTCGAGAGCGTATTCATCGGCTCCGGCGCAGGTCTTCCCAGATTTATGAAGATACCCGGCGAGAACCTCAGCGGCGTTTATTCGGCTAACGAGTTCCTCACCCGTATCAACCTCATGAAGGCTTACAAGGAGGACAGCTCAACTCCCGTTCAGCACGGCAAAAAGGCTGTTATCGTAGGCGGCGGAAACGTTGCTATGGACGCTGCAAGATGTGCAAAGAGACTCGGCGCTGACGTTACTATCGTCTACAGACGTACCGAGACTGAGCTTCCCGCAAGAGCTGAGGAGGTCGAGCACGCTAAGGAGGAGGGCATCGTTTTCCGCTTCCTCACCAACCCTGTTGAGATAAAGTCCACCGAAAACGGCTGGGTTAAGAGCGTCGTTTGTCAGGAAATGGAGCTTTCCGAGCCTGACGCTTCCGGACGCGCAAAGCCTGTTCCGAAGGAGGGTGCTTTCGTTGAGATAGAGGCTGACTGCGTTATCATGTCTATCGGAACATCTCCCAATCCGCTCATCAAGGCTACCACCGAGGGACTTGATACCCAGAAGTGGGGCGGTATCATTGCGGACGAGGACGGTCTTACCTCCAAGGAGGGCGTTTACGCCGGCGGCGATGCCGTTACCGGTGCTGCGACCGTTATCCTTGCAATGGGCGCTGGCAAGAAGGCTGCCGCTGCAATGGACGCATATATGCAGAACAAGTAATTATAATTGAGGGGCTGCCTTTGGCAGCCCGCTTTTTTAGTGCCGCCATTTTTATTACCGGAACAGACAGCTTGTATGGGACGGCGTCCCCGACGTCCCGCACCATAACGATGCAACAATCCAAAAACGAACCGTAGGGGCGGATATTATCCGCCTGCTGGTTGCGATACGACAAACATGACCCAAATTCCGTAGGGAACGCCGCCCTCGGCGTTCCTTCACCTGCGGTACATATTGCCAATAACCGTGGAACGGCGAGGCGCCGTTCCCTACACATTGTTCCCGGTAATTTATCCGTGACCGCGGGACGTCGAGGATGCCGTCCCCTACAATTGGTTATTGTTTGTTTCGTCGTATGGCACGGGTGCACAATGTGCGCCCCACATACAGAGAAAATGGCTATATACCGTCACTCTACCGTTGGTTGAGTTCCGCATTCAACCAACGGTGTGTTGTAAAACGTTCCCGCATGGGCTATAATCGGAAGTGAAAGGAGGGCGTGACATGGATCAGCTCAAAATCGGAAAATTTATTTCGGAAAAACGTAAGGCAAAGGGCATGACGCAGGCTCAGCTTGCGGAAAAGCTCGGTATCACCGACAGGGCTGTGTCAAAATGGGAGACCGGCAGATCTATGCCGGACGTTTCACTGATGCTGGAGCTTTGCAGTTTGCTCGGCATCACAGTCAATGATCTTTTATGCGGGGAGGTCGTATCTATGGAGAAAATCAATGAGACAACAGAGAAAAATCTGCTCGAAATGGCTGGTCAGAAGGAGGCTGCGGACAAGAGACTGCTCAGGCTTGAGGTGGTAATGATGGTGATAGCTTCGCTGTTTTTGCTGACAATGCTGCTGACAGCCGTATTCATCACGAAAAAGAGCCTGCTCAGCTTCGGTTTTATAGGACTGGGCCTCGTGACGTTCGTTATCGCCAGTCTTTTTGCACTCAGGATAGAGCAGGTCGCAGGCTATTACGAGTGCCGGAAGTGCGGACACAGGTACGTTCCGACCTACTGGAACGTCAACAAGGCTATGCACATGGGCAGAAAGCGCTATATGAAATGCCCGAAATGCGGCGAGAAATCGTGGCAGTGCAAGGTAGTCGGCGAAACTGAGAGCTAAGATTTACAGGGGGACGCCTTTGGGCGTCCCTTAGTTTTTCATGGTAGGGGACGGCGTTCCTCGGCTTCCCTCAGTAGGGGCGCATTCCGTGCGCCCGGCGTTACGCTGCCCGTGTCATACGATGAAACAAACAAGAACTGACCGAGGCGACAGCCGAGACCCGGATATTATCCGTTTGCGGATAACGGAGATGTGATGCGGGCGCACGGAATGCGCCCCTACACTTAGTCCTTAGCTCTTATTTTTTGATCCCAAATATAAAAAATATAAAAAATACATAAATATCTTGCAAAAGGGGATATGAATGTGGTATAATAATAAAGTATAGTGTTAGGTGCGGCCGGAAATATCGTTTAAATTTTTAGCTGAAACGCTTGCGGAGGTTCATATGAAAAAGATAAGGATACTCGGTGTTGACCCCGGATATGCGATCGTAGGCTTCGGTGTGCTCGATTACGACGGTATGAGGTTCGAGCCGATCGAGTACGGCGCTGTTCTCACCGAGGCGGGAACGCCCTTCCCGGAACGCCTTAAAGCTATTTTCGAGGATATCGAGTTCATCTTCGACAAGTTCAAGCCGGACTGCATGGCGATCGAACGGCTCTATTTTACCACAAATCAGAAAACAGCGATAGATGTTGCACAGGCAAGGGGAGTTACAGTGCTCTCTGCGGCAAGGCGAGCTGTTCCGGTATCGGAATATACGCCCCTTCAGGTGAAAATGTCGGTAACAGGCTACGGAAAGGCTGAAAAGAAGCAGGTCATGGAAATGACCCGTCAGATTCTCGGGCTCGCACAGATACCCAAGCCGGACGATGCTGCCGATGCCCTTGCAATAGCCATTTGCCACGGACACTCCGTGCGGTATAGTTAATGCGTGATTATTAGTATCAGGTTCGCTGCATCGTAACCGTGGGACGTCGAGGACGCCGTCCCCTACACTGCTTTCTAAGCACTGCGCACTAACAACTGAGAACTAACAGAGATATGGGGAAAAAATATGATATACAGTTTAAGAGGGAAGCTCACAGTCAAGGAGCTCGGCTTTGCCGTTGTTGAATGCGGCGGAGTCGGCTACGGCTGCCGGACTTCATACAATACAGTCGCTTCGCTGGGAGATATCGGCAGCGAGGTGATGCTCTACACCTACCTTTACGTCAGAGAGGACGTCGTCGAGCTGTTCGGCTTCGCCACAACTCAGGAGCTTAGCTGCTTCAAGCTGCTCATTTCCGTTTCGGGAGTGGGTCCGAAGGCGGCTACTGCCATACTCTCGGACGTTACTCCGGAACGCTTCGCTTTTCTCGTTGCTTCCGGCGACAGCAAGACCTTCACCAAGACCAAGGGCATCGGCGCTAAGACCGCGCAGAGGATAGTCCTTGAGCTCAAGGACAAGATGTCATCGGAGACCGTCAGCGGAAGCATCTCCGCAGATGCCGCTGATTTCGCAGCAATGCCCTCCGGAAGCGCAGGTGCTTCCGTTACAGAAGCCCTCGAAGCACTCATGGTTCTCGGCTATTCTCAGGGCGAGGCGGCACCTGTCCTCACAAAGCTTGACCCATCGCTCCCGACTCAGGAGCTTATTAAAGAGACACTAAGGATAATGGCAGCAAAAAATTCATGATAATCAACCGGAGTTCATCTCCGAAGTACAGAAGGGAAGTATCATTATGAATCTTGACGAATTACTGAAGGCGGCAATAAAAGACCCATCACAGCGCTCGGTCTTTCTACAGACACTTATCAAGAGCGACGTTTACGTTATCTGCAAGAACCCTGTCAAGCAGGAACGCGGCAGGGCTGAGGGCGGTGTACAGCTTGAGCTCATCACGACCCAGAACCCCGACGGCGACGTTTTTATCCCGTTTTTCACAAGCTACCGTGCTCTCCAGCAGTTCGCAAAGAGATATGTTGACTGCTATAAGATAAACTGTCTGCGCCTTTTCGACCTTATCCAGTCGGTATCGGCAGTTCTCAACCCCAATTCCTACGGTAAGGAGTTCTCCTCGCAGGAGATAAAGAGCATTCTCCTCATCGCGAGAAACCTCAAGATAAAGGCTATCTCCTACAATGAGGCTGATATCATCAATTACCGTCCCGTAGAGCATTCCGTGGCGCATATCACCAAGGCTGCAAGCAAGTTCCTCTCCAAGCAGCCCAACGTTGACCGTGCGTTCATCATGGAGATGATAAAGGGCTGTGAAAAGCCGCAGATACTTATGGTACTCGACATGATCGGCAGCACAAGAAAGCTTTTCGTGCCGCTCTCGAAGTACCTTTCCAAGACCGTCAAGGCGAACGAGCACCTCTGCTTTATCAGCTACGAGCAGGATATGGGCAAGAAGGCTGCCGAGACCGTTGACCCCTTCTATGTCCGCAAAAAGCGCTATTTCGAGCGCTAAACTTAGAGGAATCAGAGAGCAGTTTTTAGTTGTTAGTTATTAGTGCTTAGTTAAGGTGTCCGCCTTTCGGCGGACGGATTTAAAAAAAGCTGCCGTAACCACAGCTATGCACTATGCACTATGAACTAATAACTAATTCAGCATTAAAGATACAAGGGAGAAAAAATGATACAAACAGAAGAAATGGAGTTCGCTCCGAGGGTCATCGCCCCGGAGAATATCCCCGAGGACGGTGATATCGAGGTCACTCTGCGTCCACAGACACTCCACGATTACATCGGTCAGGAGAAGGTCAAGGAGAAGATCGCTATCTACATCGAGGCTGCAAAACGCCGCGGCGAACCGCTCGACCACGTTCTGCTATATGGTCCTCCCGGTCTCGGAAAGACCACGCTCTCCGCGATAATCGCCCATGAGCTCGGTGTAAACCTCCGCGTTACGACGGGTCCGGCTATCGAGAAGCCCGGCGACCTTGTTTCGCTGCTGACCAGCCTCAACGACAATGACGTCCTCTTTATCGACGAGATACACCGCCTTTCACGCGCGGTCGAGGAGATACTCTACCCCGCCCTCGAGGACAGGGTCATAGATATTATTATAGGTAAGGGTCCCTCCGCACGTTCTATCCGCATGGATCTGAAGCCGTTCACGCTCATCGGTGCAACTACCCGTGCGGGACAGCTCTCAGCACCTCTCCGCGACCGTTTCGGCGTTATCGAGAGACTTGAGCTCTACTCGAAGGAGAACCTCACGGACATCGTCCGCAGAAGTGCCATGATACTCGGTATCCCCTGCGAGACAGACGGCGCTGCGGAAATCGCCGGACGCGCAAGAGGTACGCCGCGTATCGCGAACCGTCTCCTGAAAAGAGTGCGCGATTTTGCCGATGTTATGGGAAACGGTCAGATAACGCAGGAGATAGCTTCGATAGCGCTGAGCCGTCTTGAGATAGACCAGCTCGGTCTCGACAGCCTCGACAGGCGTATGCTCGACATGATAATCAAGGGCTACGGCGGAGGTCCGGTCGGACTGGAGACGCTTGCGGCTGCTATCGGCGAGGAATCTGTCACCCTCGAGGACGTCTGCGAGCCTTTCCTCATGCAGCTCGGCTTTCTCGGAAGAACTCCCCGCGGCAGACAGGCGACAAGGCTTGCCTACGAGCATCTGGGCTATACGCCCCCGGAACAGGCAGCTTCTCCTGACACGGGACAGCTCTCTTTCAATGCGTAACTGGTTATTAGTTCATAGTGCATAGCAGGGGACGGCGTACTCGACGTCCAACAAGTTGAGAGTGCAGAGTTGAGAGATGCGGTGCCTGCTGAAGCAGACTTATTTAAGTAATATCGCCTTCAGGCGATACATTAACATTAACTAAGAACTGATAACTATAAACTAAGAACTAAGAGTTTTGCTGGCAGCATGATTTTGAGATGATTAAGAAGTTCAACGTCCGGCACAACACCGGCAGGGTCACACCGCCGGAGACCGGGAAAATGATAAACGGACAGGCTCTCGGTGAGATCTCGCAGATGCGATACGGTCTCTGCCGCATGAGCTTCAACGGCTGCGAGGTCATAGCCGTTCACAATGCGCTGGTATATCTGGGCATACCGCGTCCGGCAGCGGAAATAGCTGCCTATATGGAACGCTTCCGTATGCTTTTCGGGATATTCGGGTGCAGTCCCTATAAAATAGGAAAAGCCCTCGCTCACTTCGGCGCGTCGTTTCAGCGCAGGAAGCTCCCGGAGGATGCGGAGGCTTTCATCATGACCTTCTGGACGAAGCGTCCGTTCCTTTCGTCGATACACACGGTTTTCTGTACCCGTGAGAAAAACGGCGTCAGGGTCTACAACGTCTACAACAACTGCGCCGAGGCAAGGCTTTACAAAGATACAGCGTCCTTTGCCGGAAAGCGCCGGCCTATAGCGGTATATGCCGTATTCAATGCGTAATCAAAGCTGAGAGCTGATGTATTGCTGACGCGATATTACGCATTACGAATTGATACATTCAGGAGAACAATAAAATGTCAAGATTATTCGGTACCGACAGCGCAAAGGGTGCTGTCATAGCCGACCTTTCGTGCGAGATCGCCATGCAGGCGGGAAGAGCTGCCGCGGCTGTTCTCTCGGGAGGTCAGGAAAAACGTTCAAAAATAATAATCGCCAAGGACGGAAGGCTTTCCTCCGATATCCTTGAAGCCGCGATCTGCGCGGGTATATGCTCTGCCGGGGCTGATGCCGAGGGCATCGGTACTGTTCCGGCTCCTGCGGCGGCAATGCTCACGAAAAAGCGTGACGCTGACGCCTGCATTATGATAGCGGCTGCCGGAACTGACGCCAATTCCAGCGGTATACGCATCTTTTCCCCCGAGGGCAAGCGCTTTTCCGCCGATACCGAGGCTGAAATGGAACGCCTTGTCTTCGGTATAGGCGCCGGCTCGGTCCTCGCGAGACCCTCCGCTGAAATGGGACGTATGCTCCGTTATGACGGCGCTGAGGACGATTACATCGGATACATAAGCGAGCTTATCCCGACCTGCCTTTCGGGAATGAAGGTCGCCCTGAGTTGTTCCGGAAGCTGCACCTCCGTGACCGCTGAGAGGCTGTTTATCGAGCTCGGTGCGGAGGTCATGATACTCCCCGAGCCGGAAGGACAATTCGATTCCGATATCGAAATGGCTTCCACCAATCTCGAAAGGCTCATGGAATTCGTCCCGGCAAACGGCTGCGACTGCGGTTTTGACTTCGACAACGAGGGCTTCGGCTGTCTTGCTGTGGACGAGACCGGCAAGCTCACCGACGGTGACTCCATGCTCGCCATTTTCGCGAAGGCATACAAGGAAATGGCGAAGCTCCGCGGAAATTCTATCGTGGTGAACTACATGAGCGGACTCGGACTGCTCAATTTTGCCCGTGACAACGGCATAAACGTCCTTACCTCCGGGGCAGGCGACAGGTATATCCTCGACCGCATGGTGGAGGAGGAATGCTCCCTCGGCGGCGAGAGGAGCGGTCATATCATCTTCCTCGATGACTGTCCCGTCGGTGACGGACAGCTCTGCGGTGCGAGACTGCTTGAGATAATGAAAGTGACCGGAAAGAAGCTCAGCGAGCTTGCCGGCGAGATGCAGAAGCTCCCGCAGATCGTCCTCAACGTCAGGATCGACCCGCGGAAGCGCGAAATATGGAAAAACGACAGCGTCATCACCGACCTCATAAAAGAGAGCTCGGAAAGGCTCGGAGAAAGCGGCAGGGTCATCGTAAGGGAGGCTTACGGCGCTGACCCGTTCATTCGCGTGGTCATTGAGGGCAGCGATTTCGGCGCTATAAACGAAATGGCTATGGATATCGCCCGGACTATCAAGTCAAGATGCGCTTGAACGATCCCAGATTGAAAAGTTAGGAGAATAGATTTGAGGACTGCAAATAACTGGAAGGATTACATACTGCTCGACGCTTCCGGCGGCGAGAAGCTCGAAAAATGGGGAGATATCAGCCTTGTGCGTCCCGACCCGCAGATAATCTGGAAGACCGACAGGGCGGACCGTCTCTGGGAGACCGCTGACGGTCACTACCACCGTTCCGACAAGGGCGGCGGTCAGTGGGAATTCCGCAGGAAGCTTCCCGGCGCTTGGAACATCTCCTACCGCGACCTCACCTTCAATATACGTCCCACCGGCTTCAAGCACACCGGTCTTTTCCCGGAGCAGGCTGTGAACTGGGACTTCATGGACGAGAAGATACGTTCTGCCGGCAGGGAGATAAGCGTCCTCAACCTCTTCGCCTATACCGGCGGAGCAACCCTTGCCTGTGCCGCGGCTGGAGCCTCGGTCTGCCACGTTGACGCCTCAAAGGGCATGGTTCAGTGGGCGAGGGACAACGCGGCGGCTTCCGGTCTTTCGGACAAGCCTATCCGCTGGATAGTGGACGACTGCGAGAAGTTCATCGCCCGTGAGATACGCCGCGGACGCCGTTACGATGCGGTCATAATGGACCCTCCGAGCTACGGCAGAGGTCCCGGCGGCGAGGTGTGGAAGCTCGAGGACTGCGTTTACGACCTTGTGAAGCTGTGCTCCGGAGTGTTCTCGGACGACCCGCTGTTCTTCCTGATAAACAGCTATACTACGGGACTTTCGCCGTCCGTTATGGGATATATCCTCGGAACTGTTCTCACCGGGAAATTCGGCGGCAGCGTGACCTTCGACGAGATAGGTCTCCCCGTAAAGTCCACCGGTATGACACTTCCCTGCGGCTCGACCGCCATATGGCAAGCGTGACGCTTGACCCTTCCGCGATGATAGTTCGTGAGTAAGGTGAAGTCTCCGTTCGCACACGTTACGGATTTAATTCGGAATTCGGAATTGTGGTGTCCGCTGACGCAGACTTATTAAAATAATATCGCCGTCAGGCGATACCGCAATTATTCACTATTCATTATTCATTCTTAACTATTCACTTATTCCGAAGGGGACGGCTTCCCCTACAGTAAATTTACGATAAATGAAAAATATAATTGAAATAGAAAACCTGCATTTCAGCTATCCCGCGGAGGAGGACACCGAGCCTGCGGAGGTGCTGAAAGGCATCGACCTCAGCATAGGCGAGGGCGAACTTGTCGCGATACTGGGACATAACGGTTCCGGCAAGTCCACGCTTGCCAAGCACATAAACGCCATTCTCCTCCCAACAGAGGGAAAGGTCACGGTCAACGGCATCGACACCGCTGACGAGGAAAAGCTCTTTGAGCTGCGTCAGTGCGCCGGAATGGTCTTTCAGAACCCCGATAATCAGATAGTTTCCTCCATAGTCGAGGAGGACGTTGCATTTGCACTGGAGAATTTAGGCGTACCCTACGAGGAGATGCGCCGGCGCGTTGACGATGCGCTGAAAGCCGTCGGAATGTACGAATACAGGCTGCATTCACCGGCACAGCTCTCCGGCGGACAGAAGCAGAGGATAGCCATTGCCGGCATCATTGCCATGCAGCCAAAGTGCATAATCCTCGATGAGCCCACCGCGATGCTCGACCCGCAGGGGCGCCGTGAGGTCCTTGCGACAGTTCAGCGCATGAACCGTGAGCAGGGCGTTACTATCGTCCTCATCACGCACTATATGGACGAGGCGGCACAGTGCGGCCGCGTGGTCGTCATCGACAAGGGCAGTCTCGCCATGGACGGCACTCCCCGGGAGGTATTCTCGCAGGTCGAACGCATAAAGGCTCTCGGACTTGACGTTCCGCAGGCAGCAGAGCTTGCCTATGAGCTGCGGAAAGCCGGCTGCGATATCCCGGAGGGCATACTCACCGAGGAGGAATGCGCGGAGGCGCTGCTCGCTTTGATAAATAATTAGCTATTAGTTCATAGTGCATGGTTAGTTGAGAGTTGAGAGTGGAGAGCGGAGAGTTATTGTGTCGCCTGACGGCGATGATATTCAAATAAGTCCGCGTAAGCGGACACCATAACTTTCAACTATGCACTCTCAACTTTCAACTATGATCCGGCATTACGAAAAAAAGGAGAATTTCCATTGCCAATACTCGAAACACAGGAGCTGACCTATACCTACAGCAGGGGAACGCCCTTTGAGGCTACGGCAGTCGATCATGTGAGCCTCTCCATAAACGAGGGCGAAATGATAGGCGTCATGGGACATACCGGCTCGGGAAAGTCCACCCTTATCCAGCACTTCAACGGTCTGCTCCAGCCCACCTCCGGAAAGGTGCTCCTCGACGGACGCGATATATGGGCGGACAAAAAAAAGATACGCGAGGTACGCTTTCAGGTCGGACTGGTCTTCCAGTACCCCGAATACCAGATATTCGAGGAGACCGTCTTCCGCGATATCGCTTTCGGTCCCAAGAATATGGGGCTGGACGAGGCTGAGATAAAGCGGCGCGTTCTTGAAACTGCCAACGATATCGGTTTCCCGGAGGAGCTCATGGAGCGTTCGCCCTTTGAGCTTTCCGGCGGACAGAAGCGGCGCGTTGCCATTGCGGGAGTTATGGCTATGGAGCCGAAGGTGCTGATACTGGACGAGCCCACCGCAGGTCTTGACCCTGCCGGACGCGACCTTATCCTCGGGCAAATAAAGGCTTACCACCGCAGAACGCGGAACACTATCCTCATTGTTTCTCACAGCATGGAGGACATCGCGACCTTTGCCGACCGCATACTCGTCATGAACAAGGGCAGCCTGTTCTGCTTTGACGAGCCGGAAAGAGTTTTCGCAAGGGCTGACGAGATCGCCCGGATAGGTCTTGACGTTCCGCAGGTAACAAGGATATTCATGGAGCTAAAACGCCGGGGACTTGACCTCGGAAAAGAGGTATACACCGTTGACTACGCGAAGGAGCTTGTCCTCCGCAGACTTAGGGAAAGGGGAGCAGCTGCGCCTTGCTGAGAGATATTACCATAGGACAGTATTTCCCCGGGGAGAGCATTATCCACCGGCTCGACCCCCGTTTCAAGATAGTCATTACGCTTATCTATATTGTGATGCTTTTCACGGGCAGCACTCCGCTTTGCCTGTGCATAGGCGCTCTCTACACCTTTATCGCGATAGCTCTCTCAAGGGTACCGCTGAAGCTGTTCTGGAAGAGCGTGAGACCGCTCCTGCCGTTTCTTGTGATAACGGCTGTGATAAATATACTGATAGTCCGCTCCGGCGACGTCATCTGGAGCTGGAAATTCCTGAAAATAACCGAGGACGGCGTCAACATCAGTGCTTACATGATCGTGAGGATATCCCTGCTAGTCATGGGCACTTCGATACTGACCTACACAACATCGCCGGTAACGCTCACTGACGCTATCGAGAGACTTCTCTCGCCGCTGAAAAAGCTGCACTTCCCTGTGCATGAGCTCGCGATGATGATGACGATAGCGCTGAGGTTCATACCCACGCTCATCGAGGAAACCGACAAGATAATCTCCGCCCAGAAGGCAAGGGGCGCTGAGATAGATACGGGAAGCTTCATTGCCCGTGCAAAGAGCCTGATATCGGTGCTTGTGCCGCTTTTCGTATCCGCATTCAGAAGGG
Source organism: Ruminococcus flavefaciens (assembly GCA_902777125.1). Classification (GTDB taxonomy): domain Bacteria; phylum Bacillota; class Clostridia; order Oscillospirales; family Ruminococcaceae; genus Ruminococcus. The sequence goes on from CACYSQ010000013.1 coordinate 26,301, forward strand.
CGGACGAGCTCGCAACGGCAATGGAGTGCCGCTGTTACCACGGCGGCGCAGGAAGAACACGGCTCAGACAGATGAAGTCGGCACCGCGCGACTACATAGCTCTGCTTATCACCGCAGGTTTTCTTGCGGCAGTCATATACCTGAAATAAAAGCTTTCAGCAAACTGAGAATGGAGAATTGAGAATTATGGTATCGCTTATGCGATATTATTTAGATCTGTCCGCGAAGCGGACACCTCAACTAACCACTATTCACTAATAACCAAGAACTAATATTAAGAGAGATGGAATAATGGAAACAAATCAGACAGATAACAAAACAGAATATACCGAGGAGATAGTCGGAAGTATCGCTCAGACTGAGGAGATAGTCGGGAGCATCGCTCAGACCGGGGAGGCCGTTCCTCAGTCTCAGAAGCGTGAATGCCGCGCAAGAACAAAGCTCAGACGCTTTCAGTCGGGGAAATTCTGGGATATCGCCTACAACAAGGGCAGCCTTTACTTTATACTGGCCTTTGTGATATCCGCAGTCATAATGTCGATAGCTATGGCTGAGGAGGGCATACGTCCCTTCAAGGGGAACAATCAGATGCTCGTTGTCGATCTTTGGCATCAGTACTACCCCTTTTTCAGAGTTGAACGCGAAAAGCTCCTGACGGGCGGCTCGTTCTTCTATTCCTGGCAGAACGGTCTCGGTTCAAACTTCATCTCGCTGATATCCTACTACGCCATGAGTCCGCTGAACTGGCTCTCGGTGTTCTGGGACGGCGACCATGTCCGCGAGGCTCTGACGGTCATACTCATTATGAAAATAGGCTTCGCCGGAGCATTCTTCCAGCGCTTCCTGAGATACACCTACAGGCGAAACGACTTCTCCACCTGCGTATTCTCCGTGATGTACTCGCTTTCGAGCTTCACCCTCGGCTACTACTGGAACGTTATGTGGTTCGATACCATTGCGCTTTTCCCGCTGGTAATGCTCGGCATCGTGAAGATCTGCCGCGAGGGAAAGTGGAAGACCTACACCTTCTCGCTTGCGCTCTCGCTCATCGCCAACTACTACATCGGCTATTTCACCTGTATTTTCTCGGTGTTCATGTTCTTTGCCGCCGGGGCGATAGAGTTCCGCGGCGTCAAGGACTGGCTCTATAAGTTCTGGGTAATGATACGCTCGTCCATACTTGGACTTGCACTCAGCGCCTTCATAACCGTTCCGGCTTATCTCGGCTTGCAGACCACCTACAGCGCCGACAACCGCTCGATATGGGAGAAGCTCCGCGCTATCCTTTCCGAGGACACCAAATACTACGAGAGCTGGAAGTCCCTCCTCGCCAACACCATTTCCTACAATGCCCCCACAAAGGTCGAGGGACTGCCGAATTTCGCCTGCGGTATGCTCGCACTGGTGCTTTTCGGAGTGTTCCTGTTCTCATTCAGGATAAAGCTCAGCGAGAAGATATCCACCCTTATCATGCTGTATGTCATAGTTATAAGCTGCAATATGCGCCAGCTCAACTACATATGGCACGGCTTCCACTTCACTAATCAGATACCCTACAGATTTGCTTTCATATTCAGCTTCGTGCTTGCGGCGGCGGCTTACCGTGCGTATGACGTAATACTCACCCACGGCATAAAGCTAAGTCAGCTCAGTGCGATGTTCCTGTGTCCGGCGTTCGTATTCTGGCTGAATTACGAGATAAAGCGCCGCGAGACTGCCTACGACCTCAGAAAACAGACGATCACCTTTGCGATCCTCGAACTAATCGTGCTTGCGGTAATTGTTATATCCGCAGCAGTTCTCCTGACGGTCATGAAGAAGAAAGGCACGCCTGTTTCAAAGAAAAATGTACGCTTTGGAGCAGCGGTCCTGTTCACTGTTGTGATCGCAGTCCTCACGGTATCGCCGTTCATACTGCTCATCATAAAGGAAAAGAGCTTCCGGAAGAACGAGGCTTTCACCGATTCCCTCATAATCACGGGTGCGCTTCTGCTCATATTCGTTGCAGCGAAGGTCTTCCCGTTCAGACGCAGGGAGGTACGCAATGCCGTCATGAGCATAGCGCTTGCGGCAGCGGTTTTCAGCGAATTCTACGCTAATACCTGCAAGGGCGTTCAGACGGTCGGCCATAGCAGCTACACTGAATACCCCACCCGCGGTGCCGAGGTCACATCTCTTGTGAATACCGCTAAACAGGCGGACGATGAACTCTTCTACCGCACCGAGATGAACGATACATGGACCCTCAATGACAGTGCGCTCTACGGCTACTACGGCATCTCGCAGTTCTCGTCTGCGGCGAACGTCGATGTGACAAGGCTCTGCAAGAGGCTCGGACTTTACGGCTCAGAAGCCGGAAACCGCTACTACTACCACATTAACACTCCGATCACGAACGCTATCTTCAGCTTGAAATATATGATAAGAAGAGGCGGCGAGATCCGTACAGACAGCTATACCCTTGATTTCGCAGGCAAGGCTGGCGGAAGCTATATGTATCAGAACAGATATTTCCTCCCGATAGGCTTCATGGTAAGCTCCGACGTACTGAACATGGAGAACAAGGAGGCTGTCAATCCTTTCGAGTATCAGAACGAGATAATGCGTGTTTCCAGCGGTTCCTCGGAGAACTGCCTTGTCGCACAGCCGGTAAAGTATGTGGAATACACCAACATGGACGTCACAAAGAGCGGCTACGGCAATTACAGCTTCCGCGTTCCGGAGCCGTCGAAGGTCGCCAATACGAAGTATACCTTCGCCCACAAGGAGGGAATGCACCTTTACGGCTACGGAAGCACTACCGGCGGCGCCTGCAATTACATCACCGTTCTCTGCGGCAATGTCTCGATAGAGAGCGGCGACCTCATAAGCAAGTACCCGATAGTATTCCCCATGGGCAACGGTGCTGAGGGGGACGAGACCACTATCGAGATGAAGGCGGCTGACGGAAGACAGTCCGGAAACTTCAAGCTCGTGGTATACGCCCTCGACGAGAAGATCTTCAACGAGCAGTTCGAGCGTCTTGCCGATGAAAAGCTCGAGCTCACAAGCTTCAGCGACAAGAAGATCAAGGGCACTGTAAACGCTCTCGAGGACGGCGTCCTCTACCTCTCGATACCCTATGAGAAGGGCTGGACTGCCTATATCGACGGCAAAAAGACTGATACCTTCCGCGTTTTCGGCGCAATGATGGGAGTTAAGGTCGCTGCCGGAGAGCACGACGTAAGGCTCGAATACGTTCCGGAGGGACTGGTGCCCGGAGTTATCGTGAGCGGCTGTGCTGCTGCTGCGACCGGTGCGCTCATATGGTTCGAGTTCAGGAGAAAGAAGAAAAAGAACCGCAGGTCCTCTGAACCGGCAGATATCACCGCAGGTGACGATCCGGAAAGCACTCCCGCTGAGGAGGAGACCGTCGTTGTCGGCGAGATATACAATCAGGCTGTGGAGGAGGTCGGGCCGCAGGAGGCTCCCGCCGCTGCACCGGAGGTGAATGATGAGAAACCTGAAGGTAATGATGGCGTACAGGGGGACTAAGTACCACGGCTTCCAGCGCCAGAACAACGCACTGACCATACAGGAGGTAGTTGAGCGCCATGTCTCAAAGGTGCTCAACGAGCCTGTTATCATAAACGGCTGCTCCCGGACGGATACCGGAGTTCACGCGAACAATTACTGCTTCAACGTGCATACCGGCAGCAGTATAAACTGCCGCGGGTTCGTCAGGGGAGTGAACGGTCTGCTGCCGGACGATATCTCGATACTGAGCTGCGAGGACGTTCCGGAGGACTTCCACGCGCGGTTCGGCTGCGTGGGGAAGGAGTACATCTACAAGATGCACTGCAATGAGTCGAAGAACCCGTTTGCGGCTGACCTGAAGTACCATTACAGGCGTCCGTTTCACATCGAAAGGGTGAGGGAGGCGGCAAGGCACTTTGTAGGTGAGCATGACTTCTCGTCCTTTTGTAGTGAATGCTCAGAACTTTCAACACATACGCGCACAATTTATTCATTCAGAATAGAAAATTGTGGAGATTCTGTTAATCTACTTGTAAAAGGCAACGGTTTTTTGTATAATATGATTAGGATAATGGTAGGAACTCTTATCGACGTCAATGAGGGTATCTTTTCCCCCGATGACATTCCTGCCATACTCGCTGCAAAGGACCGTCTCCGTGCCGGAAGGACCGCTATGGCGCACGGCCTTTACCTCAACCGCGTGTTCTACTCCGAGGAGGAGCTGCGGCTCGATTGAACATCAAGAACTAAGCAGGGGCGAGTTCCACTCGCCCGAAAACGCAAACGCTCGGAATAAGCGGGCGCTCGGAAAGCACCCCTACAGGAACAGAATTTCAGGGTACGGTATACCGTGCCTTACTAAATATAAATAAGGAGATGAACGCCTTGGCGGTATACGACGCAGATGATATCGTCGAAATGAAAAAACGAAAAAAACGCCGGCAGAGACTCGTTAAGCTGCTTTCGGCGGCACTGGTCGCCGTTATCGCAGCCGGACTCTATTTTACAAAGGATACATGGTACCCTAAGCTGCGCGGTATCGGAAAACAGTACAAGACCATTGTCAATTCCGGGCAGCTCGCATCCGGCAACTTCCCGATAGAGGTCTCAACAGGTACGGACTATCAGCTCAGATATACCGTGAAAAAGATCATGGTCATGAGCGATACCAACCTGTATATCTACGATACAAGCGGTACGCTCCTGAAAAAGCGTCAGCACAACTACTCCAATCCCATTCTCCGTGTGGCTAACGGCAGAGCTCTCGTCTATGAGAGCGGCGGCTATAAATTCTCCATGGAGGACGAGGACGAGGTGTTCTACAGCAGGGAATTCGATGACAATATCCTCTTCGCAAGGATAAGCTCCCAGGGCTATACTGCGGCTGTTACGACCGCTGAGAATTACAGCTGCCGCATAATCGTCTATAACCGCAAGGGCAAGGTCGTGTACGAGAGGAAATGTATCGACCCGGTAAGCGACCTCAGCTTCATCGACAGCAGCGACGGCTGTATGGTGACCTACATCAAGGCAGAGAACGGCAGACATACCACAACTGTACAGAAAATAGACTTTTCCGAGAGCGAGGCTGACTGGACATCTCCCGGTATCAGTACGCTCGGACTTGAGGTCTTCGGCTCGGGCGAGGGCGCCTTCGTCTACGGTCTCGATGCCTGCGGATACGTCAACAGACAGGGACAGATAAGCTCCTTCTACAAGTACGAGGGCGATCTCGTCGCCGCCGCAAGCATAAGCGGACGTTCCGCCGTTGTCATAAACGATACGGAGGCACATAAGTATATCGCAGCGCTCTTCCCGGATAATTCCTCCGAGCCCGTGATAATAGACCTCAATACCCCCGGAGTTGACGTTTCGGTATTCAAGGGGCTCGCTTACATACTCTGTCAGGACGGAGTATATACCTACGATTTCAGCGGCGGACTGCGTTCCACCGCGGCAGTGAACGATTCCTACACAGGCTTCGTAAGAAGCGACAAGCATATCTTCCTGAAGGGCTTCAACAGGATAGACCGTATCGACTATGATACATGACATAATTGAGGACATACAGTTTAAAAGAGGGTGATATTTGATGATGGGTGAACAATTCTGGTGGTTTTATGACCTGATAGTCGTTGCGGCTGTTGCTGCCAGTATGTACATATCCGGAGGAAAGGGCGCAATGAAGGCGTTCGCGACCTTCGTAGCATATCTTGTTGCTATAGTTTTGGGACTTTCGATAAGCGCCTCCGTTTCGGATTCGCTTTCGCGCAATTCCATAAAGAACAGCAACGCGAAAAAAATAAACACAACGCTTGAAAATTACAAATTCTGTGACAAGGTCGCTGAGTGTATCGCGGGAATGGACTACCATATCAAGGTCGAAACAGCCCAGCTTGAAAAGATCTATATGGGAAACAAGAATTACGACGACGAGATATTCAGGCTCCTCAATAACAGGACAAGCAGAAAGATACCGGATACCAAGGAGGTCTTCGCTGAAAAGCTCCATAAGGGCTATGCGGAGATAATCAAGAGCATAGTTGCCGATGAGCTCGGAAAGTACGCCGCGGAGGTCGCTTACAGGGAGGCTCTCGAAAATCCGGAATACTTCGATCTTTTCATTCCTCTTATTAATACAAAGGAGGACCACAGACCTGCGGCGGACTTTATCTCCGACTACTACACACGCCCTGCTTACAGGACTATGATATGGCTCATAACCTTCATGATATTCTTTACGCTGATACTCGTTGGTATGCTCCTTCTGATGAATTACGTCATCGGAAACCACTATCATGAGCAGCAGCTCGCCTCGCATATCGGAGGTGCTCTCATAGGCATACCAAAGGGCTTGATACTGAGCTTTGCGGCGGCTGTAACAGTGAGACTCTTCGTTGTAATGGGCAGCGATGAAATGCTTTTCTTCAACTTTAAAGCAGTCGATAAGACATATCTTTTCAAATATCTGTATAATTATGTTGCAGACCATATGTGATACAAAAGGCAATATGCAGAGAACAAACAGGAGGGAATTTACCTGATGATAATGTGCAGCAAATGCAAAAAGCGTCCCGCGGTGGTGTTCATAACATCAGTGCAGGGCAACGAGAAAAAGAACGAGGGGCTCTGCCTTTCGTGTGCAAGAAAGAACAATATACCGCAGGTAGCTGAGTATATGGATAAGCTCGGCATTACCGACGAGGAGATAGACCAGCTCTCAGACCAGATGATGGGTATGCTCGACGGCGACGCCTTTGAAATGGGCGGAAGCGGTCTCATGCCCGACTTCATATCGAATATGTTCGGCGGTGCAGGCGAGGATAACGGCGCTGTTTCCGGCGATGACCAGCAGAATAACGCTCCCGGAGGCGGCGAGACCAAGGATAAGCCCGAGAAAAAGGGAATATTCGGCAGAAATAAAGAGAAAAAGCCCAAGGAGCTCAAATTCCTCGGAAGCTACTGCACTAACCTCTCCCAGAAGGCTGCTGACGGTCAGCTCGACCGCATCATCGGCAGAGACAAGGAGATCGCCCGCGTTATTCAGATACTCTCACGCCGTACCAAGAACAATCCCTGTCTCATAGGCGAGCCCGGCGTCGGAAAGACCGCTATTGCCGAGGGCATCGCACAGCGCATAAACGAGGGGGACGTCCCCTTCAACCTCGCAGACAAGAAGCTCTACCTCCTCGACCTTACCGCTCTCGTTGCGGGGACCCAGTTCCGAGGACAGTTCGAGAGCCGTGTAAAGGGCCTCGTTGACGAGGTCAAGCGCGAGGGAAATATCATACTCTTTATCGACGAGGTGCATAATCTTGTCGGTGCAGGAGACTCCGAGGGCTCCATGAACGCCGCCAATATCCTCAAGCCTGCCCTTTCAAGGGGCGAGGTGCAGGTCATCGGCGCTACCACCTTCGGCGAATACAGAAAATACATCGAGAAGGATTCCGCTCTCGAGCGCCGTTTCCAGCCGGTAACGGTCAACGAACCTACTATCGAGGACACGGTTGATGTTCTTCTTGGTATCAAGAAATACTACGAGGACTACCACAAGGTGCATATCTCCGACTACCTCGTCAGGGTATGCGCTGTGCTCTCGGAGAGATATATTACCGACCGTTTCCTCCCCGACAAGGCAATCGACCTTCTCGATGAGGGCTGTGCAAGAGCCTGCATACGTTCGCCTGAAATAGCGGAGTACGCAAAGCTCACCAAGGAGATAGAGACTCTCGAGGGCATGGAGAAAAGCATCTCGGAGCAGACCGAGCCCGATTATCAGGCGCTCGCAGAGGTCAAGGGCAAGCTTATCCACGCCCGTGAGGACGCTCAGAAGCTCAAGGAAAAGGCTGAGAACGTTCAGGTCGAGGAGGGCGATATCACCAAGGTCGTTGAGCTCTGGACCGGTATCCCCGCAAGCAAGATCGCCGAGACCGAATTCCTCAAGATATCCAAGCTCGAGGGTGCGCTCAAAAAGCGTGTTCTCGGTCAGGACGAGGCTGTTGAAACACTCGCAAGGGCTATCAAGCGCACAAGAGTTCACCTCAACAAGCGCCGCAGACCTGCCTCGTTCATCTTCGTGGGACCCACAGGCGTCGGTAAGACCGAGCTCGTAAAGGCTCTCGCGGAGGAGATGTTCGATTCGCCCGAGCCGCTTATCCGTCTTGATATGACGGAATATATGGAAAAACACTCCGTTGCGCGAATGATAGGCTCACCTCCCGGCTATGTCGGCTACGACGAGGCTGGTCAGCTCACAGAAAAGGTTCGCCGCAGACCCTATTCCGTTATCCTCTTTGACGAGATCGAAAAGGCTCACCCCGATGTTATGAATATCCTCATGCAGATACTCGACGAGGGCAAGGTCGATGACGCTCACGGCAGAACGGTCAACTTCGAGAACACCATAATCTGCATGACCTCCAATGCCGGCTCGACCGACAAGAGCGTCGGTGTCGGCTTCAACCGCACCGAGAACGAGATCTCCAAGGACAAGGCGATGAAGGGACTGAAGGACTTCCTGCGTCCCGAGTTCATCAGCCGTATCGACGAGATAGTTGTATTCAGACAGCTCACAAAGGAGAACTTCGCACATATCGCGGCACTCATGCTCGACGAGATGAAGGAGCCGCTCGCGGAGAAGAACATCTCACTCACATACACCGACGAGGCTCTCTCCCTCATTGCGGAGAAGTCCTACGGAAAGCCCTACGGCGCAAGGGATATCCGCCGCGTTATACGTCAGGATATCGAGGATAAGATCGCCGAGATAATCATTGAGAGAGCCACCGAGATAAGCCTTATCGCGGTCTCGGCAAAGGACGGTGCTCTTATAGTTGAGGGCAAGAAGGAGAATAGTGCTGAATGAAAGCGAAAGCATTGTTTGCAGCGGCGCTCATAGCGTCGCTCACAGCTACGGGCTGCGGTTCAGAGAGCAGCGGAGGCTCTTCCTCCGTGACAGAGACTTCAAGTGCTGCCTCCGAGACAACAGAGGAGGCGTCTGCATCGAAGCCTGCCGTTGAGCCGCACACGGCTACCAGCGCCTCGGACATAGGTCTTGACACGAGCCAGCATATTTTCGAGCAGGACTATGCGGACGTTCCCGATGCGGACGAGGGTCCTCTCCTGAAAATAAGCGATACCACCGCCAAAGCCGGAGAGACTGCGGAGGTCACTATATCGGTCGATAACGCCGAGGACAGGTGGGATATGTGCGGACTGCACATCGTCTATCCGACAGAGCTCGAGTGCGCCATGAGCGAAAGCGACGCGAATGAGCCTGAGTATGAGACCGGCGAGGCTTTAAAAAAGGCTCAGGCATCTGTCGCAAGGGTATGGAACAAGAATTTCCCGGAGGACTTGCAGAAGCAGAGCAAGGGCTCAGTGTTCTTCACGGCTATATGTCCCGAAAATGAGGGAAGGGACGGCGATATCGCCACATTCTTCTTCAAGGTGCCTGCGGACGCGGCTCCCGGAAAAAAATACGATATAAGCTTCTACTATTCCAGCAACGAATACACAAAGGATCTTTTCACCGGTACAGGCTGTGAGCCTTCATTCGAGAAGTACGCCTTCTCGCACTGCACGGCCGGAAGCATTACTGTCAATGGCTGATTTGCAGGGGACGGCGTCCCCTGCATTTTTATAAGCACGACCCATAAACAGCAGCGATCACGACATTTTAAAAGGAGTTGAAAAAAATGAAAAACGAAAAGTCTTCATTCCCTATCATCAAGCTCATTATCTGTATTGCAGCAATGGTGATAATGATACCTGTAGGCTCTGCGGCTGGAATACTCAGTCTGAAAGAGCTTGTCAAGGTGAATTTCAGCAGCGGAACTGTATGGAAAATGATAATCATGATATTCGCAGTAATATCTGCGGAAACCATCATCGTCATGCTCCTCGGTCTCCCCAAGCTGAAAAGCCACCGTGCCCGGTCGATACTCTCGATAATACAGAGCCTTATCAAGTGCATATGTATCGTAGCAATGATATGCTGGGGACTTTCGATACTCGGCGTGAATATCGGCACTATCATCGCAAGCCTCGGAATTTTGGCTCTGATAGTCGGCTTCAGTGCCGAGAGCCTCATCGCTGACATCGTTACCGGTGCATTCATCATTATCGAGAACCAGTACAACATCGGCGATATCATCGAGGTAGACGGTTTCCGCGGAACAGTTACGGCTATCGGTATCCGCACCACCTGCATAACCGATACCGGCGACAATGTCAAGATAGTCAACAACAGCTCGATGAAGAATATCCTCAACCGTTCGGACAAGTTCTCACGCGCTATCAGCGATATCGGCATTCCCTATGAGACCGACCTCGTTGAGCTCGAATCGCACTTCCCGGAGCTTATGAAGGATATTTTCGCAAAGCACAGCGATATCATGAAGAATCCTCCGCGCTATCTCGGTGTTCAGCAGCTTGGCGACAGCGCAGTTATCCTCCGTTTCGTGGCAGACGTCGAGGATAAGGACATATTCATGGGTGTGAGAGCTCTCAACCGCGGACTCTGGCTCGGCTTCCGCGAGCTCGGCATCGAGGTACCCTTCTCACAGCTCGATGTCCACATGGACAGCAATAAGCAGTAAGCACCCCTTATTTTACTGTGAAAGGGGGCTGAAATATGCTTGACGACAAGGAATACAGAATGCCGGAGGAATTTTGCTCTCCCGCAGAGCCTCCGACTGATATGGAAAGGGAATTCAATACCTCCATGCCCGTGAGGACTACCCTTGCAAAGAAAAGGGACAAGTCGCGTCTGCTCAAACGCAAGGCGGGCGGCTTCATAGCGGCAGCTTTTTCGGCTGTTTACGTCTTTCTCCCGATGTACGGCATTCCGCTGTTCAATGCGGATAAGGCAGATTCCGGATCCTTTGCCGTAGCGGAGATGTCAACGGGCGGCTATGAGGGCAAGCTCGAATTTGAGTATTTCTACACTACCCGTAACGCGGAATATGGCTGCAATGCCCGCACACACCACATACATCACACCTACTACTATCATACTCCCGACGGCACAGAGGAAAGCGTTGATCTTGGAAGCATTGAGTCCATAAGCGGTTTGCCCGATGCTAAGGTGATATCCTTCTTCACGGAGCGCGGACTTAATATTTATGATGCGCGTCAATTCTACTGGACGAGCGATAACTATCAGAGCTGCCATATTGAGGACAAGGAGCATAACGTTATACCGCTGAGTGAGCTTCCGGAGGGCTATTATATCGCAGATACCCTGCCCTCTTATGTGGACTTCACCAAGAGGCTCAGTACAGAAAGGTCATACTATGAATCGCTCAGAGTGGATAACGATGACGAGTTCACCTCTCCCGCGGAGGCGGATTCGGGACTCTATGACCTCTATGTGGATTCCTACGATTACACCTATTGGGTCGTGCCGAAAGCAGGAGAGTTCCCGGAGCACCCTGCAATAAGCAGCACGATGAACGATTACTATGCTGCCTGCGGCGGTTCTGATGCCGGCTACGCGGAGCTCGGGGCTGTTGCACCGGGAAGCGTTGATCTTGATAAAAAGTCCTTAACGCTTACTCTGTCTCCCTCCGTTATGAGGGAGCAGATCAGCGACACTGAGGAGACTCTCCACTACATGACCTACCGTCTCTATTTCGACCGCAGCGAAGTCCCCGGTCTGAAGCTGCCCTATACCGAAAGAGAGGTCGGAACGGCTGACCAGCCTTACATCATGGTCGATCCCTCGCTCCCGCTGAAGGATCAGCTCTCGAAAATGGCTGAGGCTTACGGCATTGACCCGGGCAGGCTCAGGTTCCACAGCGAGGATTGGATCTCAGAAGCTGCCGTTCTGCTTGAGGGCACGGAATATTCCGGCGATCCCGATTCGATACTCGATGTGAATATCGAAAAGGGCATGATAACATATTACCGCTATCATACAATAAATCTGGTCCTCGCAGATGATGAGACCGAAAAGCCGGCTATCTCCGGATATGAGGGCAGGCTGACGTTCACACAGAGCGGCGGAGGCAGTATATATGCAGAATATGACGGTGTAATCAACTATCCGGAAAGGCACTTTATCTATTATTATCACACACCGGACGGCAAGCCTGAAAACTTAGAGTTCAAGTATGCCGCTACTGACTGGGATTATATGTATTCTGATCTGAAAGAGTTCTTTGACGAGCGCGGTCTTGATGTTTCTCAGGCAAAGCAATTCTTCTTTACCGGCGATAACTATATGTATTGGCGGATATTAGAAAACAACAATGGTATTCCCGGTGATGTCATAGATTGGTTGGACCTGCCTCGTGAGTATCGTAAGCGTGATAATCTTCCCAATTATGATAATTTCAAGGTCGATTTCGCCAGAGACAGAGCCGGAGAAGATAATGTAGATGATAAGTCGTGGTATATGTCTCACCGTATAGACGATGACGATGAGTATCATCAGGAGGATCTCGCATATTTGTTGGAGGCTGTCACTGATACCTACAGCTATTACATTGTTCCAAGCCCGGGAGAAGAACCTGAGCGCCCGAATATAAAAGATTTTAACTCTACATTTGACTTGTCAATGAATGAGTATGATCCGAGCTGCGGCGGTGCTGCTGCCGGCTATGCAGGATTACAGGCTGTTGATGCAAGCAGCATAGACCTCGACCAGAAATTCTTTACTCTTGCTCTGCGACCTTCCGTTATGAGGGAGAAGATAAGCGATGATGAGGAAACTCTCCACTATATCGTATACTATCTCTATCTCGACCGTAATTCCGAAGGCTTCAACGGCGACATAAAGAAGTGTCCGTATCAAAGCCATACAAGCTACGATGAATTTGTTTACAAGGTCTATAATCAGGTCGATTCATCGCTTTCATTGAAGGAACAGCTTTCGCAAATGGCAGAGGCATACGGCATTGACCCGAGCCGCCTGAGATACCACAGCGAAGTCCTCGGAACACAGTCCGCCGGCTTCCTTGACGGTTCAAAGTTCGTATCTAATCCCACAAGCGCTACCCTCGAAAGAGACGGCAAGGACGGTACAAAGATAAACTACAAGTTCCACAGGATAAGGCTCGTTCTCGCTGATTCGGGCAGCAGTCCTGCCGAGACTCCGACCACCGCAACTCCTGTCACTTACGACCTGAACAACTACAAGGACAGCTATAACTTCACCGGTCAGAGCGAGACCTATGAGGATATCGAGCCTGGTAAGGTCAAAGTCCTGACAACTAAATATGTGGTAAGGTTCAATCAGAACGACCACCCGTTCAATGAGGAGGCTCCGAATGTGCCGGCTGATTTCGCATCGCTGCCGGACTATGACCAGTTTACAACGCTGCTGAGTCTCAACACGAACATCAAACCTTCGGAGTTGAAGCTATATGATACAGATGAGAGCTACAGCCATATCACCATGAGCGATGACTGCTTACCCGTCGGCGATATCGACGACCCGTTCAACTTGTATGTCGCCGCCGGAACAGTCTACTACCACTATACACGAACTATCACATATGTCGTGCCATAACAAAAAAACGCTCCGGTTCAATCCGGAGCGTTTTCGTTTTCTTCTGATTTTTTATCGGCATTGGGAAGGTCGGTGGTATTGAGGTAGAGTGCGGGGTTACGGCAGATACCGTACAGGCGCACCTCAAAGTGGCAATGGTTGCCGGTGGACTGTCCCGTAGTACCGACAAGGCCTATGAGCTGACCGCGGTGTACTTCCTGATCGGTCGAAACGAGGACAGCGCTCATATGCGCGTAAACGGTCTGGTAGCCGTCCTCATGGGCGATCTGCACGACGTTGCCGTATCCGCCGGTATTCCAGCCGGCAGCGATGACTATTCCGTCGGCGGCGGCGTAGATCTCAGTACCTCCGGGAGCAGCGATATCGAGGCCCTTGTGGTTGCGGTTGCTGATGAAAGGGTCGCTGATATAACCGCCGTTCACCGGCCAGCCGAACTGACCTGTGCCGTTCAGGAGTGTCGAGCCGCTGTCCGGACGGGCGGCGTAGGTGCCGATACCTATCTGCTCGACTACCGGTGCGCGGGTGACATTTGTGCGGATAGTCTTTCTTGAACGCTCTATACCGTCAACGTAGGTTATCTGATAGGTCGTATTTTTTTCGCCGGAAACGCCCTTGACGAGGACCTGTCTTGTGCCGACGTTGAGCTCTGAGGTCTCAAATTCGACGGTCTCGTAGTTGAGCAGCGAGAAGGCTTCGACCTCTGTCACATACTGTATCGGGAGGTAGCTCTCGGTCTCATTGACGAAGAGCATCTGTCCGGGAGTGACGGTGTTCTGGAGGTCGGGATTGAGCTCGCGGAAGTCCTCGACCTTCATGTCGTACTTCCGGCATATCGAAACGACGGAATCGCCGGTCTGGGCGACATATACCGAGCGTTTGTTTACGGAGGAGGTGAGTTTTCTGATAGTTTCCTGCTGATCGAGAACGCTGTCGGCGAGGTAGATACCGTGGGCGTATTCGATAGTATCACGGTAGGCGATATCGGTGACATTGCCGTCGATGTGGAAGTTGAGCAGCCTGTTATCGAGGGCTTCCTCGATGGGGGTCTTATCCTTGACAGCGCCGATGAACTGACCGTTGATGTAGATACCGTCCGCCTCGGTGAGCTCCTCATCGGAGGCTTCGAGCATTTTGTTCGCGAGCTGTTCGGCGTTGAGGATCTGATCGTTGTCGGAGACGATGCGGAGCGAGAATTTCGGGTCGAGGTCGAGGAAGACGCTTTCGGACTGCGACATTCTCTGCCGCACCTCACTCTGAGCCTTGTCGAAGTCAGCCTCCTCGGAGATAACACCGACCTCTCTGCCGTTGAACTGGACGCTTATGCCGTACTCAAGCCCTGAGCCGGTACGGACGACGCCTATGAGGAAGGCGAACGATGCGAGCGGCAGGAGGTAATTGAAAGCGGTGTAAAAGATACCGCCCTCACCGAAGAGGTAGGAGCCGATGAAGCGGACAAGAGCCGTGACATAGGTACGGCGGTCTTTTTTCTTAGCCCTCCTGACCTCCTTCTGGAGTTCGAGATTGGCTTTGTGACGGCGCCGGAGGGATTCTGTGAAGTAGGTAAAGAGCCACAGGCAGAGCTTTGCGGCGTCCCTGATGAGCTCCCAAATTTCGCTGAAAACGAGCTTTACCGTGTTGAATATGCCAAGCAGCAGAGCTGCAAAGAATTTGACTGTGGAAAGTCCGGCGAGCATGAAAAGGCCGGAAACGCTTCTGAAGAACCGTTTGAAAAGGTTTTCTTCCAAAACTGAAAATGCAGCTCCTTTCTGAATTGATCACATCAATAATTATATCAGCAGCGGAGTAAAAAACAACGCCGAAGCTGACGAAAAAACTTATTTGCGGGATATTTTGTATATCTGCACAAAAAACGCAGCGCATAATTGGCTGAATGGTACAAAAAGACAGGCGATAAAGGGCGGCAAAGTTTCCGTTCCTGCGGAGCTATACCGTTTCAAAAAGACCGGCAATGTCCTCCGGCAGAGGTGCCGTTACCGTTATCTCCTCGCCGGTATCGGGCTCTGTGAACGTCAGCGAGCCGCAGTGGAGAGCCTGCCGCTTGATATGTACAAGGCTTCCGCCGTACATATCGTCGCCTGCGAGAGGGTGTCCGATATAGGCGAAATGAAGCCTGATCTGGTGAGTGCGGCCGGTCTCGGGGAGGACCTCCGCGAGGGAATGGCGTCCGGAGAAGCTCAGCCGTCTGAACCGCGTAACTGAGGGCTGACCGTCCTCGCGGATACACCGCAGGATTATCGACTCGCGTTCCCTTGCGATCGGCGCATCTATCACACCCTCATCAGGGATAAGTCCCTCGGCAGCGGCGTAGTATATCTTCCGGAAGCTGCCCTGCAAAAGGCTTGCCGCGTGAGCGTCCTTTGCGGCGATGCACAGCCCGGAGGTGTCCTTGTCGAGGCGGTTCACGGGACGGAAGGTGAGCCCCGGGAAAAGGTGCGCGAAGCAGTTCCCGAGGGTGTCGCCCTGATGCTTTATCGAGGGGTGGACCGGAACTCCGGCAGGCTTATCGAACACAACGAGCCGCGCACTTTCATAGACTATGGGTATGTCAAGTCCGGCGGCAGGTTCGAGCAGACTGCTGTCCGGCAGCCGGAGGATTATCTCGTCCCCGGGGTAAACGGTGTCGATGCTGCGAATGACCTTGCCGTTACGGGTGATGCCGTTCTCGCAGCGCTTGAGCTTAGTCAGAAGCCGTTTTGAAACGCCCTTTTTTCCGACGAGGAAGCTTTGCAGGGCGATGGGTGCGTCTGTGTCCGCGGTCAGTCTCAGTTCCCGCAAGGTACTCCTCCTCCTTTGTGAAAATGTCTATGCTAAGGGCAAAAGCGGTCCTTATCCTCGCGACGGCAAATGGTGCTGCCGCAAACGAAAGAAGCTCCGGAAGAAATATCAGTTTCAGTCTCAGGAGAACGTTCCGCCTGCCGCTCATGAAACGGACGGAGTACATGACCGTCCGGAGAGCTGTACTTCCGGGGTATCTCGCCAGCAGGAACGGTACAGCCGCAAGGCTCAGCTTCAGCGAGAGCCATATCCCGAGGGACATAACGGTCAGCACGGAGGCGTGAAGTGCCATGATGCCGGAGCCCTGACCTGATCTGAACAGGGAATAAGCCGTTATACCGAAGAATGCGGCAGGTGCAAGCGCGAGCAGGGAGAAAAGTTTCACCCAGAGCTGGGCGGCGATGCTTCTCCTGACAGCGTGATCCCCGGTGAGAACGTCAAACAGCGGCCTTTCGGGAACGGAGCCGCATATCGCGGAGAGCCTGTAGGCGGCGGCGTAGGTCAGCGGCGCACAGGCAGTCCAGCGGACGGCAGTGAAGCCTGCCGCGATAAGCGGAACGGCGATGTTCCTGCCGGAAAACAGCTCCAAAGGCTTTATGCCGCCGAAATATACCAGCATGGTATAAACGCAGCCCTCAGCCGAACGCAGGAGAAGTCCCGCGGTGAATGGCAGCATACAGACGAGAGCAGCGGAGAGCCGCCTTCCGCGGAGAAGCCCTCCCGAATACCTGATAAGCTCGAAAATTCGCATATTTCGCCTCCCTACGGAGGTATTATGTGCCGCCGGAGGGAAAAATATACTTTTTAATTGAGAATGGAGAATTGAAAATTGAGAATTAATGTGTCTGCTGATGCAGACATATTTGAATAACATCGCTGACAGGCGATACCATAATTCTCCATTCTTCATTTTCAATTCTCAATTCAGATATCGTCGTCCGGGTCGCCTATGCGGTCGTAGGGACAGTAGCCGAGTATCTCGACAGCCTGCGAATTCAGCCACATCTGGGCGGTAGCGATGATATCGAAGCCGCCGCCAGCCTCCGCGGTTATCTGCGAGGGCGGATACTTGGGTATGCCGAAGCAGCTCAGCATATTGGATATGACGCCGCCGTGGGTTATCATGGCGCAGTGGGTAAGTCCCTCGTACATCATATCGGTGATTATCGCGTGGAGAGCCTTGTAGGTGCGGGCGGTGAGCTCCTCGAGGCTTTCGCCCTTGGGAGGACGCGCGTCCTTTCCGCCGCGGAGCCACTCGTTGTAATCGGCACGGCGGGCGAGCTCGTCGATGCTCTTGTTCTCGAATTCGCCGAAATCAAGCTCGCGGAGGTCGTCCACGACCTGCTGGTCGGTGTATGGGAAGAGGATATCCGCGGTCTCGGTACACCTTTTCAGCGGCGAGGTATAGACCTTGTGGACGGAGGGGTAGATGAACTCGTCCATTTTCGCGGCAAGGTCAGCCGCACCCTTGGGGGAGAGTGGGAGGTCGGTAGTACCGATGTAGAGTCCCTTTTCATTTGCCTCGGTCATGCCGTGGCGGATAACGCTTATTCTGTAGCCTTTCATTTTATCACCTTAATTATGCACAAAAATCATATGCGCTTTTTGAACTTTTAGTAAATGTCACAAAAATCTGACAAAAACTGACCAATTCTTCGATAAATAATCATATTTACAAATTATACATATTGTATTATAATAGTAATATAAAACAATTCGCTCACAGGAGGATACCTTTTATGAACTCAGATTTCGCAAGAATAATCACCCTTCAGAGAAAAGAACGCCATATCAGCCAGAAGCAGGCTGCTACCGATCTCGGTATCTCCCAGGCTTTGCTTTCACATTATGAGAAGGGTATCCGTGAATGCGGTCTTAACTTTCTTGTCAAGATCGCCGATTACTATAACGTTTCCTGCGATTATCTCCTCGGAAGAACTCCTGAGCCGGAGGGCAAGACCATTACTATCGAGGATATCCCCGATGACGACGGCAACAATAATCTCAAAATGCCCTCGCCTGAGATCATAAACTTCAACAGACGTATCATCAACAACTCGATAAGCCTTCTTTTCAGCCTTGCACAGAAAGCCAACAGTATCACGCTCATCAAGGAGACCTCGTCCTACCTCATGCTCTCGGTGTATAAGCTGTTCAGGATAGTCTACAACGCTAACCCCCACAACGACCAGAAGCTCTTCCGCATACCGAAGGTCATTGCCAACGACAGTGCGAATGCTATGGTATCAATGAGCGAGGCGAATATCAAGGCGGCATCGAGCGGTATCGCTCTTGACGGCAACGACTGCGTTGACAATTTCGACACCCTGTACCTGACAACAGCGACCCTGCAAAAGGACTATGCTCAGTATTCGTCCTCGCTGCTCAACCTCATCAAGCGAAGTGAGGAGAGCATCTCGCGGACGAGAGCCAAGTACCGCAGCGACGCAAAATAGTTTACGGGGCAGCATTACCTTTCTATTATACCACTTTTCCCCGGAAAAGAAAAGCCCTTTTTGCAAATTTGCGAGGCAGAAAGCAGGATAAGCATTTCCCCGGACGGCGGAATGCCGTCCACACAGACTCAGTTCTTAGCTCTGAGTTCTGAAAAAAAGGATGGAATTTTGAAGATCAAGAGGTGTAAAAATGAAACTTCAGCAATTGGAGTATGTTATAGCGATAGCGCAGGAAGGCAGCATTACCCGCGCCGCTAAAAAACTCTTTCAGGCACAGCCGAACATAAGCACGGCTCTGAAGGAGCTCGAGGACCAGCTCAGTATCCAGATATTCAACCGTACCCCAAGCGGTATGCTCCTTACTCCCGAGGGAGAGGAGTTCCTTGCAAGGGCGAGAGGTATCATCGACGACGTAAAAAGCCTTGAAAAGGACTTCAAGGAGAGATCGATGCAAAGCACTATCTTAAAGGTGGAGTGTGCGCGTACCCCTTATTCGGCTGCCGCAGTAGCCGATATCATGAACACATACCCTTCCGGTGAGGACGGTATGACTATACACATACTGGAAACAAGTATGCCGAGAGTTCTCGAGGATATTGCAAACGGCAAATGCGATGTGGGAGTTGTCCGCTCACCCGACAGCTACAGCAATATGCTGCTCGAACGCATTCAGTCCAAAAACATGGTGACAAAGCCCGTTAAGAAGTATAACCTTGTCCTGCTTATGAGAGCCGACCACCCTCTCGCAGCTTATGAGGACGTCCCGTTCGAGAAGCTCGCGGATTACCCGGAGGTGCTCTACGGTGACGGCGAGCCGGATATAGTCCGCCGTGCCTCCATAAACCAGAGCTTCGACAGCGATATCAGCAAGAAGAAGGTCTATATCCACGACCGCGGTAACCAGCTCACTACCATTTCCAACGTCAAAAATGCCTATATGTGGGTATCTCCGCTGCCGAAATGGCTGCTCGACCGCGTCGGACTCGTCACAAGGAAGTGCTCGTTCGCACATAATCTCAACAGCGACATCATCATCTACCGCAAAAGCCAGGAGAACAGTCCCCTCGTAAAAGCCTATATCGAATCGCTGATAAGGTTTGCGAATATGCCCGACTGACAGAATAGCGCAGTTTTCAACGCTGCAATTCTTGGTGCTTAGTTCTGAATCTGACATTTCTGACATTGAAAACTTGACATTGCGTTCGACCTATGGTATAATAATGGTGTTTTATTACAGTCCGGTCATTTCCGGAACGAAAAGGAGAATTTCTATGTCCAAAGAAACAATACCCTACAAGATCTATCTTGAAGAAAGCGAGATGCCCAAGCAGTGGTACAATGTACGCGCTGATATGAAGAAGAAGCCCTCACCGCTTCTCAATCCCGGAACAGGTCAGCCCTGCACTGCCGAGGAGCTCAGCCATGTTTTCTGCGATGAGCTCGTAAAGCAGGAGCTCAACGAGACCGATCCCTATATCGACATTCCCTCTGAGATACTCAGCTTCTATAAGATGTACCGTCCCTCTCCTCTCGTAAGAGCTTACTGCCTCGAGAAGAAGCTCGGCACTCCCGCAAAGATCTACTACAAGTTCGAGGGCAACAACACCAGCGGCTCTCATAAGCTCAATTCCGCTATCGCTCAGGCTTACTACGCCAAGAAGCAGGGACTCAAGGGCGTTACTACCGAGACCGGTGCAGGTCAGTGGGGTACTGCTCTTTCTATGGCTTGCTCCTACTTCGACCTCGACTGTAAGGTTTACATGGTAAAGGTATCCTATGAGCAGAAGCCCTTCCGCCGCGAGGTAATGCGTACCTACGGTGCAAGCGTAACTCCCTCCCCCTCAATGACCACTGAGGTCGGCAGAAAGATACTCGCTGAATTCCCGGATACAAACGGAAGCCTCGGCTGCGCTATCTCTGAGGCTGTTGAGGCTGCAACCACACATGAGGGCTACCGCTACGTTCTCGGAAGCGTTCTCTCTCAGGTTCTCCTCCACCAGTCCGTTATCGGTCTCGAGACCAAGATCGCTCTCGACAAGTACGGCATCAAGCCCGATATCATCATCGGCTGTGCAGGCGGCGGTTCAAACCTCGGCGGACTTATCTCTCCCTTCATGGGCGAAAAGCTCCGCGGTGAGGCTGATTACCGTATCATTGCTGTTGAGCCGGCTTCTTGCCCGAGCTTCACAAGAGGTACCTACGCTTACGATTTCTGCGATACAGGTAAGGTTTGCCCTCTCCAGAAGATGTACACCCTCGGAAGCGGCTTCATGCCCTCTCCGAACCATGCCGGCGGTCTCCGCTATCACGGCATGAGCGCTGTACTCTCCGAGCTCTACGATCAGGGTCTCATGGAGGCTCGCTCTGTTGAGCAGACTGCCGTATTCGAGGCTGCTGAGCAGTTCGCAAGAGTTGAGGGTATACTTCCCGCTCCCGAGAGCAGCCACGCTATCCGCGCTGCTATCGACGAGGCTATCAAGTGCAGGGAGACCGGCGAGGAGAAGACTATCGTATTCGGTCTCACAGGTACAGGTTACTTCGATATGTACGCCTACGCTGCATACAACGACGGCAAGATGAGCGATTATATCCCCACCGATGAGGAGATCGCAAAGTCCATCGCACAGCTTCCCAAGATAGGCTGATGCAATAAAAAAGGAGCGCACCGGCAGACGGCCACTCCCATGTATAAGAGGTTAAAGGATAACCGCCTTAGTTTGGAAACTGGGGCGGTTATTTTCTTTTATTATGGCAAGTGCTGTTAAATAACGGGCTGTCGGGGACGCCAGCCCCTACAATACGCCTGTTCTGCGCTGATTATTTTGTAGGGGACGGCGTCCTCGACGTCCCAGAACAGGTCTTTGACAGCCTCCGGTGCACTTATGTGTACGGTTTTCATACAAAAAAAGGGGCGGATAAACCGCCCTTTTATAATCCCTATAGGGTATGCTTATCTCTGCTCACAGATGAGCTTGATAGCTGTTCTCTCCTCGCCGTCGATAGTGATATTGGCGAAAGCGGGAACGCAGATGAGGTCTACGCCGATAGGTGCAAGATAGCCTCTTGCGATAGCGATGGACTTGATCGCCTGATTTGCAGCGCCTGCGCCGACAGCCTGTACCTCGACAGCTTTCTGCTCCCTGATAACTCCGGCAATAGCTCCGGCAACTGAATTAGGTGATGAATGTGATGATACTTTTAAGATCTCCATGATGTGAACCTCCTGTTTTGATTTTGTGAGTAATGCCGTTTTTCATGAGCTTATTATACACCATGTAAAAGAAAAAAGCAATAGCAAAAAGAAAAATTTGTATATTATCTTATAATTAATCTTTCAATTTTGTGCGTTTTGCCGCTTTTTTCGTCAAATTCCGACACAACTCCGCACAGGAAGCAGTCTCCTTCGGACTCCTTGAACCTCACCGGAGTGCGGAAGCGGAACATCTCGATGACGTCGCTCTGCTCAACTCCGAGGCAGGAAAACTCCGGACCCGTCATTCCGGCATCGGTAATATAAGCGGTTCCGCCGGGGAGAACGCACTCGTCCGCAGTCTGAACGTGGGTATGAGTTCCGAAAACGCCGGTAACTCTGCCGTCGAGGTAGAAGCCCATAGCCTTTTTTTCGGAGGTGGTCTCAGCGTGGAAGTCCACGAAGACGTTGGGAGTGCTGATATCTGCCAGTATATCGTCGATAGCGGTGAAGGGGTTGTCGAGGGGCTCCATGAACGCGGTACCCATGAGGTTGACCACGGCTACGGAGAAAGCGCCGCAGTCGAGGACGCACACGCCTTTTCCGGGAGCACCGCCCTGCGGATAATTAGCCGGACGGATAATGCAGTCCTTCTCGAAGATGCCGAGGGACTCCTTGCGGCGGAAGGCGTGGTTGCCGGTGGTTATGATGTCAGCGCCGGCACTGAGGAGCATATCAGCGGAGGCAGTGGTGATACCGTTGCCCTGTGCGGAATTCTCGCCGTTCACAACGGTAACGTCCACAGCGTACATACGCTTTATGAGCCGGAGCTTGCTGCTGAGGAAATCGCAGCCGGCTTTTCCGACAACATCGCCGACGAATAACAGATTTTTCATTTCAATATCCTCCTTTTGTGGGGCACGGCGTCCACGGAACACCGTGTACAGCGGATAACAGACCGATAATTATGCGTAGGGGCGGATATTATCCGCCCGTACCTTATGATGTGACAAACATTGACCGTTCTGCAATGAAGATCACGATAATTCAAACATACCTGTATAGAGCTGGTAGTATTTGCCGTGCTGTGCGATGAGGGCGTTATGGTCGCCTCTCTCGATGATCTTTCCGTGTTCGAGTACCATTATCGCGTTGGAATTGCGTACTGTTGAGAGCCTGTGAGCGATAACGAATACCGTTCTGCCCTCCATGAGCTGATCCATGCCCTTTTCGATGAGAGCCTCGGTTCTGGTATCAATGGAGCTCGTAGCCTCGTCGAGGATAAGCACAGGCGGATCGGCAACTGCTGCCCTCGCGATAGCAAGGAGCTGTCTCTGACCCTGCGAGAGATTTGCACCGTCAGCCGTAAGCATCGTATCATAGCCGTTTTCGAGGTGGTGAATGAAGGTATCGGCGTTCGCGAGCTTCGCGGCAGCGTATACCTCCTCGTCAGTGGCATCGAGCTTGCCGTAGCGGATATTCTCCATGACCGTTCCGGTAAAGAGGTGGGTATCCTGCAAAACGATGGACTGAGAACGGCGGAGGTCGTCCTTCTTGATCTTGTTGATGTTTATGCCGTCATAGCGTATTTTTCCGTCGGGGACGTCGTAGAAGCGGTTGATGAGGTTGGTGATAGTGGTCTTGCCGGCGCCTGTCGAGCCGACGAAGGCTATCTTCTGACCGGCATGAGCATAGAGAGTTATGCCGTTGAGGACGGTCTTTTCGGGGGTATAGCCGAAGTAAACGTCATCGAATTCAACATTTCCGCGGACCTCGGTGTAGGTGACAGTGCCGTCAGCCTTGTGGGGGTGACGCCAAGCCCAGTGACCTGTGCGGTGGTCAGCCTCAGTGATGGTGCCGTCGGGAGCGATATCCGCATTTACGAGGGTAACGTAGCCGTTATCAGCTTCGGGCTCCTCGTCTATGACCGCGAAGATACGCTCTGCACCGGCAAGTGCTGTGAGCACGGAGTTGAGCTGCTGTGAGACCTGGGTTATCGGCTGTGAGAACGACCTTGTGAGCTGGAGGTAGGCGACAACGGTTCCAACGGTCATGCCGCCGATGCCCTTGACCGCCATGATACCGCCGATTATAGCGGTAACAGCATAGTGGAGGTAGGAGAGGTTGTTCATTATCGGCATGAGGACATTCGCGAAGGTGTTCGCTCTTGTTGCAGCCTCGCAGAGCTGTTCGTTGAGGACATCGAATTCCTCCTGAGCCTTTTCCTCGCGGCTGAATACCTTGACGACCTTCTGACCGTCTATCATTTCCTCGATGTAGCCGTTTACCGTTCCGAGGGCTTTCTGCTGTGCAACGAAGCCCTTGCCGCTGCGTGAGCCGATGAAGCCGATTATCCTGATTATGAGGAAGAACATGACGATAACGATTATCGTAAGTCTCCAGCTCAGTATTATCATCGAGACGAGAACGCCGGTTATCGTTACCGCGGAGCTTATGAAGTTCGCGATGCTGTTGCTGAGCATTTCGCGTATCGCGTCGGTATCGTTGGTGTAGAGGCTCATGAGCTCGCCGTGGTTATGCCTGTCGAAATAGCGGACAGGCAGACTCTCCATGTTGTTGAAGAGGTCGTTCCTGATACGCATGAGAGTGGTCGTTGAGACCCTCATCATAATGCGCTGGAAGGTGAAGGTAGCGGCTGCACCTGCGGCATATACGCAGCAGAGGAATATCAGGAGACTGTTGAATCTGGATTTGTCCCAATCGCCTGTGTGGAGTGCATCATTGATGTTGTCGATTATCGGCTTGAGCATATTGGTGCCGATGATACCTGCGCCTGCGCTGAGGATTATCGCGGTGACCGCAATGGTCATATGCAGCTTGAAGCCGTACATATAGCTGAATATCCTTTTCAGCGCCGGGAAAACGTGGCGCGGCTTTGCGGGAGGTCCCATATTCTTTCCAGGCGGCATTATTCCTCAGCTCCTTTCTGCTGCGAGTCGTAAACCTCACGGTAAATAGCGTTGGAAGCCATGAGCTCGCTGTGGGTGCCGATACCGTTTATCCTGCCGTTGTCCATGACGATGATGCGGTCGGCGTCCATGACTGAGGTTATGCGCTGTGCGATGATGATAGTAGTTGTGTCCGCGAGGTCTCTGCGGAAGGCAGCGCGGATGCTGCTGTCGGTAGCCGTATCAACGGCGCTTGTGGAGTCATCGAGAATGATTATGCGCGGCTTTTTGAGGAGTGCGCGGGCGATACAGAGCCTCTGCTTCTGACCGCCGGAGACGTTCACGCCGCCCTGTCCGAGCTGGGTATCGTAGCCTTCCGGGAAGCCCTCGACGAAATCGTGAGCGCAGGCGGATTTGCAGGCAGCTATGATCTCGTCATCGGTAGCGTTTTCGTTGCCCCAGCGGAGATTATCCCTGATAGTTCCGGAAAAGAGGACGTTCTTCTGCAAAACCATTGCGACCTGACCGCGTAGGGTTTCGAGGGAATATTCCCTTACATCGTGGCCTCCGACCGTTACAGTGCCTTCCGTAGCCTCATAGAGACGCGGAATGAGCTGGACGAGGGTGGATTTGGAAGAGCCCGTGCCGCCGATTATGCCGATGGTCTCGCCGGAACGGATATCGAGGTCGATGTGGTCGAGGGCGAGGTTATCCATATCGTTGTAGTAGGAGAAGCTCACGCCGCGGAAGCTTATCGAGCCGTCCTCCGGCATTACCTGCGAGGACTCGTTGTCCTTTATGGAGGGCTCCTCCTCGAGGACCTCCGCAACTCTCTGCATGGAGGCGCGTGAGATAACGAACATGATGAAGAGGACTGACAGCATCATCAGGGACATGAGTATCTGTGAGACGTACATGATGAAGCTCGAGAGCTGACCCGTCTGGATATCGCCGTCCACAGCCATATGTCCGCCGAACCACATGATAGCCACGATGCTGCCGTACATGACGAGCTGCATTGCAGGCATCGAGAGGATAACGAGCTTTTCAGCCATGAACTGTGCAAGACGCACCTGGTCTGTCTTTTCGTTGAAGCGCTTCTTTTCGTGCTCCTCACGGGCAAAAGCCTTGACCACCCTTATGCCGACGAGGTTTTCCTGAACGCTGGCGTTCATGCTGTCGTACTGGCGGAGCATCTTCTCAAAGCGCGGGTGAGCCTTTGAGATGATGAAGAATACCGTCAGACCGAGCAGAGGTATCGCGGCAAGGAATACGAGCGAGAGCTTCGCGTTGGTGCGTACAGCCATGAAAGTCGCACACACCAGCATGATAGGCGACCGGAATGCCATTCGTATGAACATCATGAAGGCATTCTGGATATTGGTAACATCAGTGGTGAGCCTCGTTGTGAGCGAGGCAGTCGAGAATTTATCGACGTTGGAGAAGGAGAAGTCCTGAACCTTGCGGAACAGAGCCTTTCTCAGGTTTTTGGCAAAGCCCATTGCGGCAACAGCGCAGAAGCGTCCTGCGAGCGCACCGAAAACGAGGGAAAACAGAGCCATAGCGACCATGAGTCCGCCGAGAGCCGCAACATAGCCGATACGTCCCTTTGAAACGCCGTCGTCGATGATGTGAGCCATGACGAGGGGGATAGTAACCTCCATGATGACCTCACCGATAATGGTGACAGGCGAGAGTATTGCCTGTTTTTTGTATTCTCCGACATTCGAGAATATCGTTCTGTACAAACTAACACATCCTTTCTTCAGCGCTTCCTATTATAACACATGGCGGCTTTTATGTCAACAAGAACTGACCGGCAGTTTTGCTTCCCCGGAAAAAATCCGGAAAAATTTCCGGAAAACCCTTGACAAAGTAAAAATAGTGTGATATAATAATCAAGCTGTGAATTTCACAGTATCGTATTCTAAAGACAGCTGGCTGGTTTATACCGTAAGTCCCGCCGAGGAATAGCAATTGATCGAAAAATCATTGTCCTTTCCCGTGCTGTCGGAAAAGGACATTTTTATTGCTCTCTGAATACGATCATAAATCATTCGGAGGTGAATACAAACTATGCCAAGCAATGCTGTACTCGAAGCGAAGAAGGCTAAGGTCGAGAAGCTCACCGAGATCATCAAGAATTCCGTTTCCGGCGTTCTCGTTGATTACAAGGGTATCACCGTTGAGGAGGATACCAAGCTCAGAAAGGAGCTCCGTGAGGCTAACGTCAACTACTTCGTAGAGAAGAACACACTTCTTCTCCGTGCTTTCAAGAACTGCGGCATCGAAGGTTTTGAGGAGGCTCTCAACGGAACAACCGCTATCGCTGTTTCCAATGACGATCAGACTGCTCCTGCAAGAATCCTCGGTAAGTTCGCTGAGAAGGCTGGCGATGAGAAGTTCAATCTCAAGGCTGGCTATGTTGAGGGTGAGGTCTATGACGCAGCAGGTGTTACTGCTCTTTCAAAGATCCCGTCAAAGGACGTGCTCCTCGCACAGCTCGTTGGTTCTCTTCAGGGACCCCTTCAGAAGCTCGCAGCCGCTCTCAAGGCTGTTGCAGACAAGAAATCAGAGGAAGCTGCCTGATCGTCTGCATATCATCATGGACTTTTTGTCCGCAGCTTGAAGTAAAGCCGTAAAACGGCAAAAATATTAAAAAGGAGATTATTATCATGGCTTCAGAGAAGATCACAAAATTTGTTGAAGATATCAAGACCCTGTCTGTTCTCGAGCTTTCCGAGCTCGTTGACGCTATCCAGGAGGAATTCGGCGTAACTGCAATGGTTGCTGCTGCTCCTGCTGCCGGCGGTGCTGCTGGCGGTGCAGAGGCTGCTAAGACAGAGTTCGACGTAATCCTTGCTTCCTTCGGTGATGCTAAGATGGCTGTTATCAAGGTTGCTAAGGAAGTTCTCGGTCTTGGCCTCAAGGAGGCTAAGGAAGTAGTTGAGTCTGCTCCTAAGGCTATCAAGGAAAGGAAGGCGTTTCCGAGGCTGAGGCAAACGAGCTCAAGGCTAAGTTTGAAGAGGCTGGCGCTACAATCGAGATCAAGTAAGAAGCTGTTCTGCTTCGCCTTCCACGCTGATACTTTCAGCAAGCGGTATTGTCTGCTTTCGCACATGGAAGCTGCGTGAAAGGGATACTTATTTCAACAAAAAAGGGACTGTACGTCGTACAGTCCCTTTTATTTTTCTGCCGCGGTCGCATCGAGGTTGTCAATAGCGTATTTCAGACATTGTGTGACAAGCTGATTCAGAGAAAGATGATTATCGAAAGCAAGCTTTTCAAGCTCATCAACGAATTCCTTCGGCAGCCGGAAGGTCTTTGTGACATATTCCTCATAACCTTTTTGTAATCTGAACATAATTGCAGCCTCCTTTATAATCATTATCTCTCATTTATTGTTAGAAATATACAATAATTTGTAATTATCTTTGTATTAACTTTATCTTGTAAAATAATTGCAGATATGATATAATGAACTAAAGAAATTGTTTGTATTGAGGTGATGAATATGGCAGTGATCATTGAAATAACTGACAGTAAGGTGCTCGTCGGGACTGACGACGGCGGTATCAGGGAGTTCTCGCACAGCGATCTGCATTTCTATCCGCGCGTCGGGGACGAGGTCCTTATCTTTGAAAACGAGGACAAAGTCTGCGTCGTCAAGACCCGCAGTACAGAGCCGCAAAAAAGCTCCGAAAGCTTCACTTTCAGCATTCCCAAGCCGCAGAGACCCAATAATCCGGTAGAGCTCGACAACGGTCAGGTATCCGTGAACAAGGTGATATACTGCCTGCTCTGCATACTGCTCGGAGGCTTCGGCGCTCATAAATTCTACGTTCATCGTATCGGCACAGGCGTACTGTACCTGCTTTTCTGCTGGACTGTCATTCCATTTATTATAGCGGTAGTCGAGTTTTGCATCGCCCTCGGTATTCCCGCCGACGAAAATGGCATGATAATCATATGAAAAAAGCTCCCTTACGGGAGCTTTTTTAGTTCTGATGCCTTACGACGCCGTATTCGTCATCGAGGCGGTAGTACGGACAGGCGTAGTTTGAGCCGTTGAGGAAGCGGTACATCTCGTCCTCGTCGAGGTTGACCATACAGACGTAGCAATCGTAGTCCTCATCGTAGACGTAGTTGGTGCAGGTCTCGCAGTTTGTGACTTTTTTGTTCATATATCCTCCATTGAGAGAGTTGCCATAGCGTTCAGGCTCTCGTCCGCAGTAATACCTGCGAGGAAATTGTAGCTGCCCTGACAGGCTATCATCGCGCCGTTATCGCCGCAGAGAGGCTTTTCCGGCATATAGAACTCGAAGCCGCGCTTCTGACAGGCAGCAGAAAGCGCTGCACGGACGCCGGAATTTGCTGCAACTCCGCCTGCGAGGGCTATTTTTTTGTAGCCGAGAGCTTCCGCAGCCGCCATGGTCTTGTCCGTGAGGATACCGGCAATGGTGTATTGCAGGCTTGCGGCGAGGTCGCTGCGGTTCAGCTCGATGCCCTTCTGCTCGGCATTGTGGAGAGTATTTATGACGTTGGTTTTAAGTCCGGAGAAGCTGAAATCGAACTCGTTTCCGGCAACGGCAGGGTGCGGCAGCTTGAAAGCTTTGGGGTCACCCTCAGCGGAAGCCTTGTCGATGTGGACGCCGCCGGGGTAGGGGAAGCCCATTGCTCTCGCGCACTTGTCGAAGCATTCGCCTGCGGCATCGTCACGGGTGCGTCCCACAACGCGGAACTTGGTGTAGTCGAGGACTTCTACGATGTGACTGTGGCCGCCGCTTGCGATAAGGCAGAGATAAGGCGGTTCGAGCTGCGGGTGAGTGAGGTAGTTCGCGGCGATATGACCGGCGAGGTGGTGGACGGGGACGAGCGGTTTTCCACATGACATCGCGAGAGCCTTTGCGAAGCTGACTCCCACGAGGAGCGCACCGATAAGACCGGGCGCGTAGGTGACCGCGATGCCGTCGAGGTCAGCGAGGGTGACGTCCGCATCGCCGAGAGCCTTGCGGACAACGCCGAGAATGTTCTCGCAGTGACGGCGGGAGGCTATTTCCGGCACAACACCGCCGTATTTTTTGTGTTCCTCTATCTGAGTGGATATAACGGACGAGCAAATCGTGCGGCAGTCCTTAACGACGCTTGCCGCGGTCTCGTCGCAGGAGCTTTCTATTCCGAGTATAAGCATAAAAATTACCTCTTTTTGCAGATGTATCTGTTTTATACCGTAAAAGCACAGCGTTGCGGTATAATTGCCCGATCGCAGGGAGCAGATCTCAGATCTGCGTATCTGCAAGGGCATCAAGATAAACTATAATAATTCCTTTTGCATTTATTATACCACTTTTTTTCACAGGAAGCAAGTGCAAAAGCGGAGGGCTTACCATATTGCCTATACATCGGTATTACTGGGACTGTGCTCAGGCAGCTTTTGCTGCTGCCGGAGCACCTGTGCTGTTGTATCTGACTCTGCGAATGAGGAGGGTTATCAGCAGGAGAGCCGCAGCGTATCCGGCCTCAATGAGCAGGCAGGTGACCGCCATGCCTGTGGAATACCTCGCATCGCCGCAGAGCATATCGTTCAGCTTGACGTACCAGTAAACCGGGAAGAACCTTCCCACAGCGAGAACGCCGTCCCCGAGGTAGGATTGCGGTATGAAAATACCGCATATGAAGCTCATTCCGAGACCGAGTATCTGTATCAGCAGATTGAGGATATTCTGCGATTCAACAACGCTTGCAATGAACACTGCCAATGAGGTCACGAACGCTGAAAGGATCGCGCTGTTGAGGACGGCTATCCAAGCCTTTCCGCGGAACAATCCGCCGTACATATAAAGTCCGACTCCCATGAACAGCAGCCATACGCCGAGCACGAACAGTCCGCCGCCGGCAAAGATCTGCATGGTGTAGGAATTGGGTGCAACGCTTGAGCAGTTGGTGCGGTAGCGGAGGTCCTTGCGGTTCATTATCATGAGCACCGGACAGAGTGCGCTGAGTATAGCGGATATCAGGATATAGGGCATATACCTGTAATAGCCCGCGAATTTCGAGCTGAAATCGCCCTCGTCCTCGACGAAGCTCTCCACCTTGACGTCAGTTTCCGTGAGAAGGTCGCTGCCGGCATTCTCAACAGCCTCGCTGAGGGGGAGACCTGCGGTCGTGTAAGCCTTGACGGTCATGATATAGTCACTTACGACCTTCTCGGCAACGACCTCCGCATAGCTGCCGTGAACGTGGTAGGAGCTTATTATGCCCTCAGTATCGCCTGCCGCGAGCTTTTCGGAATAGCCCTTGTTTATGACAAAAGCACAGCCTGCCTCCTCATAGTAGAGCATATCGAGAATGACATCGCGGTCGTTTTTTATTTCGATTATGTCGTATTTTTCGTCGATGAAGTCCCTGAACGCACGGCTCTCGGGAGTATCGTCCTCGTCAAAGACCGCGACCGGTATGTCTATGCCGACCGAAGTCTCAACAGAAACACTGCCGTTCGATGCGAGGAGTGCAAATGCCATGAATACACCTATGAAAGCCACTGCCGTAAAGCTGTTCTTTTTCAGGACCTTCAGAAAAGCCTTAAATACTTGCATACTTCCTCCTCCTTGTCATAAAGAAGCCGAGCAGTGCGAAAACTGCTGTCATTATCACCATTGTGATGACCTTTTCGGTATAGCGGTCGTAGTCCCTGTAGACGTTGAGACAGTAGTAGCTGTCGGAGATGATCGCTGCGGGGTTGATCTTGTTTACGATAGGTGCAAACCTTTCGACCTGCGTCTTCATATTTCCTACCATAAGTCCGCTGAAGAAGCAGAGCAGGAGCGAGAATGCAAGCGAGAAACCGACCTTTGTCCTTTCGCTGAAAGTTCCGATAGAGCCGATGAAGAAGCCGAGCGATACGCCGACCATTCCGGCGAGGACTGATGTGAGGTAGACGATGTGAAGTCTGTCGCCGAAGTCAATGCGGAGCACGAACGCGAGGTATGTCACGCTCATGAGCATACACAGTGCCTGTATCAGGTAGCTTGCCATGAGAGAAGCCGTCACGCTGAGGCTCTTGGGAGTGGGCGAGCAGGACTTCCTTGCACCGAGAGCGGAGAGATTAGCCTGATTTACCTTTGTGATGTTGAGACCCGTGAGAATTCCGAACATCGCGACCATTCCGAGCAGATTGTAGAAATACTGGATAAGGTTATCGGTATTGCCCTCCGTGAGAGGTATCTGCTTTACCGCTTCGACGTTCTCTGAGATGACTGCCGAGACCCTCTGAACGGCTGCCGGATCGTTTTCGGCAGTCCTCCTGATTATGCGGCTGCGGAGGTTGTACTCCTCCACGAAGCTCTTGAGGACAGCCTGCTCTGTTCCGTTGCCGGAAACGGAGAGCTTCAGCTCCTCGCCGGCAAAGATTATGCCGTAAACGTCGCCGTCCTTGAGGAGCTTCATTGCCTCGTCCCTGTCAGTGTAGGTCGCATTGAGCAAGGGCTCGCCGGAACTCTCCATTTCGCCGATGATACTGCGGAAAGCACCGCCGTCCTCCTCGACAACGGCTGTATCGACCGCTGAGAACTTCGTAGCCTTTTCGTATATGCCGTCGAATGCGAACTTGAAGAATGCGCCGAGAGCTATCGGGAAAAGCACCATCCATATTATGAGGTCCTTTGTCCTGACGGCGGTTTTCAGCTCATATAAAAAGTTGTGCAGGAACATATTCATTCCTCCTTGTCTCTGAGAGCCTTGCCTGTTATTTCAAGGAATACGTCATTGAGCGTGGGAAGCTCGGTGTAGACTCTGCCGAAGCCGATATCGCCGTTCTGGAGAACTCCGAGTATCCTTATGAGGTTGTGCTTGCCGCCGGAACAGTATACCGTAAGGCGCTGACCGTCGTAGGCGGTATCGTAAACGTGAGGCTGATGAGCTATCTCGTTCCTGGCATCGTCCGGGAGCCCGATGACTTCAATGGTGATAGTCTCGGTATTTTTTATCATGCGTTTGAGCTCGTCCTTAGTACCCTCAGCTATTTTTCTGCCCTTGTCCATGATAGCGATGCGGGTGCATATCTGCTCTACCTCCTCCATGTAGTGCGAGGTGTAGATTATCGTAGCACCGCTGCGGTTGAGCTCCTGAATGCCCTCGAGTATCTTGTTGCGGCTCTGCGGGTCAACGGCTACCGTAGGTTCATCGAGGATTATGAGCTTGGGCTTGTGAGCGATGCCGCAGGCGATATTCAGTCTTCTGAGAAGACCGCCGGAGAGCTTCTTGGGATAGAACTTCGTGAAGTCCTCCAGTCCGACGAACCGGATAGCCTCCTCGACGTACTCCCGGCGCTTAGCCTTGTCCGTGATGTAGAGACCGCAGAAATAGTCGATGTTCTCGCGGACGGTAAGCTCGTCGAATACCGCGACGTTCTGCATGATAACGCCTATCTCCTTCTTGATATCGTAGCTTGTGGGCGTCATTCCCTTGCCGAATATCTCGATGCTGCCCTTGTCGAAGGACAGGAGGGACAGCAGGCAATTGATAGTGGTCGTCTTGCCGGAGCCGTTCGGTCCGAGAAGACCGAATATCTCGCCCTCCCTGATCTCGAGGCTGAAGTGGTCGAGTGCGATGAGCTCGCCGTAACGTTTTACGAGGTTTTCTATTTTAACTACTGCATTTTCCATATTTAACTCCTTTCGGTCAGCGGTTCCTGATTTCTGTAATCATTATACCGCAAACCTCTGTCACATGGTAGTGTCCGCAATCAGAACATGATATGACATTTGTCACATTCTGAGGGAGGCAGTGATGGAACTGCCGGTATATACGAAAAAAGGACGCAGATGCGTCCTTCTCTCTGAACAAACAGCGGAGCAATGCCCGAAAGCACTGCTCCGCTGAAGCTTATTACTTCTTGATCTTGCTGATAACGTCGCCGACCTTGTCCTTGACGTCGTCAACTGACACCTTCGAGGATACTTCCTTTACGACCTTGTTGATCTTGTCATCGGGGAGGTCGATGCCGGTAGCCTTTTCGACTGCCTTAACGGGGTCTTTTTCCTTGACGAGAGCGTCTGCTGCTTTTTTGATATCCATAGTAGGAGCCTTCTTTCTGTTAAAATTATACTTGCATCATAACACTGTAAAGCCGGTATCATAATGCTTATCCACGAACATTATAGCACACCTTTCCTGAAAATGCAACACCTTTTTTATCAGGCATTTTACGTCCGGAGAAGCCGGATTTTCAGGGGAGGAGCCTCCTCCGCATCACCGTTTTTTCCACTTCATGAGTATGAGTGTCGTAACGGTCGTGAGGAATATGGTCAGGACTATCGGGAACCATGTATACGGTATCGGGAGATCGACTGTATTGATGCCGTAGAATGCGAAGACGATGTTGGGGATCTCGAGTATGACGGTCATGATAGTCAAGCGCCACATCACGAGGTTCAGGTTATTGGAAATTACCGATGAAAAGCCGTCCATCATACTGGAAAGAATGCCCGTATATATGCTCGACATCTCGATCGCCTGCTTCATCTCGATGAGAACGTCCTCGAGGAGGTCCTGATCCTCGTCGTAGAGCTTTATGACTCTGCCGCGGAATATCTTCTCGATCGTAGCCTCGTTGGCTTTGAGGGAGGTGGAGAAATATACGAGGGACTTCTCAAGGGCAAGGAGCTGCATGAGAAGCTCATTCTTCATCGCATCGTGGAGCTGCTGCTCAGCGGCAGATGATATCTTGTCTATCTGTTTGAGGTGCATGAGGAAGAGTGCCGCGATCCTGAGAAGGAGCTGGAGCACGAACCTCGTCTTGAAATTGGGACGGAGGTTCCTTATCATGCCCTTGCGAGCCTCTGTGATAAGCTGAGTCTCCTTGATGCTGATAGTGAAGACGTAGTCCTCGGTTATGATTATGCCCATAGGCAGGGTATAGAAGCTCCGGGTATTGTCCTCGTCCGTTGACGACACAGGGGTGTCGATGATAACGAGGGTCTGTTCGTCCTCACGCTCGATACGCGAGGACTCCTCCTCATCGAGTGAGGACTTCACAAAGCCGCTGTCGAGACCGTAGACCTCGATAAGCTTCATGACTTCTTCGGGCGTCGGGTCAACGACCGAGATCCAGCAGCCGGCGGAAAGCTCCTCGCTCTCGGCGAGTGAGCCGTTCTGCGTTGTATAGAATTTTATCATAGCTTGTCAGAACCGCGCAGAAAGCCCCTCCTCCGCAGTTCCTGCTCCTTTCACCGGTATTTCCGGCGAAAGTCGGAGAGCATTGCGAGCTTCCGCCGGATCAAGGGATATCATACATAAATTCCCATAAGGGTCAGAACTCATAACGCACCTCCGTTCTAAGATATCGGACCGGCTATGCACCGTATCCGCCGTACTCTATTATTATAACAAATCCGTCCGGATTTTACAACCCCTTTCAGAAATTTTTTTGCGTCTTTGCAGGGCAGCGTCTCCGTCAGCCGGCACGGTAAGCCTTCCCCTGCGAAATACTTGCAAAACAGAGAGAAATATGTTACAATTAGTTATACTCCGGCTTCATGCCGATAAAGGAAAGGCTGTTTATGGACAACTCTGACTTATGGAAAATCATTCTCATCATATCTATGATGCTTTTCTCGGCACTGTTTTCCGGTACCGAGACCGCCTATTCGAGCGTTAACAAGCTCCGCCTCAAGAACTACGAGGCTCAGGGCAGCAAAAAAGCCGCTAAGGCTCTGCGGCTCGCGAACCGTTTCGATGAGGTGCTGACTGCCGTTCTCATAGGCAACAACATCGTCAATATCGCCGCATCTTCGGTGAGCACACTGCTGTTCATCAGCTTATTCGGCGGCAACGGTCCGGTCATATCCACCATCGTGGTGACCCTCCTTGTACTCGTTTTCTGCGAGGTGCTGCCGAAGTCCTACGCAAAGAAAAATGCGGAAAAGCTCGCGCTGGCGTTTGCAGTTCCGCTGACCTTCCTCATAACGCTGTTCAAGCCGCTCGTCTTTCTGCTGAACAAGCTGTCGTCTGTTTTCGACAGGAAGCAGACCGAGCCCAGCGTTACCGAGGACGAGCTCAAGTACATGATAGACGAGATAGAGGAGCAGGGCGTTATCGAGGAACAGGAGAGCGAGCTCGTCAAGAGTGCCCTTGAATTCGACGATATAACCGTGAATGAGATACTTATCCCCCGCGTCAAGGTCATCGGTGCGGAGGTCGGCAGCTCGATAACGGAGATAAAGGATATCTTCATGCAGGAGATGTATTCGCGTCTGCCGGTCTACGAAAAGAGCCTCGACGATATCATCGGCATCATCACGAACAAGGCGTTCTTCAAGATGCTGACCGAGGGCAGGGACGATATCCGCAGTATAATCCAGCCGGTTCCGCATATTGCCGACAGCAAGCTCATAAGCGAGGCTATGAAGGATATGCAGCGTTCAAAGGTGCATCTTGCGGTCGTCGTTGACCAGTACGGCGGCACCAAGGGCATCATAACCCTCGAGGACATCATCGAGGAGCTCGTCGGTGAGATCTACGACGAGGACGACGAGATCGTGGACAATATCGTCATGACCGGCGAAAATACCTACGAGGTAGCCGGCGATGTAAGCATAAGCGATATGCTCGAAAGGCTCGGACTTGACGAAAACCTCGTCGATACGGAGTATACCTCCGTCGGCGGCTGGGTGACCGACGTCATGGAGCATATCCCCGATGCAGGCGAGACCGCTGAGACCGGTATCTTCCGCCTTACCGCAAAGGAAGTGAGCGAGCAGACCGTTGACAAGGTCATCGTCGAGATAATAGCTCCCACGCCGGACGAGAGCTCCGAGGAAGATTAATTGTTATGAAATCTGCACAACTCCGGCATATCGGAATTGTCAAAAACGCAGATTTTTACGATTTCGTCATTATCTTTTCCCTGACTGCTTGAAATATGTGCAAATTGCGGGTATAATTATCCTATAATGATATTGCGGAGGGTGAACTATGAAAAAAAAGATAATTACTATTGAACGTCAGTACGGAAGCGGCGGAAGCGTCATCGGAAAGCTCGCCGCAGATAAGCTCGGCATCAACTGCTATAACAGACAGATACTCGAAATGACCGCCGATAAATGCGGCATTTCCCCGGAATACCTCGAAAGCGCCGAGGAAAACGTCCCCACAAGCTTCCTCTATTCGCTGCTGCTCTCGGCTAATCCCGCAAGGTCGCTGGAGGACGATCTCCCCCTCTCCGACAAGGTGTTCCTCATGGAGAGCAGGATAATCACTGAGATCTCCGAAAAGGAGGAGAGCTTCGTCCTCGTCGGAAGATGCGGAAGCTATATCCTCGAGGATAAGGGCTGCTTCAGCGTTTACATCTACGCCGACCCTTCAGAGCGCGTGAAACGTGCCGTGAGCGAGTACGGCATTCCGGAAAATAAGGCTGAATCTATCATGAAAAAGGCAGACAAGCGCCGCGAGACCTTCTATAACGTCAATACCGGCAAGCAGTGGCAGGACAAGGATCAGTACCACCTCTGCCTCAACAGCGCCGTTCTCGGCGACGAACTCTGCGCGGAGCTAATCGTCAAGGCGTACAACGAGTTCAACGCTAAATCTGAATGACCAAAGAATTATATCTCTCTTTCATAGGAGCCCCTTGCGGAAACGCAGGGGGTTCCTTTTTTGCACACGGAAGCCGTCCCCTTTTGATTCTCAACTCTTTTCATGTATAATCCGGCTGATTTGCGGCAGAATAATCCCGGAAGGCGGCGATGATACTGACAATTGTGCTTATAAGGGCAGTTCTGCTCTATATCCTCGTTATTTTTTCGGTAAGACTCATGGGAAAGCGTCAGCTCGGCGAATTGCAGCCCTCGGAGCTCGTCGTTACGATACTCGTTTCCAATATCGCGACCCTGCCCGTCGAGGATACCGATATACCGCTCATCGTGGGCATCACTCCCATTCTCACGCTCGTCTGCTTTGAGGTGCTGATATCGTGGATATGCCTGCGGTGTCCAAAGCTGAGAAAGCTCATCTCCGGCAGTCCGAAGACCGTCATAAGCGGCGGAAAGCTCGATACCCGCGTTCTCAGGGAACTGCGCTTTTCCGCGGACGACCTCATGACGGCTCTCCGCGGTCAGGATATCTTCGACCTGAACGAGGTGCAGTTCGCGATAGTCGAGACGACCGGCAGCATCTCCGTCATGAAGAAGCCCTCCGCTGATACTCCGCAGCGCTGCGATATTGGCTTGGAACCCGATAATTCCGACCCGCCGCAGATGATAGCTGCCGAGGGGAGAGTTATCACTGCCGCTGCGAAAGGCCTCGGTCTTACTGCGGAGGATATCGTGAAGCTCCTCCGCAGCAGAGGTGTTTCCCTGAACGACATTTTCATCATGACCGGCGACAAAAGTGGGAATTTCTCGGCTATACTAAAAAGCGGAGGCGAGCCGGTCAGTCTGGAGGAGGAAAAATGACAAGAGCAATGATAAGCATAGGCATTCTTCTGACGCTGATCGGAACAGGTATATTCTCCGGTCTGTGGGTGGACAGGCAGTGCGGCGATATGCTCGGTGCCGTCGGGGATATCAGGGAGGACTTCCTTGCCGGTGACGCCGAACACGGTGCGGAAAAGGCTGAGGCTCTTCGCCGTGATTGGGAGGACTTCCGAAAAAAAGCCGTTCTCGTACTGCGGAACAACTCCCTCGCTGATATCGACAGGCTCGCCGCAAGAACAGCGGCAGTCTCACGCAGCAATGCCGGGGATATCATGACAGAGCTCTCCGAGCTCGAGCGCCTGCTCTCAGCCCTGAAAACAAGTGCCGAGCCGCGGCTCACAATGATCCTATGAGGGCGGCAGGAATCATCGCGGCAGCACTCCTGACGGTCTCCTGCACGACCGGCTGTGCTTCGTCGGGACTCGTCCACGACAAGGCTTATCTCAGGGCAGCCTACATCAGCCGCGAAAACGGAGTAAGCCTTACCCTCGCGTTTTTCTCGGAGGAGGTCAAGCCCGTTGCCGCATCGGGGAATGATATCCGCGAGGCTTTCGATACTGCGGAGCTTGCCGCCGGACGCAGGATATTCACGGGCTTTGCCGATCTCGTCGTCCTCGACGGGGATACGCCTGCGGAAATGCTCGAGTACGTCCTCGAGGAGTGGAAGGTCTCGCCCTCCTGCCTCGTTGCGGTCAGCCAAGAGGGGGAGTACCTCCTGCGGCACAGGGACCCGGAGCTTCTTCACGGCTCAGTGCAGGAGGCTGTGCGGCAGGGCGTCGTGCCGGAATGCGATATCATCAGCGTTCTCGAGGATATGCTCAGCAAGGGGAAAGCCGAAACAGCAGAACTCTCAGCGGACAGCGTACCCGTCCCCGCAGTTGTAAGTCATATGCAATGAATGTCCCTATAACTGAGATGCCTGTACGGCGTTTTACAGGCTCATCGGGACAGCATTTTGATGAAAGTGCTCTCAAGCTCTATTCTGAGCCTTGTTTTAGTTTTTTCGTGACGGTACAAAATAAGCGCTACCCGAAAAAGGCAGCGCTTTGTTTTTCTTTCAAGAACCTTGTACCGTCACGGAAAAAACCATAATAAAGTCTTTGGAAGGGGGCTCGGGGTGACTCCCCGCAGTGCGGGGAGATGTCAGCGAAACTGACAGAGGGGACCGCCGCCGTGAGCGGGAACCTTTCCTCTGCATGGTGTTCTTAACGCAGTTAATATGTATGGTTTCTCCGAGGAGGTCATCCTCGGAGATTTTAATTATGCAAATTGAGTTATGCCAAGCTCGGACATTTCTCCGTCAAGCCTGAACGCTTTGTCAGGATGAAATGTGAAGTAAATGACTATATGATTACCACAAGTCCTTGAACGTTTTACAGTCTTTTCATGGACTTCGATTCGCTCTATGAAGGCTCTCAGGAGCTCCGGCGTGACCTTTGAAATTGTTACATACCGCTTAGCCTTTCTGATGAAGTCACTGATACATTTCTCACGCACTTTCACTTCATCAAGCTGCGAGTTGAGGGCGCTGAGCTTTGCTTTCAGCTCAGTCTGCTCATTTTCAAAACTTGCAGATAGAAGTTCATAACGCTCGTCCGTGATCTTTCCGTTTGACCTGTCCATGTAGAGAAGCTGTATTGCTTTGTCGAGCTGCTTGATTTTAGACGCATATTCATCTCTAAGGCTCTCAGATTCTTTAAGCTTCTTTGCCGCTTCAGCTTCGCCGTTCTTCATTGCATCGCTGTAAAACTCTTCCGAATGCTCCCGTGCGTATTTCGTCACCTTTTTCATTGCTCTTAAAACTATCTCG
>CACYSQ010000014.1 GCA_902777125.1 Ruminococcus flavefaciens
GGGAGCTGGCTTCTTTCAATAACGTTTATACCACCTATCGTCGTGTGAATTTCGTGTGAATTCGTGTGAATTTTGCCTGTTTTTTCTTCACACGCAACTGCAAAAATGCAGTTGAAACTGTTTTCTGTAGGTAACAGAAAAGCCTGTATTTCGGTGTTTTCCTTGAAATACAGGCTTTTTAATTCTGGCGGACAGAGAGGGATTCGAACCCTCGGTACGCTATTAACGTACACACGAGTTCCAGTCGTGCGCCTTAGACCAGCTCAGCCATCTGTCCACTATGGTGCGAGTAATGGGACTTGAACCCATACGTCTGTCGACACACGCCCCTCAAACGTGCCTGTCTGCCAATTCCAGCACACTCGCATTACTACAATATTATACACTGTTAAACGGCACTTGTCAATAGGAAATAATAATTTTTATTTTATAACTAAATAAGTCAAAGGAGCAACTTGTGAGGAGAATAAACTTCGAGAGTGATAAGGCGAAAAATATATGTGCAAAATCAACAATTATCAACAATCGAAAGTGCGTGAAAAAAGGGCGTTTTTGAGGTAAAAATACATTCCAATGTAAATCAGGGAGGATGACCTTGTGGAAAAGCTATAAATAAACTTGACAAGTTGATTTGCATGACCGGAAAAACTATTCAAAAATCAGACAAAGCTTGCTGATAATTCGCGAAAAGGCGCTGAAATAGCACTGTTGCAAGCACAGCAAATACATACCAAAATGTAGAATTTCCGGCAATTGTTAACAATGCTGATTTATCAGGAAATTTAGGATTTTCTATTGACATTGTGGCGGAATAATGCTAGACTATATTTGTCAGCGGCGCAGGAGGATCATTGCTGAGCAATGCCTGCATAGTCCGACGCTTGCGGAACAGCGAACCGCAGCGCTCATTGGCAAACTGCTGAACGGAACTGATTCCGGGAATTACTCATTCCGGGAGTTCTGATCGTGTACCACGGCAATTCATAACACATATATGAAAAGCGGTATGAAGCCGGACATAATTTCTGCCGGCGGAGTATCTGCCTGAGTTCACCAGATAAGGGGAGGGGTAACTATCGGGGAAAGGCTGTAAAGCGTGATATAGACATAGTCGGATCATATCTCTGAACAAACTGGAATTGAAAAAACACCTCAACAGATCTGACTTCAAGCAGCTGGATAATTCTTGCATGAAAACCTTTTTTGTCAGCTTCCGGGTATCCAAAGCGGCTGAACGCTAATGGTGACCGATGTCCTTCGGACTGGCCTGATGTACGGAAAACTTCTGCAATAAACCGTTTTTTTACGGTGTACCGGGAGCTCCGTATTTACAATTGAATAATGGATATTTTGCTCTGCTGAACTTGTATTTATGTGCTAATGAATTGTAATACAATTATTAAGGAGAACAAAATGTACAATACTTCGATCAAAGTCCTTGTTTCTGATGATACTTATGAATTTGGCATTAAAATCGCGGATTTTCTCAGCACAAGAGGTATCTATGCTTACACCCGGAAGAAAGACGCAGAAATAATCATGGAGTCCGTGCTGCACGACAAGCCGGACGTGGTGATATGCGATCTTGATCTGCCGCAATATGACGCTTTGCTGCTCTACAAAAAGCTCGGATCAATGGGAATTGACCTTCCTAAGCTCATTGTGGTCTCACAGATAGCCAACAGTTTTGTAAAACGCTGGGCACTTGAAAACGGCGCTTCAGCTTTTCTGCCGGCGGGAAGTGAGGCTTATGAGATCTTACAGGCTGTTTTTTCGTGCTTTGAGACAGAGGAAGCAACGTCTGACGATGCGCTTGAAGCTATGACTACCGAAGCAATACGCAGGCTCGGTGTTCCGGCTCATATCAAGGGTTACAGCTATCTCAGGACTGCAATTATGAATGCAGTAAGAGATTCTCACCTTATGGATAGTATTACAAAACTCCTTTATCCGACTGTTGCAGAGACATATAATACGACTTCAACGAGAGTTGAACGTGCTATCCGACACGCTATAAGCTGTGCATGGGACCGCGGAGGCAGCGAGAGCTTCTGTTCGTTTTTCGGCTATGACACGTCGGTTTATCCCGCAAGACCCACCAATTCGGAGTTTATCGCACTTGTTACCGATAAGCTCAGGCTTCGTCTGAAAACAGTATCATGATATCGCAGCTTCCTTATGGGAGCTTTTTTATGTGCTTTTTTCTGAAAATCAGATCACGGGAACTTTGATTTGCAGGTTTCAGGAGCACTTTTTTGACAGAAAAAAATGAAAGTGGCTTCGTACAGGAAAAAATGGCTGCACAGTTACACTCTGCGCAGCCCTTATGCGTTATAGAAAAAGTGGAATTTCCGGAAATAGCAATATGCACAAAACTGGCTGCCCGATCAAAGGCAGCCGTTAAATTATTTATTTTTGGTGTTGAACCCTACGCACTGCACGACCGTGGTGATATTTCCTGCGTCGTCCCTGATCTCGACCTGATAGGTCGCGATGTGCTTCGAGAGCTTCACCATTTTTGCCTCGGCAATGAGCTTGCCGGACTTGGGAACGCCGATATAGGAGATGTCCATATTCAGTCCCACAACGCCGGGCTCCTGCCAGTTCGATGCGACTGCGAACGCAAAGTCGGCGAGCGTGAAGTAAACTCCGCCCATAACACCGCCCATAGCGTTCCTGTGCCTGTCGGTGATGACGAGGCTGCATTTTGCGTAATGATCGTCAATTTCGTCAATGACCGCACCGGTTTCCATTGCGTAGCGGTCGCCTTTGAAGAATTCGCGCACTCTTTCGAGCGTTTCGTTATCAGTCATAGCTTACCTCTTTTTTTCGTATTCTTCGCGGAGTATCGAGAAATAGAGCCTTCCGACGTATTTGCCGTTCATGAAGAAATAATCGCGGAGAGTTCCCTCATAGGTGAAGCCGCATTTTTCGATGACTCTTTTTGAAGGAGCGTTGATGGTTTTCGTGCATATCTGTACCTTGTGGAGGTTCATTTTATCGAAGCCGAAGGCTATCACAGCCTTTGCAGCCTCGGTGCAGTAGCCCTTGCACTGGTATTCCGCGCCGATGCAGTATTCTATCTCCGCAAAGTGGTTCTTGCTGTCAACGAGGAAATAGGCTATCTGACCGATGCACTCGCCGTTCTCCTTGTCAATCACCGCCCAGCGGTAGTAGTCCTCGCGGGCGTAATTGCCGATGTACTTGTCGAGCAGTCCCTTGACCTCCTCAGTAGTGGAGTAGACCGGCTCGGAGTACATCATCTGGACGTGTTCATCGCTTGCCCAGTTTTTGAAAACAGCCTCGCAGTCGGAGTATTCAAAGCGTCTGAGTATGAGCCTTTCGGTCTCAATGGTCTGAGTTCCTGTGTGTGTCAGCATGGCTTACCTCCCGTGGGAACTCATACGAGCATCGACATATCGTACATTCCTGCCGGCTGCTCCTTGAGGAATACAGCCGCATTCACCGCACCGTTTGCGAAAACAGCCTTGGAAGCGGCGGAGTGGGAGAGGGTTATGACCTCATCGTGACCTGCAAAGATAACGTCGTGCTCACCAACGATAGTGCCTCCGCGGATAGCGTGCA
Source organism: Ruminococcus flavefaciens (assembly GCA_902777125.1). GTDB lineage: Bacteria > Bacillota > Clostridia > Oscillospirales > Ruminococcaceae > Ruminococcus. The sequence continues at coordinate 3,586 of CACYSQ010000014.1, forward strand.
TACCTATCTCGGACTTCTCGCGCTTCTGACGGCGGGAGTGGCGGTCGTAGACGTAGTGCTTGGAGTTGTCGAGCGTCTCGTTTATCGCATTTGCGAGCATTATAGCGGTTCCGCTGGGAGCGTCTATCTTCTGGTTGTGGTGCTTCTCGACTATCTCGATGTCGAACTGGTCTCCGAGAATGGAGGCGGCCTTCTTTGCGAGCTGAACGAGAAGATTGATGCCGAGGGACATATTGAATGTGAAGAATATCGGTATCTGCTGCGATGCACTCTTTATTGCAGCGATCTGCTCGTCGGAATAGCCGGTGGAGGCTATGACAAGGGGAGTGCCGGTGGAGAGGCAGTAGGAGAGGAGACCTTCGAGCGATGCGGGATTTGAGAAGTCGATGATAACATCGGGCTTGACGGGGAGCTTGTCGGGAGCTTCAACGATAGGGAAGTCCGCATACTGCTTAGTAAAGAGGTCGATGCCGGCAATTACCTTGCAGTCGTCTCTTTCCTCAGCGCAGGCGTAAACGTTCTTGCCCATTTTGCCGTTAGCACCGCAAATAGCTATATTAGTCATGATTTACACTTCCTTTTCTATGCGTTTTTAGCTATTAGCCGTTAGCTATTAGCTTAATTGAGAATTTAGAATGGAGAATTGAGAATTATGGTATCGCTTACGCGATATTATTTAAAATAAGATGCCGCAGCTACACTTTAGGTCCGTCTGCGACAGCAGACACATTCATTCTCAATCCTCAATTTTAGCTCACGGCTGCAATTCCTGATTACTTTACGAGTCCGTGCTTTTTGAGTGAAGCGAGAAGCTTAGCCTTGTGCTCGTCGGACATCTCATAGAGCGGCAGACGGCAGGGACCTGCGTTCCAGCCCATCATGTTCATGGCTTCCTTTACGGGAATGGGGTTTACCTCGATAAAGAGGTCGTTGATGAGGTCGAGAAGCTCTATCTGGAGCTTTGTAGCCTCAGCGTAGTTGTTGTCGAGGCAGAACTGCACCATGTCGTGCGTCTGCTTGGGCATAACGTGGGAAAGTACCGAAATTACGCCCTTTGCACCAAGTGACATGAGCGGAACGATCATATCATCGTTGCCGGAGTAAACGTCCACATCATTGCCGCACTCAGCGATGAGCTTTGCAGCATAGCTGATATTTCCGCTTGCTTCCTTTATCGCCGCAATGTTCCTGTGCTTTGCGAGCTCCTTCATTGTAGCGACCTCGATGCCCATACCGGTGCGTCCGGGGATATTGTAGAGGATTATCGGGATATTAACGGCATCTGCAACAGCGGTGAAATGTGCGATAAGACCGCGCTGAGTGGTCTTGTTGTAGTAGGGGGTGACGAGGAGCAGAGCGTCAGCGCCGGCTGCCTCAGCCTCCTTTGAGAGTTCAACGGCATAGCGTGTGTCGTTGCTGCCTGTTCCGGCGATTACCGGAACTCTGCCGGCAGCCTGCTTAACGGCAAACTTGATGCAGTCGAGGTGCTCGTCGTCGGTCATAGTGGAAGCCTCGCCGGTAGTTCCGCAGATAACGATAGCGTCTGTGGAATTAGCGATCTGGTCATCAATGAGACGTCCGAGCTCGTCGTAGTTTATTGAACCGTCGGCATTCATAGGGGTAATGATAGCGATAGCCGCACCGGTGAAAATGGTATTCTTCATAAATTTCTCCTTTCAGGAAAAAATGTAGGGAACGCCGCCCTCGGCGTTCCATGCTGAAACGTACATATATGCCGCACATAAAAATCTGATTGACACATATTATATTCATGCGATAAATATGGGTTCGGAAATTATTTTACTAACGAGGAACGCCGAGGGCGGCGTTCCCTACAAATACATTATTAATGCAAATACGAATTAATCGAAGTAGCCCTTAGCTGCGAGGAGCTCGGCAAGGAGTACGCCGCCGCCTGCTGCACCTCTGAGAGTATTGTGCGAGAGGCAGACGAACTTGTAATCGTACTGTGTATCCTCTCTGAGTCTTCCTGTTGAAACAGCCATACCGCCTTCGAGGTTGCGGTCGAGCTTAGCCTGCGGACGGTTATCCTCCTCGAAGTAGTGAATGAACTGCTTGGGTGCGCTGGGAAGCTCGAGCTCCTGCGGAACGCCCTTGAAGTCCTTCCAGAGCTGGAGTATCTCCTCCTTGGAGGGCTTGTTCTCGAAGCTTACGAATACAGCGGCAGTGTGACCGTCCGAAACCGGAACGCGGAGGCACTGCGTTGTGATATTGGGAGCTGTAGCCTTGACGATCTCATTGCCCTTGATCTCGCCCCATACCTTGAGAGGCTCCTGCTCGGATTTCTCCTCCTCGCCGCCGATGTAGGGGATAAGGTTATCGACCATTTCAGGCCATGTCTCGAAGTTCTTGCCTGCGCCGGAGATAGCCTGGTATGTGCAGGCGAGGACGTTCTTGAGGCCGAACTTTCTGAGGGGGTGGAGTGCGGGAACGTAGCTCTGTATCGAGCAGTTGGACTTGACAGCGATGAAGCCTCTCTTAGTGCCGAGACGCTCGCGCTGAGCCTTGATGATCTCGATGTGCTCGGGGTTTATCTCCGGAACTACCATAGGTACATCAGGAGTAAATCTGTGAGCGGAGTTATTTGAAACGATAGGACACTCAGCCTTGGCGTACTTTTCCTCCAGAGCCTTTATCTCGTCCTTTTTCATATCGACTGCACAGAAGCAGAAGTCCACCATTGAAGCTATCTTCTCGATGTCATTTGCAGCGTCAAGGAGCACCATATCCTTCATAGCAGCGGGCATGGGAACTGCCATCTTCCAGCGGCTTCCGGCAGCCTGCTCATAAGTCTGACCTGCGCTTCTGGGTGAAGCTGCGAGGACCTTGACATTGAACCACGGGTGGTTCTCGAGAAGCGTTGCAAAACGCTGACCTACCATACCCGTTGCGCCGATGATACCTACATTGTACTGTTTCATAAACATTCTCCTTAAAAAATTTTTTCACAAAAAACACAAAAACCGGTTGCAAACCGGTTCATCATGCGTTATAATAGAAATGTTGGCAAAGCTTATATGAAACTGTGCCGATAGCTCTCCACCATACGCAATGATGACAGCCGCATACCTTTTTGATATACAGCCAGAACGGAATTTACCGGAGACCGTCCTTCGGCGGCATCGCCTTTCACCGTACATCACCGGACTGGTCGTCCTCAGTACGCTTACTTTTCTTTGCCGCACCTCTACCTTGTTTACATAATAGCACTTTACAGGCGAGTTGTCAACAGTTTTTCTGAATTTTACGTTTTTTTACGAAAAAAGTTTCTGAAAGGCAGGAAGCTATGAGTATTTTCACTGATATCGAGACGGAACTCATGAACCTCCGCGATGAAAAATATGCTTCTTTTCAGCAAAATCTGACGCCGACCCACGGCAGGGAGCATTTTATAGGCGTCCGGACTCCTGAGCTGAAAAGGCTTGCAAAGGAACTGAAGAAGCGTCCGGACTGCGGAGAATTTCTTGCCGCACTGCCTCACATGCACTTCGAGGAGGATCAGCTCCACTCGTTCATAATCTCGGACGAGAAGGACTTCGGGCGCTGTATAGAGCTTGTTGAAGCCTTTCTCCCATACGTTGACAACTGGGCGACCTGCGACCAGCTCAATCCAAAGGTATTTGCGAAGCACCGTGAGGAACTGCTGTCCTATGCTGACAAATGGCTCGGTTCTGAGCATACCTATACAGTGAGGTTCGGTATCGGTGCATTGATGAGGTACTTCCTCGGTGAATATTTCCGGACCGGATATGCCGACAGGGTGGCAGCCGTCAGCTCTGAGGAATATTACATAAATATGATGCGCGCATGGTACTTCGCAACTGCACTCGCAAAGAATTATGACGAGGTACTGCCGTATATCGTAAACAAGCGTCTTGACAGATGGACGCATAACAAGTCGATACAGAAAGCGGCGGAGAGCTTCCGCGTCACTGACGAGCACAAGCAGTACCTCCGCAGCCTTAAAATAAAGGAGTAATTGAATGGAATTACTGAAATCCGATTTTTACTATGAACTGCCGGAGGAGCTCATCGCTCAGACGCCGGTCGAACCGCGAAGCGCCTCGCGCATGATGTGCGTTGACCGTAAGTCCGGCGCGATAACTCACGACCACTTCTATAATCTATGCGCTCACCTTAAAGAGGGTGACTTGCTCGTTATGAACGATTCGAGAGTTATCCCTGCAAGGCTCTACGGCGAAAAAATAAGCAATCAGACCTTCATCGAATTCCTTCTGCTTGAACAGAAGGGCGACAAGCTGTGGGAGATAATCTGCCGTCCGGGAAAAAAGGCTAAGGTCGGCACAAGATTCAGCTTCGGCGGCGGACGTCTTATCGCAGAGGTGGTCGAGGTCAAGGACGACGGCAACCGGATCGTCCGGTTCGAGTGCGAGGGCAACTTCTTCACGGCTCTTGAGGACGTCGGACAGATGCCGCTTCCGCCTTACATCACCGCAAAGCTCGAGGACAAGGAGCGTTACCAGACCGTGTATTCGCGCGAGCTCGGTTCAGCCGCAGCTCCGACTGCCGGACTGCACTTCACTCCGGAGCTTCTCGATGAACTGCATAAAAAAGGCATAAAGACCGCTTTTGTAACACTCCACGTCGGGCTCGGAACGTTCCGTCCGGTCAAGGAGGAGAACGTCCTCGACCACAAAATGCACAGCGAGCATTATTTCCTGCCGGAGGAGACCGCTGACCTCATCAGCGAGACAAAGAAAAACGGCGGAAGGGTCATTGCGGTCGGCACTACTACCTGCCGTACCCTCGAGAGCGTTGCAAGCTTCTGCGGCGGTATTAAGGCGAGCGAGGGCTATACGGACATCTTCATCTATCCCGGCTATGAGTTCAAATGTATAGACGGTCTCATAACGAATTTTCACCTGCCGGAGAGCACTCTAATCATGCTCGTTTCGGCGTTTATGGGCTATGATAACACAATGAATGCTTACAAGAAGGCTGTTGAGGAACGCTACCGTTTCTTCAGCTTCGGTGACAGTATGTTTATAATATGATCTGACTAAGGAGAAAAAAAGGAAAATGGAATTGGAGCTTAATGATTTTTTCAGAGGAATTATTGACTATGAGGAAGGACCTATCGTCATCTGCAACCTTGATTACCGGATAATCTACGAGAACCATATTGCCGGCAATTTTTATTCAAAGGAGGGACCTATCCGCGGAAAACTGCTCAGTTCCCTTCTTGACGAGGAGAAAATGAGCAGGGTGATAATGTGCGTTGAGTGGTTCAAGGAGGACAAAAGGAACAATAAGGTCTTTGCTCTGCACGACAATAAAAACAATATGGATATGTATATACTTGCCATAAGGAACACAAACGGTGAGCTCATCGGCTTCTACGGACGCCGTGAGGACAGAAATCCCGATCCGGGAGAGCCGTTTGATTTTGATTGATGAGGAATACGCATTACGAATTTTGAATTATAAAGGAGCGACTATGTTTACTCTTTTCAAGACTGAAAACAAAGCACGCAGGGGACAGTTCGAGACTGTTCACGGCACCTTCCAGACGCCATGCTTCATGAATGTCGGAACTGCCGCAGCTATCAAGGGAGGAATATCCTCCGTTGACCTCAAGGGACTTAAAACTCAGGTCGAGCTGTGCAATACCTATCATCTGCATCTGCGTCCCGGCGACCACATCATCAAGCAGATGGGCGGTCTGCACAGGTTCATGAACTGGGACAAGCCCATTCTCACAGACAGCGGCGGCTTTCAGGTCTTTTCCCTCGCAAAGCTCCGCAAAATAAAGGAGGAGGGCGTTTACTTCGCCTCCCATATCGACGGAAAACGCATCTTCATGGGTCCCGAGGAGAGTATGCAGATACAGTCGAACCTCGGCTCGACCATAGCTATGGCTTTCGACGAATGCGTGGAAAATCCTGCCCCGAGGAAGTACGTTCAGGCTTCCGTCGAGCGCACGACACGCTGGCTGCTGAGGTGCAAGGAGGAAATGGCAAGGCTCAACAGCCTTCCGGACACGATAAACAAGCACCAGATGCTTTTCGGCATCGGTCAGGGCTCGACCTACGACGACCTCCGCATCGAGCACATGGAAACTATCGCGAAGCTTGACCTTGACGGCTACGCTATCGGCGGACTTGCGGTCGGTGAGCCGACCGAGGAGATGTACCGCATAATCGACGTTGTAGAGCCTTATATGCCGGTCAACAAGCCGCGTTACCTCATGGGTGTGGGAACTCCCTCCAACATCATCGAGGCTGTTGCAAGGGGAATTGATATGTTCGACTGCGTAATGCCGAGCCGCAATGCCCGTCACGCCACCGTTTTCACATGGAACGGCATCATGCACCTCGGAAACAAGCAGTACGAGACCGACCCGCGACCCGTTGACGAGCACTGCGACTGTCCCACCTGCCGGAACTTCTCACGCGCTTACGTCCGCCACCTTTTCAAGGCGAACGAGCAGCTTGCGGGACGTCTTGCGGTACAGCACAACCTCTACTTCTACAACACGCTCACCGAGAAGATAAGGGAAGCTCTCGACGAGGGACGCTTTGAACAGTTCAGGCGGCACTATTCGGAGCTGCTTGCCTCCCACGCAAAGGACTGAGGTGACGTATGAGCGGATACAGCGCATTTGCGCGTTATTACGACGAGCTCACCGCCAATATCGACTACAGAAAGCGCGGTATGTACTTCCACGATATCATCAGGAGGTTCAGGGACGCGGAGGGCGGCATACTCCTTGACCTTGCCTGCGGAACAGGCAGTATCTCGGAGGTAATGGCAGGTCTCGGCTATGACGTCATCGGCGTGGACAACTCGGAGGAAATGCTCGGCATCGCCCTCGACAAGAAGTTCGACAGCGGACTGAACATTCAGTACCTCTGTCAGGATATGCGGAGGCTCGATATGTTCGGCACGGTCGATATCGTCATCTGTGCCCTCGACAGCATAAACCACCTTTCCAGCCTTGAGGACGTCGGAAAGGTGTTCGGACATGCGGCGTTCTTCTCCGAGGTAGGCGGACTGTTCATCTTCGATGTGAACACCCTCTACAAACACCGGAATATCCTCGCAAACAACACCTTCACCTATGAGACGGACAACGTCTACTGCGTGTGGGAGAATACCCTCGTTCCCGAGACGGACGAGGTGAAGATGAACCTCGAATTCTTCGAGCGTGAGGAGAACGGCTTGTGGTCGCGCAGCTCGGACGGCTTCTCCGAGAAGGCTTACTCCGAGGAGGACATCGAGCGTCTGCTTGCGGAGAACGGCTATGAGCTGCTTGCAAAGTACGGCGACGATACCTTTGACGCACCCAAGCCCGATTCGCAGCGCATAGTCTATGCGGCAAGGTGCATACGGAACGGACAGACAGTTTAATTAGCTATTAGCTGTAGGGGCGCATTCCGTGAGCCCGTGCCGTCTGTTTAATTCGGAATTATTGAAATCGCTGACGAACCCTTGTAGGGGCTGATGCCTGCATCAGCCCGCGATAACAATAATAAACCGGTGGGGCGATGTAGGCATCGCCCCCTACACTCGAACCGTCCCCGTCAGGGGACACCGCAATTATGAATTATACAGATCGGAGGTCAATTATGGGAAAGCTTTACAGGGCTATTTCCGCGGACGGCTCGGCATTTGCCGAGGTTCTGGACGCTAAGGATATAGTTTCCGAAATAGAACGCATACACAAGACATCAGCTGTCATTACGGCAGGGCTCGGCAGGCTCAGCATTGCCGCCTCCCTCATGGGCTATATGCTCAAAGGTGACGGCGATACGGTTACTCTCCGCGTTGACGGAGGAGGACCTGCCGGACAGCTCGTTGCGGTCGCCGACAACTGGGGAAACGTCAAGAGCTGCGTGAACAATCCGGTCGTTGAGATACCGCTCAACGCTCAGGGCAAGCTCGATGTCGGCGGTGCTGTCGGCAGGGACGGTACCCTCTCCGTGGTCAAGGACCTCGGACTGAAAGAGCCCTACGTCGGCGTTATACCGCTTGTTTCCGGCGAGATCGCGGAGGATATAGCCTCCTACTATGCCACAAGCGAACAGATACCGACCGTTTGCAGCCTCGGTGTGCTCGTCAATCCAGACCTGACCGTCCGTGCAGCAGGCGGTTACCTTGTGCAGCTCCTTCCGTTCGCGGACGAGAAGTGCATCGACACTATCGAGAAGAACGTTGCCGCTATGAAGCCTGTTTCCGCGCTTCTGGACGAGGGGAAGTCCCCGGAGGAGATAGCGGATATGCTGCTTTCGGGACTTGAACCCAATGAGCTCGACACTGCCGAGCCGGTCTACGGCTGTGACTGCTCGCGCGAGAGAACTGAGCGCATTCTCATCAGCATCGGCATGGACGAACTGCAAAAAATAGCCGACGAGGGCAAGGATACCGCGGTATGCTGCCATTTCTGCGGCAAGGAGTACGTTTTTACGCCCGATGATATCAGGGGGCTTATGGAGAAAATATGAAGTTAGCAGTATTTGACCTCGACGGTACTATCGCGGACACCCTCTGCGACCTTGCGGACGCTGTGAACGCCGGACTGCGTGAAATGGGCAATCCGGAGCATAGCTATGAGGAGTACCGCTATATGGTCGGGAACGGTGCCGCGAAGCTCTGTTACAGGGCACTTCCCGATGATATGAAGGGCGAACAGGAGCATCTCAGGGAGCTTTTCAGCCGGTATTACGGCGAGCATTTCCTTGACAAGACGAGGCTGTATGACGGCATGGCGGAGGTCATGCGGGAGCTTTCGGAAAGGGGAGTGCTGCTCGCTGTCGCGACTAACAAGCCGCAGGATTTCGCACAGCAGATGATAGCGGAGCTCCTTCCGGGAACTGACTTCGTGAAAGTGCTCGGAGGCTGTCCGCCGCGTCCGATAAAGCCCGATCCTGCGATAATCAGGGAGATAACCGCGGCACTTCCGGAGGGCGAAGTGTCCGCTTACATGATAGGGGACAGCAACGTCGATATGGAGACCGCGTACAACGCCGGTATGACCGGGATAGGCTGTGCGTGGGGATTTCGCGGACGGGAAGAGCTTGAACGTGCCGGTGCGGACTTTATAGCCGAAAAGCCGGAGGATATTCTTGCTTTTATAACGGACACTACAATTATGAATTGAGCGGGCGGATAATATCCGCCCCAACAATAAAAGGGACGCATATGGCGTCCCCTTTTATTTTTCTATGAGCTTTATGAATTCGTCCTTGGGGAGGGGCTTTGAGAAGAAGAAGCCTTGCAGGTAATTGCAGCCGAGCTCCCGGAGGATCTCTATCTGAGCCTCGGTCTCGACGCCCTCCATGAGAGCTTTTTTCCGCATTTCGTGTACCATTTCGATCGAGGTCCTGAGCAGCGTCATGCCGAGCTCGCTCTTTTCGGCGTTCCACAGGACGCTCTTGTCGATCTTGATGATATCCGCGCCGAGTGAGAACAGCGAGGTCATATTGGAATAGCCGGTCCCGTAGTCGTCGATCGAGAACTGGAAGCCCTCATTTTTGAGCTGTTCGATGACATTTGCGAGCTGATTGTAGTCCCTTGCCGCAACGGATTCGGTTATCTCGAAATTTATCATCTTCTTGCGGACGCCTGCCGATTCGACGATGCCGCTGACGTATTCCGCAAAGCCCTCCTTCATGCACTCTAGCACCGAGAGGTTGACGTTGATGCAGTCCATGCCGTTTTTCTGAGGAATACCCGTGAGAATGAACTTGCAGACCTCTCTCAGCACGAATTCGTCGAGCTCGTCTATCATGCCGAGCTGTTCAGCGATAGGAATGAACTCGTCCGGATAGATCATGCCCAATTCCTTGTCGTGCATTCTCAGCAGAGCCTCAGCGCCGTGAAGAGTGCGGTTGATATTGTAGGTCGGCTGGTAGTAGACCTCGAAGCTGCCCTCCGCAAGACCGCGTGTCACAGCCTTTTCGACGGCGGCACGGCGTATCAGGCAGTCGAGTGAGCTGCCGCTGATTATTGGTTCCTGCATCTTTTCGGGGATAGGACATTCCGCGAAGTAGACTATCTCCTCGACCGTTTTTGCACGTTCGGGTGAGCTTATAATGAGAATCCTCGATGTGAGGCGGAAGTCGCTGCCGTTGATGTTCCAGGGCTGCTGGAAGCGGGCGGTAATGGTCTGAGCGATCGCCTCCGCATCGCTGTCCGAGTAGTTATACAGCGTGAGGGCAAATCTTCCGTGACCTATGGAATAAATGTAGTATCTCTGAATGACCGTGCCGAGGTAATCCGATACCGCAAGGCTAATATCCTCGCGGTGGAGTCTTCCGGAAACGATTGTATTTGCCGATCTGTCGAAGTGTATGCCGCGCAGGATTATCGTCTTTACGTGTATGCGGTTCCTGAGAGTTGCGGTGAGGTCGAGGGAGAAAGCAGCGGAATTATAGACGTTCATCTCAACGTTCTTGCGGTCGTCCTCGTTTTCGATAAAGAGGAGGGCACCGGTGAAGGAGAGAGCCTCCAGGAGGACCTCGATGCGGTAGTTTTGGGCGAAGAGCTGGACGGTAATGCCTGTACCGGCGAGCAGGAAGCATATCGCGATAGACCGCTTGCGTCCCTTTGAGAGGATATTCCACGACATCATTACAAGAATAAATGCGGCTATCATCCATATTCCCGAGAGCGCATAGATGAATATGTATTCGCCCCATGCACGGTGGAAGTCCCTGTTGTCATCGTAGTACCAGCACCATTCGGTAAGCGGGTTGAGGGCGATGAAAACTTCAGTGACAGCGACCACGATACTCGGCAGTATGCTCCATAAGAATTCACCTGTTGTGCTTCCGGGCTTTCGGTGGAAGCCGAGCCCTACGGAACGTCCTATCAGGAATGAAACGTAGCAGCACAGCATAGGCGCCAGCAGGCTGTGGCAGAGGAAGTAGACATAATTTGCCACTCGCTGTATCATGAATGCCGTATCGGAGGTCCCGCTTTCTGCGGAGTAGCCGATATCGAAGAGCTCACTGAGCGAATTTACAGAAAGCAGCAGGAGGAGCGTTATATATACACGGTTCTGAGGCTTGCCGGTGTGGCCGTCCATGATAGTATAAACGAGGTTAGTGATACAGATGAGCAATGCAGCAAGAATAAGCCCGAAGTCAGTGCTTGTATAGGTTATCACGGCTGCCGCCCCCTTTCATATCGTTCAATAATAAACTTTCTACCATTATATCATAAAAATATAACTATTGTCAAGACTTTTGTTGCTGTTTTATAAATTTCTGTTGACAATCCGGAAAGAATATGTTAAAATGATGGTAGCAATTCGGCGTGAAAGTACGCTGTTAAGTGACATTATAAAGGAGGTCTGTTTATGAAGAAGATCAGAGCTGCCGCAGCCGCGGTTTCATTATGCCTTGCAGCCGGTGCTGTTACCGGCCCCTTCCCGTTATCCGCAGGAGATCAGCTCAATGCGGACGCTGCGGAGTATACCTGCATGGATATCGACCCTCTCGAATACACCTATGAGATATATCCGCTCCTTGAGCCCTTCAACGAATATTTCTTCGTAAAGACCGACAACCCCAACCCGGAATCTTTCAGGTTCTCGGACAAGGATTCCCCTTATTCCGAGACTTCCGTTATCTATAACGTTGACTCGGTCTATGCAGATGTCGAATACGAGGACAAGGCTATGTACCGCGTCCCCGGCGGCTATATCTTCAAGAGCTTCACAACGAACGGCGGCGAGATAACTCTCTAGGTTCAGGAGAAGATCACAAGGGCTGAGTTCAACACCGAGGTCTACGGTGAGCCGAATCCGAAATCTACCGGTTATTCGCCGTATCACGGTATGCCTGTCGGGACCTATGAGGAGCATATCGAAAACAGTATGTCCTATTACGTCAGGGGCTATTATAAATGGGTGGATTCCGATGTTAAGCTCACCCTGCCGCCCCTCTGCGACGACTGCGACTACCTCATCAACACCTATGCGACCGGCGAGGGCTTCTTCTCCGACATGAGCGCCGTACAGAGCGGTTTCTCGTCGATATGCCTCTACAGCGGCTCTTTCATACGCGGAGAGCTCTACCGTACCGGCGAAAGGGGCTGGCGTCTCACGCCGGGCTTCCACGTTGACCAGAGCTTCTACATATACAGCCCGTATTCCCGCAAGGACAACAAGTCCCTCTTTGCGTCGGCACTGTACCCCTACAGGTACGATTCCCTCGGCTTCCCGGGAATGATGGGCTCCGTATCGAAGCGTCTCAGCGATGAATCGACCTACGAATGGAGCAGTTCGAGCCATGCCCACATCATCGTCACCTACAACGGCGAATCCAAGACCTACGGCGGTCAGGGAAACGGCGAGGGTCAGGGCATTTCCGAGGATAAGCTCACGCATATCTTCAAATTCGGCGATACAAACGAGGCTACTACCCTACAGGACGCCAAGGCAAGGCTCATCGAATACGCAAAGGTCGAGATGGATGACGATATCCCCCGTGAGGACGAGCTCACATGGGCAAAGATATACGACGTTGTCGGCGATGGCGCATGGGTCGATATGGGCAACAGCTTCACCTACCTCTATCAGAAGGACGACAGGGCATCGTTCTCGAATGACGAATGGGGCGTCGGAAACAAGCTCTACTGGGGCGGAAGCCTCGGCTACTGCCGCGATACATGGGTGGACGGCAGATACATCGCCAAGACCTTTGTTAAGGGCGCGACCCTCGAAGACTATCCCGAAGCCTCTGTCATGCTGACGGAGACCACTGTTCCGGTCATAACCGAATGCAAGAAAAGCTGGGACAGGGAAACGAGCAGCTATGTCTATTCGTCCGCCGAGGTGGAGGAGACCGTTCAGAAGAATGTGCTGTTCCGCTATGACAAGGAGGAGCAGGTCTGGAAGGCGAATGTTAACTGGGGAGGCTACGACAACTCGTTCAGCGCTTTCAAGACTCTCACGGAGCAGGGCATCATAGACGAAAAGTATCTGGGTATGCTCACGCTCACACGCGAGGACGTCGAAAAGATAATCGCAAACGGCAATACGAACAGGAAACCGGAAAAGGGCTACATCTACGACGGCTATTCTCCGCAGGGAACGCCTTTTGTCAAGGGCGACTGCAACGACGACGGCGAGTTCACGGTAGCCGACCTCGTGCTGATGCAGAAGTGGCTTCTCGGCACGAATGAGACCGACGTTGAGAACTGGCGGAACGTTGACATGAACTACAACAGGAAGCTCGACGTTTACGACCTCTGCCTGCTGAGGCGTATGCTTGTTGAAAGATGATACCAAAAGGGACGCACTGCGTCCCTTTTCATTTTGTAGGGAACGCCGCCTCGGCGTTCCACAGAATAAATGAATAATTTCGGTGTCCGCTTGCGCGGACGGCTCTGAAATAACCGTAGGGGCGGATATTATCCGCCCGCGGGGCAAAAATCATTGCAGCAGCGATGCGTAGGGGACGGCTCTGATTACGAAACAGAAACAAATGGAAAAATTTAATGATATACTTGAAAAGTCCGGCGGTATGTGATAAAATATAACAGTAAAGTATTACCGCCGCGAAAGGAGAATTATGAAACGACTTATTTCTATAATGACTGTATGTGCGCTTGTTATGGGCACAGCAGCCTGCAGCAATAAAAAGGTCTCGGGAGGCTCGTCCGAGCCGGAGACGACCGGCGTTCAGACGAACCCTGAGGTCACAACAACAGAGGAAATAACATCTACCACGACCACTACCACGACAACAGCTCCGCTGATGCCGCCCATGTCCCAGCCGGTCGAAGCCTTCAAGGGTTCGGCAGGCAAGGGCTCTCTCCTCTCTCTTACCGAAGGTGCGGACAATACCCTTGTTATAAAAACTGACAACTTTGGCGGAGATACCTGCATAGTCTTTGATCCGGTCTCTGACAAGGTGATAAGGGAGTTCAAGCTCAGTCAGAACGGTGACGATCTGGTTGGTATGTTCAGTGACGGTACCGTTGTTACAAGAAGGGGTTATGAAAAAAATGGCGTACTGGTGATGTACCCGAAGGACAGCGATACTCCGCGTGAGGTCGATCTCGGCATAAGCTATTACGCGGATATGTACCTTGACCGCAGGAACGACTGCATTTACTTTAAAGAGGACGTCAGCGGAAATATATTATGTGCCGATGCGAACGGTTTGAAGCACACGCAGGTATCTTCGGAGGAGCTGCTCTATACCTGCCAGATATTTCCTGACAGCGGATTGTTCAGTGCGGAGGGTTTCTCGAATGATACAAAGGAAGGCGTTCAGTCGGGCGTATATTCGCTGAAAAATGGTGCTTTGATAAGGGAACATTCACAGGACGTCAACATTTGCGGCTTCACGGCAGATGATCTTGTAGGAATGATGGCGGTCGCCAATGATGCCGGCATGACCGCATTTGAAGATATCCATGTTATGTCCCTTTCGGACGAGGACTATAAGGTATACAGAATGCCGTTCGAGGAATTTGCTTCACCTCATCTTGATGTGAGCCCGTACAGCGACAAGGCGCTTGTCGCATCGTTTTCCAACGGAATAGACGGCTGTTTGAAAAGTATACATATGCTCGATACCAAGACCGGTAAGCTTGCCGATACGAAGATAGAGATAGACAATAACGTAACGTATTATTACGCCTGCTGCCACGAAGCCACGGGACGCTGGATGATCGCGCTCATAAAGAGCGGCTATGGCTGGAGTGAGGATTCGTATGAGCTCCTGATGGTAGACCCGGAGATGCTGACCTACGACAGACAGCTCGGCGAGGGCGAAAAGAAACTCCCTGAGAAATGGGAACAGGTAAAGGTCGGCGAAAAATACCAGAAGGTCCGTCAGAGAGCGGACGAGATCGAGAAGAAGTATAACGTAAAGGTATATGTGGGCAACGAGGTCAAAAACGTTGAGGAAAGCTCGCAGTACGTTCTCGTTTCCACCGAGGACAGCGATTATTACACCGCTGATCTCGCACTCGAATACCTTGACGGTCTTTATGACCTGCTCGGTATGTACCCGAAGGGCTTCTTCCTGCATTTCCAGTCTCCGGACGGCAAGGGCGGACTGAGGATATCCATTGTAGATGAGCTGAAAAATGACAGCTTCTCTGCATTTTCAGCGGGCGGTGTCGCATATATGACCGGCGGCTGGTATGATATCGCTATCATGATGTCCTCGATGGACAAGACAGCGTCATCGCTTCACCATGAGATATGGCACTGCGTTGAGCATATGATAGGCAGAAGATACGGTCAGATATCCGATGACGAGTGGAACAAGATGAATCCTTCCGGTTTTGTTTATACTCAGGATTTCGACGGCTATATCACCGAGAGCAACGATGTCTACAAGACGCTGTCGAGCGTTATGTGGGACGAGGAAAAGGACTACGACGGAACATACTTCATTTCCAACTACAGCATAGTGACCCCCATGGAGGACAGGGCAACGCTCATTGAGCAGCTTTTCCAGTGCGACTACAGCTTTGACCCTGTTGACGGCGATTACCCGAGGTACGGAACAAAGCTCATTGCGGACTATCCGCATCTCAAGGAGAAGCTCGACTATCTGAAAAAGTGGATCAGCGTCGAATTCACTTATACCTACTGGGAGGAAATGCTCAAATGATACCGAAGCGCCATTCTTGTGAATGGCGCTTTTTATTTTACTGGTGTTTTAATTTGCTCAATTATATCCTGATTGTATATTTATTAGTGCTATTCCTACAGCAGCGCAGGTGTTTTTTTGTAAAAAATGATAAAATTCCTGAGAATAGCATATGCACCGGGATTTTCTTCTTGCTTTTTTTTATGGAAAAGGGTATAATGTTATTGTGCATGATTGCACATTCTGATATAATTATTTTTGTAAACTAATTAACAGAAAAAGAAAATATTTTCGTATCATTCCGGAGGGAGCTTTCTTTCGTCCGCTATGAATACATTTAAACTTTTTTATCAGAGGTCGCGTATGAAACACAAAACTTCAGAAATGCTCACGATGCTTCACCAGGAGCATATCGCAGCCCATATGAAAACCCTCAGCAGGCCTGAGCAGCTCTCAATGGTGGATCAGGTGGATCAGCTTGATCTTTCAGTGCTCAATGCTTCGGAAAGCGAAGAAAAGCGCGGCAGTTTCGCCCCGCTTTTCGCCACTACCCTCGCCGAGATAGAGAAGGACCGCGAGAGCTTCACTAAAACCGGCTTGCAGGCTATCCGTGACGGCAAGGTCGGCGCTGTCCTTCTTGCAGGCGGTCAGGGAAGCCGTCTCGGCTTCGATCACCCCAAGGGTATGTTCAATATCGGGATCGACCGTGAACTTTACATCTTCGAGTGCCTCATGAACAACCTCCTCGAGGTGACAAAGGCTGCCGGTGCATATATACCGCTGTTTATCATGACCAGTGCCGAGAATAACAAGGAGACACGCGAGTTCTTCGAGGAGCACGACTACTTCGGCTACAGCGACGAGAATGTATGGTTCTTCGTGCAGGAACAGCTCCCGACGGTCGATGTCAACGGCAAGCTCATGCTCTCCGACAGGGGAAGGATATCCACAGCCCCAAACGGCAACGGCGGCTGGTACGCTTCTATGGCTAAGACCGGTATGCTCAGGATAGTGCAGAATGCAAAGATAGAATGGCTCAATGTTTTCGCGGTCGATAACGTTTTGCAGCGTATCGCTGACCCGTGCTTCATCGGAGCTGTTATAGAGTCCGGACGAGTTTCCGGCGCAAAGGTGGTCGCAAAGGCTGCTCCCGAGGAAAAGGTCGGCGTGCTCTGTCTCGAGGACGGCAAGCCCTCTATCGTGGAATACTACGAGATGACGGACGAGATGCTCAACAGCCGCGAACCGGACGGTACTCTCTCCTACAATTACGGCGTTATCCTCAATTACCTTTTCCGCGTGGATAAGCTGAACAGTACGCTCTCTGTGAAGCTCCCGCTCCACAGGGCTTTCAAAAAGATAAAGTATATGGACGGGAACGGCAATCAGGTAACGCCTGACGAGCCGAATGCCTATAAATTCGAGACGCTTGTACTCGATATGGTTAAATTACAGGACAACTGCCTCGCTTATGAGGTCGACAGAAAGAAGGAGTTCGCCCCTGTCAAGAACAAGACCGGTGTTGATTCCGTTGACACGGCGCAGGAGCTTCTCAGACTTAACGGTGTAGAGCTTTGATTAAAAGGAATGGAGTTGGATCATTATGGCAGAAACAGCAAGACAGCCCTTTATTGACGAATTTCCGGAGATAGTGGCTTTCGACAAGCGCTATGAGGAATGGAACAGCAGGGTTTCGTATTTCAAGAAGAATGACGGTATCCCCGGCGGAAGGATATCCATTGAGGGCGAGGAGAAGATCAATTTCTCGACCTACAATTACCTCGGTCTCAACGGTGACAAGCGTATAAACGACTTCGTCAAGAACGCTATCGACCGCTACGGCACTTCCGTTTCGAGCAGCAGACTTCTTACAGGTGAGATAGAGCTGCATGAGATGCTTGAAAAGAAGATAGCCTCCATGCTCGGTACGGACGATGCGATCGTCTTTGTCGGCGGTCACAGCACCAATGTGAATATAATCGGCAATCTTGTGGGGCCGGAGGATCTTATCGTCCACGATGCGCTTGCCCATAACAGCAGCATTCAGGGCTGTATCCTCTCCCGTGCCAAGAGAATGCACTTCAAGCATAACAACATGGAGCACCTCGAGGGCATACTCCAGAGGGTACAGGGCAAGTACAGGAGAGTCCTCATCATTGCCGAGGGCGTTTACTCTATGGACGGCGATATCTGCGATCTTCCCGGACTTATCCGCCTGAAGAAGCAGTACGGCGCTCTGCTCATGGTGGACGAGGCTCATTCCTTCGGTACTCTCGGAAAGTGCGGCAGAGGTGTTACGAGCTATTTCGGTGTTGACCCGAAGGACGTCGATATCCTCATGGGCACTCTCAGCAAGTCCGCGGCAAGCTGCGGCGGATATATTGCCGGAAGCACCAGCTTCATACGCTTCCTGCGCTATAATTCGCCCGGATTTGTGTTCAGCTGCGGCATCACGCCTCCCAATGCGGCTGCTGCCTACAAGGCCATCGAGCTTTTCGAGGAGGACCCTGAACGCATCGAGAGACTGCATGAGAATTCGGAATACTTCCTCAAGGGTGTAAAGGCTCTCGGCTACGATACGGGTCTGAGTGCCGACAGTCCGGTAGTTCCCATAATCATCGGCGATTCCGTTAAGACGCTTGAAATGTCACAGGAGCTTTTCAAAAGGGGAGTCAACGCTCTCCCGATAATCCACCCCGCTGTCAAGGAGGACGAGGCAAGAGTCAGGTTCTTCATCTCTGCGGCACATACCCGCGAAGACCTTGACGAGACACTGGAGATACTCACTTCACTCAGGGATAAGATATAATGAAGGCGATAAATATGAAAAGGAAGATAGCTGCGGCGGCGGCTGTAGTTCTTGCGGTCACACCCATGACCGGCTGCAAGAAGGAAATGATAGACTCAAAGCCTACTGCAAGCAGCATCAGTGCGGAGGACAGAACTGAGGAGAACGCTCAGGAGGCCCTCACGAATATGTACAAGGCTCAGTATGCCTTCAACGGCGGCGAGACCTGCTTCGGATATATGTATCCGAGGATAGTTCTGAACGAGCTGAAAAGAAACGGCAGATACGATGAGCTGATCGGGGATTTTGACAATTCCCAGCGCCAGTACGTTCAGAACATCTCCCATATCCCGGAGATAACGGAGTTCACCGGACAGAAGGAGCTTGACGATGCTCAGCTTAAGGCTGCGGCGCAATATCTGGTCTCGATGTCAGCAAACGACCCGATATATATAGGTCTTGACACGGCAGGAATAAACATTACCGAGGGCGTTGAGCTGCGCTGCGATATAATTGATCAGAACGGCAATGCTGATACAGATGTGGAGTGCCTTGTGTATATCGAATCCGACGGCTGGAAGGTCATACCGGTCTCTGCCGAAAAGCTCGGAAAGGCATATCCCGCTGAATGACGGGGAACACGCGACGGTTTAGTCATATAATTACCAAAAATGTCTTAATTATGGTATGAATATTCGGGAAAATGTGATAAAATAACACTAACATAATATTATTTCTAAGGAGGAATGCTATATGAACAAGTACAGATCACTTGCGGTTATTTCCGCACTCGCACTGCTCACCACGGGCTGCGGCTCAAATCCTTCATCGTCCTCGGACGTCAAGACTACAACCGCTGCAAGCACAGCCGCTGCTCAGACTGCAACCACAGCAACAAAATCGACAACTAATGCTGCAACTCAGCCAACGACAGAAGATGATTATATTCCCTCCACTGCCGTAAATTATAAGAAGGACCCCGATACTCCCGAGCTCGAGGGCTATAACCTCCTTTGGAGCGATGAATTCAACGGCACTACTCTCGATGAGGAGATATGGAGCCGTGAGGTACGCTTCCCCGGCTGGACAAACAACGAGCTCCAGGAGTATACAAATTCCGCTGACAACAGCTTCCTTCGCGACGGTATGCTCGTTCTCAAGGGCATAAAGACTCAGAAGGACGGCGAGGATTACTACACCTCCGGCAAGATCAACAGCATGAGCAAGGCTCAGTTCACTTACGGCAAGGTCGTTGCCCGCGCAAAGGTACCCGAGGGTCAGGGACTCTGGCCTGCTATATGGATGATGCCGCAGGACGAGGGCTTCTACGGACAGTGGCCTAAGTGCGGCGAGATCGACATTATGGAGGTTATCGGAAGCTCACCTCAGAAGGCCTACGGCACCGTTCACTACGGCGCTCCTCATTCGGAGCAGCAGGGCTTTGTTGAACTGACGGACGGCACATTCGCCTCCGATTTCCACGAGTATTCGGTTGAATGGGAACCCGGCGAGATGCGCTGGTACATCGACGACAAGCTCTACCTCACTGTAAACGACTGGTTCTCGGCTCCCGAGGGAGAGGACGAATGGGCATTCCCGGCACCCTTCAATCAGCCGTTCTTCGTACAGCTCAACCTCGCTATCGGCGGTCTGTGGCCCGGAAACCCTGATGAGACAACGGATTTCTCAAAGGCTGAATTTGAGGTGGACTATGTGAGAGTTTACCAGAAGCCCGAGTACGATACAAATGTTATAAAGCCCACAAAGATCTTCCGCGAGCCGCTTTCGGACGGAAATTACATCTATAACGGCAATTTCTCCACGAATGAGGACCTCACCGATGACAAGGACTGGAAGTTCATGCTCTTCAACGGCGGCGAGGGCTCCGCTGAGATCAAGGACAACGCTATCGTTATCTCCACTAAGGAGGAGGGTACTGAGGACTATTCAGTTCAGCTCGTACAGCCTGATATGCCTATGATGAAGGGCAAGAGGTACCGTCTTACCTTCGATGCGAAGGCCGATGCAGAGCGCAATATCATCACCTGCGTTTCCGCACCTACAGTGAACTGGATACGCTATCTACAGGATACAACGGTCAAGCTTGGTACAGAGTATAAGACCTACACCTATGAGTTCGATATGACCGAAAAGGACGACAACAAGGGAAGACTTGAGTTCAATCTCGGACACAAGGCTTCTACCGCAACGGTATATATCACCAACGTTCGCTTGGAAATACTCGATTGACCTATACAAAGGGCGTGGCGCTTGTCACGCCCTTTTTCTGCGTCCGCGGACGAGGGTGCGGTAGAATGGCGTTGTGCAAATTGCACAAATATGTAAAATCCGGCTAACACCCCTTGAAAAATCAGAAGTATAGTGGTATAATAATCCTTGAACTGCGAAAGCAGAATATTTTTAAGGAGGTTTTTTAACAATGGCGTTAAAAAATCAGTATCTCATCGACTTATTAGAAACAGTCAAGAAAAGAAATCCCGGCGAGCCTGAGTTCATTCAGGCTGTTACAGAGGTTCTCGAGACCCTCCAGCCCGTTGCAGAGAAGAGACAGGATCTCATCGAAGCAGGCGTTTTCGAGCGTATCGTTGAGCCTGAGAGACAGATCATCTTCCGCGTTCCGTGGGTTGACGACAACGGCAAGGTTCGCGTAAACAGAGGCTTCAGAGTTCAGTTCAACTCTGCTATCGGACCCTACAAGGGCGGTATCCGTCTCCACCCCTCAGTATATCTCGGCATCATCAAGTTCCTCGGCTTCGAGCAGGTATTCAAGAACAGCCTTACAACCCTTCCTATGGGCGGCGGCAAGGGCGGTTCCGACTTCGACCCCAAGGGTAAGTCCGACGGAGAGATCATGCGTTTCTGCCAGAGCTTCATGACAGAGCTCAGCAAGCACATCGGTGCTGACTGCGACGTTCCCGCTGGTGACATCGGAACAGGCGCAAGAGAGATCGGCTTCATGTTCGGTCAGTACAAGAGACTCCGCAACGAGTTCGTTGGCGTTCTCACAGGTAAGGGCCTTACATACGGCGGTTCACTTGCAAGAACTGAGGCTACAGGCTACGGTCTCTGCTACTTCACAAACGAGATGCTCCAGGCTAACGGCAAGAGCTTCGAGGGCAAGACCGTTGTTATCTCCGGTTCCGGCAACGTTGCTATCTACGCTACAGAGAAGGCTACTCAGTACGGCGCTAAGGTAGTTACAGTTTCCGATTCCAACGGCTATATCTACGATCCCGAGGGCATCGAGCTTGATCTCGTTAAGCAGATCAAGGAGGTTGAGCGCGGACGTATCAAGGAATACATCGGCAGAACTTCCCACAAGAGCGCTGAGTACCACGAGGGCAGCGTTTGGACTCTCAAGTGCAATGCAGGCGGCATCAAGCTTGATATCGCACTTCCCTGTGCTACACAGAATGAGATCAACGGCGACGGTGCAAAGGCTATCGTTGCTAACGGCGGCTTCGCTGTTGCTGAGGGCGCAAATATGCCTTCAACTCCCGAGGCTATTGAGACATACCTCTCCAACGGTATCCTCTATGGTCCTGCAAAGGCTGCAAATGCCGGCGGTGTTGCAACTTCCGGTCTTGAGATGAGCCAGAACAGCGAGAGACTCAGCTGGACATTTGAAGAGGTTGACGAGAAGCTCCACGGCATCATGAAGTCCATCTTCAAGGCTTGCGACGATGCTGCTAAGGAGTACGGCATGGCTGGCAACTACATGGCTGGTGCAAATATCGCCGGCTTCCTCAAGGTTGCTGAGGCTATGAAGGCTCAGGGCTGCGTTTGATCTGAAAAAATAAGCGACTTATAAGAGCAGTAAATTCCCCTTCGCTGTGCTAACCGGCGAAGGGGAGTCTTTTTTTAGTGAAAAATTTATGAAAAGTCTTTACAAACAGGTTACAATGTGGTATAATATAGAAGCGCGAGTATACACACAGTCATATTGAATGATAATCCTCCCGCTGCACATCGCTTTTGCAGCCGGAGGTCCTATAAGGAGAGATTTTTTTATATGAGTAACGGCAGCAGATACAACAGAAATCAAAGACCGTTAAAGAAAAAGTACAAGCTCAGATACGACAGGGCAGTCGCAGCGCTTCTCGTCCTTGTTGTTCTCATAGTTCTGATGACCTCATGCGCCAAGAGCTGTTCCAAAAAGGGCGGAAGCTCCTCCGATACCGAGACCACTACCTCCTCCACCGAGGCGACCGCACAATCCTCGATAGTCGATAACCTCGACAAGACCAAGCCCAGCGATGCACTTATAACTTCGCAGATAGATACCCTCCGTCCCGATGCTTCAAGCTTCGTGAACGAGACCCACGCAAGCACCGACGTTTACCGCGGAAACCTCGTCCTCATCAATACCGCGCATGAGTACAAGTTCCCGGAGGACGATACAGAGCCGCTTACCGTATGGAACGGCAGAACGAACGAATTCTACAACGTCAGCGACTACGTTATCAAGCTCGACAAGGAAACTCTTGCGGCTCTCGATTCGTGGATGGCTGATTTCTACGCCGAGAAAAAGAGCACGGAGATAACCGTTATCGGCGGATTCCGCACAAAGGCTGAGCAGGAGGAGAAGTACAACAGCGGCTATACCCGTTTCAAGGGCGGCTGCTCGGATTACCACTCCGCAAGAACCTTCGATATCGGCATCTTCCCCAAGGACGGTTCAAGCTCCGGCTTCTATTCGCCCAAGGGCATATACGCTTGGCTCGACGAGAACGCCGCAGAGTACGGCTTCATCGTGAGATTCCCGGACGGAAAGGACTCCCTCACGGGCGAGCCGGCAAGGACCTATACATACCGCTATGTCGGAAAGCCTCACGCTGCATACATGAAGCAGAATGAGCTCTGTCTCGAGGAGTATATCGAGAAGGTGAAGTCATATAATAATACTGCGCCTCTCGAGATAAATGTCGGTCAGAAGCTCTATCAGGTGTACTATGTTGCAGCCGTTCCGAACGGAAACACCGATGTTCCTGTTCCTCAGAACAAGACATATAAGGTTTCGGGCAACAACTGTGACGGCTTTATCGTCACCGTTGAACTCAACTGAATGTGAATTTCAGATATGCCTTTATAGATCGGGCACCATTATTGTCCGGACTTAGTCCGGAGGCTTTGATATGTTAAAGGCAGAATAGGGGAGGCTCTCTCTTGCAGAGCCTCCCCTCTTGAAAAAACAGTCCACCGGACTGTTTTTTCAATTCAGCCCCTCTCAGAGCGCCTTGTGGAATGCGGGGCTTTGCCCCACGCCCTACCAGAGGCGCCGCCTCTGGGCTCCGCTAAAGGGACGAAGTCCCTTTAGAATCCCATTCATGTGCGCCCATAAAATTCTCTTTATACAGAAGGAGACAGCATTGAAAAAGATATCCATTGCGCTTTGTGCTGCACTTTGCTCGCTGACAGCCGTTTCCTGCGGCAGTTCCGACCGCGGTGACGGTCTTGGCCATATGTACGATGCCGCTCTCTGCGGCAATCCGGCGAGCCTCGACCCGCAGTACGCCAGCGATCAGGCTTCGGCTACAGTTATAAAGAATATGTACAGCGGTCTGCTCAGGACTGATGACAGCGGAAATATCTCCTGCTGCAACGCCGAGAGCTATACCGTTTCTCCCGACGGACTGACCTATACCTTCCGTCTCAGAAAGGACAATTACTGGTTCCGGGACGCCGACCACGACGATATCATCGCGGAGGGAGAGTATTTCCCGGTCAAAGCCGATGATTACGTCTTCGCCTTTCAGAGACTTCTTGACCCTAAGATGCAGTCGCCCTATGCGCCGTACTATTCGTGCATAAGGAACGGCGAGAAGATCATCTCCGGAAGTCTCCCTGCGGAATCGGCAGGCGTTCGTGCTGCCGATGACTATACCCTCGAGATAACCCTCGACTATCCCTCGGCGAACTTCCTCACTATGCTTGCGGCAGCTCCGGCATCGCCCTGCAACAAGGAATTTTTCGAGTCAACAAAGGGTACCTACGGCCTGAGCGATGCGTCCGTCATGTCGAACGGCGCCTTCTATATGCGCCAGTGGTTCTACGACCCCTACGGCTCGCACAATATCCTGTACATGAGGCGATGCGATATCAACGTGAACGAAAATACACAGGTCAGTCCGACTTTTCTCAGCTTCTCTGTTGAAAAGGAGGAGGACGACGTCTGGCAGTGCCTTAAAGACGGCGACGCTGAGTGCATGACCACTCTCAGCAGCTCCCGTGCTTCACGGAAATACTCCGTGACCGCGAAGTCCTCCGTTACCCTCGGTCTTATCTTCGAGCAGAAGAACAGCTGCTTCAAAAGTGCCGCTCTCCGCAAGGCGCTTGCCCTCAGCATCGACAGGGAAAAGCTCGCGGACAGGCTAAGCGACGATATAACTGCGGCTTACGGTCTTATACCGCCGGCAGCCCTGCTTTCGGGCAGAAGCTACAGAGAGCTCTATTCCGACAGGAGCTTTTCCGGATATGCCCCTGACAGTGCCGAGAAGCTTTTTGCAGAGGCGAAGAATGAGCTGAAGACCGGCAGGTTCGACAGTATCAAGATAATGGTCTGCGCGAATACGGTCGATTCCTCCGTGCTGCACGTTCTCTCGCAGCAGTGGCAGGACACCCTCGGCATCTACATCGGCATCGAGGACGTAAGTGCGGACGAATTTGAGCAGAGGCTCGCAAACGGCGATTTCACGGTCGCACTGTATCCTCTTGACGGCGATGTGAACACTCCGCTCAGTACGATAGCACAGTTTGAGACTAAGAAGGAGCTTGCGGCTGCTTCCGGAGGGAAGAAGCATTTCGGCGAGCTCATGAGGTGCAGCAGCGTTCCGGAAACGGTGGAGAAGCTTTCCGCCGCAGAACGCGATATACTGGGGAATTACGGCTTTATACCGGTATTCTACAAGAACTCTTACCTCGTCATGGACAAGGACAACGAAGACATTTTCTACGACCCGTTCTCAGGGGCGGTGGACTACAGACTTGCGAAGAATTACAGCTAAAGGAGGCGACAGCTTGGACATCAACAAATTCTACAGGGGCGAGGTCTTCGATGCCTACCGCTATTTCGGCGCTCACCTCACGGACGGCGGTACGCTTTTCCGCACCTATGCGCCGAACGCCCTGAAAGTATCTGTTATAGGCGATTTCAGCGATTGGGACGATATCCCTATGGAGAGGGTCGAGGATGGCAGGTTCTATGAGCTGACCGTTCCGGAGGCAGCCGAGGGTATGCGCTACAAGTACCGTATCTACGGCAAAAACGGCTCGTTCATCGACCACTGCGACCCCTACGGCTTCGGCATGGAGCTGCGTCCCGGTACCTGTTCCGTTATCCGCAGTCTCGAGGACTACTCCTTCACCGACGATGAATGGCTCGCGGACCGCACGGACTGCCGCGACAAGCCCATGAACATCTATGAGGTACACCTCGGCTCATGGCGCAGAAAGAACGACATCGACGAGACCGGCTGGTACAGCTATTCCGAGATCGCCGATGAGCTCATCGACTACGTCTGCAAGTACGGCTACAATTTCATCGAGCTCATGCCGCTGAACGAACACCCCTGCGATGAATCATGGGGCTATCAGAGTACGGGATTCTTTGCTCCCACCGCAAGATACGGCACTCCGGCAGAGCTGATGGAGCTTGTGGACAAGTGCCACCGCCGCGGCATCGGTCTGCTGATCGACTTTGTACCGGTACACTTCGCGGTCGATCACTATGCGCTGACGGAATACGACGGCACAAAGCTCTATGAGCACCCCACCGATGATATCGGCTATAACGAGTGGGGAAGCAGGAACTTTATCCACTCAAAGGGCGAGGTGCAGTCCTTCATACAGTCTGCGGCTGATTACTGGCTCTCCGTTTACCATTTTGACGGTCTCCGCATGGACGCGATACGCAATATGATCTACTGGAACGGCGAGGATTCCCGCGGCGAGAACGAGAGAGCTATCGGCTTCCTCAAGTCCATGAACAGCGGACTCAAAGCCCGTCACTCTACTGCGATACTTGCCGCGGAGGACTCGTCCTCCTACCCGAAGGTCGCCGCACCGGTCTTTGACGGAGGTCTCGGCTTCGATTACAAGTGGGACCTCGGCTGGATGCACGATACTCTCGAATACTTCCAGAGCGCACCGATGTACCGCACTCGCGATTACCACAAGCTGACCTTTTCGATGCTCTATTTCTACAACGAGAGGTTCATACTTCCGCTCTCACACGACGAGGTCGTCCACGGAAAAGCGACTATTGTGCAGAAGATGAACGGTCAGTATCCCGATAAATTCCCGCAGGCAAGGGCACTGTTCATGTACATGACCGTCCACCCGGGAAAGAAGCTCACCTTTATGGGCAGCGAGTTCGGACAGCTCCGCGAATGGGACGAAAAACGCCAGCAGGACTGGGATATGCTGAAATACCCCATTCATGATTCCTTCCGGGAGTACATCAGGGCGCTGAACACGATATATCTGCAATATCCAGCCCTCCACTACGACTACGACCCGACCAATTTCATGTGGGAGGACTGCTCGTCAACGATACGCTGTGTGTATGCGATGCGCCGCAAGAGTGCGGAGGGCGATATCGTGGCTGTGCTGAACTTCTCGGACTGGTATCAGGCGGACTATTCCGTTACGGTCGGCGAGGGTTATGAGGCCGAGCTGCTGCTTGATTCGGACGACCAGCTCTACAGCGGAAATACTCCGCACGGCGGAACGGACTACACCTACACGGACGGCAGGCTCGATATGAACATACCGCCGTTCAGCGGAAGGATATTCCTGCTGAAAAAAAACAAAAGCTGACATGGGGACGCCTTCGGGCGTCCTTTTATTCTGTTGAAAAATCCGGCTTTGACCCGAATGGCAGCAGGGGCGCTCGGAAAGCGCCCCTACAAATTACCTGTATACCGTGTTTTTTCTGTAGGGGCGAGTTCCGCTCGCCCGCTAATACACAAATCGAAAACAGGTGCTTTGACAAGCTCAGGGGGACGCCTTCGGGCGCCCT
The DNA here is from genome assembly GCA_902777125.1 of Ruminococcus flavefaciens. Taxonomy (GTDB): domain Bacteria; phylum Bacillota; class Clostridia; order Oscillospirales; family Ruminococcaceae; genus Ruminococcus. The sequence continues at coordinate 31,016 of CACYSQ010000014.1, forward strand.
TTTTTTATCCTGCATCGAAAAATTTGCAAAACCGCGCGTAGTTTCAGCCTTTTCATTCGTGTAATAAGTCAAAGCCGATGAAAGGCTTTCGGAAAGGAGAGTGTCAATGGACAACGGTGCAAGTAGCTACCGCCGTTTCCGCGACAATGGTGACGAAAGCGGTCTCGTTGAGATAATAAGGGACTACAAGGACGGTCTGATACTCTACCTTGCGAGCATAGTCGGCAATATCAGGACGGCGGAGGAGCTTGCGGAGGACACCTTCGTTCTCCTCGGCACGAAAAAGCCGAGAGATAAGGGCAAGGGCTCGTTCAGAACGTGGCTTTACACCATAGGACGAAATGTTGCGATAGATCATATCCGGAAATACAGGAAGCACAGCGAGGTCTCCATTGACGACATCGAGCTTGTCAGCGAGGAGGAGAGCGTTGAGGCTGCCTATATCAGACAGGAACAGAAGATAACCGTCCACAGGGCGATGCGGAGGCTCAGTCCGGAATACAGACAGGTGTTGTGGCTCGTCTATTTCGAGGAGCTGAGCAGCAAGGAAGCCGCAGGGATAATGAAGAAAACCGTCCGCAGCGTGGAATCCCTTTTGTACCGCGCAAAGAAGTCACTGAGATCACAGCTTGAAAAGGAGGGCTTTGATTATGAAAAACTATGAGGAAATGGCAAAGGACGTACTTCACCGCATAGGTGAGTACGAGGAGGAAAAAAAGAACAGGCGGTCGCACAGAGCGGTCGCTGCCGGAGCTGCCGTATCGCTTTGCACGGTAGCTGTTATAGGGGCAGGTCTTTGGAGAAGCGGCGCATTTGCCCCGGAGAACACCAAGCTTGCCGCGGAACCGGGAGCTGAGATAGTCGGGACGGACGTTACCCTGCCGGCTGAGGGCGATGAGCTGAAAGCTGCCGTTACCACGGTGACTGTAGCTGCCGCGAGCACGGAGGCTGTCGTTCTTACCGATATCCAGCAGGAAGCAACTGACGATAACGGTTCTGAGGTCGAGGGCGTATGCGGCAACAACTATGAGGAGGGGAAAGCTCCTTCCGACGGCACAGTGACCATGCAGCCCGCGGGTTCTGATGAGCCGGTCAAGGGACGCATCATCTACGCATATCCGACCTATACGGAGGCGAGCTATAGATCTCCCGAAAACGGAACGTTCTTCCTTTACAGGGAGGTTCAGGGAGCGCTCGATGAGTACGGCAGTGACGAAAATATCATCTACTATGTGATAATTGATATTTTCAGCGACGGTCACCAGATCCTTGACGACCCGCTGGCTGTTTACAAGGCGGAGTCTGACAGGCTTTTCGCGCTGGGCTATACTTCGATAATTGAGACATACACCGATCAGAACGGAATATCAACGACTGTCCTTGCACTTCACGCAACGGCAGACCAGCTCAGGAATTACGTGCCGGCTGAGAATTACGGCTACGCTATCCGTATGCACGATGAGTGGAAGCCGGGCATGGATCAGGACGTTGTAAGCTTCAACGGTACAGGAAAAGCTGTGCTCGACGAGGCGAAGGAGTTTTCCCAATTCATAGACAAAGATCAGCGTTTGGAACAAAGGGCAAGTGATATAGATACAGCTGAATAAAATCAGGAGGGACGCGGTTACAGCACCGCGTCCCTTGTTTTGTCGGAATGAGGTAAATGATTATACAAAGAGCAGAAAAAAGTTCTTTTTTTACATATTGACAAATATTTGACGAGGTGATATAATATCATCAGGGAATTATGATCGAGTGTTTACTGTATATGGGCCTTTTGATTGATGTGCGGGCTGAATTCGCAGTCCGGCAAGGGGATATTTTCAAAGTGCCATATAAGTGCATTCGGGAGGAATAAAATTTGAAACTGAATAAAAAAACGGGCTTTGCTGCACTGAAAAGGGAGCTTGTCAAAAAAACTCTCAATCCATTTTCCATGAGCGGCGAGCCGCCGCCTTATACTATAATAATACCTATTCTGCTGTACATCGCGGCATCGGTCATCGTTGCGGCAGCTGCCAATTCCAAAAATGTGATCATGATACGGAATATAGAGCTGCCGGTCTCGGCATTTGCCGGAGTGCTTTCTACGCTCGCAAATCTCTGTGTCATCAGCATGGTGGTGCTGTACAAGAAACGCGGCTATATCACTTCGCTTATACTGCTCATGGGGCAGATGCCTACTTATATAATGTCGCTGATAGCGAGGAATAACCTTGCAAGCGTTCCGGGACTGTTCATGACAGCCCTTACAATCATCGCTATCACCATAATATACGTCAATAATGTCAGAATTGAGGGGAAGCAGGAGAGCCTTGAAAGGCTTTTCAGGCAGACCGCGACATCGCTCGTCAGTGCTATAGATGCGAAGGATACCTATACCCACGGCCATTCATCGAGAGTTGCGGAGTATTCGCGCAAAATCGCTGAGCTCGTCGGAAAGAGCGAGAGCGAATGCAGCGAGATATACTACGCCGCACTTCTCCACGACGTCGGAAAAATAGGCGTTCCGGAGAGCATCATCAACAAGCAGGGCAAGCTTACCTCCGAGGAATTCGAGATAATCAAGCAGCACCCTGCAATGGGCGCACAGATACTCCAGAGTATCAGGGAATACCCTTTCCTCAGCATCGGCGCTCACTACCACCACGAACGCTATGACGGCAAGGGCTATCCGGATGGTCTCAAGGGTACGGATATCCCCGAAATAGCGAGGATAGTCTCGATAGCGGACGCTTATGACGCTATGACCTCCAAGAGAAGCTACCGTGAGCCTCTCCCGCAGCAGAAGGTGCGCGAGGAGTTCGTCAAGGGCATAGGTACGCAGTTTGACCCCGACCTCGCAAGGCTCATGGTCCACCTCATCGACCTCGATACTGAGTATGAGATGAAGGAGAGTGAGGAGGTCAGGGAGCTTTCCGGCAGAAATGAGATGAATGTCGAGGGATACCGCAGCAATGTCTCAAACGGTATCCTTATCACTCCGAATATGACCACTATCCGCATGAAGGTGAGCTCCGAGAAAGCCTCTGTGCCTTCGCTGATACTCTTTGATTCACTGGACGGCAGAGTCCATTCCGATGAAAAGGACATAAAGGATATGTTCTATTTCGAGTACGGCGAGATATGGTTCGACGGAAAGACCGAGTGCCGCGGTGCAAGGAAAATGGAGACAAGAGCCTCCGGGAAAGCCACTGCTCCGAAAAAGGGCGTAAGGGAATATACCATTGACGCCGTAAGATTCAGGGATCACGTTCTTGTCAGGCTCGAAAGCGGCGGAAATACTGCCGAGATCATAACGGCGCTTCCGGATTTCACCAGATATTGCTACATCGGCATTACCGGTGAGCACTGCCGCCTTAGCCGTGTCAGCATAGACAAAGCGGATTTTCCGGTCGCTGAGGACTATATCCCGCGCATTGCCGAGGAGGTCAGCTTTATTGACGGTCCGGTGGGCGATATCCCGAACGTTCAGGTCGATACACACCGTTCTGCTTCCTCCGAGGGCATTGAGATAAGGGACGGTCTGAAGCTGACCTGTCATGTGAAGAGCCTGCCTACTGCGAGACTGGTTTGGCATTGTCCGTATATCGACATTTTCACCGCGGACGACGGCAAGGTGAACGGAAAAGGCTACCACGACCGTGCTTTTGCCCGGTTTGACGGCGAGTGCTGGGCTTGCGACGAGACCTGCGATACCAGACTTTCTGTGAATATGGACGACAGCTTTGAAGGCTGGGAGGAGTGGAAACGTGCCCTCAGAAAAGGCTATGATACGTCCATAAGCTTCAGTGTCAATGACGGCATCATAGTTATTACGACCGAGAATGGCGGTATCTCAATAAAGAATACCGTCCGGATAAAAGATGAAAACGCTAAGGTCTATGCAGCCCTGACCGGCGACCAGTGTGCTATCACGAATATCAGGATACAATAAAAAGCTTACGCTGACTGTGGTGTTCATATAGCAGTATTTATCAGAACTATTGAGACAAGCCCTTTTGATGAAAGTGCTCTCAAACTCTATTCTGAGCCTTATCTTTAGTTTTTTCCACAATGGTATAAAAATAACCGGAAGCTTCACAGCTTCCGGTTTTGTTTTTCTAAAAAGAAGATTATACCATTGTGGAAAAAACCATAATAAAGTCTTTGGAAAGGGGGGTGGGGGAGAACCTTTCCTCAGAAAGGTTTCCCCCAATAAATTCTCGTAAAAACTGCCCTATGAGTACCGCGGTTAGCGGAAGCTTTTCTTTTACTGGAGATTGAGGTGGTTCTTGACGATATTGTGTACTATGAGGAATTCCACAGCGGCAATTATCATGTAGTAGAAGCCGATAGCGAACATTATTCCTAAAGCAGATGTATCATCGAGTGCAGTCACGATAGCTGAGAATACGAAAATATTTGCGATAATAAGACCGAGGCCGATGAAGAAGCTCTTTACCTTTGAACCGCCTATCATCGAGGAAAGGGCGCCGAGCATATAGCAGAAGAGGAGGAATGCGAGATAGGTGAAGAATGAGCAGAAGAAGAATGCGAAAACATAATCAAAATGCTCTGTAAACAGCTCACCGATGCCCTCGCTGATCGCTTTCATAGCCTTTCCTGAGCCATCAATACCAATAATGAGAATATTGCATGACAGCGCGACTGCAAAATAGCTGACAACATAGTTTGTTGCGCCTGCGATGATCTTTGCAATGATGTTGGTGCTGGTCGAAACGGGGAGGGTATTGGTGAGGTAGCCCTCGGGACCGAACATACTCTTTTTGAAGCGGCGGGAGTTATTGGTTATCGTCATAAGACCTATGACGAAGAGGAATACATACCATGATATAGCGAATATCCAGAAGAGAGTTGCCGTGAAGGTGCTTGAAAACTCGCCGTCCTTGGCAATAAACATATGGAGCATGATCTTGAAAACGATAGTAATTCCGAAAAACAGTGCATATACAACAGAGAAGCTCTTGATGATGTACTTGTATTCGTGTTTGAGCAATGTCAGAAGCATCCCTTGAACACCTCCTTGAAAATGTCAACGATATTCATGTTCCAAGCCTTTCTGAGACCGTCAGTATCGCCGCAGAGAGCGATATTTCCGTATTTTATCATGATGACGCTGTCGAGAGCCTGTTCTATGTCAGTGATGAGGTGGGTCGAGATGATAACGGAGGATTCCGGGTTATGGGCTCTGATGATGGTATCGAGGATAAAATCACGGGCAACGGGGTCAACGCCTGCGATAGGCTCATCGAGGAGGTAGAGTGCAGCGTAGCGGCTCATAACGAGAATGAGCTGTACCTTTTCCTTTGTACCTTTCGAGAGAGTCTTCATGGGAGCGTTGGGGTCTATCCTGAGGTTGGCGAGCATCATCTCGGCGAGCGGACGGCGGAAGTCCTTATAGAAATCGCAGAAGTAATCGAGCATTTCCCTTACCTTCATCCACTCCGGGAAGTAGGTGCGGTCCGGGAGGTAAGCAACGACTGCTTTTGACATAGGACCTACGGGATAGCCGCAGATAGAGATATTGCCCTGTGTGGGGGTGAGAAGTCCGCAGAGAAGCTTGATAAGGGTAGTCTTACCGCTTCCGTTCGGACCGAGAAGACCTATGACCTTGCCGCTCGGTATCGTGAGATTGACACCGTTGAGAGCGACTTTACTGCCATAGAGCTTCGAGACATTGTTTAAATATACAAGATCTGGCATGGTTGTTCTGAGCCTGAATGACTCCATCCTTTCAAAGATTTACGCTCTTTAGCTGCGCACGCTTTTACGCTACAAATTATACCACATCTGCTGTTTTTTGTCAATCGGAAATCGTAAATAACCGACAAAAAAAGTCGTGAAATATGTGTCTTATGAACAATCTACAGGTTCAAGAGACCTTGTTTTGTGTTCAAATGATGAAATTTTTCAAAAACCCTTGAAATTTATCGGAATATGTGGTAGAATAAGAGCGTAGGGATTACTACAATACTACAGAAAGGGGGTCAAGTCCATGGAAGCCGAGCTTTTCATCTGGGCAGTTGTCTTTGCACTCTTTGTTATCGCTGAGGTCGCCTCGGTCCAGCTCGTCTCGATCTGGTTCGCCGTCGGTGCTCTCTGTGCCCTGCTTTCCGCGTTCTTCTTCGACGTCGGATTTCTCGCGCAGTTTGCGATCTTCACGCTGTCCTCCGGCATTTTCCTCGCGCTGACTTTTCCGTTCCTGCGAAAATGGCGTCAGAACAGAGTTCCTGTTTCGACCAACGCGGACCTTGACGTCGGTGAATCCGCCGTTGTCATCGAGGAGATCAACGAGAATACCGGTTCCGGACGTGTCACTTTAAAAGGGGTCGATTGGAGTGCGGTTCCGGCTGTCAGCGGAAGCGTTATCCCTAAAGGCAGCATCGTTACCGTTAAAAAGGTACAGGGTGCCAGGCTGACAGTTGTACTTAAACAGTGATATCCCTTATACCATGAAAAACATTATTATCGGAGGTAATCATTATGAACAGTATTCTTGTATTTATAGTTTTAGCAGTTGTTGTATTCCTGCTCTTCGTTATCATCAGGAGCTTCAGAGTAGTTCCGCAGGCTCATGTATTCGTTGTTGAGCGTCTCGGCTCGTTCCACGCTGAGTGGGAGACCGGCGTTCATGTGCTCGTACCCTTCGTTGACCGTATCGCAGGCAAGGTCTCCCTCAAGGAAAAGGTCGTTGACTTCAAGCCCCAGCCCGTTATCACTAAGGATAACGTTACAATGCAGATAGATACAGTCGTATTTTTCCAGGTTACTGACGCAAAGCAGTACATCTACGGCGTTGAGAGACCCCTCGTTGCTATCGAGAACCTCTCCGCTACAACTCTCCGTAACATCATCGGTGAAATGGAGCTCGATACCACACTCACTTCGCGTGACGTAATCAATACCAAGATAACCTCTATCCTCGACCAGGCTACTGACCGCTGGGGTATCAAGGTAAACCGCGTAGAGCTCAAGAATATCCTGCCTCCTCGCGAGATACAGGACGCTATGGAGAAGCAGATGAAGGCTGAGCGTGAGCGCCGTGAGAAGATCCTCCAGGCAGAGGGTGACAAGAAGTCACAGATCCTCGTTGCAGAGGGTGAAAAGGAATCGCAGATCCTCCGCGCACAGGCTAAGAAGGAGTCGCAGATCCTCGAAGCAGAGGCTCAGAAGCAGGCTCTTATCCTCCGTGCGGACGCCGTTAAGGAGCAGAAGATACTCGAGGCTACCGGTGAGGCAAAGGCTATCGAAATGGTACAGCAGGCTCTTGCAGACAGTATCATCAAGCTCAATGCTTCCAATCCTAACGACAGAGTTATCCAGCTCAAGTCACTCGAGGCGTTCTCGAAGGCTGCCGACGGCAAGGCTACCAAGATCATCATTCCCAGCGAGATACAGGGACTTGCAGGTCTTGCAGCAGGACTTAAATCCGTTGTTGAAAAGGAAACCACAGAGGCTTAATGAAAAACGCCGCACTTTATGTGCGGCGTTCAGTATATCGAAAAGTCAAGACTTATCCAAACAGCAACACGGGCGCCGTCCCGGCGCCCGCAAATTATACTTTAAAAACAGATTTATCGCCAAGCTCAAGCACCACAGTTATGTGCGGCGATTTTTAATGCCGATATCAACATTTTCCACGTTGAATAAACGTTGAAAGCAATGTTAAAAAGAAAACTATTATTAACGTCAAAAAGAAGCCGGAATATTTCCGGCTTTTTGTCTGTTGGTACGATTTTTGCAAAATCGGGAAAACCTTGTTGTTTGCTCTTGCATTCTGTCATTATTTGGTGTATAATAACATATGCAATGTTATATAGATTTTACTATTAAACATTCAAACACAGTCTGTTTTAATATTAAAAATATACATTGCTGTATAAGTGCAGCTATAAAGATATAAAAATTGTGCATTTTTACAAGTGTGTGTGAACTTTGCCGTAAGCCTTTGCGCGGCTGAAACATAGAAAAACAAAAGATATTCAAGGCGGTAACAACAAAATGGTTTTCTCAAGGTTATTCTTCATATACATCTTTCTGCCCGTATGCCTTCTTGTGTATGCGGCGGCGAGAGGAATTAAACAAAAAAATACGGTGTTGATCATTTTCTCACTGATATTCTACGCATGGGGCGAGCCGGCTTTCGTCCTGCTCATGCTGCTCAGCGCTTTCGTCAATTACTCTGCGGGTCTGCTCATCGAAAAGCACCGCGGTAAAAAAGGCGATACCGCTGCAACGGCTTTTGCCGTCGTGTTCGACGTCCTCATGCTCGGAGTATTCAAGTACAGCGGCTTTATCGTGGAAAATGTCAACGCCCTTTTTTCGTTGTCGATACCGGTCCCGCACATAAGACTGCCCATCGGCATCAGCTTCTACACCTTCCAGACCATTTCCTACATTATCGACTGCCACTGGGAAAAGGTCGATACTCAGAAGAGCTTCAAGAATTATCTGCTCTATCTCGCGCTTTTCCCGCAGCTCGTTGCCGGACCTATCGTCCGCTACAGCACCATTGAGAAGGAGATAACCGACCGTAAGGTCGCCGTTTCCGATATCGCATACGGTCTCAACCGTATAGCGCTCGGTCTCGGAAAGAAGGTGCTCCTCGCGAATCAGCTCAGCATCATCGTCGGCAATACCCTTGGCAGCATATCAACTGCCTCCGTGCTCGGCGCATGGTACGGTGCGGCAGTCTACGGATTGCAGATATACTTCGATTTCTCGGGCTATTCCGATATCGCTATCGGCCTCGGAAGGCTCTTCGGCTTCCACTTTGACGAGAACTTCCGCCACCCGTTCGTCTGCAAGGACATCACGGAGTTCTGGCAGCGCTGGCACATCTCCCTCAGCACCTTCTTCCGCGATTACGTCCTCTATGTGCCGATATTCGGCAAGCGCAGAAAGTACGGCGGACTTTTCCTCGTATGGCTCTGCACGGGCATATGGCACGGTGCAAGCTGGAATTTCGTTCTGTGGGGACTTTACTACGGCGTGTTCGTCTGCCTCGAAATGATCATCGGCAAGAAGCGCATGAAGAAGATACCGGTCGTGATACGGCATATCTACAGCAAGGCTGTCATCATCGTGGGCTTCGGAATATTCTACTTCGAGAAGCTCGGCGAGCTCGGAACTTTCTTCAAGCGGATCGTCGGCGTTGGTACATCTGAGCTCATCGGTTTGCAGGACAAGATAACCCTCACGAACAATATGTACCTGCTTATCGCGGCGGTAATATGCACGTTCCCGATAATCGACGGCATAAAGAAGCTCTCGGACAGGAGCTTTGCAGCCAAAAGCGCCGTCAGCTCCCTCACGGCACTCTGCTCGGCAGCACTTCTGCTGCTTTCGAGCATAATGCTCGTTGATGCGACTACCAATCCATTCCTATATTTCAGATTTTAAAGAGGTCAGCAAATGAGTTACAATACTGCTGCCGCAAAAAATACCGGCAGATCAAAGAATAAAAAGAGCAGCAACAAAAAAACAGATGAACGTCCGGCAATTTCCATAGAGGCTGAAAACCGGCAGGATACGAATATAGACGTTCCGGTAGAGCCTGCCGGTCAGGAGGATACCGGGAAGAAAAGAGCCGCGGTCTCCAACGTCATTTCCGCGTTCAATGCGATAATTGTCGGCGGAGTTCTCGCCTGCGGAGCGGTGTACATGACCTGCTTCAAGCACGAGACAAGGGCTGACGATGAGAACCGCTACCTTGCGAAATTCCCGGAATTTTCATTCAGCAGCTATCTGAAGGGGGACTACACATCCGCGATAGCCGAGTATTTCGACGATACCGTTCACGGACGCTCTGAGATAAAGAGGTTCATTTCGGATAAGCTCCTTCCGCTCAAGGGCAGACCCTACGGCGGCGACGAGGAGGTCGAGCTCTACGGAACAGCCTTCGAGCATATCCCGCAGCAGACTGAGCCTCCGGTGATAACTACCGTTCCCGTGACCACTTCGCCCATTACAACATCTCTTCCTGCCGTGGTGACACCTGAGACCTCCGAAACGCCGGAGACCTCGGAGACACCGGAGACTTCTGAAACGCCCGAGACCTCCGAGACACCTGAGACCTCCGAAACTCCTCAGACCTCCGAAACTCCTCAGACCTCCGAGGCACCGAAAACATCAGAGGCGGAGAGAACTACGACTGCCGTTCAGACAACGGCTCCTCCCAAAACGACTTCCGCTGTTGTGACAACAAAGGCTCCCGTAAAGGACGAATCGGAAGATGCGAACGGCGAGGTCACGAACAATATCCTCATCGTCAACAAGCGCGGTATCACGCTGTACGGCGGCGGCTGGGGCGGCGAGGTGACATACGCCTCCTACGTCAACGAGTACAAGGCGGCTCTCCCGAACGTCAATGTATGGTCGATGCCTCTGCCAACGCCCTGCTCGTTCTATCTGCCGAACAAGTACAAGAACCTTGCCGCGAGCGAGAAGGCGGATTTCGACAATATGGCTGCACATTACAACGGCGTGATCGGCGTTGACGCATGGACGGCTCTCAGCCAGCATACCGATGAGCCGATATACTCGCGCACAGACCACCACTGGCAGCCTCTCGGCGCTTACTATGCCGCACAGGAATTCGCAAAGTCCGCAGGCGTTCCGTTTGACGATATATCGACCTATGACAAGGTCGTACTCCCGGGTTATGTGGGAACTCTCTACGGCTTCACAAAGAGCGCTACTCTCTGGAACAACCCGGAGGACTTCGTCTACTACAAGACAAGGAACAATGTCACTGTTACGCAGTACAGCACATCGTTCACCAATCCGTTCAGGACCTCGCTCTACCTCGACCCCACCAACTGGGACAGGTCGGCTTACTACCTCGTTTTCGGCATGGACGATAATATCCGCCATGTCAAGACCGAGTGCAAGAACGGCAGAACGCTCATAATCTTCAAGGACAGCTACGGAAATGCACTCCTGCCCTTCCTCACTGGCTCGTTTGAGAACATCTACCTCTGCGATATACGCTACTTCAACATCAATCCGATACAGTTTGCGAAGAATGTCGGCGCAACGGACATACTTTTCTCGATGTGCTCATATTCCGCAGTAGGCGGCAACAAGTCGCATATCCACAACAATCTCTTAAAGTAAGGAGGCGGCAATTTGAAGGAACTCGTTTTTCCCTTTGACAGCAGGGCTATCCTCAGAAACAAGCGTGAGCTCAAAAAGGCTCTGCTCAATGACGGAACGGCTCGCATCAAGAAGAATATCGCCGTTCTCGGCGGCTCTACGGCAGACCATGTCGTTTCCATGCTGAGACTTTTCCTCCTCAACAACGGCATCGAGCCGCACTTCTACAAGTCGGAGTACAACAAGTTCTATGAGGACGCGGTCTTCGGCTCACCGGAGCTCGAGGCCTTCAAGCCGGACATAGTGTTCATACACACGACCTCCCGAAACCTCAGCCTTATGCCTGAGCGTGTCAATACCACCGCCGAGGAGGCTGAGCGGCTCCTTGACGAGCAGTTCGCAGTTTTCAGTCAGGTCTGGGAGGGCATAGATCAGCGCTTTGGCTGTCCGATAGTTCAGAACAATTTCGAGCTGCCGCTTTTCAGGAGGACCGGAAATTTCGACTGCTACAGTCCCTCCGGACAGGCAGCCTTCATAAACCGCATGAACGTGCGGCTCGCGGACTATGCCCGCACTCACAGTAATTTCTACATCAACGATATCAACTACCTCTCGGCTGCGATAGGGCTTGAGAAATGGCATGATGCCGAGGCCTGGTACCTCTACAAGTACGCCATGAGCACCTCTGTCATTCCCGACCTCGCCTACAGTGCCGCCTGCATAATCAAGTCTATCTACGGCAGGAACCACAAGGTCATCGACCTTGACCTCGATAATACCCTTTGGGGAGGAGTTGTCGGCGATGACGGAGTTGACGGCATTGAGATAGGTCAGGAAACTCCCGTGGGACAGTCCTACAGCGAATTCCAGAGCTTCATCAGGGGCTACAAGGACTACGGCGTACTGCTCGCGGTATGCTCGAAGAATGACGAGGAGAATGCTCTTGCGGGACTCAGGCACCCTTGCAGCGTGCTCGGTCCGGACGATTTTGTCTCGATAAAGGCTAACTGGGAGAGCAAGGACTCGAATATTCAGGCTTCCGCCGACGAGCTCGGACTTCTTGCGGACAGCTTTGTTTTCATTGACGACAATCCGGCGGAATGCGCTATCATCGAGGCGCAGCTCCCGCAGGTACAGACGGTCTGCCTCACATCAGTAGGCGATGCGATGTACGCACTCAGCCGCGGCGGCTTCTTCGAGGTGACTTCGGTCTCCGAAGACGATCTGAAGCGCAGCCGTATGTATGCCGAGAATGCTCAGCGTGCAGCACAGCAGAAGAAGTTCAGCAGCTACAGCGATTACCTCGAAAGCCTCCAGATGTACGCGAAGATAACCGACTTTGAGCCGGTATACCGTCAGCGCATAACCCAGCTCACCAACAAGAGCAACCAGTTCAACCTCACCACGAAGCGCTTCACTGAAAGCGAGATCGAGGAGGTAAGCGGAAGTCCCGACCATATCAGGCTTTGCGGAAGGCTCACCGATAAATTCGGCGACAACGGCATAGTTTCGATAGTCATTGCCCGCTGCGAGGGCGGCGACGCGCACATCGAGCTTTGGCTGATGAGCTGCCGCGTACTGAAAAGGGACATGGAGCTCGCAATGCTCGACGAGCTTGTGGCAAAGTGCCGTGAGCGCGGTATATCGCGGATATTCGGCTACTACTACAAGACACCCAAGAACTCTATGGTTGCAGGACTCTACGAGAGCTTCGGCTTTGAGCCCGTTGAAAAGAGCGAAAACGGCGACTCGGTATGGGTACTCCCGACTGAGGGCTACACAAACAAAAACAAGGTAATACAAAAAGATAAAAGGAGCTATTCATAATGAACAGGGAAGAAGTTATCAGAAGGCTCAACGAGGTCTTCCGTGACGTATTCGGCGATGACAGCATAAGTGTCAGCGAGGAGACCACCTCCGCTGATATCGAGGACTGGGACAGCATTGAGCACATCAACCTCATCGGCTCTGTTGAGAGCGAATTCGGCATGAAATTCAAGATGCGCGAGGTCTCCGGCATGAAGAACGTCGGGGAAATGATAAGGATAATCTGTGAGCGCGGCTGCTGAAAAGGACAAAAAACGCCGCAGATTTGTGGCATTCTGCCTTGTCCTCATGGTGACGGTAACGCTTTTTATAGCCGGTTATGAGCCGGAAACGGTGCATTACGGCGTTCACTCGGACAAGATAAACGGCAGCATAAAAATAGTTTTCGTTTCCGACCTGCACAACTGCATCTATGGCGGCAGGGACCAGTCGGCGCTGTTGGCGGACATCGACAGGGAAGAACCGGATATCGTCATTTTCGGCGGCGACGTTGTTGACGAATGGGGCTGCACAACAAATGCCCTTACAGTGATGCGTAAGGCGGCGGAAAAGTACCCGTGCTGCTACACTCCCGGAAATCATGAATATGAACGCAGTGACACCGAGGAATTCTTCCGCGACGCTGAAAAGACCGGCGTGAAGCTCCTCATGGGGGACTATGCAGAGCTCGATATCAGGGGCAATTCCGTGAGGATATACGGCGCGGTCGATGCGTTCTACAAGGGACAGATGAAGGAATGCTTTGCGACCCTTGACGGCGGTTATTACAATATCCTCGTTGCCCACAAGCCCGAGCAGATAGACGATTACCTCCGCAGCGGCAGCACACGATTTGACCTCATACTCTCAGGCCACGCCCACGCGGGACAGTGGCGCATACCCGGACTGCTCGATCAGGGACTCTATGCCCCGGGACAGGGCGTTTTCCCCAAGCGCACCTGCGGTATGTACACCTACTGGGACACGGTGCATATCATCAGCCGCGGACTTGCAAAGCCGCTCAGAATGATATTCATACCGCGTATATTCAACCGGCCGGAGCTGTCGGTGATAGAGCTTTTGCCTGAAAATACATGATAACCAGAAAAAAACACTTGTAATTCGGGCAAAGCAGTGATATAATGTAGAATAAAAGATAAAAAAGGAGCAGAGGACTTTCCCTCTGATAAAGATATGGATAAGGATAATAAGTTCAGGGAGGCTCCCGCGGACATTATCTGCGGAAGAAATCCCGTTATGGAGGCGCTTAAATCAGGCGCTTCACTCGATACTATTTACATAGACGGCAGCAGCGGTACTCTCGGAGTAATCCGCCGCCTTGCAAGGGAAAAGGGCATCGTTGTCAAGGACGCCGATGACAAAAAGCTCTCCCGTCTCTCGGGAGGCGCCTCTCATCAGGGAGTCGTTGCGGAGGGCTCGTGCGGAGAGTATGTCTCCGTTGAGGATATCCTCGATATTTCCCGGAAAAAAGGGGAGAAGCCCTTCATAATCATCTGCGACGAGATAGAGGACCCTCATAATCTCGGTGCGATAATACGTACCGCTGAGACCTCCGGTGCTGACGGCGTCATTATCCCGAAACGCAGGAGTGCCTCACTGAATGCGACGGTCTACAAGACCTCGGCAGGTGCAGCAAGCTACGTCCCGGTAGCAAGAGTATCGAACCTTGCCTCCGCGATAGACAAGCTCAAGGACAACGGCGTGTGGATATACGGTACGGACGCTTCCGGCTCGGACTACACCGAGACCGACTTCACAGGCGGCTGTGCCCTTGTCATCGGCTCTGAGGGCTTCGGCATCAGCAGCCTCATACAGAAAAAGTGCGACTTCATGATAAAGCTTCCGATGCGCGGAAAGATCAATTCGCTGAACGCCTCTGTTGCGGCAGGAATATTCATGTACGAGGTCCTGCGGCAGCGCTCTGATAAAGGAGGCAGCCATGCCGGATAACAAGATGTCGCTGGAGAATATCCTCGATGAGTATTCTCCCGAAAGCTCTGAACCGAAAACAAGCGTCGGCAGAGTTGACGCACAGAAGATAATCAATTCCACGGTCGAAGCTCCCGAGCTCGGTCCGCGTGAAAGACAGAAAATAACGCTCTCTGACGAGAAATCCTCCCTGTTCCACGGCGCACTCCGTCAGGCTGAACCCGCAAATGAGTATAAGCCGGCTGACCTCTCAAGGCAGAAGATATCCGTCATCGGAAAGGGAGCCGCTGCGGAGGTGCGTTCAACCACGGTGAGAAAGCCGGAGGGTCAGTACGCTGAGCCTTCCGCTAACATAAACCTCGACGAGACCCCGAAGATACGCCGCATGAGCCATTCCACAAGGGCAAAGGAGGTCAGCGACCGCAAGCGCGGAAAGCGCCGCAAGCCTGACCGCCGCCGTCAGACCGGCTCGACCTACGACAGGGAGAGACCTGACGGCGAGTATATGTACACTCCGCCCTCGTTCAGGAAGAAGAAAAAGACCCGTGCCGCGATGATAGCGGAGAATGAAAGTCCCGAGGGAAGAAAGCATATCACGGATATCGTTCCCTCACCGGCTGCCGTTGAGGCTGCAAAGCCCGTAGAACCGGCACCGAGAGCTGAGATGACGAGCCTCGACCTGAGCCAGCGCGGAGAGGTCGATGCAAGCTCGCTCGATGTGCATATCACTCAGCAGCAGGAGGAATATCTCTCCGTCAAGGCTAAGAAAAAGCGTACCAAGCGCATTGTTGACTTCAATTACTACGGCGATGTCGAGGACGTCGGAAGGGACATCTTCGAGCTGAAAAGCACGATATCCTCGCGCGTGTTCATACTCTTCATGACCGCTTTCCTGAGCCTTTACCTCACGCTCGGCAACCAGTTCGGCATACCGATGATAAATATGTTTGACAAGTCCGAGCATATCAAGATATTCGTGGGAACGCAGCTCGTTCTCGGCACACTTGCGATAGTTTCGTCGCTTGCGGTCATATCTAAGGGACTGAAAAATCTCATCTCATTCAAGCCGGACAGCGACTCCATGACCGCGATAACTGCGCTGAGCTGCGTTTTTGCAGCGCTGACAGCGTTCTACAGCACCGACCTTGCGAGTGAGGGGAAGATACACGTTTATATGCCCGTGGGAATACTCGCACTCCTGATAAATGCCGTCGGAAAGCTTCTGATAATCCGGCGGGCGGCAAGGAATTTCCGCTTTGTCTCAAAGAGCTGCGACCGCTGCGGAGTGGTCTACGTCACGGACGAGGACAGGGCTGAAAGGCTCACCAGAGGCACTCTCGGCGATTTCCCGATACTCGCCTCCACACGCCGCACGGACTTCCTCACGGACTTCCTGAGATACACCTACTCCTCGGACATGACCGACAGATATTGCCGCAGGGCAGCTCCGATGTGCCTGCTTTTCTCGGCAGCGGTAGCGCTTTTCCTCGCCTACTGCCGCAGGGACTCCTACTCGGCAATGGGTGCGGCAGCCTTCGGAATGTCCATATTCAGCATGATGATAAGTGCATCGTCGTGCGCGGCCATGCCGTTGGTAGTCAATATCCCCCTCGAAAAGACCGCGGAAAAGGCTTTCGACAACAAGGGCATAATCCTCGGCTACCAGAGCGTTGACGATTTCTTTGACGCAAATTCGGTCCTCGTTGACGCGGGCGACCTCTTCCCGACAGGAACGGCTAAGCTCGAGAGCATCAAGCTCTTCTCAAATACCAAGGTCGATGAGGCGCTTCTTGAAGCGGCAAGCCTGACCTACCACGGCGGCAGCGTGATGTACCAGATATTCAGCGATGTCACCGACGGAAATACCGATATGCTCTACCGCATCGACAACTATTCCTTCGAGGAATCACTCGGTATGTGCGGCTGGATAAACAACAAGCGCGTACTTTTCGGCAACAGGGAGCTGATGTCGAGCCACAATATCGAGGGCGTTCCCACCAAGGCGAAGGAGGCTGAGTACCTCACCGAGAAGCAGGAGGCGCTTTACCTCTCGATATCCGGAAACCTCGCGGCAATGTTCATCGTCAGCCTGAGAGGTGAGAGGAACGTCAAGAAGTGGGCGAACAGGCTTTGCAAGAACAAGGTCTGCCTCATAGTCAAGAGCGTTGATCCCTGCATAACCGTAAGGAAGCTCCACAATACACTCGGAGTTCCGGAGGACATGGTGAGGATAATCCCCAAGCGCCTGCACGAGGACTTCGATGCCGAGACCGGCAAGGCTGTAAGGCTGAGTGCTTCTATGGCGACGACCGGAAAATTCACATCGCTCGCACAGCTTCTCATAAGCGCAAAGGTGATACATTCATCGGCGATAATCGGTCTTATCATACAGACAGCCTCGATACTTCTCGGACTGGGACTGAGCATGGCGATGATAATATCGAAGGCATTCCTGAAGAACTTTGTCTATATGTCGGCATCTGCCCTGATAATCTACAATCTGGCGGCAATGCTGCTGACATACATAGCCGTAAGGCTTAAAAAGGTCTGAACCGAACCTGTATCCGGAATGTCGGGTACAGGTTCTTCCCATAGAAAGGAGAAATCATGCAGGACAGGGAACATTTCCACAGAAAGCCGGATAATACCGACGATCAGGACACGATATGCTTCGAGCTGCCCGAAAGCGAGAGAAATACACAGCAGAACGGCTACTATCAGGGACAGTCCCAGTCCCCACAGCAGAGCGGCTACTATCAGGAACAGTCCCAGTCCCCGCAGCAGGGCGGCTACTATCAGCAGAGACAGTCCGCGTCCCCGCAGCAGGGCGGCTACTATCAGGGACAGTCCCAGTCCCCACAGCAGAGCGGCTATTATCAGAAGGGACATCCCCAGTCCCCACAGCAGAGCGGCTACTATCAGGGACAGTCCCAGTCCCCGCAGCAGGGCGGCTACTATCAGCAGAGACAGTCCTCGTCCCCGCAGCAGGGCGGCTATTATCAGCAGAGCCAGCCCTCGTCCCCGCAGCAGGGCGGCTATTATCAGGGACAGTCCCAGTCCCCACAGCAGGGCGGCTACTATCAGCAGAGACAGTCCTCGTCCCCGCAGCAGGGCGGCTACTATCAGGGACAGTCCCAGTCCCCGCAGCAGGGCGGTTACTATCAGCAGGGACAGTCCGCACCTCCACCGCCTCCACCACCGCCGTCAGGAGGCTATTATCCGCCGCCTTATCAGAGCCCGCGTCCGCCTAAAAAGAAGCTGAAAAAGAAAAAGCAGCCCGCAAGACAGGCGCACGTTCCGCAGCCGCCTGTCCATGAGACGGTCGTCAAGGTCAAGAAAAAGCACAGGAAGCCCCTTGTCTGGAAGATAATCCGCCGCGTCCTGCTCAGCCTCCTGAGCATCTTCCTCATACTTTTCGGCATCTATTCCTGCACCTCGCTGACGCTCATAAACAAGATGAACCTTGTCTCGACCGGTGAGCGTACCCGTACCGAGGACGCCCTCAGCCGGAAATACGTCAAAAGCGTCCTTATCATCGGCACTGACGGAAGATCCGATGTCGAAAGGGGACGTTCGGATTCGATGATACTTGTCTCCCTCAACAGCAAGACCAACAAGCTCACCATGACATCGTTCATGCGCGACTGCAATGTCGAGATACCGGGACATGGCTATAATAAGCTGAATGCGGCTTACTCATTCGGCGGTCCGGAGCTTCTCATGGACACCATCGAGAAGAATTTCCGCGTTAAGATCGACAACTACATACAGATTAATTTCAGCACCTTCGCAAGCGTTATCGACGCGGCAGGCGGTGTTGACATCGAGATGTCCGATGCGGAGGCTGAGGCGCTGAACGTCATACTCATTTCCGAGGTCAACGAACTTATGGGCGATGAGCGCGAGTCCGACCTCCTTGAGCACGGCGGAAAGCTCCACCTCAACGGCAAGCAGGCGCTTTCGTATTCGCGTATCAGGAACGTCGGAAACTACGATTTCGAGCGCACTAACCGGCAGCGAAAGGTCATAACGGCACTGATAAAAAAGGCACGAAAGGGCGGTTTCTCATTCCTGAGAAAGATCACCAAGGGCGCATTGCCGTCAATGACGAGCAATATGTCGAAGTGGGAACTCTACAAGCTCTCGCTGAGGCTGCCGTTTGTTATCCGCTACAAGACACAGCAGATACAGATACCGGCGGACGGAACGTTCACGGACGACCCGAACAATCCGAACGGCTGGGTAATAGAGATAACCGATTACGATGCGAACTATGAGCTGATAAAGAAAGAGGTATTCAGCAAGAAGTAAGATCAGACCGTTCTCACAGAGCTGTGGGAACGGTCTTTTTGTACGGTATAACGTGAATGCAGCTTTCAGTCTGAGCCGCTGATAAAAAAAGCCCCGCAGGTATCTGCGGGGCTTCTGCCGTTAAAAAAGGGTGGTTTATTTAACGGTCAGTGTAGCAGTTGAAGATGTAACTGTTGTGCCGTTGGAGGACTTAACGATGCAGCGGTACTTCTGACCGTTGCGGGCTGCTGTAACAGGAACTGTGAGTGTAGATGTCTTAGCGCCTGTCATGCC
>CACYSQ010000015.1 GCA_902777125.1 Ruminococcus flavefaciens
TGCTAATATGCAGATAAGACCGACTGCTTTCACAATCGGTCTCATCATATACTCTTTTATTGCACTATTTTTCGTTTACACAGAATTTGGGATTGACTCAATGCAGACGTTTTTTTATTTGTTACGGCGAAATCATATGAGAAAAAGACTGAGTAACTGCAATGTTACCCAGCCTTTTTTAACCAAATAATTGCCTGCTCGCCGCCTTATCGGAGAGCATTGTGTCTGTTCTTTTTTCGTTTCGCTATCACCAACAACAGTATTATCGTGGACAGCAATAACGCTAAAACTGCAATGAGAACTATCACGAGGACTTTCGGGATCCCCTTATTATCCGACTTGTCAGCGTTCTCTCCTACGACGCTTATCACGTTACCGCTTGCATCTATGATGTGTACTCTTTGCTCAGAAACATCTTTCTTTGCGGCAACTGAAAACAGCTTCCCTTTTTCAAGGGGGATATCGTTGTATTCGTAGAGCTCACCCGCGGTCTCTCCGTTCATTTTTACCTCTTGGAATTTCACGTTCATGCTGCCGCTGTCATATGCTGTGACTCTGACCTCAAAATCCTCATCTTTTGGCAGTGCAAAGGATTTCCCTCCGTTTTCGTCAACGAACATCGGGATAAGGGTGTTCTCCTCATCTATTTCCTCATTACTTATCCTGCCGATAAGCTTATCCTTGTAGTAGACCTCCACATCAACAGGACATTCATATTCTTCCACCACCCAGTTTTCACCGCTCTCGCTGAATTCGCTCCTTTTAACGCCTTCAACATAGCGTCCAAAAGCATGATCATTTAACAGGTTTCCGGTTTCTGTCACTATGCCATCGAAAATCCAGTAGCCATTATAATGCTCGTCCTCAACTTTAAACTGTCTGCAATTACCGAATTTGACGTATCCGAAAGGTACAGATGTGACGAAATCGTCCTTGTTAAGCACATTAAAGATATTCCGGGCATAATTCAATGTGTCCTCGCTGTAATAGGTAACTACATTAGGCGTAGCATAGGTGTAGGTGTAGATATCATCTTCCGTCACAAGATCGCCAAATGCTCCGCGATTCGCTGCATAGCCGCATATATTGGCACAGGCTGCACCAAGACTGTGACCTGTGAAAAGGAATTTGACCTGCTTGCCTGTACCTTTTATGTAGTCTCCATATGTTTCCAAATAAAAATACCAGCACAAAAGCACTTTTTCGTAGAACGAACCAAAACCTTTATGAAGTGAAAGAGTTGTTATTTTATTACCGCTGCTGTCATAAATGTCAAATTCGCTTGAAATAAAATCTAAATCTTTCCAAATATCATCTGAATGCCACATAGCGGTTCCTCTGATCGAAAATGCAACTAGAATAGTATCATCAAATTCCTTTGTCGCGATTGAAAATGCGTCTGTATCGTCTTCGTATTCGTGAAAATCCAGATTACCGAAAGGAATTAGATCTTGCATCTTTTTTTTCAGCTTTTCCTTATCATATTTATACTCTTCCGGGCAACCAGAATAGCTGAACAACATTTTATTATCAAAGCCGAGCGTATCATATGCGTCCATGATGTAGTAGCCTTTATGCACGCCGTTTGAGACCGGAATGCCGTTTTTGTCGTTCTTTGACTTCTCTCCGTGTCCGTCATCATCATAAGCCGCCATACTGAGGGCTACTGCAAGAGTTGATATATCCTTATGATAAACTGTATTATCCTGTCCGAACATCTCCTCGGTACAGAGAACGTCCTCAACGATACCGCCGCTGTAATCTATCCTGCAAGGTTTTTTCTTTTGGTTTTCCGGAGCTTTATTCCCGCCCTTTTTGAGCAGCTCGATCACTCCCCATTTTCCGTTTCTCTTTACCCATGCAAGGCCGTTATGGACGGGACGGATATCTTCAAACTCGTCAAACTCCACCAGAACATTTCCGTTCAGGTCGATGTAGCCGCATGAGACGTTTTTCTTTGCCGCTATAACACCTTCTGTCGGAACGAACGGTGCGGGAACAAAAAATTCCTTTTTAAAGCTTTCCCAGTCTTCTCCATAATACATTACAGATACCGGTTCCCACGCGTATGAATAGTAGTAATTATCTTCAAAAGCCTCAAGATCCTCCGCGACCTTATTGCCCTCATTGTCAAAGACTATCCACTTTTCATTATCCTTGGAAAATGCAAAATAAATATTATCGTAAGAAGCACCACCCTCACCATCGGGGGATTTATTAGAATATGCGTATTTATACTCCGGTTCCACAAGCAATCTGTCAGGATAAGCAAGTCCGAAATCAGACGAGACAAGCTCAGAATCCCCTATGCCTGTGAAGTTTTTCATAGGCTCATGCGTTTCAAACCTTCTGCTGCTATATGCTTTCAGTGAATATGTGCTTGGCTGCACAATGTGTGCTTCATTTCCACTGTTTTCCTTATTAGACCACTCAGAATAAGACCAGTCCCCGCCAATATCAGAAATCACACGATAACCCTTGTTATCCACTGTACTCCATAAAAAACTATGAATATACGGTCCCCCTATCGGAGGATGTCCGCTGCCGCCCCAATTATAACCGTCAACGATCTTGTCTATACAATCAGTATCTCTCGAAATAGGCACATCTTTGCCGCTTTTTGTATCATAAACTGCTCTGAAGCTATCCAGCCCATAACGATTTGCATTGCAGCCGTCATAGATCGGTTCAACAACTATATTTCCGTCATGATCAATGAAGCCGTACTTTCCGTCCTTTTCGATATATACATAATTATGGAAAGATTCGTTATCGAAAGCATAGTCGCCGACAAGTATGTTATCCGCTTCGATCACCGGCTCTAAATGCCACTGATAGCCCATATCCTGCGGGACCCTTGCCGGCTTCGCATTTACTACCGCCGTATTCTGCAAAATACCGCTGCCCGATAACAGCACTCCGCTTAAAATGCTGCAAATAGTTCTGAGCATTCCATTTTTCATACTACCACCCCTGAGTTTGCTCTTGTTGCAGTATTGAACGACTTCTGCAAAAATCTTTGTTATATTATACCATATTTTACAGTGCATTTCAATGGTTTTGCAACATTTTCGACATAGGGTATCGCAGCGCCGCAGGCGGAATTGTTAACAATCCGCATTATTTCTTGACATATAGCGGCGGCTGTGCTAAAATGTAATATGCAATGATTTTTGACTGAAAAGAGGGTAATAATGGAAAATACTGAAAAAACAACCGTCCAGGAGGCTGCTGCCGCCGCTGAACCTGCAAAGGAGAAAAAAACTCCCGGAAAAGACGGAAAAAACAAGCCTTACAGCAGATTTAACAAGAAGAACGAGCTCTCGATAATACTGCTCAGTATCTCGGTGTGCTTCACGGTATTCTTCTTCTCGCCTGTGGACATTTTCCTCGGCAATCAGCGTGAATTCGTCGTTGATTTCAAGCATATCGCGATACCGCTCCTGCTCACGGCTCTTGCTGCATCAGCGGTCCTCATAGGCTTCCTCAACCTCCTGCTGCTCATCAAGGAATGGCTCTGTCAGGGCTTTTCGAGGCTTATCCTCGGCTTCCTGCTCGCGATATACATTCAATCGCTCTTCCTGAACAGCAAGATGACCTCGCTGACCGGTGACGATGCAAAGTACACCGACAATATGACCTCGGTGATGATAAACATTTTTGTCCTCAGCGTTATTTTCTTCCTTCCGCTTGCGCTGTACATAATCGCAAAGGCAAGGCCCAAAAACAAGATCCTCAATGCCGGAAAGGGCGCTGTTCTGCCTTATCTCGCCGGACTCATCTTCGTTATGCAGTTCGTTGGCGTAGGCACCTCGATACTCCGTGCTGATTTCAAAAAGTACAACAGGAGCTATACACGCTACCTCTCCTATGAGCCATCGATGTCCCTTTCAAAGGAGGGCAACGTCGTCGTTTTCCTGACCGACCGTCTCGACAGCCTCTGGATGGACGAGGTCATTGACCGCTACCCCGATGTCAAGGACTATTTCGACGGCTTCACGTTCTATCAGAACAACATCTCCCATAACACAAACACTTTCCCGTCCGTTCCGCAGATGCTCACGAATTACCGCTACAAGGGAACTGAGTGGGCTGACTACACGAGCAAGGCCTGGGAGGGCGAAACTGTTCCGAAGGTACTCACCGAGAACGGCTACAATGTAAACCTCCTCATCGACAGCCTCACGACCTACAGCACGGTCAACCAGCTCGAGGGACAGTGCTACAACATCAAGGACTGCGATTCTGACGATATCAAGTTCAACTACCTCGGCGACGGCGGTATTATCCCGACAATGACGCAGATCTCACTCTCGAGACTTTCTCCCTATGCGATGAAGAGCTACTTCACGCTCGGTCTCGGTTCGAACCTCTCCTCGAAGTTCATCGAGTACAAGAACGATTACCCGGACATAATGCCTATGGCTATAGGTGTTTCCTCCGATATCGACTACTACAACTACCTCCGCAGGAACAAGCTCAATGCGGACAGCGACGAAAAGACCTTTACCTTCGTTCACCTCAACTGCTCGCATGGTTCTTCCCCTGAGACAGTCAACCTCTACGACACACACGAAAAGGTCGATATCTATTCGACTACTCGCGGCGGCTTCCAGATACTCTTTGAATACTTCAACCAGATGAAGAAGCTCGGCGTTTACGACAACACCACGATAATCGTTCTCGGCGACCACGGCAGAGCACCTGCTGAGATCGAGATAGACGATGAGCCCGGTCTCACAAGTGCTATCACTACAGCTCTCCTTGTAAAGCCTGCCGGCGAACGCGGTGAGCTGAAGCTCGACAGATATTCCGAGCTCTCCAATGACTTCTTCCCGGCGAGCGTCCTTGAATACGCCGGTATCGACCATTCCGCCTTCGGTCTTTCCTACAAGGACGTCATCGACGGCGACCTCCACCCCGACAGGTATATGCAGACCTTCGACTGGGGCGGCTACGGAAAGGTCATCTACAAGGCTTACTATAAGGTCACAGGCGACGCAAGAGACTTCGACAACTGGGAGGAGCAGCCCTCTCACGAATAAGGCGGTGCATTAAATGAAACAGGTGAAAACAACGCAGAAAGCTATACTGGACGGGAAGCTTCCCTCCATAGCCGTACTCAGTGCGGCGCTGAGCTTTACTCTGCTGCTGTTTTCGCCTGTTCTTGTATATTTCGATGCCCCCGCCGCTTTCATGGTGGACCTGCGGCACATCTTTTTCCCCATGCTCGGTGCGGCGGCAATGGGTACGCTCATTTTCGGCGGACTTCTCTGCCTTGCACTCGTCATTCACAGGAACGTCTACCTTGTGCTCTCGCGGTTTTTCCTCGGACTCCTCCTCGCTTTCACGGTACAGGGCTTCTTCCTGAACCGCGGAGAAGTCGTCCTGAAAGCAGATGTTGACTACGGCAGCCACAGGACGGCGATAATGCTGGATACGGTGCTGTTCTGGACGATAGTTTTTCTTCCGCTGATACTTCTCGTGCTCGGACATTTCTTCCCCTCACGCAAACTCAGGACGGCTGCCGGGGAGGGGGCACTGATAGCGGCTTCGGCGGCGCTTTTCCTCATTCACGCCGGAACAGTTTCGGTCAGGAGCATGAGCACGGACGTCCGCAAATACAACGGCATTCAGAACTACTACCTCTCCTATGAGCCGACCATGTCCCTTGCGAAAAAGGGCAACGTCATAGTCTTCCTGACCGACCGTCTCGACAGCCTCTGGATGGACGATATGCTCGAAAAATACCCTGAGCTTTACGATGAATTCAGCGGCTTCACTTTCTATCAGAACACCCTCTCCACCGGCACGAGCACTTTCCCGACCGTTCCGCAGATGCTCACCAACAAGAACTATGACGGCGGCGAATGGTCTGACTACCTCACGGACGCATGGAAAGGGGACACTCTGCCCTCCATTCTCAAGGAAAACGGCTATGATGTGTACCTCCTGCCGGACAGGATAACCTGCCTGAGCAGTCCGGCACAGGTCATGGGACAGTGCGACAATATCAGCCGCTACGAGGACGACACCAAGGTGAAGCGCCTCGGAAAGTACGGTATGTACCTCACGATGCTGCGGCTCTCGGCGGCGAGAATGTCGCCCTACAGCCTCAAACACAGCCTCACCTACTGGCTGGGCGCGAATTTTTGCCGCGGCATGATAGCCGACCCCAAACGCGCGGAGGACTTCCTCCCGCAGCAGGCTTCCGTTGACCACGACCTCGGCTACTGCGACTACCTCCGGAAGCACGGTCTGAACGCGGATAATACCGCGCCGGTATTCAGCTTCGTCCACCTCAACTGCGCCCACACGGTCTTTGACGGTATCGCGGAGCTCCACCACTATGAGGGCGATAACGACATCTACAAGACCATTCGCGGCGATCTCGAGATACTCTCGGAGTATTTCCGGCAGATGAAGGAGCTCGGGATATACGACACATCGACCATAATCGTTCTCGGCGACCACGGCAGAGCACCGCGTGAGCTGAAAAACAAGGGCGAGCTCGACAGCGCGATAACCTCCGCACTGCTGATAAAGCCTGCCGGTGCGGATAACGTGAAGCTTGGAAAGGACAGGGATTCGGAGCTTTCGCTTGCGTATTTCGCGGCAAGCATACTCGAATACGCCGGTATCGACCACAGTGGACTGGGACCTTCCTTCGCTGACGTTGTGAGGGACGATATCAGCGAGCCGAGGTATATCCGCGGCTGGGACTTCGCCGGCTACGGCTGCATGGTGAAGAAACGCGGCTACCGTGTCACCGGCGATGCGCGGGATTTCGGGAACTGGGAGCTGCTTGACGATTGATACGTGCAGGAACGGCGCTCTCGCCGTTCCGATTTTTCGCACAGGAACTCCTGCAAACGAGGGACGCCGGGGGCGGTGTTCACTACAGAGCAGTGCGGTTAATACTACTTTCTGCAAAAAGGCGCGATTTTACGCGCTTTTTTTGTTATAATTGCTCAATTTGCTCGTCCGTTCCTTGACATTGTGAAACTGCTGTGCTAAAATAATATAGTGTGCGGCAAATGCACACACCTGATATTTTTTTGTCAGGAGTGATAGGATGGATACAGAAACTGCCAAAGTCAAAAAGGACGCCGGTCCTGCCGGAAAAACTAAGGAAAAACCGCTCAGGAAGCGTGAGCCCATGACACTCCGCAGCGTTATTGCGGCGGCTGTGCTGAGCTTTGCACTGAGCTTTGCGATATTCGTTCTGTCTCCGCTTTATGTGATAGGCGATAATCAGGAGCTTTTCCCCATGCCTGCCGGTGAGATACTTCTCCCGGTCATGCTCGCAGGTCTTGCGAACGCGGTCCTGCTCGGCGGAGTGCTCCTCCTGCTCAGAAAATTCCTCCCACGCGTCTATTCCGTGATATCACGGCTCCTCGCAGGTCTGCTCATCGCCTTCTTCATGCAGGCGGTGTTCTTCAACCCGGACAGCACGGTCATGACGGGCTACAGAACGTCATACTCCGAGCTGAAAGCCGCAACGATTGCGGGTACCCTTGCCTATCTGGTGATAGTGCTTCTCCCGCTGATACTCCATATCATCGCGGTTAAGAAGCCTCTGAAAAAGCGTCTCGGCATTGCCGACAGGAACGCGGTGCTTTACATATCGGCTGCCGCCCTCGCAGTACAGCTCGGCTGGGCTGGCATAAAGGCGCTGAGGACTGACCTCAGCAAATACGATGAAAGATACTACGGCTACCTTTCCTACAGTCAGGCGATGTCCCTTTCGGATAAGGGCAACATCGTGGTGTTCCTCTCGGACCGTCTCGACGGCGACTACATGGACGCCATGCTCGAAAAATACCCCGAGCTAAACGATAAATTCAGCGGCTTTACCTATTATCAGAACAATGTCTCGCACAGCACCAATACCTTCCCCTCGGTCGCACAGATGCTCACGGGCGAACAGTACGACGGCGGCGAATGGTACGGCTACATGAAAAAGGCTTGGGACGGCGACAGCTTTCCGGAACAGCTCAAAGCGAACGGCTATGACATAAACCTTATCCCCGATACCATTACGACGGTCGAGATGCCGCGCATGATGAGCGGTTTCTGCGACAATATAGGCTTCTACGACAGCTCGGAGGCTAAGCCCAATTACTTCGGGGAGTACGGCGTTATCCACGGGACCGCCAAGCTCTCGTTCGCAAGGCTCCTCCCCGGCATACTAAAGGGCTCGGCCGCCTGCGGTCTCGGAACTTATCCCGGAAGACAGTACCTTATCCCCGATGAGATGCCGGAGGACAAGATAGTCCCCAAGCTCAAGCCCTTCACCGACCTGCGCTATTTCGATTACCTCAAAGCGCACGGTCTTGACGCTGACCATGAGAACAAGACCTTCTCGTTCATTCATCTCAGCGCTTCGCACAACCTTTCGTCCGACCTTGCAGAGCTCTATGAGCCTGTTGACGGCGAGGCTGACGTCTACGAGACCACTCGCGGCGATTTCGAGATACTTTTCTACTACTTCGACGAGATGAAGCGTCTCGGCATCTGGGACAACTCCACGGTCATAATCCTCGGCGATCACGGCAGACCGCCAAATGAGACTGACGGCGTTTTCAACCTCAAGCTGAAAAGCGCTATCACCACAGCCCTGCTGATAAAGCCTGCCGGTTCGGGAAGCGAGCCCATTGCCTTTGACAGGTACTCGGAGCTTTCCAACGACTATTTCGGCGCAAGTGTGCTGGAATTTGCCGGCATCGACCACAGCGGCTGCGGTCTCTCTTACAATGACGTCATCGAAAATGACCTCCACCCCGAAAGATACCTGCAGTCAGTAAAATTCCTCAATTACGGCGCACTCAAATACACTGCGCGGTACAGGATAACCGGCGATGCCCGCGATTTCGACAACTGGGAGCTTCTGCCGGAGCACGAAAACGAATGATACCGGAAATACCGGTACGGATAGAAAAAAGGAGAATATGGATATGTTAACTTCAAATGCTGCTATGTACATCGACCCTGCGACCACAAGCTATATCATCGAGATAGGTGCTGGTATACTCATCGCTCTCGGTACCTTCTTCGGTATTTTCTGGAGCAAGATCAGACGCGCCTTCAAGAAGAAGGAGGAAGAGGTCGAGGCTATCGACGCCGCTGAGATAAACGCTCTCCACGACGGAGAAAAGGACGTTATCACTGCCGATGACCTCCTCGAAGACGACAAGGACTGATCGGGAGATAGCATATGTCAGTATTAGGTACAGCCCTCGGCTGGATAATGAGTCTTATCTATAATGTTATCCATAACTACGGACTAAGCATTATAGTATTCACCCTTTTCACGAAATTCCTCCTCTTTCCGCTGAGCCTTCTCACGCAGAAGAACTCCATCAACATGGTTAAGATGATGCCGGAGGAGAATGCGCTGAAGATAAAGTACATCGACGACAAGGATAAGCTCGCCGATGAACGTCTCAAGCTCTACAAGAAGTACAAGTACCACCCCATTCTCGGTACTGTTCCGCTTCTGATACAGATACCGCTCGTTCTCGGTCTGGTATACGTCATCTACCGTCCGCTCTCCTATGTATTGCAGATAGATTCAAGCGCTATCGACGCTCTCAGGGACTGGATGGTGCAGTTCGTCCCGGATTTCAAGTCCGAGGGCAATGTCTATCAGGTAAACATCATCAGGAACATCAAGGACGGCGTCCTTAACGGCAATATGCCTGCTGTGCTCAATGAGTACGGTCAGGAGGTCAAGGATATCAAGGATTTCGATATGCACTTCCTCGGTCTCGACCTCAGCGCAACGCCCTCGATCAAGCACTTCGACAAGCTCCTGCTCATTCCGCTTTTCTCCGGTCTGAGTGCATGGCTGCTCTGTTGGGTGCAGAACAAGATAAACATTCTCCAGATGGCTCAGGGCAATGTCAACAAGGTTCTGACCACGCTTTTCATGGTGGCATTCTCGACCTACTTTGCATTCCTCGTTCCCACAGGCGTAGGTCTCTACTGGATATTCGGAAACCTCTTCGCTATCCCCATGATGATGCTCACAAACCTCTGTATGCCGCCCAAGAAGTACGTCGATTACGACTACCTCGAAAAGATGCGTACACAGAGGATAGAGAAGGAAAAGATCTACAAAGCAAACAGTGCCCGCGAAAAGGAGGACTACCAGAAGTTCTTCGCGGTAAAGAATATGAAGCTCATGTTCTACTCTGAACAGAACGGCTTCTATAAATACTACGCCGGCATGATAGACTATATCTGTGAGCACTCCGACCTCGATATCCACTACGTCACAAGCGACCCGGACGACAAGATCTTCAAGGATCCCCGTCCGCAGATAAAGCCCTACTACATAGCCTCCAACAAGAGGCTTATCCCGCTCTTTATGAAGCTCGACTGCGATATGTGCGTCATGACCATGCCCGACCTTGAAAAGTACCACATCAAGCGTTCGCGTGTAAGGAAGAACGTCCAGTACGTCTACACCTTCCACGGCATGGGAAGCACGGCTCTCACCCTCAGAAAGGGCGCTCTCGACTGGTACGACACGGTCTTCGCCGTAGGTCCCGACTGTATGAGCGAGCTCCGTGACGCGGAGGAGCTTTACAAGACACCCAAGAAGCGTATCGTTGAGACCGGCTATCCTATCATCGACGAGATGATAGAAAAGTACGAAAGCACTGAGCATAAGGAGAACGAAGTCCCCAAGATACTCATTGCTCCCTCGTGGCAGCCGGATAACATCATCGACTCCTGTATCGACGATATCCTCGGTGAGCTCGCAAAGACCGATTATCAGGTCATCGTCCGTCCTCACCCGCAGCAGGTACGCCATGAGCCCGAGAAGTTCGAGGTAATGGCTGAGAAGTTCAAGGAAAACAAGAACATCGAGATACAGACCGATTTCTCATCGAACAATCCCGTTATGGAATCCGATATCCTCATCACGGACTGGTCGGATATCTCCTGGGAGTTCGCATTCGTCACAAAGAGACCCGTTCTCTTTATCAATACCCCCATGAAGGTTATGAATACCGAGTGGGAGAAGATCAAGACAAAGCCTATCAATATCACGCTCAGGAACGTTATCGGCGTATCGCTCGAAACTGACCAGATCAGCGGTATCAATAAGGCTGTAGGCGACCTCCTTGCGAACAGGGAGAAGTACCGCGAGACCATTGACAAGACTCTCCACGAGCACGTTTACAACGTCGGAAAGAGCCGTCAGCTCTGCGGAAAATACATCGTCAAGTCCCTTGGCAAATAAAACAAAACGGAGTGATCTTGTATCACTCCGTTTTTTTGCAGATCTGTGATTTGCGGGACGACGTTCCCGGTGCTACTTCCTTTTGTAGACGTACAGTTTCCAGTCGCTGTAGTCGCAGAAGAACAATGCGATGTAAAGGTCACGCGGACGTCCGCGGATACTGTAGACATAGGCGATCGTATAGACCGAGCTTCCGTTTTGCTCACCCCAGACGTAGGTGTTGTCGATGTATTCGTCAATGACAGACGGATCGGTGAGGACCTCGGATGTTATGCCGTAGACGATACCGGTGTTGTAGTCGGTATATTCGCGGTATACTTCCTCCGGCGGCAGAGGCTCGTCAGTGGATATGATCGGTGTTGTAATCTGTGTGAATATCGCCGTGGTGGTCTGGGTTATGGTAGTTGTTGAATAGCCGATAGCAGTGGTGGTAGTGGTGTAGTGTATACGGGTAGTCGTGGTATCAGGCGGAGAAGTCGTGCGGCGTGTGGTGGTAGTGACTGTGCACGAGGTCGTAGTGGAAGTCCTTGCTGTTGAGGAAGCCGCCGAAGTGGTGGTGCGGGACGGGGTCGTGGTTGAAGTCTTGCCGTTCTTTGTGGTCGAACCGGAAGCCGTTGCTGTAGTCTGCGAGACGGCGGTGGTACTGCTGCCGGGAGCCGTTGTGACGGTGCCGGACGTTGTCCCGGTCGTGGAGGCGGAGGTTCCTGTTTCAGTGACAGCAGGGGAGGTCGGTGTATCAGGGGCGGACGAGGGCTGCGGAGGTTCAGTGAGCTCTGACGGTTCTGTAATGAAGGCACTGCTGAAGCTGCCGCTCTTCCGGAAGGCTGAACGTATGGAATCGTTGCCGAGAAGTCCTGCACCTATGAACACGACTATCATGAGGGAAGCCGCTGCTGCAATGCTTCGGCGAATGATGATGCCGCGTCTCTTTTTCTGCTCGAGGTATTCGTCACGGCGCCGGAAAACGCTCTCGGAGATATCCTTATATGATCTCATACTCAAATCCCTCCTTTTCCAGAACTGATCTGAGCGAAGCCTTCGCTCGGTACAGAAGATTTTCTATCTGCCGTTTGGTCTTGTGCATGACATGGGCGGTTTCGGCATTGCTCAGCTCCTCGAAGAAGGAGAGAAAGAGTACCTGACGGTATTCCGGACTGAGCTTGTTCATTGCCCTGTGGAGCTCTATGCGCTGTTCCTCACGGAGGTGGGATTCTTCAAGGGAATGCTCATCGGCAATATCGGTCTCGCCGAGCGGGACGCTGTGTCTGTGCTTGCGGAGGTAGTCCACGGCGGCGTTATGCGCGATAGAGTAGAGCCATGTCTTGAAGGAGCTTTTGCCTGAGAAATTCGGCTTTTTGACGGCGATGCGGAAGAATGTCTCCTCCATTATCTCGTCAGCGAGGTGGAAGTTGTCCGTTATCCCGAGAAGGTAGAGCATGAGCCCGTCCTTATAGTCGCGGATAAGCTCGACCAGACCGCTGTCGTCACCGTCAAGATAACGGCGGTAGTATCCGGAACCGTTATCCATGGGCATACCTCCTTCCATAGAGCTCCGTATATTAGTCGTAACAGAACTCTGAAACTCTCATGATATTCCGGAAAAATTTCCGGCTGTTAAAATCCTATACATATTATAGCACATATGAAACGAAATGGCAAGGCTATCCGGAGGTGAAAACGCTGCAAAAGCAATTATTTTTATCATTTCAGCGACCGCAATAATTAGCCGGAAACCGCGTAAAACAGCAATATTTGAACGGTCACGGCTGCGTAACACGCTGCACGGCTGAATATACAAGACGTATAATATCAAAAATATATAAAATTCTGTTATATTTTCGGGTCTTTTCGTGAAAATATGCGAAATTTCGTGCATCTCTTGACATCACAATTATAAAATGTTAAGATTGTATTATCAAAGTGTTAAGGAGTTTGCTGATGTTTAAACGCGCGTTCCTTTTCAACGGTATAGGCTCAAAGCCCGAAAAGCTGCTCGTGAACCTTCCGCCGCAGCTCATGGAAAAATATGAATGCTACCTCGACGATGCCTTTACAAGGCTCGGTCTTTGCAAGGATATAGAAAAAAATTCCGCCTATAACGGCAGAGTCGCTGAATGGGTCATCTCCCTTATCTGCGACAGAGTCGTTTTTGAATACTACATAGAACAGGGCATTATCCCTGATATCGGTGCCGGCTACAGCTCCGGCATCGTCAGCATAAGTGCCTGCTTCGGTTCGGTCAGCCATGAATTCGCCCACGATATCATCATGATGAACCGTTCCACTATGAAATGCCTCGAAGCAAACAATATGAAGCTCGATATGGGCGTTATCATAGGCATGGACTATCAGGACGCCACTGAATACCTCGGAAGACGCTTCTCACCCGATGAGCTCATCGTCGGAAGCGGCAATTCCAGTTTCCACGTTATGATAAGCGGCAGGGCTGACAAGATCGAGGAGGCTCTCGGCTATGCCCTTGAGGGCGGTGCGCTGAAGGCTTTCAGCTTCGGTACCGGAGTCGCTTACCACCACCCCGTTATGGAGGCTTACACCAAGGAGTACAACGACTTCTGTGCCTCGATAGTCTACAAGGACCCGCTCTATCCCATGATATCCGGCTTCGACTGCCGCATGATAACCACCGGCGACGAGGTCATGAGAGAGAATATCATCAACTGCTACACCCCTATACGCTGGGACCTCACCCTCAAAAAGCTCGAGGAAATGGGCGTTACCGAGTTCTTCGACGTAAGTGCGAACGGCGCTGTCAAGAAGTTCTCGCGCGTAAACAGGAGAAAATGCAAAATTTATACCCTTGATGAGGTGTGAATTTTTCATATATGCAATAATTCTTCATTGTTCCCCGGGCAGTGCCGCCGCAAGACTGCGCTGCCCCATATACCTAAGTTTACTATAATTTTTCAGGAGGATACAAAAATGAGAGAGCTTACAGATCAGATCAGACAGGAGATCAAGGACATGATCTTCGATTACTACGCAGAGGAATGTGAAGTCGATAGAGACGAGATCACTATGGACACTAATCCGCAGGAAGACCTCGGCAGCGATTCACTCATGTTCGTTGAGCTTATCGAGATGACCGCTGACAAGTATGACCTCGATATCAAGCTTCAGAGCATCGGCAAGTATATGCTCAAGTCGCCTATGGACACAATGAGCAATGTTGTTGATATGTTCTGCAAGATCTATCAGTACGGAAACGATATCGTCAATCAGTAAGGTGAATTTTAATGAGGTCGAATTTATCAGAGCTTCGTGCCGAGGATAATATCGCCGTTCTTACTATTGACAACGGTCCGAAAAATCTGCTCACTGAGCCGGAATTCATAGACCGAAAGGAGCTCCTCGGCTGGCTGGACGAAAATCCGCAGGTAGGGGCTCTTGTTATTGTAGGAAAGGGCAGACATTTCTCCCACGGTGCAGACGTTTCACTGTTCGGCAGCGAGGGCACTGATGTGCTCTCCGGAAAGCTCCGCGCTGCAAGGGAGCTTCTCCGTACCATTGAGAGCCTGCCGATAATAACCGCTGCTGCAATAAACGGCGGCTGCTTCGGCGGAGGGCTTGAAATAGCCCTGAGCTGTCAGTTCAGAGTGGCTTCGCCCTCGGCATTCCTCGGGCTTCCCGAGATAATGCACGGCGTTGTTCCCGGAATGGGCGGCATGGAGAGACTTTACCGTCTCCTCGGCAGGGAAAAGGCTTTGCAGATGATACTCGCAGGCGAGATGATCCCCGCTAAGGACGCGCTCGATATCGGTCTTGTCACAAGGCTCAGTCAGGAGAAGAACTCCCTCGATGAGACTGTCGCCTTCGTGAAGGAACTCCTCAGCGGAAAGTCCCTCGCACAGATACACGCCATTATCGAGACCTTCAACAATGCTGACAAGGGTCTGACTGATCCCTCGGACGGACAGTTCGAGAGAGCGCTGGAGGCGAGGGGAAAATGAGACACAGCACCTACTCTCTGACGGTGCGCGGCTATGAGCTCGACTCATTCGGCCATGTCAACAACTCGGTTTATCTGCAATACGCCGAGACTGCCCTCTGGAATTTCTTCAAGGTCAACGGTCTGCTCGATATCATAGTGGACGAGGGACTATTCCCGGTCGTCCTCGAGAGCAGCCAGCGCTATATCCACGAACTGAAGCTCCTCGACGACGTCCGCATAGACACCGAGATGAGCTGTACCGGAGGCATAGTCAGCTACAAGCATAACATCATAAACAAGAACACAGGTCTCGTTGCCTGCCGTGTTTCGGGAAAGCTCGCATACGTCAACAAGGAGAGAATGATCTGCGATATCCCGGAGGCGGTAAGGGAATGTCTGGAGAAGATGGAAAATGAAGATCAATAAAAAGGAATTTGTGACAGAGGCTTCGGAAGTTATTGCGCTTTCGGAGCTTTGTGAGAATATCGGAGCCCTCGGTCAGCCGTGTCTGCTGATGATACGTCCGGCTGAGGTCATGTCGCTGGACGCGGAGTTTCCGGACGATACGCCGTTCATAACAGCGATAGTCCTGAAAACGGACGAGGGCTTTTCCGAAGATATGTACAAGCACTTCGACCTCGTTGTCAATGAGGAGGAGGCCGACGAGTACGCGGATAAGCTCTTCAAGGACAAGTCCCGGAAGCAGATAGAGGAGATCAACCGCTGCTTCATCACGGCAAGAAAGAGCTCTCAGGAGGATATCCTCGAATGCGAGTCCAGAGCCTTCTACAGGCTCATGGCTGATAAGAACGGAGGCGGCAGCAATGAGTGATACCATGCTTCTTACCGAGGAAAACGGCATTCTCCGTCTTACTATGAATGCCCCCTCGAACAACCTCATGACCGCCGATTTCTTCCGCGATTACGAAGCCGTTATGGCTGAGGTCGAGGAGCGTGCAAAGTCCGGAAATATCAAGGGCTTTATCATCTGCGGCGGCGGACGCCATTTCAGCACCGGCGCTGATGTTGAAGCTCTCGCGGACCGTTCTGCGGACGAAAACTGTGACGGAACAGGCGAGCTCCCGGCGGGTCACATTAAGCAGAAGCACTTCTTCACGTTCCTCCGCGGACTGAATTTCCCGGTAGTCAGCGTAGTTACGGGCTTCTGTATCGGTTCCGGCAGCGAGATAGCGGTCAACAGCCACTACAGGATAATCGAAAAGAACGCCCGCGTGGGTCAGCCAGAGTCCACATTCGGCATACTCCCGGCACTCGGCGGTGTCGCAAGAACTATCGACATCTGCGGTATGCAGAACGCCTACGAGCTGGTGATGTCCGGCGAGCTGATACCTGCCGAGAGAGCGTATGAGATAGGCTGGGCGGATATTTTTGCCGAAAAGAAGCAGGGGATACCTGCTGCCGAAAGGCTCATCGGCTACATCGCCGAAAGAGGAGATTTCGTCCCGGAAAAGGCAAAGACGATAATGCGCGAATACAAGGAGACTGAGCTATGAAAATAGGAATAGTCGGCTACGGAAAAATGGGCAGGGACATTTTCTCCCTGTTTTTCGATAAGATCAACGGTGCGGAGTTCGTGGTGCTCGATACCTTCGGCGCTGAGGAAAACACTGCCGCACTGATAAAGACCCTCGATAAGCAGCTCAGGAGGAAAAAGCTCACCGAGGAGCAGTATGAGGCTAAAAAGAACGCCTTCCTGTTCACCGACAGGGCTGAGGATATGGCTGGCTGCGACGTCGTTATCGAGGCTGTTTTCGAGAACATCGGCGTTAAAAAGGAGCTTTTCGGAAAGCTTTCCGGCATCGTCGGAAAGGACTGCCTGCTCCTCACGAACACCTCGTCCCTCGATATCGCGGAGGTTTTCGCTGATATCCCCGGCAGGGAACGCTGCTTCGGTATGCACTTCTTCTACCCCGTAAAGCTCACCGGCTTCGTTGAGCTGAACGTCCTCCCCGAAAATATCCGTGAGAACATTGACAGGGCGGCTGAAATGGTGGAGCAGACCGGCAAGAAGCCCATAGTTTTTGCCGGTGAGTACCACATCTACCTCAATCAGATACTCTCCTGCATGGTCGCTCACGCTATCTACCTCCACGACAGCAAGGGCATATCCGTAAGGGAGACAAGACGCGGTATATCGGGACTTTACGCCGTTGCGGACGCCTTTGAGATACTCGACAGCATCGGTCTCGGACTTATGGCGGGAAAGCCGGACGGCTTCCGCATCGAAAGGAACAAGAGCCTCCTCGGCTATAGCTGCGGACGCATGAGCGAATGGCTGGAGCAGGGCTGTCCGAAGGAGCCGCTGAGCTTCCTCGATTTCATCAGCGAGAAAGAGAACGAGACCGGCAATGATACGAGCGGACTTGACCTCAGCATGGCTTCGCTGATACTCTGCGAGCTTGTGAATGCCCTCGAGGACAACAAGGACTGCGATACGGCACTGTTTATCGAGGCTGTTCAGGATACGCTCGGACTTGCCGAAACACCGGCTCATTACTATAAAAAGTACGGTCCGGAGGCTATCTTCGCCGAGCTCGAAAGGCTCAGCGCTGTTACCGGATTCGGCTCATACACCCACGCGGACAAGACCGTCTGGGACGGATACTTAAAGTAGTTTTTAGTTAAAGAAAAGGAAAGTGAATATGAAAAAGATTGTTGTTACAGGATTAGGCGCTGTTACCGCTATCGGAAATAACGTGAACGATTACTGGGAGGGTCTCCTCGCAGGAAAGTGCGGTATGCGTACATTCGACCGTATCCCGACTGAGGGTCACGATACTACCGTTGCGGCTCAGGTCGATGATTCATTCGAGGCTGAGGCTTCAAAATACTGGAAAAAGCGTCAGCTCAACGCCACTACCACCACCACGAGAATGGGACTTGCTTCCGCAGGCGAGGCTGTTGCAGATGCAGGTCTCGACGAGGGCGAATTCGACCGCAGCAGAGTCGGCGTCATCTACGGCGTTATCGACAACTCCTACGAGGACTATGAGCTCGACAAGCCCCTCAACATCACGCTGAAAAAGATGCCGAATGAGCTTCCGGCTCTCGTTTCTATCAGGTATGGCTTCGGCGGTCCCGCTTTCAACCTCAGTACCGCCTGTGCTTCATCGGCTTACGCCCTCGCTATCGGCAAGCAGTTCATCGAGAACGGCACCTGCGATATGGTAGTATGCGGCGGTATCTCCAATACAGTAACTCACCTCGTTATCAGCGGCTTCAACCAGCTCCTTGCCATGTCGGTAAACCCTGACCCTGCAACGGCTGCGCGTCCCTTCACCAAGAACCGTGACGGATTCATCATGGGCGAGGGCGGCGGTACCGTGATTATTGAGTCCGAGGAGTCCGCAAAGGCAAGAGGCGCTAAGATATACTGTGAGCTTGCCGGTGCTGCAATGTGCAGCGAGGCGTTCAACCTCACTGCTCCCAAAACTGACGGAACAGGTATGTCCATATCCATGAGAATGGCTCTGGAGAACGCTTCTATGTCACCTGACGAGATCGACTACATCAACGCTCACGGCACTTCGACAGGTCTCAACGACCTCTACGAGACTATGGCTATCAAGGACGTTTTCGGTGAGAGAGCCTACGATATACCGGTATCCTCCGTCAAGGCTTCTATCGGTCATACTCTTGCTGCCGGCGGTGCGCTGGAGGCTATCGCCTGCGTAAAGGCTATCAATACCGGTATAGTTCCTCCCACGATACACTATGACGAGCCCGACCCGGAACTCGACCTCAACTACGTTCCCAACAAGCCGCAGGAGCATACCGTGAACGCTGCTATCTCCAATTCCTTCGGCTTCGGCGGTCACAACGCAACGCTGGTATTCAGAAAGTACGAATAATTGCATGGGGCGATGTGGGCATCGCCCCCTACAGATACATTGAAAGGATAAATAAAATGCCGATCGCACAGATGAAGACAAATTATAAGTTTGCTGCTCCCGAGCTCCGCACAGCATTCCTTGACGATGCCGTAAACGAGCTTGCGGATATCCTCAGAAAGCCCCTTCCGGCTATCATGGCAATGCTCGATGAGAGCCCGATGTATATGAACAAGTCAGAGGACACCGTATTCTTCGCGGAGTTCAGGTACATTCTCCCGCCTGAATACGCCGACAGCAAGGCGGAATTCCTCAAGGAGCTCGCCGACCGTATGCTGGCACTCATACAGAAGCACACCCACGTTGACCCCTACCGCATTTATATGCAGTTCACCGAAATGACACGCGAGGGCGCGTGGAAATACACCCCCTAACAGGAATTGAGAATTGAGAATGAAGAATTGAGAATTATCGATCAGCTTTCATCTCTTAATCATATTGAATATACTTTTGGGGTATGAAACTTTTTCAAAGAGAGGAATTAATAATATGAAATGGGCAATAAGAGACCTGCTTAACCCCGTAGTTACACGTTCGATGCTCTACGGCAGCGACCCCTTCGACATTGAGTCCATACTCAAAAAAGTGGACGCTATCAAGGCTATGAGCGGCAAAAAGATACAGGAGGTATGGCTCGGCGAGTGGAATGAGAAGATCCAGCGCTATACCGAGCTCCGCGACAAGGCTGAGGCTGCCGGAAACAAGATCTCCGCAAGAGAATACGCAAAAATGGTGACCGAGTGTCACTATGCCTGCTTTATGATAAACATTGAGGACGTCGAGAACAAGAGAGCTATCTACTCCGGTCTCGAGGAGAGCTACCGTCACTACATAAAGCTCTGCAAGAACAAGGTCGAGTACGCTGAGATAGACACCAAATTCGGCAAGATACCGGCTTATATCCACTACCCGGATTCCGGCAGAAAGACCGGCTATCCCACTGTTATCACATATTCCGGCATCGGAAGCTGCAAGGAGGAGCTCGAAATGCTTGCGGCTCCCCTCAACGAGCGCGGCATTGCCGTAATAACTCCCGATATGCCCGGTGCAGGCGCTTCCATTATCCACAACAACATCAAGTGCGGCGGCAAGCAGATGGAGGCTGCATTTGACGGCATATACAAGTTCGTAAAGGCTCATAAGAAGCTCGACGAGAAGAACATGGCTAACTTCGGTCTCTGCATGGGCGGCGGCTACGCATTCCGCGCTACCGTCAAGAACCCGAAGGTCAAGGCTTGCGTAAGCCTTTTCCCGCTGCTCATGAACTTCGCCGACCAGGGCTCTATCCCGGTGTGGATGAAGCGCGGCAAGTGGAGCAGCTACCAGTACTGCGAGGACTACCTCGAGAGTATGCGCGTTCTTGAGGAGGGCACCCACAAGGCGGACTTCCTCATGGTCTACAGCAGCGACGACAACTGGATGACTCCCGAGGCTTCCCAGAAGCTCCTCGACAAGGCTCAGGGCTACAAGGAGTGCATTCACATCGAGGACAAGCCTGCCTACGTTTCGGAGGAGACTATCATGCACGCAATGCCGGTCGGTGAGCAGTACCACTGGGTAAAGCACATCGCCGCTGATTTCCTTGCAGAAAGACTTATTGGGGGTAAGAAGTAATGTCCGCGAATTTTTTTGATTACTACGCAAAGTACGCTCAGGAAACTCCCGACAAGGTGCTCCTGAGAATAGACGAGAATGAGCTCACATACAGCGATTTCATGAAGAAGACCGCAGTTCTCGCCTCCGGCATGAAGAAGCTCGGCATCGGTGAGGACGACAAGGTCGGCATCTGTATGCCCAACAGCATCGAGTGGTACATCGTTTTCTGGTCGGCAGTAAGAATTGGCGCTCAGCCTGTTCCGATGGACCCGCAGAGCGGTTCGCTCGAGCTCTCACGCCTTATCCCGGCGACTACCTCGAAGGTAATGTTCATCTCCGAGAAGTACCGCACAAACAACATCATCAAGGCTGTAAGCGACCTCGTTCCCTCGAAGATACAGCTCGCAAAGGTAGTATGCTTTGCACCCGAGGAGGCTGTTCCGGCTGACGCTGCATACATTTCCGCTGACAAGTTCATCGCTGAATACTGCGGAACAGACTGCGATATCTACCAGCCCGACTACCTCCACACTATCTCCCTCGCCTGCACATCAGGCAGCACCGGCACTCCCAAGATACTGTCAGTTCCGTCCGGCGGCTTCCTCTCAACTCAGGAGGAAATGGGAACATACCTCGATTTCACAGCGGACGACGTTATGATGCTCGGCATGACCCTCTATCATCAGGGCGGCTTCGGCATGGGACTCCAGATGGCTCTCAAGGGCGGTACTGTTATGTACCAGCCGCAGTTCAATCCGATAGACTTCCTTGAAACTGTTCAGAAGTACAGGATAAACATTATCCAGCTCACCTCAACTCTTGCAAAGGTCCTGCTCTCAACTCCCGA
Source organism: Ruminococcus flavefaciens (assembly GCA_902777125.1). Classification (GTDB taxonomy): domain Bacteria; phylum Bacillota; class Clostridia; order Oscillospirales; family Ruminococcaceae; genus Ruminococcus. Next base: position 21,558 of record CACYSQ010000015.1, read on the forward strand.
CTTTGACAAGTACGACCTTTCAAGCGTCCGCATCTGCTACTTCGCAGGAGAGGTGCTCCCCAAGGAGATAGCGGACATCTTCGTTGAAAAGCTCGGTATCCGCGTTATCAACGTCATCGGCTCCTCCGAGACCTGCACTATGGTCGTTTGGGACTCCGCAAGAGATGCCGGCACTGACCCCAGCGACTTCCGCAAGCTCAGCTTCACAGACGTCCGTGTTATCGACGAAAAGCACAATGACGTTCCCGAGGGCGAGACCGGTGAGCTCTGCGTCTATACTGACGGCGTTATCCTCAACTATTTCGGCAACCCTGAGCTCTCCGCAGAGAAGATACTCACCGACGATCAGGGACGCCGCTGGTTCTGCACAGGCGACCTCGTGAACAAGCTTCCCGGCGGTATCGTAAGATTTGCCGGACGCAGCAAGCGTATCATCAAGCGCGGCGGAAACCTCGTTCACGCCGAGGAGGTAGAAGCCTGCCTGCTCACTCACCCGAAGATAGCTGCCGCAGCCGTTACCGACGAGCCGCACCCTGTTATCGGTCAGCAGATAGTTGCCTATATTCAGCCAAAGGGCGACGAAAAGGTGACTCGCGGCGAGCTCGCGAAGTATTTCGACGGCAAGCTCTCAGCCTACAAGGTGCCCGACAAGGTCATTCTCGTTGAGGAGATACCCAAGGACATCGGCAAGATACAGTTCAAATACCTCAGAAAAAAGGAGTATAAATAATGAATAACCTCAATTTTGATGAATTCGTTCAGACTATCGCGGACTACACAGGAGTTGACGCTTCCGAGATAAACCGCGATACCGACGTTTACGATGACCTCTACCTCGATTCCCTCGGACTTTTCGGTCTCGGCTCTCAGATAACCGAGAACTACAAGCTCAATATCCCGCTCTCACTTGTCGCTTCTATCAGCAAGGTAGGCGAGATATTCGACCTCCTCAACGAAAAGGGAACTCCCGTAGAGGAATAATATGGTATTGTTTTTTCTCCCTCATGCAGGCGGTTCCGCAAAGAGCTACAGCTCGTTCAAGCGCTTTCTCCCGAAGGAGCTGAACGTTGTCCCGATGGAGCTTTCCGGACGCTTCACGCGTTCCGGTGAGCCTTTGCTCGATACCGTTGAGGACTGCGTTTCCGACCTCATCGGAAAGCACCGTTCCCTCCTTGAGACTGAGGACTATGCTGTCTTCGGACACAGTATGGGCACGGTCCTCGCGTGTGAGCTTGTCCGTCAGGCTAAGGCGGAGGGACTGAAAATGCCGGTACACGTTTTCTTCTCCGGCAAGAACCCTCCCGATGAGGGCGTTCACTGCTTCGAGAATGTGGAGAACGCCTCCGATGATGAAATAGTCGCTTTCTTCAGCAAAAACTCCCTGTCCTCGAACGCTCCCGTTCCGGACGAGGAGCTTATGCGGACGCTCAACCGCATACTCTGCACTGATGTGCGTATGGCTGAACGCTGCAGCGTCTCACCGGAGCAGGTCGGACTTTCCTGCGGTATCACGGTGCTGTACGGCACTGAGGATATGCTCATGCAGGACGTTGATATGCGGAGCTGGCAGAGGTTCACGGCAGGGGAATGCAGAGTGTATCCGTTCTCGGGCGGACATTTCTACTACGCCCAGCACAAGGAAGAGGTCTGCCGCATCATTGCGGAAAGGCTCGGGATATAAAATTCACATTACGAAAAATGCTCATACAAGAACTGTATGAGCATTATTTTTGCGTCTGTATTACGCTCTGCGTCGGCAGAGCTTTTTTATGGTTGCGGAGAATTCCTTGCTGTAGAAGCTTATGACTGCGATTATCATGAAGGTCAGCCACAGTCCGTACAGTGCCGGCTTCGTGATGATGACCCAGCACATGATGAGGAGAAGTCCGGTATTAGCAAGCGATTTCACGGCATTGAACCTGAACGGAACATAGTACCTTGCGTCGATTATTCTTGCCCAGAAGCAGAGGTAATAGCTGAGGAAGGTCGCAATAGCGGCGCCGTGTATTCCCCATTCGGGTATGAGGAAGAAGTTGAGGACGAGGTTCGCCATGCTTGCGGCAAAGCTTGTCCAGAAGGAGTTTTTCGTGTGCTTTGTAGCTGTGTATATACTGCTCAGGAATTGGTCGAGGCACATGAAAAGCACTGCAACAACGAGCACAGGAGTGTACTTGTATACCTGACCGTATTCACCGAAGCGGGCAGTGCTGACGAATATCGGGGTGACTATCTGGACGCCTGCAATTAGAAATGCCGAGAATATGAACAGGACCGCTTCGTAAGCGCCGTAGACCTTCTCATAGAACCGGCTTCGGTCCTCGGATTCGTTCTCCATGATAGCGGACATATTCCACGCCTGGAAGAATATCGTCGAGACCATTGATATGAGGTTCGGGACCTTTGTTGCAAGTCCGTAGATACCGGCAGCGCTCTCACCGAGCTCGACCTTGCTGCTGTGCATATAGCGTATGAACAGTCTGTCCGAGAAGCCCGTGATGACCCACATCACGACCGTTGGTATCAGCGGTACCGCAAATCTCATCATGCTCGTTGCGAGGCGCTTGTTATAGCATTCAAGGCTGAGATAGCGGTGAAGTCCCGCAATGATGAACAGGAAAACTGCCGAGCAGAAGTCCGAGAGTATGACCGAGAGCATGAAGCCCTTTACGCCCCAGTGGAAGTTCGAGATGAAAAGTATGCTGAATATCAGCAGGGTTATCGTGGCGAGAATGCCGTCGAGGGAATAGAGCTTGACCATTCCCCTTGCACGGACAAACTGCGAGCACAGCGCCCTGAACGCCGAGGTGCAGACGTAAACCAGCAGGAGTATCGTATAGCCGTCGATGAAGTCGAGGAACGATATCAGCCGGAATATCGGCGAAAGTATCAGCATGAGGACAAGTCCCATTCCGTTGAGGACGGTCGCCGTGGTAAAGACCTCGGATTTATCGTATTTGTTGTCGAGACCGAAGCGGATAATGGCTTCCGTCATCGAGAAGGTGAATATCGGCAGGAGGAAATTCGCTGTTATCTCAAGGAGCTCCTTTGTGCTGAGGTCGGCAGGGCTGATATTCTTTGTATACAGCCTCGTAAGGAGCATTACGAGTATCTTCGAGCCGAAGCTGCCTATGGCGAAAATTATTGTGTTGAATGCAAGCTTTTTATATTTGTTCATTTGCCCACTCTCCATTGTTCTATATCTGTATCTTACATTATAACATATATTTCCGGAAATAGCAACTATTATTTAGAGCTAAGAGATCAGAAATCAGAGAGCAGCAGAGACGCCCATTGAGTATCCGTTCAATGAATAATTGTTGTGTTCGCTGACGCGGACAGATTTGAATTTATTTTAGGGACGATTTTTTATTTCGCTGCCATGGACGCCTGTAATTTGACGGGCGGACGTGGGCGTCCGCCCCTACAAAACGTGGTGGGGAGTTGAAAGGTATGCCCCGGGCGCACAATGTGCGCCCCTACGAATGGTTCCGGATTGTCGCAACACGCGACTCAGGTGACGGGTCTCGGTTGTTGCCCCGATCAGTGCTTCTGCTTCGCAGAGGTGTCCACCGTACCACTACTTTCTACTCTCTATTTTCTGATTACTAAAAGGGGCGTATGCCCCCTTGACAAATGCGGAAATGTGTGCTATCATAAGAGTTAGTGAAAACGATGACGAGGAAGGTATCCTGCCGCTTAGCCATTCCAGAGAGCAGCCGTCCGGTGCGAGGCTGCATGGCATGACACGATACAAACCGCCTCCGAGTGCGCCCAATAAGCGACGGTATGCTCCCGTTACAGAGCCAACGAGATACGGTCTTTCCGTATGAAAATAGGGTGGAACCACGGCTATGACCGTCCCTTGTGCATTACCAGCGCAGGGGATTTTTTTGTTCCTGCGTTCAGGAGGTGAAATATTGAGCAATATCGTCTATAACAAGCAGGAGGAGGCTTTCGAGCTCCCCTATAAGCTGTGGGATAAGGAGCAGACCGTCCGCTTCTATGTCGAGGAGGAAGCCGAGATAATGCAGAACCTCTCGGCTATCGCGGCTAAACTCGCAAGGCTCGACTCCAGCCGCAAGCTAATCGCTAAGCTTATCACCGACGAGGGTTTGTACGAGGGCGGCGATGCGGAGTCACTTGCCGATAACCTCTCGCTCGAAAACGTTTACGTCGATATCGACGAGGACGAGATTATCGTCTGTATAGATACCGACAGCTTCGACGGATATATGCCTTCCGCACTCCATATCGAGCTCTATGGCGATGATTTCGAGATCACCGGCGAGGCGTGATGGAACGTCCGGTACGGAAAATGATCCGCCTCGAAAATTACGATTATTCAAGGTGCGGTGCGTATTTTATCACCGTCTGCACCAAGGATAAAATGTGCATTTTCTGGGATAATAACGACAAATACAGACCGTTGAAGGCGGATCATGATGATATCCCGAAAATGCAGAATACCGCGTCAACAATCCCACACGATCCCTGCAATACCACCGGTTCCGATTGTGTAGGGGCGCATTCTGTGCGCCCGACCGCAAGACATAAAATCCATTTATCAGAATTCGGCTGGGCTGTAAAGCATTCTTTCAAAACCTTATCGGAATATTATCCAATGATATATTTTGATAAATATGTTATTATGCCTAATCATGTTCATGTAATAATTCGTATTTCAACAGATTACATACCGCATGATAAAGGCGGGCGCACGGAATGCGCCCCTACAATTTCGCAGGTGATAAAGAATTTTAAAGAAAATGTCACCCGTGAGATCGGTTTTCCGGTATGGCAGAAATCATTTTACGACCGCATAATCCGCAACAAAAACGAATACGCGGCATATTGCGGGTACATCGAACGCAACCAATACGAATGGGAAAGCGATGAATTATTCAGCAAAGAATAAATAATATAAGGAGAGATGATCATGATAAAATTAACACTTCCGGACGGCAGCGTCCGCGAGATCGAGGCTGCACAGTCAGCGGCAGAGATCGTAAAGGGCATCGGTATGGGACTTTACAAGTCCGCCTGCTGTGTAAAGATCAACGGTGAGGTCAAGGACCTCCGCACTGTTATCGACAGCGATTGCCACTTCGAGGTATGTACCTTTGACGTTCTCGACGGCAAGAAGACCTTCTGGCACACTGCCTCCCACATTCTTGCACAGGCAGTAAAGAGGCTCTACCCCTCGGCAAAGCTCGCCATAGGTCCTGCTATCGACACAGGCTTCTACTATGACTTTGACGTTGAGAAGCCTTTCACTCCCGAGGAGCTTGAGGCTATCGAGGCTGAGATGAAGAAGATAGTCAAGGAGGAGCTGGAGCTTGAACAGTTCGAGCTTCCGCCGGCTGAGGCTATCGCTAAATTAAAGGAAATGGACGAGCCCTACAAGGTCGAGCTCTGTGAGGAACACGCTGACAAGGGCGAGCCTATCTCGTTCTACAAGCAGGGCGAATTCACAGATCTCTGTGCGGGTCCCCACCTCATGACTACTGCTCCCGTAAAGGCATTCAAGCTCATGTCATGTACCGGTGCCTACTGGAGAGGCAACGAGAAGAACAAGATGCTCAACAGAGTATACGCAGTCGCCTTCCCCAAGGCTTCGATGCTCGAGGAGCATCTCAAAATGATAGAGGAGGCAAAGCTCCGCGACCACAAGAAGCTCGGCAAGGAGCTCGGACTCTTCATGTTCGACCACACAGCTCCGGGTATGCCCTACTGGCTCCCGAGAGGCTGGAAGCTCTTCAACGCACTTCTCGAATACTGGAGAGGCGTTCATGAGGATCACGACTATACCGAGATCTCGGGACCTGTTCTCTCCAAGAAGGAGCTCTGGGTCACCTCCGGACACTGGGATCACTATCAGGACGGTATGTTCGTTATCCCTGCTGAGGACGACAACGAGGTATACTGTGCAAAGCCGATGAACTGTCCGAATGCTATCAAGGCTTACATGAACAAGCAGCGTTCCTATAAGGAGCTCCCGCTCAAGTTCAATCAGGTAGACGTTATCCACAGAAAGGAGAAGTCCGGCGAGCTCAACGGTCTTTTCCGCGTTCAGCAGTTCAGACAGGACGATGCTCATATCCTCGTAACAGAGGAACAGATAGCCTCCGAGATCAACGATATCATGGATATCGCAACGGAGATATACAAGACCTTCGGTCTTGAGTACAAGGCTGAGCTCTCGACCCGTCCCGATGACTACATGGGCGATATCAACGTATGGAACAAGGCTGAGGCTGACCTCAAGGCTATCCTCGAGGACAAGTACGGTCCGGACGGCTACGAGCTCAACGAGGGCGACGGTGCATTCTACGGTCCTAAGATCGACCTCAAGATGAAGGACGCTATCGGCCGTGAGTGGCAGATGGGTACTATCCAGCTCGACTTCCAGCTCCCGCTCAACTTCAAGATGAAGTACATCGCCTCCGACGGCTCAGAGAAGCAGCCTGTAATGATACACAGGGCTATATTCGGTTCATTCGAGCGTTTCATCGGTATCATCACCGAGAATTTCGCAGGCGCATTCCCGTTCTGGCTCTCGCCTATGCAGGTAGGCATCGTTCCTATCCGCACCGAGCACAACGACTACGCAAAGAAGGTCGCTGACCTCCTCAAGAAGAACCGCATAAGGGCAGAGGTCGATTACACCGACGACAACATGAAGAACAAGATCAGAAAGTTCAAGGACTTCAAGGATCCGTATGTTGTTATCATCGGCGACAACGAGGCTGCAAACGACCTTGTTTCTATCAATATCCGCGGAAACAAGCAGCTCAAGAACGTTCCGCTCGATAAGTTCATTGATATGTGCCGTACCATGAACGAGGAGCATTCCCTCGAAGTTATCGACACTCTTTGATAAGCAATCAGGTGGCTGCCCGTTGGCAGCCCTTGCTTTATACAGAATTATCATGTACAGGGCGGATTTTTTCCGCCTGTAAATAAAAAACAAACGAAGGGATTTTTATGAACGAGCTTTGCATGATAATCAAGGACATGGTAATACCGAACTTTATGAACATAAGGACTTCACTGCGAACTTACGACAGAAATGCTCTTTGCTGCGGAGCTCCCTGCTGGCGATGGGCATATCACGCTATACACTCAGCGGACAAGTGGTTCATAAATCCCTGCGTTTACGATGAACCGCCTTTCCACGAGGAGGGGCTGGACAATCCTGACAAGCCAGCTTCTGTCGTGCTTTCAGATGAGCAGCTTCTTGAATATCTCGACGCTGTTGAGAAGAAAACACTCGATTATCTCGATACTCTCACGGACGATATGCTCTATGAATGTCCGGAAAACTGTGAGCATACACGCATGGAGCTTGTGCTGAGACAGTTCAGGCATATCTCATTCCATACGGGAATGCTCAACGGTCAGACGGCTCTTGCTACAGGAAAGTTCCCGATGTGGGTATCACAGGCTGATAAATATGTCGATGACGGGATCTTCTTCGGAAGATACCGCAAGGGTCAGGTCAAACAATAATATCCGTAAAAAAGGACACCTTAGGGTGTCCCTTTTTCAGTTATATCCTCCACGGAAATACCGGGCTCAGGTCAGCCTACAAGTCCCGAGCGCTCGATGCCCTCGGTGAAGTGCTTTTGCAGGAAGGTATACATTATCAGCAGCGGTGTAATGGATATAAGGCAGCTCGCCTGCTTCCACACTATCTGCTCGCGGGGATTCATTTTAATGGTGGCATCGCCGAAAAGTCTCAGCGATATCTCACTGTCGAGGTTGTAGAGCATGGTGGATATCGTCCGGGTGTTGTGGAAAAACATCGTGCTGACGTAGTAGTCGTTCCAGTACCACACTATCGAGAAAAGGAAGACCGTGAGGAATGCCGGCAGCGCATTCGGGACCATTACCCGGACGAAGGTCATGAACGGTCCGCAGCCATCGATGTAGGCAGCGTCCTCGAGCTCGCGTGGGAGTCCGCGGAAGAACTGGCGGAAAATGAGTATCATAAGTCCCGAACGTATGCCGTTCGCGGTCATAGCCGGGAGGTACATCGTCCACATGGTGTCGATGAGGTTTTTGCTGAAAACTCCGCGAATGCCGAAAAATCTGAACTGGAAAAAGAGCGGGAGGGTTATCACCTGAGTGGGGACGAGTATCATGAGTATGACGATGCCGAAAAGCAGCTTCTTTCCGCGGAAGCTGAACCTCGCGAAGCCGTAGCCGGTTAGGGCGCACGATACCACCTGAACGAACGAGCAGCCGACATTGAGTATCAGCGTATTTTTCAGCGCTTCCCAGAAGTCCATAGCCTCAGTAGTCTCCCTGATGATGCTGAGGGTCGGGTGACGCGGCACCCATAGAACGGTAGGGTCGGTCATATCGCCGCTCTCACGGAAGGTGCAGCTTATCATGTACAGCAGGGGATAGAGTATGACGAAGCCGATGCCGAATAGTATGAGGAACCGGAAGAGCTTCCACAGCCGTCTTTTGAGGGCAGTCCGCCGGACATAGCTGCGTTCAGCCCTTGACATCGCAGCCATGTGCTGCTTCTGTATTTCGCGTTTGCTTTCAGCCATGCGGCGTACCTCCTTTCAAAACAGTTGAGAGTTGCTGTAGGGGCGGATATTATCCGCCCGGGAATAACGGGTAGATCAACGGTGATATAGTGTAGGGGCTGCCTTTGGCAGTCCGCATAATAAAACTGCTTTCGGCAGCGGACTCCAGAAGGACGTCCCTACAGCTTAGCTTTCGGATCAAGAATCAAATTCGTAGTAGATGAAGCGGTTGATGATCGCGGCGGCAGCACCTATGGCGATGAGCACAATGCCGAAATACAGCCATGTCATCGCGGAAGACAGTCCGTAGTTCATCTCCTCGGTCTGGAAGAGCATTATCCTCCGCATGACCCTGTTCATGGGGTTCGTGAACGAGTCTATGACCGTGAATATCAGGTTTGCGAGTATGAACGGGCTGACGCACGGGAAGGTTATCTTCCAGAAGTATTCCCATGCCGTTGCGCCCTCTATCTGAGCGGCTTCCCTTGCGGAGGGCGGTATGTTCTGCAATGCCGCAAGGAACAGGAGTATCTGTATCCCGGAACTCCATACGATGCCGAAGACGTTGTCCGCGACCGTTGCTATGAACGAGGTCATTCTCTCGCTCATACCGTAAAATCCAAGGTCACGCATGAGGTCACCCACGATGTCAGTCCTGAACATCGTTGAAAACTGTGCCGCGCCGGTATTGCCGGTGGACTTTATGTCGCCGCTGATTATCTCGTAGACCGGTCCTGTCGCGATTATTACCGGGAGGAAGAATACTGCCCTTGCGAGTGCTCTCCCGCGGAATTTCTGATTGAGCACGACCGCGATGAACAGGGAGAATATCAGTATCAGCGGAGTTTTCCACAGCGTTTCGATGAGAGTTTCCTCGAGGAGGTCGGTGTACTGCGGATCCTTGTTAATAGCGTAGCTGTAGTTATCGAGCCCGACCCAGTCCATGTCGATCCTTCCGGGCTTTATCGAGACCTTGCTGAACGAGTAGGCAATGGACTTGCCGAGGGGTATGAGGAAGAAAAGGAGCGTTCCGATGAGCCACAGGCTTATGAAGCAGTAGCCGTACAGCGATTTTCTGCGCTGGTAGGAGAGCCGCGGACGCTTCCTTTGTTTTTCGCCTTTCATCAGAAGACCATACCTCCTTCCTTTGCGACGTTTCCGAGGTCGATGACCTTTCCGTCATAGGTGACGGTCTTTCTGCCGAGATCAGTCACAACGACAGTTCCGTCCGAATATTCCGTGGTTATGAGCTGACCGTCCTTTTCCGTGCGGTAGCCGGTTATCGTGCAGGCGCTTACCCTGCTGAGCAGCGGACGCAGCATATCGTATTCTGCCGCGAGGGTGTCTATCCAGCCGGCAGCGTTTGCGTAGTAGTATATGTCAAATTCGGTGTCCTTGAGTTCGGGAGCCTCCTTACAGAGCAGGTCGCAGCTTATATCGCTGCCTGTTGCCGCCGCCATGAGCAGGAGCTTTTCCGCATCGGGCGAGGCGTTCACAGGTCTTGTCGAGCACGGGATAAGCCCGTGCATGACTATCTGGAAGAACGGGATATCCTCGTCGAAGATATCGAACCGGCTCGATGAGAGCGGCACATTCCTGATGCGGCTTACATAGGGAAGGGCGTAAGCGTTCGCATTGTCGGCAAGAATGCCGCCCCCGAGCCGTGAACTGATGTCCTCATAGGACGAAACGAGCTTGTTCATCGCGTCATAGCGCGAGATATCCTTCTTTCCGTAGTCCCCGTAGAGGGAGGTAGTGAGGTTCGATATATTCACGCCGTAAAGTCCGGCACTTTCGTAGCTGGAGGCTGTCTTTCCGAGCACCTTTCCGTAGTACCCCGGCGAGAGCAGGGACATATTCTTCTTCATGCCGTCCGGTATACCGTAGGCACGGTCGTAGCTCACCACGCGGGAGTATGAGCCGGAGATGCGGACAGCGGTGCTTGTAAAGGAGTAGTAGCCGTTTCCGGAGTAGAAATCGCGGTTGTCGGAGACCGGGTAGAGCTCGAAGCCGTTTTCCTCCGTGAACTTTTTCAGTGCCTTGAAGTCCTTTTTGCCTCCGAGAATGCCGGAGGGCTTGGCACCGGTATCGACCTTGTTCCTGATACCGTCATTGGTCCAGTTTGCATAGGAGATGACCATGTCTGAAACTCCGCGGTCGCGCAGCCTTGTGAGGACGTCTACCGCCTCATCGAAGGTAGTGACGGCGGTACGCATATTCACCGGTATGCCGAGTATCGAGTGCTTTTTCATCACGCCGCCGTAGAGACTGACGTAAAGGCTCGAACTGTTTGCCTCCGCCTTTGTGGAAACGCCCTTTTCCTCGGTCAGGTATTGCCTGTAACGCGCCGCGATATCGGTATAGTCGGCGTTTTTCTTTGAAATTGGGTAGTAGAGCAGCTCGATATCGTCCGCATTGATGTCCCCGCGCTCAAAAACGGTGAGCTCCTGATTGCTGCCGGACATATAGTAGGTGTCCGTGCCGCGGACGATGAAATTGAAGCCGCAGAGGTTGTAATTAGTGTTGGACTGCTTCGAGACCTTTGCGGAGAGAAGTGCGTTGGAATCGCCCTTTGCGGCTACAGCAAGCATAGCGTTGTCCTTTTTGACGATGCCGTAGACCGGGAGGTATATCTGCTCACAGACCGCTCCCTTAGTGGTCGGGACCGCCGTAACATCGCCGCCGTATACGCGCTGGAGATAGGACGATGCGCCCATGCTCTTTCCGTTGTTGAAACGGACTAAAGCACCGCTGCCGTCCGGAATGACGAAGTAGCCCTCCTCCTTTGCGGAGGCTGCCCCGAAGCTGCCGAGGACGGATATCTGCGTGGCGATATTAGCCTTGTTGGACTCGGTAACGTCGTCCATTTTCAGATAAGCCCTCATGTGGTCGTCCTCGAGGGTGTACTCAACAGGGTAGCGGAAGCCTGCCCGGGAGTAGTCGTAGACGACCCTGATGCCGTTTTCGATGTCGGTGACGGTCATTTTGCAGTCAGCGGTGTGTCCCGAGCGCAGGAGATTGCTGTTGTTGCGCGTTTCGGGAATGCCGTAGTTGAGGGTGCTCGACGAACGCAGCTCGTCCACGAGGAGGTCGGTCGCGAAGGTGTCCTGAGTTGCGTCAAGCGGCGAGGACCACCATATATAGCCGGTATCCTTGTTCTCGATGCCGAATATCGCAGTTCTGCGGTCGGCTATCATGCGGAAGCTCTCGTTCTCTGCGGCACAGTAAAATGTGCCGTAATAGTGGGAGCTGTCCTCGGAAAGCCACGCGGTCTCGGTGCCGTCGGAGCTTTCGTAGTACCGGAAGCCGTTCTCAGTAAGGCTGAATTTATAGGTCGCATCGAGCTTTTTGTTGTCCGCGGTCATGATGTCGAGGTATCTGCCTTCCCCGCGGAGAAAGGCGTTTTTGCTGTCGAGGGTGGAAACGGCTCTGCGGACGGAGATGAGCCTGCCGGTGGTCTTCGAGACCGTTACGAGAAATCTTCCGCCGGTGCTGATATAGCTCTGCTCATCGCCGTTCAGGGCAAGCTTTTTGAAAACTGCGGCAGGTGCCTTGCTGTCCGTGAATACCGCGGCGGCAGTCCCGGCAGAGCGTATGCTCTCCGCCTTTTTTTCGGCAAGCTCAAACTTCCGCTTCTGAGTATCCGTGAGCTCGTCCGGGTCGGAGGGTCTGCCCTCGGGGAAGCCCAGCTCCTTCCAGAGCCTTTCCTCGGCACCCTCCGCTTCGAGGTAGAAGCTTATGCCCTCGGCTTTGCCGGCAAGCGTGTAGTATTTTTCGATGACTTCCGGGTCGATATCAGCCTTTTCCGAAGCCTCCGAACGCTTTTCGCGCTCAGTTTTTTCAGGCTGTTCGGTATCGGAGGATACCGACGTGAAATCGGTCATATTCTCCTCGTCCGCATAGGCAGCACCGCCTGCGGTCAGCATGAGTGCCGAGGCAATGCAGAGAAATGTCCGCTTGATATTGATGTGCATGAGCTTCACCTCCTTTTATAGAGCAGTTTGTTGGGGTGCGGGTGTTCGGTGGACACCTCTGCGAAGCAGAAGTGTTTATGTGACGTCGAGGACGCCGTCCCATACAGCCTTAGTTCTGAAAGTTAAGTCCTTATCCTGTAGGTTATCTCGGTATAGACCGACGATATGAACACCCATATCTGCTGTATCAGCGAGAGGAAAAGCACCAGCAGGAACAGCATCACGAGCATTGCCGCTATGGTCAGTGCTATCGCAAGGACGGTCTTTCCGGGCGTGTACTGGTGTACCGTTCTCACCGCCGAGAACATGAGTACCACGGACCAGCCCGTTCCTATCAGGCTGACCGCGTCCATGAATACCGCCTCGTCCTGAATGAGTATGTGCGAGAGGACGACGTTGATGTAGAGCTGCACGATGTACGGCACAAGCGCATAGGCACTGTAAATGCAGATATTCCGGGCTGTGCCCTCGCCGTCAAGGAGCGTGCAGACCGCCCAGTTCCCCGCGGTCCAAGCCGCGAATACCACAACGCTCTTTACAAGATAGGGGACGACATTGAAGGTCTTCTCAGGCGGCATTCCGAACTGGAAACCGTAGAGCCTGCTGTGGAATATCTGCCCGAAAAATAGCAGTATCACGATGAGAAAGGCTATTTTCAGCGAGCCGGAACGCTTCCAGCGCATATCCTCGAAGCCCTCGACCGGGTGGGTGACAGCGTGCTTCACCCACTGTCTCTCAGACAGATCCATCATGTGGGAGCCTCCTCCTTTCCGGTATCCTTTTCCGCTGCGGAAAGCCTCCTGCGGCGTCTTCGGCGGAATATCAGCAGTGCGGCGAGAGCTGTTATCCCGGCGGTGATATAGGCGAAATTCCGCTTTATGAACTCCCTCCGCCAGCCCTCGAACGCCTCGTTGTAGATGTCCGGCGAGCCGCCGCGCTTAGCGTACTTCATAGCGCCCTTGTAGTCGCCCTTTCTGAGGAGTGCCGAGGCTACGCCGATGTTTGCACGGCGATAGTTGCCGTCGCGCCGCAGCACCTCGTACCACGGCTCAAGGGCTTCCTCATAGCAGCCGTCATTGTAGAGGGACGTTGCCCTGTGGACGGCAGCCCCGAAGGAGGTCTCGCGGAAAACAGTGACGGTGTCCTTGACCGAATCCACGACATACAGCCTTTCGCCGCGGGACTCAACAGCCGCCGCCGAGGTGAAGCCGCCGAGCTGGTTCGACCTTGCGCCGGTTATGAACAGGAGATTGCACTCCTCATCGTACTGGAAGATGCGTCCGGTGGTGTAGTCGAGACAGTTTATGCAGCCGTCCTCCGAGATGTCGATATCGGTTATGGACGGAGAAAAGGCGATATTCCGCGTAGAATCGTATACCGGAGTGTAGTCGCCGAAGGTCGCGGAATAGTATGCGAATATGTTCCTGCCGGCAGCGTTGAGCTTTTTCACGGTGTCGGTCTGCTGCGAGGAGGACGAGGTGCAGGTGAAAATGAAGTCGCCGTCGATATCGAAGCTCGTTATTCCTGTGGGAACGTTCCGAGCCTTCCGGGACTTTTTCTCCTCGGTCAGGAACAGGTTCTTGAAGAAGCTGCCTAACCTCTCAGAGGTCGGCTGAACTCTGTTCGCGCCGTAAAATCCGGCAAAGCTGCCGTCCGGAGCGAACATTGCCGCACCTGTTGTGATATTTCCGAGGACGACATAGACGTTGCCTGCCTTGTCCGCGAGTATCTTCTGCGGCTTGAAGGTCGGGGCAGTGTAGAGCTCCGAATCCGGACGTCGTATCTCGCTGACGACCATGCCGTCCTTTTCCGCTATGAGAACGCGGTCGTTCTCGCTGTCGGCAATGTAGATATAGCCCGTATACTGCGAAACAAAGACGCCTCTCGGCTTGCTGAGAGCTGTTGCAGAGCCGTCCGGCATGGTGAAGGAGGTGTAGACCTTCCCGGCGGAAGTGAAGTCCGCATCGGCAGTGACTATGCGGTCGTTTTTGGTATCGGCGATGTAGAAGGTCTCGCCGTCGCAGAAGATATCGCTCGGCTCATCGAAGCCCTTTATGCCGAGGTCAGTCCCGGAAACGGAACGCTCGGCGATATAGCCTGCCTGCGAGGGAACAGCCTCGTCCCACAGGTCGTAGTTGTAGGTTTGGGCAGGGTCGTCCGCACCTGCCGTGAGGTTGAACGTCCCCGGACACAGGAGAGCTGCGGAGCATAATGCTGCCGTGAGCCTTCTGTAGCATTTTTTCATTTCCGCACCTCCCCTTTTCTTAAAATCCAGAATTATTCCTTTATTCCCGAATGCGCCATGGTCTCGATAACGTGACGCTGCGCCAATATGAACACGATGACCGGCGGAACGAGTATGAATACCGAGACCGCGCTCGCAACTCCGGCTCTCGCCATTCCCGAGGTAGCGACCTGAGCTGCCGCCGTGGTGAGGGTCTTGTACTGCTCCTGAAATACCAGCGAGCCGGACTGTATGTTCCAAGATGCCTGAAACGCAAATATTATCAGCGTCATCAGTGCAGGCTTCTGATTGGGTATGACTATCTGCCAGCATATCCGGAAAAGCCCTGCGCCGTCGACCTTTGCCGCCTCGATTATGGAGTCCGGTATCTGGCTCATGGACTGCCGCATGAGGAAAAGTGCGAGCGGCGAGGCTACGGACGGCAGTATCAGCGCAAGCGGATCGTCTATCAGTCCCATTTTCGACATCACCACATACTGCATGATGTAAATGACATTGCTCTGATAGAGCAGCGATATGACGATGATGCTGTTTATCAGCTTACTGCCGGGAAACCTGCACTTCGCAAGCACAAATGCCGCCATAGAGGCGAAAACGCATTGCAGCACCGTCACTGATACCGTGACCATGACGCTGTTGAAGACGTACCTCGAAAACGGTACGCGGTTCTGGTGCATCGCGTCGAAAAGGTCGCGGTAGTTGTCGAGCGTGGGACGCAGAGCGTAGAGCTTCGGCGGAAAAATGAAGAGCTCCTCCACCGGCTTTACCGACATCATCACAGCAAGATATATGGGAAAGAGCATGAATATGCCCAGCACGGTCAGGAGAACGGCTATAGCGACTGTTCCGCGTATTTTCCTGCCGGCGCGTCTGTTGGAAGCCTTGAGCTTCCGGATATCGGTCTGAGCCAACGGAGTGACCTCCCTTCTTTTTTATTTGTACGGACAGTGTTCCGCTGTCCATATAAACGAAATTGGCGGGGCGCTGAGGGCATCGCCCCCTACAGATTCAATTAATCATTGTATTTGCTGAGTCCGCGTGATATCAGACGGTTGCAGATATACATCGCGATGAACAGCAGAGTGCATATCGCCGAGGCGTAGCCCATTTCGTAGCGCACCCAGCCGTAATCGTAGGCGTGGGTCATTATCGTGTGCGCCCGGTAGTCGGTGCTCGGGAAGCCGACGAGATTTTGTGCGACGGCTCCGGCTGTGAACGAGCCTACTATCTGCATTACCGCTGCAAACATGAGCTGCGGTCCCATTGAGGGGATAACGATGTAGATGAGTTCCTGCCAGCGCGAATGAAGTCCCTCGATAGCGGCAGCCTCATAGAGTGAACGGTCGATGTTCTGAAAGCCTGCCCTCAGCGCAAGGAAGCCTGCTCCGAGGGATATCCAGAGCTGTACGACTATTGTCACGCCGAGGACGTACCGCGAATCCGTCAGCCATTGTATCGGCTCGGTCGTTATGCCGAGCTCCATGAGGAAGGAGTTGAGGTAGCCGTTCATATCGCCGCTGAAGATTATCTGCCATACGAAGTAGATGCTCGCCATTGACGGGATATAGAATATCAGCGTGAAAAGCGTCCGCAGCTTTCCGGGGAGCTCGTTTATGAGCCACGCGAGGAGAAAGCAGAGCGCGAAGCTTATCGGACCGGTCAGCAGGGCGAATATCAGCGTCACTCTTATCGACCTGATGAAGACCTTGTCCGAGAGGAACAGGGTAGTGTAATTGGAGAGTCCGACGTATTTCGGCTTCTGTACCATGTCGAAGTCGGTGAAGCCCATAGGCAGGGACATCGCGACCGGTATTACCGTGAATACTATGAAGAACAGCATGAACGGCGCAAGCATGAGATAGCAAGCTCTGTTCTGCTTCACCGACTTCCACAGACCGCGCTTTTTTCCCGCAGCGGACCGTATTTCCTTTGCCAATGGCTTCACCTCCTTTTTAGCTGTTAGTTGTTAGTTCATAGTGCATAGAAATCAGAAAGTTGTGTAGGGGCGGATATTATCCGCCTTGAGACAAACCCAATATATTCTGTAGGGAACGCCGCCCTCGGCGTTCCTTCACATTCGGCAGAGGTGTCCGCCGGACACCTGCAACCATAAAAACTCCGTGGGCTGATGAGGGCATCAGCCCCAACTGCCGGCAGCGAACCGTATAGGAAGCGCATTCGTTGACCTGCGTAAATGCTCAGCCGAGATTTTTCCGTTTCCGCTCGATCTCGTCGTTGATATCACGGTCGTAACGCAGAAGCGTATCGCGCGGATTTTTCATTGAGTTGACCGTTTCGCGGAAGGCGTTCATGATATTCCTCGTAACCGCATAGGACGCGGGAAGTATCGGTATCTCTTCAAGCTCGTCCTGCTGTGCGCGGAGACGTTTCAGCTCGCTGTCAGACCATGAGAGCTGTCCGAGAGCCTCGACATTTGCGGTGTCGAACCGTCCGAGACCGCCGAGAAGTCCTTCTATCTGCGTACCGTACTGCACCTGTATCTCAGTGCCGGTGAACCACTTGATGAACTCCCAGCCGTTCTCCTTGCTACTTATCTTGTTGAATATCACGGCACCGGAACCGTTGGAATTGACCGCGTGGGAGACCGTGCCGTCAGCGCGGACGGTGCCGGGAACAGGACAGAAGTCCCACAGTCCCTTTATCTCCGGAGAGGCAGCATTGAGCTGGTTCGCAAAGGTGTAGTTCGCGATGAGCATGGGGTATTCGCCCGTCCGGAAGCGGTTGAAAGCGTCGTAGGTCTGCTCGAAGCTGTACTTCGTGTAGAAGTCGGTCCACTGCTCAAAGCACTGAACAGCCTCCGCACTGCCGAATGTCGTTGCGGAGAGGTCGCCGTTGTAGTAGCCGATGCCCTTTTGGAGAAGCAGCATCGCAAAGGTATGTCCGGCTTCCGTCGCAGGCGAGATATTCGCGGACGGAAGGATAAGTCCCGCGGACATATAGTTCCGCTGAATGGCAGGCAGCATATCCATGAAGTCCTGCCACGTTTCAGGCGGACGGTCAAAGCCAAGCTCCGACAGAACATCGGTCCTGTAGAAAAGCATCGGGAAGGTCTGACTTATCGGCAGACCGTATACCCCTCCGTTGTAGGAGTAGGGCGTCATCGCGTTTTTCTGGAAGCGTCCCGCGACCTCGTTATAGTCGCTGAACTGCGATATATCGGTGAGAAGTCCCCTCGCTGCGAGGTTAACCGGGAATTCGCCTCCCACGAACAGCGCAACGTCCGGACCCTTTCCGGCGAGCGAGGCTTCGATTATGCCTCCGGTAACGAGGTTGACCGCGACAGGTATGCCGCTCTCCTGAATGAACTGGTTCTGAGTGAGCTCCTTGACGACGAGAGCCTGATCCCTGCCGAGGGACACCCATACGTCGATGGCGTCCTTGCCGGAAACATCGGAAATGGTGGTGTAGTCGTCGAGGAACGAGCCGATGAAGGCGCTGAAGCCGTACTTCACGCTCTTTGTGAACTTCTTCTTGCAGCTCGGGAAGTTTTCGTCCTGCGAGGCGAATTCGATGAAGTCCACCTCGAGCGGCTGACCGCGGTATTCGAGCATCCAAGCCGATATCGAGGTCAGGTTCTCCTTTATCTGAGGGAGGTAATCCGGTATTTTCAGCGGTTTTTTCACGCATTTCCGGAGTATCACAGCCATACGTCCGAGTGCGGCAGCCTCCGAGCCGGCAGTTCCGGAGAGGTCCTCGATGCCGTCCTGAATGTCCTCGAGCTCGTCCGCAAGACGGTCGAATTCGTCAACGAGCTCCGGTATCCTCTCATGGACGTAGTAATCGGTGTACTTGTCCGGCGCAGGTCCGGTTATCATGAGAATGCGGCGGTAGTAGGTGTTGAGGTCAGCGATGACCGGGTCGAGCCGGCGCATGGAATTGCCTATCTCACCGGGAACAGCCTCCATAGTGAAGGTATGGTCGCGGGAAGCATCAAGGTAGACGTAAAGCTCCTCGCCGCCGTCAGTTTCGAGCTCTTTCAGCTTCCAGTCCCTCCCGTAGGAGAAGCTGACGCTGTCAAGATCGGCGCAGGGGACTTTCCCGTCGATATAGATGCGTCTGTTCGAGAAAAGACCGCGCATCTGATCCTGACGGTACTTTATACCGATGCGGTACCAGCCGGAATTGCCTATCGTTTCGCGAGGGATCACCCATGTCACGCTCTGGAGGGCGTTTTTCCAGTTGGCGCCGCCGAGACTGTTGTAGACGACCTTTCGAGGATCGGAGGGCGACATGAGATAGGTAGTGTTATCGTAGGTCGGATAGAGCGTCGGGTCGGACTTGAAGTCCGCATTTTCAGCCTCTATCCGGAATTTTCTGTCGGGAGTTCCCTCTATCGAAGCGGAGGCTTTCACCGATGCTGCATACTCGCTGTAGGTCGGAAGTTCCTCCGGTGCATAGAACCGGAAGCTCGCTATTGCAAGGCGGGCTCTCTCGGAGGTAAAGGTGATATCGTGCCTGCCGTTTTCGAGGTAGAAGAAGAGCGGCTCGCTGAAAATACCGTCGGTATCGCCGAAGCTTACGGTCTGCCACATCTCCTTCTGCACCTGTGCGGGACGTATCTGATCGCCGCGAGAATCCTTGTAAATAGCGCGTTCGTTGACCCATACCCTGCCGAGGGTTATGCGCGAGGCGGTATCGTAAGGCGTTTCGCCGTCTATTTTTACGTCAAGCTCCACCGCGGCACTGGAGGACTTCATCGCACAGTAGGTCATTTCCACGCAGTATAGCCCTGTTTCGGGTATATCGAAGCTGTAGGTGACGCTCCCGCCCTCGCTTTCCCATACAAGGGAATTGCTGTGCGAAACGCCGTCGGCGGTGTAGGTGCCGACCGTTATATCGCCGTCAGCGGAGAGGTAGCTGCTGCCCGGAACGGTGACTGAGCCGTGCGGACGTCCCATTCCGCTGTAGAGGTCGTAGTAGTCGCTGTAGGTGAGGAGGTCAGGGTCAGCCGGCTCAAAGGAGAAGTAATCGTCCTCCATAGCGGCAAGGGTGAGCTCGGAAACGCCGTCCTCACCGTCCGCGGCAAGGGATGTGAAGATGCCGCCGCAGTTTCCGGCAGCGAGCATGAGCGAGAGCAGACCTGCACATACAGAGCCGAAAAAACGTCCGTGTTTCATGGTGAGAGAGCCTCCTTCCTTTACTAATTTGCATAAATAGCCATGATAATTATATCAAATTTCTGTCATAATGTCAAGGTTTTTAGTTCGGAGTGCTGAGGGAGCAGATAGCTGCGGACAGCAGGGGACCCGCAGCTAAGAACTGCAAGCAAAGAGCCGGAGCCAGTTGACAAAAGGCTGGCGATGTGGTAAAATTAAATCATAAAATTATAGCAGAGCCCTATACTATTATAATACAAAAGGAGCTGATAGCTGAAATGTCAAACGTACTCGAAGTAAAGGAGCTTACCAAGCAGTATTCAAAGGTGCTTGCTGCTGATAAGGTCAGCTTCACGATAGGCGAGGGGGAGATATTCGCCCTCATCGGTCCTAACGGTGCAGGCAAGACCACTACTATCCGCATGATATCCACCCTTCTCACCCCGACGGACGGCGATGCCGTGGTCGCAGGTCACAGTATCATCAAGGAGCCGGCAAAGGTCAGGGAGTGCATAACCTACCTTCCCGATGAAGCCGGTGCGTACAAGAACATGACGGGACTGAAATACCTCCGCTTCATGGCGGGACTTTTCCTCTCGGACATAGACGCGCTCAATGCTGCAGTTGACCGTGCGAAGGAGATCTGCGGTCTGGGAGACCGTCTCGAGGATAAGATAGGCAGCTACAGCCGCGGTATGATAAGGAAGCTCCTCCTCGCGAGGGCGGTAATGACCAAGCCCAAGCTCGCGATACTCGACGAGCCTACCAGCGGTCTGGACGTCATCAACGCCATTGAGATAAGAAAGACCATAAAGACGCTTGCTGAAAAGGAGAAGATGTCCTTCCTGCTGTCGTCGCACAATATGCTCGAGATAGAGTTCGTCTCCGACCGCGTAGGCATTATCACAGGCGGACACCTCATGGTGACGGGCAGTGCGGACGAGCTCAAGGAACGCTACAATGCCAAGAACCTTGAGGAAGTATTTGAAAGGGTGGTGATCGAGAATGAAGTTCATTAACCTCCTGAAAAAGGAGCTTTCCGAGCTTATAAACCTCCAGATGATACTCGGTCTCGTGGTAGCGATGGGCATATTCATGATACTCGGCAGCATCATGGACACCACTATCGACGAGGCTAAGGAGGAGACCACCAACGTTACGATACGTCTCTGTGACCGCGATGATACTGAGTACACGCAGGAGCTTATAAAGTCGATAAAGGAGGACGGCAACAACGTCCGCTTGTTCGATACCGACGGCGATGACTACGCCGCTATCCTCAAGGACAACGACATCAAGGACCTCATTATTATCCCGGAGGGTTTCACAGCGGCGCTCGAAAGCAGCAAGAGACCGGAGCTTATAACCGTTTCGAGAATGACCTCGGCTGCGACCCTTTCCAACCTCAATGTCGGTACTTCAAGCGGACTTGCCCTTATAAAGGACAGGATAGCCGCTGATGTTGCTCAGAAGAACGGCATGAGCGAACAGGATTACGCGATCGTGGAAAATCCTGTTGTTGTCAGGGACAATACCGTTGTTGACGACAAGTCCGCGGAGATATCCCCGAGCGATATCATGAGCAAGATCGCAATTCAGAACGCTGTTATGCCTATCGTGGTATTCGTGCTCATCATCATGACCTCACAGATGCTCATGAGTGCGGTCGCCAACGAAAAAACGGACAAGACCCTTGAAACACTGCTCTCCGCACCTGTTTCGAGAGGTGCTGTCATAGGCGCAAAGATGCTTGCTGCCGCGATAATCGCGCTCATAAACGCCGGAGTGTATATGTTCGGCTTCTCGTTCTTTGTCAGCGGTGCGACCGATACGGTCACTGAGGCTGCGGAGAACCTCATCGCGAGCACGATGTCCGTTGACGAGGCTATAAACAAGCTCGGACTCTCACTCGGCGGCTTCGATTACTTCCTCATCGGCTTGCAGTTGTTCTTCACTATCATGATATGCCTGTCGGTTTCACTCATACTCGGTGCTCTTGTGAACGACACAAAGAACACTCAGAGCATGATAATGCCGATAATGATGCTGGCAATGGTGCCCTATATGATATCCATACTTGCCGATATCAATGCGCTTCCCGGCGTACTCAGGTATGCGGTATACGCGATACCCTTCACCCACACCTTCATGGCGATACCGAACCTGATGTTCGGCAACAGGCTGATATTCTTTGCGGGACTCATCTATCAGATAATAGTATTTATTGTGTGCATATTCTTTGCGCTGAGGATATTCATGTCCGACAAGATATTCACCATAAGGCTCAACTTCGGTCAGAAGTCGAAGTACAAGGCGAGAAAGCGCCGTCAGCAGAAGGCTGAGGAGCAGAAAAAATAAGCAGGGCAGAACTAAGGGCTCTGACCACAAAAAAGGAGGTATTATTTATGTCAACACCCCATAACAATGCGAAAAAAGGCGATATTGCCAAGACCGTTCTCATGCCGGGCGACCCGCTGAGAGCTAAGTTCATCGCGGAGAATTATCTCGAAAACCCCGTCTGCTACAACGAGGTACGTGGTATGCTCGGCTATACCGGTACCTACAAGGGCGTACCGGTATCAGTTCAGGGCAGCGGCATGGGTATGCCTTCCATAGGCATCTACTCATGGGAGCTCTACAATGAGTATGACGTCGAGAACATCATAAGAGTAGGAACAGCCGGTGCGGTCGCGGACGATGTTCAGCTCAGAGATATTATAATAGGTATGAGTGCGAGCACTAATTCTGCTTACGCGAGCCAGTACAGGCTTCCGGGAACTTATGCGCCGACTGCTTCGTGGAAGCTTCTGAGTGCGGCGGCTGAGGCTGCCGGAAAGAGCGGAAAGAGCTTCCGGGTAGGCAATATCCTTTCGAGCGACACCTTCTACGATGATGCGGACAGCCTTGCGGAATGGCAGAAAATGGGTGTTCTCGCTATCGAAATGGAAGCGGCGGCACTCTACATGAACGCTGCCCGTGCCGGAAAGAACGCTCTGTGCGTACTGACGGTCTCGGACTGTCCGCTGAGAGGACTTTCCACGACTGCGGAGGAGAGACAGACGACCTTCCGCGATATGATGGAGATAGCACTCGATACAGCAGTGCTCGCGGCAGGTTAAGTTAAAACAAAATTATCGTTCACGAAAAATTTACAAATTTTTTCGCAGTCTTTGTCCCGATATCTATTGCAATCTGACGAGAAATATGGTAAAATTATACCTGTTGAGCGCACTGAAAGTGTGCTGACTGCAAAAGATATGCGTTGAAACGGAAGGTTGCTGCCGGTATGGCAGGTAATTTCCGCGGAGTATGTCCGATTTTAAACCGGGCGAATGGGATAGTGAACACAGTTTGTGGTTTGTAACGCGCAGCTTGCGTATGCGCTGTTGCACTGTATCTGTGTCTCAAAAAGTCTGCCAGCGTCCGGAAAACCTACGGTTCTCCGGACTTTTTTATAAGTAAGGCAGGGAACACGCGGAAGCGTGTGAAGTCCCAGAAAGCGTCCCCGTAAATTTATCAAGGAGGCGAAAATCATGGCAGTCAACGAAAAGATCAGATTCAAGATCAAGGGTTACGATCACGCTACTGTGGATATCGCAGCAGCTAAGATCGTTGAAGCAGCTAAGAGAAGCGGTGCGAGAGTTTCAGGTCCTATCCCGCTCCCGACCGACAAGGAGGTAGTTACTATCCTCCGTGCTGTACACAAGTACAAGGACAGCCGCGAGCAGTTCGAGATGAGAACTCACAAGAGACTCGTAGACGTTATCCGTCCTACAGAAAAGACAACTGCTGCTCTTGACAAGCTTGAGATCCCCGCAGGCGTAGACGTTGTTATGGAAGTCAAGTAATTGGCTGAAATTACGCTTAAAACCACCGTTTGGGAAACGGAATGGCGGTAGTCCGCCGGTCATGTTGACGACCTTCGTCAACCAATAACCTAACAGGAGGAAATACGATATGCAGAAAGGTATTATCGGCAAGAAGATCGGTATGACACAGATCTTCGACGAGGCAGGAAAGGTTGTTCCTGTAACAGTAGTAGAAGCCGGTCCGTGCGTTGTTGTACAGAAGAAAACTGTTGAGAACGACGGATATGCAGCTCTTCAGCTCGGCTACGGCGATGTCAAGATCCAGAGAATGAACAAGCCCCTCAAGGGTCACTTCGACAAGGCAGACGTTGCCTGCAAGTCAACCCTCAAGGAGTTCAGACTCGATGACTGCGACACTCTCAACGTAGGCGACATCGTAAAGGCTGACACCTTTGCAGTAGGCGACGCTATCGACGTTGTCGGCACAAGCAAGGGTAAGGGCTACGCTGGTCCTATCAAGCGCAATAATCAGCACAGACTCAAGGAGACCCACGGTACAGGCCCTGTTCACAGACAGGCTGGTTCAATGGGCGCTTGTTCTTCCCCTTCAAGAATCTTCAAGGGCAAGATCCTCGCTGGTCACATGGGCGCTGAGCAGGTAACAGTTCAGAACCTCGAAATAGTAAAAATAGACGCAGAGAACAATCTCATCGCTATCAAGGGCGCTATCCCCGGTCCTAAGGGCGGTATCGTTTATATCGTTGACAGCGTTAAGGCTTAAGGAAGGAGGAAGCGTAAATGTCTAAAATTTCAGTATTTGATATGACAGGTAAGCAGGTTTCCGAAACAGAGCTCAATGACGCGGTTTTCGGAATTGCTCCCAACGAAGCTGTTATGCACGCTATGGTAGTTAATTACCTCGCTAACCAGAGACAGGGCACACAGTCCACCCTTACAAGAACAGAAGTAAGCGGCGGCGGCAGAAAGCCCTGGAGACAGAAGGGTACAGGCCATGCAAGACAGGGTTCCACCCGTGCTCCTCAGTGGGTTCACGGCGGTATCGCTCTCGGCCCCAAGCCCAGAGATTACAGATACGCACTCAACAAGAAGGTAAGAAGACTCGCTATGAAGTCTGCTCTTTCCACTAAGGTGCTCGATAACAACATGATCGTTCTTGATGCTCTCACACTTGATGACTACAAGACAAAGACTGTTGTTGAAATGCTCAAGGCTCTCGGCGTTGAGGGCAAGGCTCTCATCGTTACAGCAGAGGCTGATGCAAAGGTAATCAAGAGCGCAGCTAACATCCCCGGTGTTAAGACTGCTGCTGTAAATACACTCAATGTTTACGACATACTCAACCACGATAAGTTCATCGTCGTTAAGAATGCCGTAGGTAAGATCGAGGAGGTATACGCATGATAAAGACTGCTCAGGATATCATCCTCAAGCCTGTTATCACAGAGAAATCCATGGACGATCTTCAGGCTGGAAAGTACACCTTCAAGGTTGCTACAGACGCTAACAAGACAGAGATCAAGAAGGCTGTCGAGCAGCTTTTCGACGTTAAGGTCGCTAAGGTGAACACCCTCAACGTTAACGGCAAGGCTAAGAGAGTCGGCAGATATGCCGGCAAGACTTCCGATTGGAAGAAGGCTGTCGTTACTCTTACTGCTGATTCAAAGGCAATCGAGTTCTTCGAGGGTATGGTTTGATAACACATCAAGCCCGTTAAGGGAGTAATGCTCCCGCAAAAAACGCATTAAAGGAGAAATTATCATGGCTATAAAGACTTATAAGCCTACGACACCTTCGAGACGTCAGATGACTGTTACTGATTACTCGATCCTGTCTAAGGTTGAGCCGGAGAAGAGCCTTCTCGAACCCATGAAGAAGAAGTCGGGAAGAAACAGCTACGGCAGAATAACAGTTCGCCACAGAGGCGGCGGAAACAGAAGAAAGTACCGCGTAATCGACTTCAAGAGAGATAAGGACAACATGATCGCTGTTGTCAAGACCCTTGAGTATGATCCTAACAGATCAGCTTTCATTGCCCTCGTTGAGTATGAGGACGGCGAGAAGAGATATATCCTCGCTCCTAACGGCCTCAAGGTAGGCGACAAGATCGAGTCCGGTTCCGAGGCTGATATCAAGCCCGGCAACGCTCTCAAGCTCGAGGATATCCCCGTTGGTACATTTATCCACGCTATCGAGCTCTATCCCGGAAAGGGCGCTCAGCTCGTAAGAAGTGCCGGCAACCAGGCTCAGCTCATGGGCAAGGAGAACGGCTACGCTCTTATCAGACTTCCCTCCGGCGAAATGAGAAAGGTTCCGATCGGCTGTAAGGCTGCTATCGGTCAGGTTTCCAACATCGACCACGAGAACGTTAACTACGGTAAGGCTGGTCGTGTAAGAAATATGGGCTGGAGACCTACAGTTCGCGGTTCTGTTATGAACCCCTGCGATCACCCCCACGGCGGTGGTGAAGGTAAGTCACCTGTAGGACGTCCCGGACCTGTTACCCCCTGGGGCAAGCCTGCTCTTGGTTACAAGACCCGCAAGAAGCACCACAGAACTGATAAGTTCATCGTAAAGCGCCGCAACGGCAAGTAATCTGAAAGGAGGAACTGTTAAATGAGCAGAAGCATCAAAAAGGGACCTTATGTCCAGGAAGTTCTCCTGAAGAGGGTCGTTGCAATGAACGAAGCAGGCGAGAAGAAGGTTCTCAAGACATGGAGCCGTTCTTCAACAATATTCCCTGATTTCGTTGGTCATACATTCGCTGTTCACGACGGACGCAAGCACGTTCCGGTATATGTTACAGAGGATATGGTAGGTCACAAGCTCGGTGAGTTCGCACCTACAAGAACCTATAAGGGCCACGCCGGCTCCAAGACATCCAATAACGGTAAGAAATAAGCAGAAGGAGGAGCTGAAATGGAAGCAAGAGCTTATTTGAGAAATGCTCGTATATCACCCAGAAAGGTGCAGATCGTTCTCGATCTCATCAGAAACAAGCCTGTTGACATCGCTTTGGCTACTTTAGATCTTACTCCTAAGGCTGCAAGTCCTGTCGTTGCAAAGCTTGTGAAGTCCGCTCAGGCAAACGCTGAGAACAATTTCAGCATGAACAGGGACGACCTTTACGTTGCAGAGTGCTTCGTAACTCCCGGACCTATTATGAAGAGGATCATGCCGAGAGCACAGGGCAGAGCATACAGAATTTTAAAGAGAACTTCACATATCACTGTTGTTCTCAAAGAAAAAGAATAATCCCAAGGAGGTTTGAGTAATGGGCCAGAAAGTTAATCCGCACGGTCTCCGTGTCGGCGTTATAAAGGATTGGGATTCACGCTGGTATGCCAATAAGGCAGATTTCGGCAACACCCTCGTTGAGGATTATAACGTTCGTAATTTTATCAAGAAGAGCTTATATGCCGCTGGTGTTCCCAGAATTGAGATCGAGCGTTTCGCCGATAAGGTGAGAATCCACATACACTGCGCTAAGCCCGGTATCGTTATCGGAAGACAGGGCGCAGAGATCGAGAAGCTCAGACAGCAGCTCGAGAAGATGATGGGCAAGCAGGTCTTCGTAAACATCATCGAAGTTAAGCAGCCCGATATGGACAGCCAGCTCGTTGCTGAGAAGATCGCTCTCGACCTCGAGAACAGAGTATCTTTCAGACGTGCAATGAAGCAGTCCATCGGCAGAACAATGCGTCTCGGCGCAAAGGGTATCAAGGTCAAGGTTTCCGGTCGTCTTGCCGGTGCTGAGATCGCAAGAAGCGAGAGCTACCACGAG
>CACYSQ010000016.1 GCA_902777125.1 Ruminococcus flavefaciens
GGCTTGGCGCGGATTGAGAGATTTGAACTCTCGCGCCGGTTTCCCGACCTACTCCCTTAGCAGGGGAGCCCCTTCACCACTTGGGTAAATCCGCAAACCGGCGTAAAACCGGAAAATATGGCGGAGAGGGTGGGATTCGAACCCACGTGACCGTTAAGTCAAACGGTTTTCAAGACCGCCTCGTTATGACCGCTTCGATACCTCTCCATTATGTACTGAACTGTACTCCGTATCAGTCAGCTTAATTATTATAACACAAAATCAAGGGAAAGTCAATAAAATATTTCGGCAAAAATAAGATGATGATTTGCGGCGGTTGTGTGTACTGTGCACAAAAATCGTACACAAAGGTTCCGCTAAAGTAAAAAGATATAAAGATATACCCGCGGATACCTTTTTTTGTGAAAATATACTTTACATATCATTAATTATAGTGTAAAATATACTATAGATATTTTTTTGTGAGGTGCGCTATGGAACCAAAATTTAAAAGAATCCTACTCAAGGTCAGCGGCGAGGCTCTCGCAGGTGACAACAAGACCGGTCTCAACTATCCAGTTATCACTGAGATCTGCAAAAGCATAAAGAAATGCGTTGACGCCGGAGTTCAGGTCGGCGTTGTTGTCGGCGGAGGCAACTTCTGGCGCGGCAGGTCAAGCGGCGCTATGGACAGGACCCGTGCCGACCACATCGGTATGCTCGCAACTGCTATGAACGCTCTTGCTCTTGCCGACGTCCTCGAATCCCTCGGCTGCGATGTCAGAGTACAGACCGCTATCAGTATGCAGCAGGTCGCCGAGCCCTATATCCGCAACAGAGCCGTTCGCCATCTTCAGAAGGGCAGGGTAGTGATATTCGGCTGCGGTACAGGAAATCCCTTCTTCTCCACTGATACGGCTGCTTCACTCCGTGCTGTCGAGATCGAGGCTGATATCTTCCTCAAAGCCACTCTCGTTGACGGCGTCTATGACAAGGATCCCCACAAATACCCCGACGCCAAGAAGTATGACCAGCTCACATTCAGTCAGGTCATCGGCGAGGAGCTCGCTGTTATGGACAGCACTGCCGCTGCTATGTGCCGTGATAACAAGATGAAGATGCTCGTGTTTGATCTCAGCCGTCCCGACAATATATATGACGCTATAATGGGCGAAAACGTCGGAACTGTTGTTTACGAAGAATAATTTCAGAAAGGAAATGATCACAATGAAGGAAACTATAAATTCCGCAAAGGAAAAAATGAACAAGAGCCTCAACGCTCTCGCTAATGAATACGCTGCTATCCGTGCAGGAAGAGCTAACCCTGCCGTTCTCGACAAGGTCCTCGTTGACTACTACGGCTCTCCCACGCCCGTGAACCAGATGGCTGCTGTATCCGTATCTCAGGCTACTATCCTCGTTATCCAGCCGTGGGACAAGTCCACTCTCAAGCTCATCGAAAAGGCTATCCAGGCTTCTGATATCGGTATCAATCCCACCAACGACGGCAGCGTTATCCGTCTCGCTTTCCCGCAGCTCACTGAGGAAAGACGTAAGGAGCTCTGCAAGACCGTCAAGAAGTACGGCGAGGAGTGCAAGGTAACTATCCGTTCTATCCGCCGCGATACTATGGACAAGCTCAAGAAGATGCAGAAGAACTCTGAGATCACCGAGGACGATCTTAAGGACTGCGAAAAGAAGGTACAGGATATCACTGACAAGTGCTGTGCCGAGGCTGACAAGGCAGTTGCAGCAAAAGAAAAAGAGATTATGACAGTCTGAGGTGAAACATGGCTATATTCGGTAAAAAGAAACCGGAGCTGCTCACTGAGCTGCCCGAACAGATGCCCTCCCACGTTGCTATCATCATGGACGGCAACGGCAGATGGGCTAAGAAGCGCGGTCTTCCGCGTCCCTTCGGTCACCGCGAGGGCGCAAAGACCTTCAAAAAGATAGTCCGCCACGCAAAGGACATCGGTATCAAGCACCTCTCATTCTATGCGTTCTCGACTGAAAACTGGCAGCGTCCCGATGACGAAGTCGCCGGTCTTATGAAGATATTCAGCGATTACCTCGATGACATCTCATGGCTCCACAAGGAAAAGACCCGTATGATATTCATCGGAAGCAAGGACAGGTTCACTGAGGAGCTCCGCAACAAGATGATCCAGACCGAAAAGGTCACAGAGAATTACGACGAAATGGTGCTCTTTCTCGCCATCAACTACGGCGGAAGAGACGATATCACCCACAGCACGCGCCGTATAGCCGAAATGGTGAAGAAGGGCGAGCTGAACCCCGAGGATATCACCGAGCAGACTGTCGCTGACGGACTTTACACAGCCGGCTTCCCGGACGTTGACCTCGTTATCCGTCCAAGCGGCGAGCAGCGCCTTTCAAACTTCCTGATATGGCAGTGTGCATACGCTGAATATTACTTCACCAATATCCTCTGGCCTGATTTCACAGGCGAAGATCTTGAAGCGGCTATAATCGAATTTGCGAACCGCAGCCGAAGGTTTGGTGGCGTCTGATGCTGACCCGAATCATATCCGGAACTGTCGGTGCAGCTATAATGGCAGTGGTGCTGTATTTCCACGATACCATCGTGCTGCCTATAGCCGTTGGAGCTATGATCGTCGTTATGCTCTTTGAGCTGCTCCGTGCTGTCAAGCTGGAGAAGTGTCTTCCCATACTCATTGCAGTCGAGGGCTGCGGCATAGTTATGCCCCAGCTTTATAGTTGCTATTACTATGCTGATAAGGTAAAGGGCGATAGGATCATCAAAATCGACGGTGCTGTAACGCTTGCTGCCTTTGCAGTAACACTTGCAGCCGCATTCATCGTGTTCGTGACATGGCTGAAAAAGCACAAGGAAATACGCTACGAGCAGGTATTCTTTGCACTTGCAGCAATGGTACTCGTTCCGCAGGCTATGTCAACTATGGTGCGTATCGACCGCATGAACGAGGAGCACGGACTTTTCCTCCTCATAATGGGACTCTGCGGCGCGTGGATAGCTGATACAGGTGCATATTTCACCGGAGTTGCTTTCGGTAAGCACAAGCTCTGTCCTGAGATAAGCCCTAAGAAGACTATCGAGGGTTTCATCGGCGGTATCACATTTACCGGTATCGCCTATGCTGCTGCATTCTCGCTCCGCTCCGGATTCACAGCAGAAAGAGCGATCATCGCATTTGTTATAGGAGCAGTATGCGCTGTCATCGGCACAGTCGGCGACCTTTCTGCGTCTATGGTAAAGCGTCAGATAGGCTTCAAGGACTACGGAAAGATAATGCCCGGTCACGGCGGACTTATGGATCGCTTTGACAGCGTTCTTTTCGTGCTGCCCACATTTTATATCATGATCGCTGTTGTTCTTGAGGACCACAGCGTCGGAGGTCTTTTAGGATAATAATAACTTGAAAGGAGACTAACGTGGATAATGCGTATAGTCCCTTTCGCATTTTATCAGACAGTATATCATATACTATTCGGGAAGGAATTCCCTGAAATAAGGTGAACAAAATGAAGAAAACTATATCCGTCCTCGGCTCGACAGGCTCGATCGGAACTCAGTCGCTCGAGGTCTGCGAAGTACATGACATAGGCGTTGCCGCTATCGCAGCGCACAGCAGCGTGAAGCTGCTTGCGGAACAGGCAAGAAGATTCAGACCTGATTATGTCGGCATCTACAACGAGGAGAAGTACCCCGAGCTGAAAGCTGAGCTTGCAGACACGAATGTAAAGATAGTCTGCGGAATGGAGGGCCTGTGCGAGATTGCCTCGCTTCCTCAGTGCGATACCGTGCTCAATTCCGTAGTCGGAATGGTTGGACTTCTCCCCACTCTTACCGCGATTGATGCAGGCAAGGAGCTTGCTCTTGCAAACAAGGAGACCCTTGTCGCAGGCGGTGAGCTCGTAATGTCCGAGATCGCAAAAAAGGACGTAAAGCTCTACCCTGTGGACAGCGAGCATTCCGCTATATTCCAGTGCTTGCAGGGCAATAAGCGTTCACAGCTCAGCAAGGTGATACTTACTGCTTCCGGCGGACCTTTCTTTGGGAAGTCCTACGACGAGCTGCGTTCCGTCACAAAGGAACAGGCTCTCCACCACCCGAACTGGGACATGGGCAATAAAATAACCATCGACTCTGCTACACTTATGAACAAGGGACTTGAATTCATCGAGGCGAAATGGCTTTTTGACCTTGTGCCTGACCAGATAGAGATAGTCGTCCACAGACAGAGCGTGGTACATTCAGCGGTCGAGTACAATGACTATTCCGTTATCGCACAGCTCGGAGTTCCGGATATGAAGATACCGATACAGTACGCCCTGCTCTATCCTGACAGAATGGAGTGTCCGACAGGAAGGCTCTCGCTGACGGATTACGGCAAGCTCACCTTTGAAAAACCGGATATCGCAACCTTCAAGTGCCTCGGTGCTGCTATCGAGGCCATAAAGCGCGGCGGAGCTTATCCCTGCCTTGTAAATTCCGCAAACGAGGAGGCTGTACGCGCTTTCCTCAGCGACGAGATAAGCTTCATCGAGATAGGGGAGATAGTCTCCTCCGTTCTCGATAAATTCGGCACATCGGAGATAAACTGCTACGATGACGTTATGAAAGCTGACACGGCTGCCCGTGAGTACGTCCGTGCGGCAATTGCAGAAAGATAAGCTACAGCATTAGAAAGGATAATTGGCAATGGGTATAATCATAGCACTTCTGATATTCGGTCTTATCGTGACCGTCCATGAGTTCGGACACTTCATTGTCGCCAAGCTCAGCGGTATAAAGGTGCTGGAATTCTCGATAGGAATGGGGCCTAAGATAGTTCAGCGCAAATGGGGCGAGACCATGTACTCGCTGCGCTGGATACCAATGGGCGGCTACTGTGCAATGGAGGACGAGGACAAGGAATCGGACGATCCAAGGGGCTTCCGTAACGCAAAGCTTTGGAAAAGAGCGCTCGTTCTCTTTGCGGGACCCTTCATGAACTTTGTTCTCGGCTTCCTCCTGCTCATAGGAATGGTCTGCATGGCAGAGGGCGGTGTCGCGTCCACTAAGGTTGCCGGTTTTTACGGAAAGACCGAGGATAACGGCGAGATAACCTACTACTCGAAGAGCTATGAATCGGGTCTGAGGCACGGCGACCGCTTCGTTGAGGTGGACGATATCCACATTTTCAGCTACCTCGACCTCAGCTACATCTTCTCAACGACCAAGACACATACCCACGATGTGACAGTAATCCGTGACGGCAAAAAAATAGAGCTTGAAGATGTCGAGTTCCGTGATATCCGTGATAATGACATGGTCGATTTCGGACTTGTGTACAGAGACAAAAACCCGCTTACGGTCCTCAAAGGCTCGTCCGAGCTCTTCATGTCAATGGGACACATGGTCGGTATGTCGCTGAAGCAGCTCGCTACCGGAAAGGCTGACAAGGAGGAGGTCTCCGGACCTGTCGGTGTAGTATCGACTATCAGTGAGGCGACCGAAAAGAGTGAGGACAAAAAGGACGCACTTTTCCAGCTCTTCTATATGTCCGCCCTCATAAGCATAAACGTCGGAATATTCAATCTTCTACCGATACCAGGTCTCGACGGCGGAAGACTTCTCTTCTGCCTTATCGAGCTTATCCGACGCAAGCCGGTAAAGCCTGAGCACGAGGGCTACGTTCACCTCGCCGGCATCGCCCTGCTTATCGGACTGATGCTGCTCGTGACCTACAACGATATCGTAAGACTTATAACAGGAGGCTAAACTATGAGAAATGTCAGACCCGTAAAGGTCGGGGACTGTGTCCTCGACGGTAATCACATATATATCCAGTCGATGCTGAACGTCCGCTCTGATGATATCGAGGGCAGCGTAAAACAGGCAGTCGAGCTTGAAAAGGCTGGCTGTGAGATAATCCGTGCGGCGATCCCGGATAAGGCTGCCGTAAGGCTGATCCCGGCTATCAAGGAGGCTGTGAAGATACCTCTCGTTGCGGATATCCATTTCGATTACCGCCTTGCAATCGAGGCAGCCGCAGCCGGTATCGACAAGATACGCATAAACCCCGGAAACATCGGCGGTATGGACAGGGTAAAGGCTGTCGTTGAAGCCTGCCGTTCAAGGAATATCCCTATCCGCATCGGCGTGAACTCCGGTTCTCTTGAAAAGGAGCTGCTCGCAAAGTACGGTTCTCCCACACCGGAAGCTCTCGTTGAGAGTGCACTGAACCATGCCGCGATGCTGGAGCATTTCGACTTTGAAGACATAGTTATCTCCATAAAATCCTCAGATGTAAACCGCATGATAGCGTCCTACAGGCTTGCAGCCGAGAAGTGCAGCTATCCGCTCCATCTCGGCGTTACCGAGGCCGGTACCGAGAGAATGGGACTTATAAAGTCCGCAGTCGGCATAGGCTCGCTGCTCTGCGACGACATCGGCGAAACGATAAGGGTTTCCCTCACGGACGATCCAGTTAAGGAGATCGAAGCCGCAAAGGATATCCTCAAATGTATCGGTAAGCTCGGCGGCGTGAGAATGGTCTCATGTCCCACCTGCGGACGCACCCGAATCGACCTCATCGGTACCGCAAAGAAGGTCGAGGAGGCGCTGAAAAACGTTGACAAGGACATAACCGTTGCCGTAATGGGCTGTATAGTTAACGGTCCCGGAGAGGCGAGGGAAGCCGATGTGGGCATCGCCGGAGGTGACGGCTGCGCTGTTATCTTCCGCAAGGACGGCACACAGCGAAAAATCAAAGAGGAGGACATTGTCTCCGAGCTTCTTGCTGAGGTGGACAAGCTTTAAACATGAACATAAACTTAGCTGAATTTCTGAAGGATTACGGTGCGGAGATCCCCGAGACCGTCCGCGGCGGAGAGATATACAAGCTTACATATTCCGACAAGCTCGACCATATCAATTTCTTTGCACATTTTTCAGATATCGTTCCGGCAGCGGACATCTTCGCCTTTGAAAAAGCCGTTGAGACCGTGATAAGGGTGGATAACGTCAGGCTTCACTGCCGCTATCCGGAGGAAAAATTCGGCGCGTACTGCTTCGGTGAGATAATCGCCCTGCTTAAACGCGACGTCCCGGTCGTGAACGGCTTCCTTGACGGTGCTGATATCCGCTTTGGTGCGGAGGATATTGCGATATCCCTCACTCATGGCGGACTTGATATGCTCGAGGACGCACAGTTCCGCAGAAAGCTCTCGCAGCTCATATACAATCAGTTCGGCGTGAAAAGGAGCATTACCCTAGGCGGAAAAACAGCCGTTGCGGAGAACGACTACGACGAGATGATCGAGCGTATCGAGGCTGACCTGCCCGACTACAGCGACCAGCTCATTCCCGAAAAGACAGAGCAGGAAAAGCTTGAGGAGGCGAGACAGTCTGCGATACCGACTGCCTCGGTCGATGTTACCTCCCTTGATACCGGCTTTGACCCGGATTCCGCGGAGATCATCAAGGGCAGGGCTATCCGCGAGAAGCCTGTCCCGATAAACGAAGCCGTCCAGAGACTCGGCGAAAAGCTCACGGTAGTGGGCGACGTTTTCGCCTCGGAGATAAAGGAGCTTCGTAACGAGAAATGCGTTGTTACCTTCGATATCACCGATTACAGCGGCTCGGTCAAGCTGAAGATCTTCGGCACGAACAAGGAGATCGAGGACATGAAGCTCGGCGGCATCAAGAACGGCACCGCACTTCTTGTCAGCGGAAAGATCGACTACGACCAGTTTGCGCGTGATATAGTCCTTTCACCGAATTCGCTGATAAAGGTAAAGCGCATACCCAAAATGGACACTTACCCGGAAAAGCGCGTTGAGCTCCACTGCCATACAAATATGTCGGCTATGGACGCCGTCACAGACCCGGTAACTCTCATCAGCCGTGCGGCTGCGTGGGGACATCAGGCAATGGCGATAACCGATCACGGCAACGTTCAGGCTTTCCCGGACTGTATGTACAATATGCCCAAGAACTTCAAGGTCATCTACGGCATGGAGGCTTACGTTGTGAATGACCTTGACGACGAGCGTGACCTCATAGTTTACGGCGATGACAGCCGCAGTTTTGACGATGAGATAATCGTTTTCGACGTTGAGTCAACGGGTCTGAGCTTTGCGAACGACCGTCTTACCGAGATAGGTGCGGTCAAGCTGAAAAACCTCCAGATAATCGACAGCTTTAATACAAAAGTAAACCCCGGATTCCATATCCCGGAGAAGATAACCGAGCTTACCGGCATCAGCGATGCTGACGTTGCAGGCGCCCCCAATGAGGCAGATGCCCTCCGCAGCTTCATGGAATTCTGCGGGGACAAGCCGGTCCTCGTTGCCCACAACGCCCGCTACGATACCACGATGATAGATCAGGTCTGCAAGCGGAACGGTATTGATTTCCCCTATACATGGCTCGATACGCTCATACTCTGTCAGGTGATGCTCCCCGAAATGGGACGCTATAAGCTCGATCACGTTGCAAGGACGCTGAAGCTCGGCAAGTTCGACCACCACCGTGCCTCGGACGATGCCGGAATGCTCGCAAAGATATACATTGAGCTGATAGGCAGGCTGAAAGGTGAGCGCGGCATGAAAGGCGTCGGCGAGCTGAACTCCCTCCTGACCGACCTTGAGGTCAAGAAGCTGAAAAGCTACCACCACATCATACTCGTCCGCAACCAGACCGGCTTGAAGAACCTCTACAGGCTCGTTTCGTTCAGCAACCTCGACTACTTCTACAAGAAGCCGCTCATACCGAAATCCGTGCTGATGAAGTACCGCGAGGGACTTATTTTCGGAAGCGCCTGCGAATCCGGCGAGCTCTTCCACGCAATGGTCAATATGCGTTCGGAGGAATACATCGAGAAGCTTGCTAAATTCTTCGATTACCTCGAAATACAGCCTATCGCCAACAACGCCTTCATGATTCGCGAGGGCATTTCGCGTGACGAGGAGGAGCTCCGCGAATACAACCGCCGCATAGTCGCCCTAGGAGACAAGCTCGGCATACCGGTCTGTGCGACCTGCGACGTCCACTTCATCGACCCGAAGGACGCGGTTTTCCGCAAGATAATCCTTGCCACAATGGGCTTCAAGGACGCCGAAAATCAGGCGCCGCTCTATTTCAGAACGACCGAGGAGATGATGGGCGAATTCGAATATCTCGGTCACGACAAGGCTTACGAGGTCGTTATCACCAACACCAATGCTATCGCCGACCAGATAGAGGTCGTCCGTCCGATACCAAAGGGAACGTTCACTCCGACCATTGACGGTGCAGAGGAGGAGCTTGTGAAGATCACCCACGACAAGGCTCATGAGATATACGGCGATCCGCTTCCGGAGATCGTGGACAAGCGACTGAACAGAGAGCTTTCGTCCATTATCAAGCACGGCTTCTCCGTGCTCTACATCATCGCACAGAAACTTGTGTGGAACTCCGTTGACAACGGCTACCTTGTGGGATCACGAGGCTCGGTAGGCTCGTCCTTTGTGGCTTCAATGGCTGGTATCTCCGAGGTAAATCCTCTTGTTCCGCACTATGTCTGCCCCAAGTGCAAGCACAGCGAGTTCCTCACTGACGGAAAATACGGCTCCGGCTTTGATCTCCCGCCCAAGAACTGTCCCGAGTGCGGCACTGATATGCACCGTGACGGCCACGATATACCGTTCGAGACCTTCCTCGGCTTCGACGGCGACAAAGCGCCTGATATAGACCTGAACTTCTCCGATGAATACCAGTTCTGGGCGCACAGATATACCGAAAAACTCTTTGGAAAGGCAAACGTTTTCAAGGCGGGAACTATCTCCGTTGTAGCGGATAAGACCGCTTACGGCTACGTCAAGAAATACTGCGAGGAGAACGGCATCACGCTCAACGGTGCCGAGATGAACCGCCTTGCCATTGGCTGTACCGGCATCAAGAGGACGACCGGTCAGCACCCCGGAGGAATGGTCGTTGTGCCTTCGGATTACGACGTCTACGACTTCACACCGGTACAGCACCCGGCTGACATGGACGATTCCGAGATAATCACGACCCATTTCACATTCAACTCACTTCACGATACGATACTAAAGCTCGATGAGCTCGGTCACGTTGTCCCGACGCTCTACAAGCACCTCGAGGACCTCACCGGCATCAAGATAAAGGACGTTCCGACCTCTGATCCGGACGTTATCCGTATGTGTACAAACTGCGATGTTCTGGGCGTTACGCCGGAGGAGATCTACTGCCAGACAGGAAGTCTCGGCATACCCGAAATGGGTACGGGCTTCACGATACAGATGCTCCTCGACGCCAAGCCGACCAAGTTCAGCGATTTCTTACAGATATCGGGACTTTCCCACGGTACCGACGTATGGCTCGGCAACGCAAAGGACCTCATAGATCAGCATATATGCACCATTTCCGAGGTTATCGGAACCCGTGACAGCATCATGACCTACCTGCTCTACAAAAACGTTGAGCCGAAAATGGCATTCCAGATCATGGAGTGGACACGAAAGGGCAAAGCACCGAAGCAGTTCACGCCGGAGATAATACAGATGCTCCGCGACCATGACGTACCGGAGTGGTACATCGAGAGCTGTCTTAAAATAAAGTATATGTTCCCGAAGGCTCACGCTGCCGCCTACGTTATCGCCGCGATAAAGCTGGGCTGGTTCAAGCTGCACAGACCGCTCGAATACTACGCGACCTACTTCTCGGTAAGAGGCGAGGACTTCGACGCAGAGCTTGCCGTCAAGGGCAAGGCTGCCGTTCGTGCAAGGATAGACGAACTGAAAGCTCTCGGAAACGACCGTTCCAAGAAGGAGAGTGACCTCTACGATATACTGCTCATCACGAACGAGATGCTTTCGAGAGGGTACGAATTCCTGCCGATAGACCTGTTCAAGTCCCACGCGAAGGACTACCTTGTTGAGGACGGCAAGCTGAGGATACCTTTCTCGGCAATGAGCGGCGTAGGAGAGAGCGCTGCAAAGGGCATTTACGATGCCGCACAGCAGGGCGGATTTATCTCGATAGAGGAATTCCAGCAGCAGAGCGGTGCGTCAAAAACAACAATTGATATGTTGAAAAGCATAGGAGCATTTGGTGATTTACCCGATTCTGCACAGCTCTCGCTCTTTTGACTTGACTTTCTTTTAGTAATATGTTATCATATTACCATAGTAACACATTAGCACACTAAAGCGAATTGATCGGAGGTCACAATGAAATACAGGATAGCGTCTGTTTTACTCGCATCTGTTCTTATCGGTACAGTTTCAGGCTGCTCAGGCAGTTCATCGTCGGAGAGCGAAAGCTCAGTACCGGAGACCACTCAGGCTGAAACCACTGATAACATAATTTGGAATACAACGGCTGATAGCACTGAGGGAACTACGGCTGAAAATGAGAAAAAGCTCTATGATAACGGGGAGATATACAGTAATATCTACCTTCTCGGACACCAGCTCTCTTCTCCGCTGACAGTCGGTGATCTTGGCGATGATTTCGATTTCACCGATACATGGGGCAGCGAATTTTCTTTTGAAGAATGGTTTTGTGTTGCAGATTACAAGGGTAAAAATTTAAACGTGTGTTCCTTTGTATTAGAAAACTGCTCCGGTCCGGAAGATATCAAGGACAGCACAAAAATCAATGAGATATACGTTGATTCAGACGACAAAGCTGATTATGATGAGCCGGTCATTTCTGTTTACGGCATCACCATAGGCGATACGAGAGATGATGTCTGCCAGAAGATAGGTGCTCCGTCAAGAACTCTTGAAACCAGTTTGAGTCTTACTGATGATTATCGCGGAGATTACGGCGAGACATTAGTCTCTTTTGAGTACAGCGAACCGGATTTTACACAGATAGAACAGATAACGGTGTATCTGCGCTGAGCTTTTCAATACGGAAATCAAAATACTCTGAATATTTTAACAGGAGGTCAATATGCGAAATTACGATCTTATTACTCCCGAGGGCACAAAGGATCTGCTCTTTGGCGAGTGCATAGTAAGAAGGAACGTTGAGAATACTCTGCTCGGTCTTTTCAAGAGCCGCGGCTACAGCGAGATGATAACTCCCGGACTGGAATTTTTCGACGTTTTCAACCTCAATTCCAGCTATTTCCCGCAGGAAAATCTCTACAAGCTAACCGATACAAAGGGCAGACTGCTCGTTATGAGACCGGATTCGACTATGCCTATCGCAAGAGTGGTTGCGACCCGTCTGAAGGACGCTGTCCTGCCGCTGAAGCTCTGCTACGACCAGAAGGTCTACCGTACAGAGCCTGCACTCAAGGGACGCAGCGACGAGATAGTTCAGGCTGGCATTGAGCTTATCGGTTCACAGCTCCGCATCGCTGACCTCGAAGTCATATCAACAGCGGTGGATTCGCTGAAAGCTCTCGGTATGCCTTTCTCGCTTGAAATAGGTCATATCGGCATATTCAAGGCACTTGTCGGAAAGCTCGATGTTTCCGACCACATGAAAGAGAAGATCAGGAGCCGCATCGAGAACAAGAACTTCCCGGCGCTCAACGACCTGCTCGATTCTATCGGCAGCGGTCCGGTCATCGACGCACTGAAAAAGCTTCCCGCACTCTTCGGCGGCGAGGAGGTCTTTGAAAAGGCGGAGGAGCTTATCCACGATGACACGATAACAGGTCTTCTCGACGAGCTCCGCGAGATATACCGTGACGCTTCCGAGATATGCGGAAGTGACGGCGAGATAACAGTTGACCTCGGCATCGTTAACAAGACCGATTACTACACAGGTCTCATTATAAAGGGCTATTTGCAGGGACACGGTGAGGAGGTCCTCTCCGGCGGCCGCTACGACAAGCTCATTTCGGAGTTTGGCTATGACGTTCCGGCTGTAGGCTTCGCTGTGAATGTAAACGCTATCGAGAAGGTCATTGCAAAGAACGGCGAGCTCCCGAGCGTTCCCACAGCCGATGTTGTTGTATTTGCTGAACCCGGCTGCGAGGCGGAGGCTTTCAAGACCGCGAGAAAGCTCAGAGAGCAGGGACTTATCGTTGAGAATGCCCTTTTCGAGGAACTTGATTCCGTAAGAGAATACGCTATGGAGCGCAAAATACCAAAGGTAGTTGTCGTTGACGGCTCAGACAGGGAGGAAGAATAATGAGCAGACCTATAAGAATGGCTCTCACAAAGGGCAGACTTGAAAAGGACACTGTCGGACTTCTCGAAAAGCTCGGCTTTGACTGCACAGCAGTCCGCGAAAAGGGCAGAAAGCTCATTCTTCCGGTGCCGGACGCTAACCTTGAAGTCGTTCTCGCAAAGGCAAACGACGTTATAACCTACGTCGAGCACGGCGTGTGCGACATGGGCGTTGTCGGCAAGGACACCATCATGGAGATGAACGGCAAATTCTACGAGCTCGTTGATCTCGGCTTCGGACGCTGCAAATTTGCACTTGCAACAAAGAAGGGCTACGATTTCTACGGAGGCTACGGCATCAAGACCATTGCCACAAAGTACCCGAATGTTTCACGCCATTTCTTCGAGAAAAAGGGCATGGACACCGAGATAATCAAGATAGAGGGCTCAGTTGAGCTCGCACCGCTTCTCGAACTTGCGGACGGCATCGTCGATATTGTTGAGACCGGAACGACACTGAAAGAAAACGGACTTGAAGTGATCGAAGACGTTGCACCTATCTCTGCAAGACTTATCGCGAATACAGTCAGCCTCAAAATGAGACAGGCTGAGATAGAGAAGCTTATCAAAATGATAGAGGAGAATCTGTGATGAAGAAGATCTTTGCAAACGGCACAGACGAGATAAATTTCCTTGCCGATCTGGAAAAGCGCAGCGGCGAGACCAACAAGAAGGTAACGGAGGTCGTTACCGAGATAATCGAGAATGTCAGACAGAACGGTGACGAGGCTGTAAAGGGCTATACACTGAAGTTTGACGGCAATCTTCCCCAGTATTACGAAGTTCCCCGCGATGTCATCAATGACGCTCTCACTGAGGCTGACGAGGAGTTCGTCAACGCACTTCTCAATGCACAGGAGAACATTGCGGACTTCCACAGCAGACAGGTCCAGCAGAGCTTCATTGCGCCCAAGGAGAACGGCGTTATCCTCGGTCAGAGGGTGAGGGGACTCACAAGGGTAGGTCTTTACGTTCCCGGCGGCACAGCAGCCTATCCCTCGAGCGTTCTCATGAACGCTATCCCTGCAAAAATTGCAGGCGTCAAGGAGATAATCATGGTGACTCCCCCCCTCAAGGACGGCACTCCCAACAAGGATATCCTCGTTGCGGCAGCCATCTGCGGCGTGGACAGAGTATTCCTTTCAGGCGGCGCACAGGCAATCGCAGCGCTTGCTTACGGCACTGAGGAGATACCCAAGTGCGACAAGATCGTAGGTCCCGGAAACATCTACGTTGCCACCGCGAAAAAGCTTCTTTATGGCGTAGTTGACATCGACATGATAGCAGGTCCGAGTGAGATTCTTGTTATCGCTGACGAGACCGCTGACCCGAAATTCGCAGCCGCAGACCTCATGTCACAGGCTGAGCACGACAAGCTTGCCTCCGCAATAATGGTAACTACCAGCGAGAAGCTTGCCGATGAGACACTGAAAGAGATCGACCGCCAGAAGCAGTACCTCTCACGCCGCGAGATAATCGAAAAGTCGCTTGAGGACTACGGTGCGATAATCATTGCTGACAGCCGTGAGAAGTGCGTTGAGCTTGCAAACCGCATTGCTCCGGAGCACCTTGAAGTCCTCATGGAGAACCCGTTTGAGCTTCTCGGAAGCCTTGACAATGCCGGCTCTATATTCCTCGGACACTACGCATCAGAGCCTCTCGGAGACTACTACGCAGGTCCGAACCACGTTCTTCCCACAAGCGGTACAGCACGTTTCTTCTCGCCGCTCGGAGTTGCAAGCTTCACAAAGCGTACAGGCTATACCTACTACACTGAGGAGGCACTCAGGGCTGCAAAGGACGACATCGTTCTCATAGCTGAACGCGAGGGACTTACCGCTCACGCCAACGCTATAAAAGTTAGATTTGAATAATGAACGGCGCTAACCGGAAAGCACTGCTGTTTGCAAAGGCAGCTGCAATAATACCGATCGTGGATACACTGCTTACCGCAGTTATCAGTGATCTCAATAAAAGGACTGTGATATTCCTGATAATGGGCACAGTTTACTGCGTATTTGCAATCAGGAACTATATCGACCTCAGAAACGGCATAAAAGAGAACAACGAACCGGTGATAGTGACTGTAACTGTTTTTCTGCTGCTGTTACTGCTGCTTATCGGAGCGGCACTGATTATCTCCCTTATCTCAGGAGAACCGGTAATCCCCGGACAGAGATAAAACAATACGCAATGGGGCGGATATACACCGCCCTAAAAGCGTTTTTTGAAAGGAAATACTATGAGTTATAATCTGAATAAAAAGCTTGTTGATCTCGTTCCTTACGACCCGATAACAGGCAAATACAGTATAAGACTTGACGCTAACGAGAGCTGCTTTGAACTTCCGGAAAAGCTCAGGGACAAGATATGTGAAAGCATCAGGAAGGTAAGCTTCAACCGCTATCCCGACCCTCTTTCAACAAGACCGATAAGGGCATTTTCGGAGCTTTACGGTGTTCCGGAGGAGCTTATCAGCGCCGGAAACGGTTCTGACGAGCTCATCAGCATAATCGAGGGCTGCTTCTTCGAGGCAGGAGACACTATCGTGAATGTCTCCCACGACTTCTCGATGTACCAGTTCTACGCCCAGCTCTACGAGGTGAACGTTGCCACCTATCAGAAGGAGCCGGACCTCACTATCGACCCGGACAAGCTCATTGAGTTCTGCAAGGAGAACGGTGCAAAGGGACTTATCTTCTCCAATCCCTGCAACCCGACCTCTCTCGGACTGAAAAGGGAGGACGTAAGGAAGATAATCAGCAGTCTTGACGGCTGTCTTGTTATCCTTGATGAGGCTTACATGGATTTCTGGGATCAGTCGATACTCTCCGAGGTCAACGATCACGACAACCTCATTATACTGAAGACCTGCTCAAAGGCTATCGGAATGGCAGCCGTGAGATTTGGCTTTGCTATCGCGAACAAGACCATAACGACCGCACTCAGAGCTGCAAAATCGCCGTATAACAACGATTCCGTCGCACAGACAATTGTCACGGAGATACTTGCCGAAAAGGAATATCTCGAAAAGTGCCGGGACACTATCGTTGCATCGACAAAGCAGCTTTACGCTGACATCAAGGCTCTCAACGACAAGCTCGGCTGTTTTGAAAAAGTCTATGAGCCATGCACGAACTTCGTCCTCATCAGAACAGACGAGTTCCAGAAGATATATGAATATCTGCTTGAAAATTCAATAGCTATCCGCAAATTCAGCGGCTTCCTGCGTATAACCGCAGGCACTCCCGAGGAGAACGCCGCCGTGATAAAAATGCTGGGGAGGTATTTTGGAAAATGAGCTTGGAAAATGCAGTGCGTTCCGCAAAGATAGAACGCTCGACAAAGGAAACACAGATAAAAATCGAAGTTGCCCTCGACGGAAAGGGCAATGCGGACATCAGTACAGGTATCGGCTTTTTTGACCATATGCTCACTGCACTGTCCGTACACAGCGGCATAAGCATGACGGTCATTGTCAAGGGTGACCTTGAGGTGG
This sequence comes from Ruminococcus flavefaciens, assembly GCA_902777125.1. GTDB lineage: Bacteria > Bacillota > Clostridia > Oscillospirales > Ruminococcaceae > Ruminococcus. The sequence goes on from CACYSQ010000016.1 coordinate 16,667, forward strand.
ACTGTCACCACACCATTGAGGACACGGGTATCGCCCTCGGTCAGGCTCTCTATCAGGCACTCGGCACAAAGTCCGGCATCGTCCGCTATGGCACCGCTTATATCCCTATGGACGAGTCCCTTGCAATGGCGAGCCTTGACCTCAGCAACAGACCCTTCCTTGTATTCAACTGCGAATTCACAAATCAGAGCTGCGGCGATTACGACCTGTGCATGACGGAGGAATTTTTCCGTGCATTCGCCTTTAATTCGGGAATGACCCTGCACATCAATCTGCTCTACGGCAGCAACGACCACCACAAGGCTGAGGCTGTCTACAAGGCAGTCGCACACGCTCTGAAAACAGCCGTAAAGTACAATTCTGACGGAACTACGCTCTCAACGAAAGGAGTTCTGTGATGATAGCGATAATTGACTACGGTGCAGGCAATATTTTCAGCGTCAAGAACGCTCTCGATTACCTCGGACTGGAAAGCAGGCTCGTTTCCGACGAAAAATCGGTCAGGGACGCTGATGCTGTTATCCTCCCGGGCGTGGGGGCATTCCCGGCTGCAATGAAAAAGCTCGAAGCGACCGGTCTCATAGGAACTATCAAGGCTGAGGCTGCAAGGAAGCCTTTCCTCGGGATATGCCTCGGTATGCAGCTCATTTTCGAGAAGGGCTACGAGTTCGGCGAGTGCGACGGTCTCGGACTTATCCCGGGCAGCGTCCGCAAAATGGAAGCTCCGGGGCTTATAATCCCGCACATGGGCTGGAACAAGCTCGAAAAGCTCAATGACTGTCCGCTTCTCGAAAACGTCGGCGACGATGAATACGTCTACTTCGTCCACTCCTACAAGGCTGAATGCGCTGACGCAAATATCGCAGCATACAGCGAATACGGCGGCAGAGTTCCTGCACTTGTGTACGACGGGAATTACGTTTACGGAGCACAGTTCCACCCGGAAAAATCAGGCGAAACAGGACTGAAAATACTCCGCAGCTTCGCCGGACTCATATGACATACAAGAGCCTGCTGTCGTGCTCCTGCAATACGCGGGAGCTCGGCGGTATAATGACCGCTGACGGCAAGATAACTAAAAACGGCGTTTTCTGGCGCAGTGACGTTCCGGTAGGACCGTCAGCCGAGGACGTTGAAAAGCTGCTTGCTGCCCATATCACGACAATAATTGATATGCGTACAGACGAGGAGACGCTGCGGAAGCCCTGCGGACTTGCTGAAAGATCCTGATTTGATTATTTCCGTTTTCCCGTTACCGAGGGCAGCGGCGTTCCCGAGAGCCTTGAAGCAGTTCCGCAGTCATACATGGAGATTGCGCTCGCGGAAAATATGCCGAAAATCTGGCGAACTATCGCGGAGGCTGAAAGCGGAGTGCTTTTCCACTGCTCGGCAGGCAAGGACAGAACGGGCGTTGTTGCTGCGGTGATACTGCTTATCTGCGGTGCTGAACGTGAAGCAATAGTCGAGAACTACGTCATCAGCCGCGAGTACAATCGTCCAAATTTAGAGGCATTCCTGAGCGCTCACCCTGAAGTTGACAGGGACATCGTCCTTGCAAATCCAAAGAGCATGAACAGATTTATTGAGCTGTTCACGGAACGCTTCGGCACTGCTGAACGCTACTTTGAAGCGCTCGGACTTCCGGCGGAATATGCCGGTCTTATCAGAAAAAAGCTTATGAGGTGAAATATGAAAGGTGCACTGCTTGTTATTGATATGCAGAACGACTACCTCTGGGAAAAGAGGATGTCTAAGTTCTCCTATGATACCGAAGTGCTTGTAAAAGCCGTAAACAAGGCAATTGCCGACTACCGTGAACTCGGATACGATATCATCTACATCGCGCAGATGTTCCCGAATATCTTCACGAACAAGTGGTTCATCGGCTTTTCGATAAAAGGCACTCCGGGCGCGAATCTTTACAGCGGCATGGACATTGCTTCTGACCTGTACTTCGAGAAAAATCTGCCGGATACATATACATCACGGGATTTCCGCGAATTCATGGCGAAAGCAGGCTACAGTGAGGTCGTGCTGTGCGGACTGGACGAATGCGGCTGCGTCGGAGCAACTGCAAAAGGTGCCGTAAAAACAGGCGTAAAGGTGAAGATGCTCAAGGACTGCATCGGCAGTCGTTTCACCGAGAAAAAGGTTCAGAAAATGCGGTCGAAGCTCGCGGCACTTGGCGTTGAATACATCTGAAAATGAGGTAAAAAATGAGCGGAATAATACTCTGCCAGTCCAAATACGGCGCATCAAAAAAGTACGCCGAATGGATATCTCAGGAGACTGGCTTTAAAATTGTTGAGACGAAAAAAGCTGACATTAAAGATGTTGAAAAATATGATACAGTGATACTCGGCGGTGGAGTTTACGCCTCCGCTATCGCAGGGATATCCTTTCTGAAAAAGAATATCGACGCCCTCAAAGGCAAGAAAATAGCGGTATTCTGCTGCGGAGCCGCTCCCTATGACGACGAGATACTGGATATACTCAAAAAGAAGAATATGAAGGACAAGCTCGCCGGTATACCCTGCTTCTATTATCAGGGAATGTGGGACCTCGAGGGCATGAAATTCGGCGATAAAACAATTTGCAAGATGTATGTGAAAATGCTCTCGCGCAAGGATCCCTCCGAGGTCAAGGCGTGGGAGAGACCGTTCCTTGAAGCCAAGGACAAAAAGTGCGACTGGACCGACAAGAAATACATAGAGCCTCTTGTTAAAATGATAAAGGAGGAATAAATTGGGAAAGCTAATTATAGTCGAAGGATTGCCCTGCTCAGGAAAAAGTTCAACCGCTAAATACATAGCGGAGAAGTTAGGGTACAGCTTTGTTGATGAGGGAACAGGCTCTCATCCGGCAGATTATGAGTTCCATGCTTTTCTTACTGAAAATGACCTGATGACCTTTGCACCTGATGAGCGCGGGAAGATTCTTTCATTATCTGAAAGAAGATCCGGCGGATATATCGTCAGGCTTGGAGACTTTACAGGCAAGCTGTTTGAAAAATTATTGCAGTATAAGATCTATGATTCCCTGCCATGGGAAACTGAAAAGCCTGTAATGCTCGATAAATGGCGCGAATTTGTTGAAAACTGCAATAGTGATATTGTATTCAACTGTGTATTGCTTCAAAATCCTATGTGTGAGACTATGATGCGATTCGGATTTGAAGAAAGCATTTCAAAGGCTTATATCCGGGAGATATGTACTATTATCGAGCCGCTTTCGCCGTCAGTAGTCTACCTCAGAAACAGCGATGTTTACAACAGCGTTAAAAAAGCTTCCGCAGAACGCGGTGATGAATGGCTGAATTCCGTTATTGATTATCACTGCAATGGTGAGTATGGAAAACGATGCGGACTTACCGGATTTGAAGGCTATATTTCAGCACTTGAAGAACGTCAGCGCCGGGAGGTCTCTATACTCAGCAGCCTCGGCATTGATTATATCATCGTTGATGATCCCCAGAAAGACTGGGATAAGGCATATATTGAAATAATGACCAAATTAAATAAGGGAGAACAGATATGATTATTTTTCCTGCAATAGACATCAAGGACGGCAACTGCGTCCGCCTTTTCAAGGGAGATTTCAACACTGTTGAAAAAGTAGCCTCCGACTATCTTGAAACTGCAAAAAGTTTCGAGGCTGCCGGTGCCGAGTGGATACACATGGTCGATCTCGACGGCGCAAAAGAGGGCAGACCTGTCAACACGAAAATATACACTGACGTTGCCGGAAAGACCTCTCTCAAGGTCGAGGTCGGCGGCGGCATACGCAGTCTTGAAACTATCCGCGAGTACCTTGAAATGGGCATAACAAGGGTAATTCTTGGCTCCGTTGCGCTGAAAAATCCCAAGCTCGTATGCGATGCCGTTGAGAGGTTCGGCAGCGAGAAGATAGTCGTTGGGATAGACGCAATGAACGAAATGGTCGCAACTGAGGGCTGGCTCGAATCATCAAATGTACACTACATCGACCTTGCAGACAAGATGATCGAGAACGGCGTAAACACGTTCATTTTCACCGATATATCGAAGGACGGCACACTCTCCGGAGTCAACCGTGAACAGCTCAGAAAGCTTGCGGACGCTACCGAGGGCAGGGCTGATATAGTGGCTTCCGGCGGAGTCCACACAATGGACGACATCGTTGCCTGCAAGGAAATGGGGCTTTACGGCACTATCTGCGGAAAGTCGATATACAAGGGAACACTAAACCTTAAAGGAGCTATAGAATACGCAAATGTGGAATGAAATAGAAACGGACAAGGAAATTGAAGATTTTTTAAATATAACGTATAGTCTGCATGATTCGGTAGTTGTTTCGGTTAATTATCAAAGCGGCAATGATAAAAATAAATCGGGAGGGATTCATTTTTCACCCTATGACAAGCATACTCTTTCGCTTGTTATTTACAGCAGTTGGAGCGGATATATTGAAATGCTTTTCGGTGGTGTCAGAAAGTTTTCTGTTACTTGCTTTGATGACTTTTATCTGCATGAGATAATTAGTTGTTATCTTAAATTTCATACAGACCTGTACGGAAAACGTCGTGACGACAGATTAATTGTATGGGCGGACGGACATTTTGAACCGCTTGAAAAGACAAGTGTTTCACTGAATGAAAAAAGTTCGACATATATTATAGCCGAAACGCTGAAATGGCGTTATGTTGAAGATTAAAGGAGATGAATAAATGCTTGCAAAGAGAATAATCCCGTGCCTTGATGTAAGAAACGGCAAGGTCGTAAAGGGCGTGAATTTTGAGGGAGTGCGTGACGTAGGCGATCCTGTTGAGTGTGCGGAGGAGTACAACAAGCAAGGTGCTGACGAGATCGTATTCTATGATATTACAGCTTCATTTGAGGGACGCGGAGTGTTCCTCGATGTTGTGAGAGATACCGCTAAAAAGGTATTCGTGCCGCTGACAGTCGGCGGAGGTATCAAGACCGTTGACGATATACGCGAAGCGCTCAGAGCCGGAGCTGACAAGGTTTCCGTGAACTCACAGGCAGTTCAGAATCCGCAGCTCATCAAGGACGGCGCGGACATTTTCGGAAGCCAGTGCATATGTGTCGGAATTGACGCAAAAAAGATCGCCGACAACAAGTGGACGGTCTACATCAACGGCGGCAGAGTTGATATGAAGCTCGACCTCATCGACTGGGTACACACTATCGAAAAGCTCGGGGCAGGGGAGATATGTCTCAACTCCATTGACGCTGACGGCACTAAGGAGGGCTTTGACATTCCAATGCTGAAGGCAGTATGTGACAACTGCTCTATTCCTGTTATCGCAAGCGGCGGTGCCGGCAAGATAAACGATTTCTATGAGGTTTTCGAGAAGACCGGCGCAACTGCTGCACTTGCGGCTTCGCTTTTCCACTTCAAGGAGCTCACTGTCGGACAGGTCAAGGACTACTGCCGCGGCAAGGGCGTTATCGTGAGGTAAGCCGTGGACAAGATTTGGGAAGAAATGTATGAAGCGGCAAAGGCGGTGCTTAAACCGCGTACCATATCGGGATATGTCACAGCGGGAGAAGTCTCCGCGGCAGTGCTGAGCAAGTCCGGAAAGATCTACACGGGCGTATGTATCGACACCTGTTCTACTCTCGGCATATGTGCTGAGAGAAACGCCATATTCAACATGATCACCAACGGCGAGAACGAGATAGCGAGGGTACTGTGCATCGCACCTATCGAGGGCAAGGGAGCACCGTGCGGAGCCTGCCGTGAACTCATGGTGCAGCTCATGCCGACAAGCTACAAGGACATTGAGATAATGCTCGACTATCGCACTTGCAAAACGACAACTCTCGGGGAAATAACGCCTGAGTGGTGGATAGATTACTGATACGGAAGGAAAAATACAATGATAAAGATCGACATGAACGACCTCGACAAATTCTTCGTCAAGAGTGAGCTTATCCCTGCGATATGCTATGAGGTCAACACAAAAACCGTTCTTATGCTTGCTTACATGAACAAGGAGAGCCTGAAAAAGACCTTAGAGACCGGCTATACATGGTTCTGGAGCAGGTCAAGACAGGAATACTGGAACAAGGGAGCTACCTCCGGACACGTTCAGAAGGTGGTTTCGATATACGGCGACTGCGACAATGATACTCTGCTCGTCAACGTTGAGCAGACCGGAGCCGCCTGTCACACCGGAAGCTACAGCTGCTTCTTCAATGAAATTTACAATACGGAGGAATGAAAATGAACGTTTACCACGAGATATTTGAGGTTTTAAAGGAGAGAAAAAAGCAGTTCGACAGCGGCAATGCCCCTGAGAAGTCCTACACCTGCTACCTGTACGACAAGGGCGTAGACAAGATCTGCAAGAAGATTGGCGAGGAGGCTACCGAGACCGTAATTGCAGCAAAAAACGGTGACAACAACGAGCTCATGAACGAGATAAACGACCTTCTCTATCACGTTATGGTGCTCTGCGTAAATCAGGGACTTGAATGGACTGACGTCGAAAAGGTACTTGACGAGCGCAACGAAAAGATCGGCAACCTCAAGCAGTTCCACACTGTTGATAAAAACACCTGAAAACTGAGACCGCACACACCGTGCGGTCTTTTGCTTAAAATAAAAAAATAATTCTTCCGGTGCTGCATTTTGGCTCTCAGAATGCAATGTATATAGTGAAAACGTTTTCAGGAGGGAGGGAAGCTATGACACACAGCGAATACAGGGACAGTCTGAAAAAGGACCGTCAGGCTGCTCAGCGGAGGCTTTTTGACGTCTACCTCAACTATGTCTACACGGTAGTCTACAGCCGTCTGAGGAGCTGCGGAAGCCGTGAGGACATTGACGAATGCGTCAGCGATGTTTTTGCTGAGGTCTTTTCCTCATACGACGATACCGCGGCGGTATCAGGCGATATGAAGGGCTTTATCGGCACGGTTGCTGCGAGAAGAGCCGCCCTGTTCTACCGCAGACTATCCCGTGTCAACAGCGAGGTACGGCTCGATGATGAGCTTTCGGAGGCTGTCAAAGCCGACGATGACGTTTCCTCCGAGGCTGAAAAGAACGAGCAGCGGCGAGCTCTGCTTGAAGCTGTCGAAAGTCTCGGCGAGCCGGATTCCGTGATAATCATGCAGAAGTATTTCTACAGACGCAGATCGTCGGAAATAGCAAAAGCCGTTCACTTGTCACCGGCAATGGTGAGGGTAAGGAGCAGCCGTGCGCTGAAAAAGCTGAGAAAGCTTCTCGAAGAAAAGGATATTTCACTGTAAAGGAGAGAGCACTATGAAGAGACCTGATCTAAAAATACTGGAAAACGCTGACAAGGAAACGATAGAGAAAATGTCAGAGCGTTACTGCAACGTAGACGAAAAGGAAGCTGAAAAAATATACCGCCGGAGCATCGAAAAATGTACCGGCATCATTGAGGAAGATGCTGCCGAAACAATCAGCGGAGTTGAAGTTATAACAAGGCGCAGACGTTCAGTGGCTGTCCGCGTAGCTGCTGCTGCCGCTGCGGTGGCGGTGTGCGTTACCGGAACTGTTTACGCTATAGGCAGGACAAAGTTCAAGCCAGAAAAGGAAACTCTTGCGACATCGGACGAAGCTCCTGCACTGTTGGATAATACTGCCTCTGCAACAGAAGGCACTGTGCCTGACACCAAGGGAGAAGCTCCTGACAATGAGGTCAACGAGTACCTGAAATGCTGGAAGCCCTTTGAGCTCGACGGCTGGACTTTCAGGGTAGATATGCTCCATATCACAAAAAGCAGCCGCGGAATGACATTCCGGCAGAATGAGTATTATCCCTGCGACGAGAAAGGCGTTTTCACCTGCGATCAATCCTACATCGTTGCGGACATGACTGTCACCAACAACAGCGGTGAGGACAGGGAATACTACACCAATTCCTCTGCATTCTACTGCTTTGACAGGAGAGAGGACGGCAGTATCAACTGGGAAACGGCTGTCTGTGCGGACGTCTACGATTTCAACGGCGAAAAATCCGTTCAGGACGCTGACTTTTTCAGGACAACTATCAAAGCCGGCGAGACGAAATACTTCCGCATCGGCTACAGGATTGCGGACAGTGAACTCGACCGAAAATTCGACTATGTCTGCATCGACTTCGGAACCTACCTCGTTGACAGTGACCCTGATAAAGGCAAAATGGCTGTTGGCGGCAATATGAAGCTCAGCGAGATACCGCCGATAAAAGAGTACGATATGTCCACTCAGGAGGGCGTCTACTACAAGATGCTCAACAGCGTCAAGTATTTCAGCAGAGCACAGGGAGCATATATCGTCAACGACGGTCTCGGCAACAAGCTGCATATTGATTTCTGGACAGATTTCCCCTCATCAAAGGCTATAACAATGATAAACAACTGCAATATAGATATCGTGAAATGGGAAGACGACAGCAAACCGGAGGTCAATGATGCAAGCATTCCCGGAGTGCCTGTAGATTATACGAATGACGATACAAAGCCAAATGTTATCAATTTGGAGATACTTGATAAGGAGCGTACGGTTTATTACAGTGACGGAATCAAGATATATAATTATAGATACGAAGATGAAGCTCTTGTTGAAAACAAAATAAGCGGATCTTCTCACAGGTGGGAGAGCTATAGTGACGCTCCTGATGAAAGCAGGCATTATGTGATCGATGGCATCGACAACTGGAAATATGTGAATGATTACACAAATCTTGTCTATGCGAGAACTTACCTTTCCCCGCAGGAAATGACATACGGCTATCTTACCGATTTCAGCAATTGGGAAATTGTCGGAACAGAGAGCTATAACGAAAGAGAGTGCATGGTCATACGCGGAAAAATCAGCGGTGAATACAGCCAGAAGCATAATGTGACGGATTTCACTTTCTTCGTTGACAAGGAGACCGGAGTTCTGCTGAGATATATCGGCAGAGACGCAAACGGCGAAATATCGGAGAGTGTTATGTGCCGCTTTATAGCCTTTGACGATAAGGCTGCTGAGGGATATGACTTCTCACCGGAAACCGGAGCCCGTGCATATTGAACATTATCACTAAAGCCGAAGGGAGGCAAATGCTTTCCTGCGGCTTTTTTCTGCTGATTCCGCCCAAACTTCCGTATAGATGTTAGCCTGTAATAAAATCCTTGACAGTCAGCCGCAGATATGATATAATGTTAATAGATTTTGCCGGGTCAAACCCGGTCTTACCAAGCCCAACGGAGGAATTTCAGTGGATATTTTAACAGGAGGCTCGCTGCTCAGAGGCGAGCTCAGTATACCGGCTTCAAAAAGCTGTGCTCACAGAGCGCTGATTTGCGCTTCACTTGCGGAGGGACGCTCCGTTATAAGCGGAGTTACCATGTCCAAGGACATCGAGGCTACGATAGGCGCTATGACAGCCCTCGGCGCTTCATTTTCCGTGGAGGAAAGCACCATAACTGTTGACGGTATCTCCGAGGTCCCGGAAAAAGCCCTCATCGACTGCTGCGAAAGCGGCTCCACGCTGAGATTTGTGCTCCCGATAGCAGCAGCTCTCGGCATTGAGAGCGTATTTTCAGGCAGGGGAAGGCTCCCGCAGAGGCCCATAGATATCTACTTCCGCGAGCTCGGAAGAAACGGTGCGGATTTTCACAGCAGGACGATGCCGTATATCATCAGCGGAAAGCTCAGGGGCGAACGCTATGAGGTTGAGGGCAATGTCTCCTCGCAGTTCGTGACAGGACTGCTTTTCGCGCTGCCGCTTCTCGGGGAGGACTCAGAGATAATACTGACCTCGCACCTCGAATCTCGTCCGTATGTGGAGATAACGCTCGATATGCTCAGCCGCTTCGGGATCTCGATCGAGAAGACCTACAACAGCTTCCGCATAAAGGGCGGACAGAAGTACAAGCCGCATGACGAGACTATAGAGGGCGACTATTCGCAGGCGGCATTCTTCTTCGTCGCCAACGCTCTCGGCTCTGACGTCAAGATAAACAATCTCCTGCCCGACAGCGTTCAGGGCGACAGGAGGATAACCGATATCATCGCATCTGCCAGCAAAAACGGTACAGTTTCCGGTTTCAGGGCAGACTGCTCGGATATTCCCGACCTTGTGCCGATACTTGCAGTTCTCGGCGCTTTCGGTGCGGAGGAATCAGTGATATACAATGCCGAAAGGCTAAGGATAAAGGAAAGCGACCGTCTTTCCGCGACCGCTGATATGCTCAACGCTCTCGGCGGCGATGTTACCGTAACACAGGACGGTCTCGTGATACGTCCAACCGGCAGTATGCACGGCGGTAGTATCGACAGCGTGGGCGACCACCGTATCGCTATGGCTGCCGCAATTGCTGCGACCCGCATCTCGGAAGATGTCGTCATAAAGGGCGCAGAGGCTGTTGAAAAATCATATCCCGGATTTTTCAGGGATTACGCAAAGCTCGGAGGTAAGGCAAATGTCATCGTTCTGGAATAACAGGATCTCAATTTCTATTTTCGGAGAGTCAGACGGACCTGCCATAGGCGTTACCATCGACGATCTTCCCTCCGGAGAATACATAGATGTGGACGAGCTTTCAAAGTTCATGGCAAGGCGTACTATAGGCATTCGTTCGGCATCGGGCAATGCTGTCCCGCACATTCTTTCAGGAATATCAAATAACAGGACCACCGGTGCGCCGCTGTGTGCGTTTGTCCAGAATGCACCGTCCAAGCCCGCAAAGCCCGTTCATACAGACCCAACCGCAAGGATAGGTCACGCAGACTATACCGGTGCTGTTCAGTACCGCGATTTCAGCGACTTCAAGGACAGGGGCAACTTCTCGCAGAAGATGACCATTCCGCTTTGCTTTGCAGGTGCGGTATGCGCTCAGATACTCGAACGCAGAGGCATATATACCGGCGCACATATCGCGAGCATACACGGCTTCAAGGACAATCCCTTTGACCCTGTCAATATCACCCGCGACGGCGTAAGGAGCATAAGGATAAAGCGCTTCCCGGTCATCAACGACAGACGCGGCTGGACTATGCTCGAGGATATCCGCAGAGCTGAGGTTGCAGGCGAGACCCTCGGAGGCGTTGTTGAGTGCGCCTGTGTGAACGTTCCTGCCGGAGTTGGCTCGCCAGTATTCAACGGTCTTGAGAACAATATCGCACAGCTCGTTTTTGGCATTCCCGGAGCAGCCGGCATCGAGTTCGGCATGGGATTCCGTTCGGCATCAATGGTCGGAAGCCAGAGCAGCGATCGTTTCTACATGAACGAAAGGGGCTATCTTGCCTCACATACGAATAATCACGGCGGTATCTTAGGCGGTATATCCTCCGGTATGCCTGTGACCCTGAAGGTCGCATTCAGCCCTGCCGTAAGCGGAGTTGATGAGGAGCGCGAGACCTGTACGGTACCCGCAGCGGTAGCTTCTGTTGAAGCCGCTGTAAATATCGCACTGCTCTCGCAGATGATAGACTACCCGAATTTCTGTTAAGGTGAAAAAATGCAGGAAGAAAATATCAGAAAAATGACAGAGCTGGCTGATACGGAGGTCAAGGATCTTCCCACGCTGAATATCCTTATCTGCTACCTTCTCTACAAGATAGACAAGCCCGTTGAGGCGGAACAGCTCTATGAAATAGCGATCGGAACAGGGATAATCAATTATTTCATGTATCAGGATTCCATCGGATATCTCATTGAAAACGGTCTTATCGAAGCCTCCGCGGACGATTCCGGAAAGGAGCAGTACAAGCTCTGCCGCAAGGGCATTGAATGTGCCAAGCAGCTTAAAAAGTATGCCCCGAAATCCTACCGGGACAAGCTCGTTCTTGCCGCACTCAGGTACTTTGCAAGGCGAAAGGCTGAAAAGGCAGTCAAGGTCGAGTATATCCCTGCGGATAACGGCTGCTATGTCCGGGCGAGGTGTCCCGATATCGAGGGCGACCTCCTCGACCTGAAACTGTTTGCACCTGACATGACACAGGCAAAGGTCATCGGCGAGAGGATACTAGCAAATCCCTCCGGCTTCTACGGCAAGCTCATCGAGCTGGCGCTTTCCAACGAAGAACCGACGTATGACCTTACGGATAACTGAACAATGGAACCGTACTCTTGCGAGTACGGTTTTTTTATTAGGCAAGCCTTCCTTATACGACAATTTCCGCGAAAAAAACGTGATATAATTATAATCGTTCCGCTTGGAACAGGAATAAAAACAAAAGAAAAGGTGATAGCAATGATAAGGACGGGAAGGCTTACTGAAAACGGTACGGCGGAGGTGATAGGCGGCTTCATGCTGTCGCTTGCGGCAGGGTATCTGCTTGCGGACTCGGTACTTGCGGGAGTGGCTTCGTTTGCGGATATATCGCTTGCTGGAGCACTGAGCCTGCCTTTTGCGCCGGCAGTTCTGACCGGCAGTCTGATACACTGCATAACAGGCGGAACAGTGGGGAGAAACATCGTCAAGATATCGTCAATGATAATAGTCCTGATAGTGAAGCTTTTCTTCGATAGTGCTGATGAGCCGCGAAACTGCGGTATAACGGTAAGCTCGGCGATCTTCATCTCGGGAGCAGCCGTATCTGTGCTCATAGGCGAGGTCCTGTACAAGCTGCTGTTCTACGTCTTCTACGGGGCAGTTTCGGGCTTCTGTGCATACTCGGCAGCGATAATCCTCCGGGGACTTCAAAAGCGCTCGGTTATCGACCTTTCGGCAGGCGGAGGCGCGGCATATTCTGTGGTCTACACCATAGCTGTTGCTGCGCTTTGCTCGGCTGATATGCCTGCGATAAATTTAGGGATAACGATCGGGAGTGCCGTAACTCTTGGTGCGGCATATTTTTACCGGAGTGCAGGGGGAGTGCTGTGCGGCTCCCTGACAGCCTGCGGAGCATTTCTTGCTTCACCGGAAACAGGCATGAGCGTTGTGCTTCTTCCGGCGGCGGGACTTATAGCGGGCTATTTCAGCGGCAGGAGATACACATGGGCTGCGGCGGCATTTTCCGGAGTCGCGTTCATGCTGATGATACTGACCGGCACGACAAAAAACAGCATTTTCAGCATGATGAACATTGCGGCAGGTTCACTCCTATTCATCGCGGCAGCTCCGGCTTATTCAGACAAATGGATAATCACGGGCACGAATGATAACTCGGCACTGCCTGAACTTGTGAGTGCGAGGCTGAATTTCCTCTCGGACGCGATAGGCGAGGTTCGTGTTGAGTCCGGAAAGATCGCGGAAATGCTGTCCTACAGATCGGAGAATAAGAACGCGGTCAGCGAGATCAGCAGGCAGGTCTGCACGCGTTGTTTCAGGAGGCTGAACTGCTGGAAGAACAACTACGACCAGACCGTCCGTGGCTTCCGGAAGATGATACTTTCTGCCGACAATGCCGTGTATGCGCTTCCGCAGGAGCTTGCAGGCTGCTTCAAGGCGGAGGAGCTTTCCCGGCTGAACGAGAGCCTTTCGCGTGAAAGAACGACTAAGCGTCTGCTCGAGATGAGGTTTTCGGAGAGCCGCGACCTGCTTTTCGAGCAGATAAGGGTCATCGAGGAAATGATAGGTGCGGCAGGCGACCGTCTTGACGTGCGGTATTCAGTGACAGCGAGCCGGCAGGTACAGGAAAAACTGCGGAAATTCGGCATTCTGCATAAAAATGCCGTTGCGTATTACAATTCAGCTAACCGTCTGCTCATAGAGATATACTTTTCCGCAAGCGAGATGCCGGAAAGCGTTCCGCGTATCTGCGACCTTATCTCTGACGAGCTGAGGATACCCTTGTCCGCGGCTGGACCGGTCGATTCCGGGAGGGAAGTGCGCGTGAGACTTTTTGAGAAGCCGGAGTATGAGCTCGAAGTCTTTTCGTCTACCCGGAGTGCCGGAGGGAACCCTGCGAACGGCGACACCTCAACGGTATTCTGTGACGGTACGGGAGTGAGCTATGTCATACTCTCCGACGGCATGGGAAGCGGCAAAAAAGCAGCGATAGAATCACAGCTTGTGGTGAGAATGTTCCGGAGGCTCGTCAGCAGCGGAGTGAACTACAATTCAGCGGTAAAGCTCATAAATTCGATAATGGTCACAAAGTCGCAGGAGGAGAGCTTTGCGACACTTGACGCTGTCAGGATAGACCTTGACACCTGCGAGATGACGATAATAAAATCGGGTGCCGCATCGACGATAATACGCCGCAGAGGAGGAGTGGTACGCATAGCAGCGCCGAGCTTTCCGATAGGGATATATGAGCGTTCGGAGGCATACTGTACAGAGGAGACTCTCGATGACGGCGACATCGTGATAATGTGCTCGGACGGCATAAGCGAGAGCGAATATCCTTACATAAAGGAGCTGCTGAGAGAATGCAGTGACGTCCGGAAGATAGTAGATGATATAGCAGCAAAATCGGACGTTTTCAACCGCAGTTCCCGTCAGGACGATGTAACTGTTCTAGGACTTAAAATATCGAAGCAACAATAATACACCATGTGTGCATTTTAACAAAGGTCGTACAAATCAGCATTGAAAAAATATGTCAAAATGCACTAATAATTTGATTAAAAATTAGCGTATCGTCTGAAATTTTGACCCGATTTGCGAAAAAGCTTGAATAATTCCGGGTTTTCTGTTAAAATGGTAAGTAGCAAAGGAGGTTGAATCATGACAGCGAACAATGTACAAAACCCTAACGATTTTCCGCTTTACCTGTTCTATCAGGGAAAGAATTATGAAGCTTATAAATTCTTCGGTGTCCATTCAAGAAAAAGGGGAAGGGGACATTATTTCACCTTCCGCGTATGGGCGCCTAATGCCGTCAGCGTCTCTGTAGTCGGTGATTTCAATAACTGGGACAGATTCGCAAACAAAATGGAACTGATCTCCGAAGGTGTGTGGGAGACCGAGATCTCCGGTCTTGCACAGTTTGACGCATATAAGTACAGCATAGAGACAAAGGACGGCAGGATACTGCTCAAAGCCGATCCCTATGCCACCCATTTCGAGACCCGTCCGGGTACTGCTTCCAAGATCTTTGAGAGCAGCTTCAAATGGACAGATTCAGCATGGTATGAGACAAAGAACAACAAGAGCATCTACAAGAGCCCTGTGAACATCTACGAGGTCCACCTCAGCTCTTGGAAGAATTACGGTGATGCTGTTTTCCTTGACTATATCACCTTTGCAAAGGAGATAATCCCTTATCTCAAGAAGATGTCCTATACCCACGTTGAGTTCATGCCGCTTACGGAGTATCCGTTCGACGGTTCATGGGGCTATCAGGTCACAGGCTATTTTGCGCCGACCTCACGCTACGGAACTCCTGACGATTTCAGGAAGATGGTGGATATGTTCCACGAAAACGGCATAGGCGTTATCCTCGACTGGGTACCCGCACACTTCCCGAAGGACGAGGCTGGACTTTATGAGTTCGACGGCACCTGCTGCTATGAATATACAGACGACCGCAAGAAGGAACACAAGGCTTGGGGCACACGCGTCTTTGACTACGGCAAGGCTGAGGTCTGCTCGTTCCTCATTTCAAGCGCTAACTACTGGTTCGACGAGTTCCACGTTGACGGTCTGCGCGTTGACGCGGTCGCTTCAATGCTCTACCTCGACTACGACAGGCGTGACGGCGAATGGGCTGCAAACATCTACGGCGGCAATGAGAACCTTGAGGCTGTTGAGTTCCTCAAGCGCCTCAACGAGGCTGTTTTCCTCAAGCACCCGGACGCTCTTATGATCGCGGAGGAATCCACCGCATGGCCTCTTGTTACAAAGCCAACCGATATCGGAGGCCTCGGATTCAACTTCAAGTGGAACATGGGCTGGATGAACGATATGCTCAGCTATATGTCCCTTGACCCGATATACCGTGCTTTCAACCACGATAAACTCACATTCTCGTTCTTTTATGCGTTTTCCGAGAACTATATACTCCCGATCTCACACGACGAGGTAGTATACGGAAAATGCTCGATGATAAACAAAATGCCCGGCGATTACGACCAGAAATTCGCCTCCTACCGTGCATTCCTTGCGTACATGATGGCTCACCCCGGAAAGAAGCTCCTCTTTATGGGTCAGGAATTCGGTCAGATGAACGAGTGGAATTACAAAACGCAGCTCGACTGGAATCTCATGGAATTTGATTCGCACAGGAATCTCCTGAAATTCTCCGAAAAGCTCAACAAATTCTACGCTGACAATTCACCGTTCTGGCAGAACGACGATTCATGGAGCGGTTTCAGCTGGATATCCAACGACGACTACAAACAGAGCATCATCGCATTCAGACGTATCGACGATAACGGCGAGGAGCTGATCGCAGTATGCAATTTCGTCCCTGTTGAGCGCCGCGATTACCGTATCGGCGTCCCCTTCAAGGGCAAGTACAAGCTCGTTTTCAACACTGATGCAGTCGAATTCGGCGGCTCCGGCATAACGGAGAAGTCCTTCAAATCCGAGAGCATCGGTATGCACGGCTTTGACGAAAGCATTTCCATGACCCTTGCACCGCTGTCTGTCATCTATCTGAAATATTCTCCCGTAAAAAAGAGAACTCCCAAGACAGAGACCGAGCCTGCGGCTGAAAAGAAAACAAGAAGGAAAAGTTCCGAAAAGGCTTGATACGACTTCACAAACATCATAGGAGGAATTATATGTATACTAAGAAAAGAGTCGTTGCAATGCTCCTTGCCGGCGGACAGGGAAGCAGACTTTATGCACTGACTAAAAATGTAGCCAAGCCTGCCGTACCCTACGGCGGCAAGTACAGGCTCATAGATTTTCCGCTGTCAAACTGCACCAATTCCGGTATCGACACAGTCGGCGTTCTCACACAGTATCAGCCCCTTGTGCTCAATGAGTATATCGGAAACGGTCAGCCGTGGGATCTCGATAAAATGAACGGAGGCGTTCATGTTCTTCCGCCTTACGAAACACAGGCAGGCGCTTCATGGTACGAGGGCACAGCGAATGCTATCTACCAGAATATGCGCTTTATCGAGAGATATGACCCAGAGTACGTTGTGGTTCTCGGCGGCGACCATATCTATAAAATGGACTACTCAAAAATGGTGGATTTCCACGTTGCCAACAACGCCGACTGCACTATCTCGGTCATCGACGTTCCAAAAGCTGAGGCTTCACGCTTCGGCATCATGATCTGCGATGAGCAGAATCAGGTCATCGACTTTGTCGAGAAGCCCAAGGAGCCCAAGTCAACCCTCGCATCAATGGGTATCTATGTGTTCAGCTGGGATAAGCTCCGCAAGTACCTCATCGAGAACGAGAACGATGCCAACGCAAAGCGCGAAAAGGGCGAGCCTTGGTCGAAGGACTTCGGCAAGGACATCATAACCTCCATGCTCCGCGATCAGCAGAGGCTTTTCGCATACGAGTTCGAGGGCTACTGGAAGGACGTCGGAACTCTCGACTCCCTCTGGGAGGCAAATATGGACCTTCTCAGTCCGAGCGTTCCGCTTGATCTCTACGATCCGAGCTGGAAGATATACTCCCGCAACAACAATAAGCCTCCGCAGTACATCGGAGATAACGCAAACATCGAAAACTCCATGATCTCTGAGGGCAGCACTATCGACGGAACGGTTGACTTCTCGATAGTATTCTCAGGCGTTACGATCGAGGAGGGCGCAACTGTCAACTACAGTATCATCATGCCGGGTACGGTCATCAAGTCCGGAGCCCTAGTGGAATATGCCATTGTGGGCGAGGACTGCATCGTTGAGAGCGGTGCCAAGATAGGCGCAAGTCCTGAGACGATCGAAAACCGCGACGACTGGGGAATAGCTGTAGTAGGCCATAATGTAACTGTTTCCGAGAACAAGATGGTTGAGCCCAAGAAGATCATCGGAGAAAATATCTGATCGGAGGAGTTGTAGTATGAGCGTAAATTATAATGTTTTAGGACTTATCTTTGCAAGTATGCACGATTCATATGTCAGCGAGCTCACAAAGCAGCGGACTATGGGTTCAATACCTTTCGGGGGACGTTACAGACTTATCGACTTCCCGCTGTCGAATATGGTAAATTCAAGCGTTGCAGAGGTCGGAGTTATCACTAAGTCTAATTACGGTTCGCTCCTCGATCATCTCGGATCAGGACGCGATTGGGATCTTTCCCGTAAGAAGGGCGGTCTGCACCTTCTTCCGCCTTACAGTCAGACCGGCGGCATCTACAAGGGAAGGCTCGATGCTCTCAACAATGTCTGGAGCTTCGTTGAGCATTCCTCAGCAAAGTATGTGATAATGTCCAACTGCGACATCATCACAACTATAGATTTCAACCCGATCTTGAAGCAGCATATGGCTAATGAAGCCGATATCACGCTGATCTACAGCAAGGGTCTCTACGACTGCGAGAAGAATTCCTGCGCTACCATGCTCGAATTCTCCGAGGATAACCGCCTCAAGGACGTTCTCGTAAATCCGCAGATATCCGGCGAATGCAATATGTGGCTCGAGAGCTTCATCATCAGCAAGGACTTCCTCAAGAAGATAGTTTTCGAGGCTGCAAGCCGCAATCAGTACAGCTTCACCCGCGAGATCTTGCAGGGCAAAAAGGACGAGTACAAGATAATGGGTTATGAGCACAAGGACTTCTTCACAAGGATAGACAGTGTTCAGAACTACTATCAGGCAAATATGCTCCTCCTTGATTCCAAAAAGAGGAATGCGCTGTTCAAGCCCAATCTTCCGGTATATACCAAGATAGGCGACAACGGTCCTGTTAAGTACGGCCTTGAATCCAACGTCAAGAACTCCCTCATTGCAGACGGCTGCATCATCGAGGGTACTGTCGAGAACTCCATACTCTTCAGAGGCGTTAAGGTCGGAAAGGGTACTGTTGTGAAGAACTGTGTTCTCCTTCAGAGCACAAAAATAGGAAACAAGTGCAATATCTCATATGTTATAACCGATAAGAATGTTGAGATAAGCAGCGATAAGGTTCTGACAGGTTCGGAGACCTATCCGCTGTACATCGGTAAGGACGGAAAAATTTAAACGGCGGTGATCGGCTATGAAAGTATTATTTGCTTCAAGTGAAGCTGTACCGTTCGCAGCCTCGGGCGGACTCGCAGACGTTGTAGGCTCTCTGCCGAAAACAATAAGCGCTGCCGGACATGAGTGCTGTATCGTGATACCGCTTTACAAGAGCATAAGCCCGGAATTCCGCGAAAAAATGACGTTTGTCAAGAATATCACTGTTGACGTCTCATGGCGCAAGCAGTACTGCGGAATATTTGAATCCGAGTGGAACGGCATAACCTACTACTTCATTGATAATGAATACTATTTCTCGCGTGACGGTCTGTACGGCTTCTATGACGACTGCGAAAGATTTGTATTTTTCGACAGGGCAGTTCTTGAAATGCTGAAATATATCGACTTCAAGCCTGATATAATTCATTCAAACGACTGGCAGACCGCACTGATACCTGTTTACTACAACGTTTACTATAAGTATCAGCAGGGCTATGACGGCATAAAGAACGTCTTTACTATCCATAACATCGAGTATCAGGGCAAATACGGCAAGGAGATACTCAATGAGGTCATGGGTATTCCGATGTATAACGCGAATATCCTCGAATATGACGGCTACATCAATATGATGAAGGGCGCTATCGAGGCTGCCGACCGCATAACAACGGTAAGTCCGAGCTATGCGTGGGAGATACTCGACCCGTGGTACGCACACGGTCTCGACCGCATTCTTGTGACAAAGCAGTATAAGCTCCGCGGCATACTCAACGGCATCGACACTGAGCTTTATTCGCCTGAGAGCGATCCGGTCATCGCGGGACACTATTCCGCGTCAGACCATTCCGGAAAGGCTCTCTGCAAGAAGGCTCTCTGTGCCGAGCTTGGTCTTGAGGAGGGCGATGAGCCGATAATCGGTATCGTTTCACGTTTTGTAAATCACAAGGGCATCGACCTCATACGCTGCGTTCTCGAGGAGATAGTGGCAATGGGCATGAAATTTGCAGTTCTCGGTGCGGGTGAGAAGATCTATGAGGACTTCTTCCGCGAAATGGCTGCACGTTATCCCGGAAAAGTATCAGTAACGCTCGGCTTCGTACCGGAACTTTCGCGCAAGATATATGCCGGCTCGGATATGTTCCTGATGCCTTCACAGAGCGAGCCCTGCGGACTTGCACAGCTTATCGCAATGAGGTACGGAACAATACCGATAGTCCGTGAGACCGGCGGTCTCCGTGATACCGTCCGCGACAACGGCGGTGCAAACGGCAACGGCTTCTCGTTCAAGACCTACAACGCAAACGATATGCTCGACGCGATCCGCCGTGCAAAGCGTGACTATGAGAACAAGCCGGTGTGGGAGGCTCTTATGACCAATGCGATGAACTGCGACTATAGCTGGAAGGCTTCCGCTGACATCTACATTGAGAATTATAATGAGCTTATAAGTCAGAGATAAAAGCAAGGGCGTGATGAACTCACGCCCTTTTTGCTGCAAAAAAACACCTCCCATAAGGGAGGCGTGTCTTTTGTTCTTATTTCTTTCTGAAAAGTGAGAAGCCTTTCTTCTCATAAGGCTCAGAGGTGATACCGAGAACCTTGTAGCCGGTTTTTTCGACTGCCTCGCGGAGCTTTGCTTCGTCGGGAACATCATCTGTAACGATAACTGATTCGCCGGATCTGTGGGAGGAGCTGACCTTTTTGACCTTTACAGCATTGCGTACAGCGTCATTCACATGAGCCTCGCACATTCCGCACATCATACCGTCGATCTTCATTACAGTTTTAGTCATTTTTATCTTTGTCTCCCTTCTTGCAGTTCCTTTTGCGTGAACTGCCCTTGAAAGCCGATTTACCGATCCTGCCGTTTGTTGCGGCAACGGCAATTACAGCGGAAACTGCGAGCCAGAAATCGGTAGAATAGACAACACCGTCCATTGAAAAAAATTCCCTTCTTCCGAAAAAACGATAAGGTCATAGTCTGACAAAATTATTTTATACCTTTTTAACAGCAAAGTCAATGAATTATGCTAAATTATTTCCAATAAGCCGTAAAATCAGCAATTTATGATAATTTAACAGAAAAACCGTTCTATTTTTGTGCAACAAGTATATGCAATGTAAAAAAGCTCCGGAGCAATTTCCGGAGCTTTCTTGATTTAAGCGTAAAAATGTGCTATAATTACTTTGAGATGAGCTCGAGGGTATCTCTTGCGATGAGGAGCTCCTCATTTGTGGGAACGACCCATACCTCAACCTTGGAATCAGGAGTTGAGAGCTTGATGAGCTTGCCTCTTGTTGATCTGTTGAGTTCCTTGTCGATCTTGATGCCGAAGTAGTCCATATCTGTGCAGGCACCCTCACGGACCTCCCATGAGTTCTCACCGATACCGCCTGTAAAGAGGATAGCATCGAGACCGTTCATAGCAGCAGCGTAGGAACCGATGTACTTCCTGATCTCGTAAACGAGCATATCGGAAACGAGCTGAGCTCTCTTGTTGCCCTCGTTAGCAGCGGACTGAACGTCACGGTTGTCAGAGCCAACGCCGGAAACTCCGAGGAAGCCTGACTTCTTGTTCATGTACTCGCTCATCTCGGAGGGAGTGAAGTGGTGCTTGTCAGCTACGAATGTAACAGCGGAGGGGTCAACGGCACCGGTTCTTGTACCCATAACGACACCGTCAAGGGGAGTGAAGCCCATAGATGTATCAACGGACTTTCCGCCGTCAACAGCAGTGATGGAGGAACCGTTTCCGAGGTGGCAGGAAACGATCTTGAGGTCCTTGACGTCCTTGCCCATAGCCTCAGCGAGAGCCTTTGAAACGAAGCGGTGAGAAGTGCCGTGGAAGCCGTACTTTCTTACATGGTAGTTCTCATAGTCATCGTAGGGGAGACCGAACATGAAAGCCTTGGGAGGCATTGTCTGGTGGAAAGCAGTGTCGAAAACGACTACCTGCGGAACGTTTGCAGGGATAACGCTCTTGCAGGCACGGAGTGCGAGTGCGTGAGCGTGGTTATGTACGGGAGCAAGCTCACGGAGCTCGTCGATCTTGTCGATGACCTCGTCTGTAACGAGAACGGACTTATCGAAAACGTCAGCGCCCTGTACTATACGGTGACCAACAGCGGAGATCTCGTCCATGCTGTCGATAACCTTTGCATCGCCTGTGGTAAGAGCCTCAACGAGCTTCATGAAAGCCTCTGTGTGGGTGGGGAAGGGGCAGTCCTGATCGAGAGTTCTGCCGTCGCTTGTCTTGTGAGCGATATGACCGTCGATACCGATACGGTCGCAGTTGCCCTTTGCGATAACGCTCTCATCGTCCATGTTGATGAGCTGATACTTCAGCGAGGAGCTGCCTGCGTTTACAACTAAGATTATCATATATGCAAATTCCTTTCAAAAAAATTATTGCATATATAATTATATACCATTTTCGGAAAATTGCAAGTCTTTTTTGCAAATTTTCCCTTTCCCGAAGCCGGAATGATTTAAAATCCGGCAAATGGGACAAAATATAGCCTGATTTTTTCATTCTGTTGATTATAAAGCTCAAAGTTGATGAAATATTCATGAAATCCATTGATTATTTTAAGGAGAGGTAGTAAAATGAAAGTAAGCGGCATTATCTGCGAATACAACCCATTTCACAACGGTCACCTCTATCACATCAGGGAGACAAGGCGGAACGGTGCCACACACATCGCTGCTGTAATGAGCGGGAGCTTCGTCCAGAGGGGCGATACCGCGCTCATGGACAAGCTCGAACGCGCAAGGCTCGCGGTACGTTCGGGAGCAGACCTCGTTATCGAGCTCCCGGTACAGTATTGCCTTTCGTCGGCAGAGTATTTCGCCGCAGGTGCAGTGTACCTGCTGAACAGCCTCGGAGCAGTCGATGAGCTGTCGTTCGGAAGCGAATGCGGAAGCACAGAAATGCTGTCCCGTGCGCTTGAAGCCGTGGAGAAAACGGCTGATGAACACGCAGATGATATACGCTTGATAATGGAAAAGGGCTACACCTACCCGAGAGCCCTTACCTCTGTGATAAATGGCTGCGACCCGGGGATAGGCGCAGTGATATCAGAGCCGAACAATCTTCTTGCGATCGAATATATGAAGGCGCTGAAAAGGTTTTCGTCAAAGATGCAGCCCTTCACAGTGAAGCGTGTGAACGCCTCCCACGACAGTGATGAACCGGAGGGCGTTTTTGCAAGCGCTTCCTATATCCGCGAACAGCTTGCCGGCGGGAAGGACGTTTCCGCAGTAAGCAGTTACACAACTCCGATGTGGGCAGAGGCTATAGCCGATGCGATGAGCAGGGGAGAGACAGCTTCTATCCAGCGTCTTGAAAGAGTAATGCTGTACAAGCTGCGGACCTCCTCGCCGGAGGAAATAGCTGCCCTCAACGATGTCGGGCAGGGTCTCGAACACAGGATATACGGTGCAAGAATGGCAGGCTCGCTCGATGAGCTTCTGTTTACTGTTAAAACAAAGAGATATACAATGTCAAGGATAAGACGGATAATGCTTTCCCTCCTCATAGGGATAACGAGGGAGGACATGAAGCAGCTCCCGCCATACGGACGCATACTCGCGTTCAACGACCGCGGCAGGGAGATACTCGCCCGTGCAAAGGACAATGCGGCGATACCCTATGCTTCGTCTATTGCAAAGCTCTCACAGCTCGGCGATACAGCCAAACGCTTTGCGGAGCTTGAGATAAGAGCCTCCGACGTCTATGGACTTGCAATGGAGACAGTAAGCTCGGCACAGAAGGATTACAGGGCAAAAATCATGTTAGATATGGAGTAAACTTAATGAAAGGAAATTTCCTGAAAACAACAGCGGCAGCGGCTATGGCAGCTGCGCTTCTCTCATCATGCTCACAGGTCATAGGCAATACCGCAGGTCAGAGCTATACCGGCGGCGGCAATTCCTCCGGAGAGGCTGCTGATACGCCGGACACAACAGATACAACGGATACAGAGAAAAGAAGCGTTCCGGCTTCGGAAAACGAAGCTGAGCCTGTTACCGAACCCTTCTCGCTCGATGTAAGCGTACCGGAGGTTTACAAGCTCAAAGGCAGTACCGTTATCGAGGGCTTTGAAGCTGTGATGCAGGAGCCGGAGCTTCCTACAGGCTGTGAGGTCACTTCGCTGACCGCTCTGCTCAATTACCTCGGCTTTGACATCGACAAGCTCACGCTTTGCGATAATTTCATGCCAATTTCGCTTTCCGGCGAGGTGGTCATGAACGAGGCTTATGTCGGAAATCCACGCTATGACGGCTTCGGCTGCAATGCGAACGTCATGGTACAGACAGCGGACAAGTTCTTTGCATCGGTGGATTCGCCCTGCTATGCAGTTGACCTCACAGGCTTGGAGCTGAATGCACTTTTATGGCAGATTGACAACGGCAGACCTGTCATGGCATGGTCAACTATCGACCTCACTGTCTCCTATCCGGAATTTGTCTGGAAAGCAGGCAACGGTCAAGACCTCATCTTCGACTGGTATCAGCACTGCATTGTGATCTACGGCTATGATCTGAGCAAGAACGAGATCTACGTTGCGGATCCGTTAAAGGGCAACACCAGCTATTCTCTCGATCAGTTCGAGAATATATACGGTATAATGGGCAAACAGGCTGTGCTCATCTGCGGCGATTCCGAAACAAAGGGACACCACATCACCACTGATGCGGAACGCGAAGTCACCATGAAGTCCCTCAATGAAATGGCCGAGAACGCGATACCCGGATATGTGTACGAGGAAGGCATGGAAGCTTACGAACAGCCTCTCCCAGAGGAAAAAAGTGAATGATACGCGGAGTGATTTTCGATCTTGACGGCACTCTTATAGATTCAATGTCGGTATGGAGCGATATCGACAGGAAATTTCTCGCCGAAAACGGCGTAGAGCCGCCGTCCTCCTATGACGTCACCGATGTTGTCCGCAAGATGACTATAGAACAGGCAGCACAGTTTTTCATCAACGAGTTCGGTATAGACCTGACGCCGGAACAGATAATCCGGCGTATCGGTGAGCTGGTCCGGATAGAGTATGAGGAGAATATCCCGCTGAAGCCCGGCGTCAGGGAGCTTCTCGGAACGCTCGACAGCATGGGCATTCCCTGCGGCATCGCAACGGCTACCTACAGGGAGCTCGCGGAGGCTATTCTCCGCAGATGCGGCATATACGAAAGCTTCCGCTTCCTGCTGACGGACGCGGATTATCCGCGCGGAAAGAGCTGTCCCGAGATATACCTCGGAGCTTCAAGGCTCCTCGGAACTTCTCCGGAGGATACCCTCGTTGTCGAGGACTCCCTCCACTGCATAACCACAGCGGCAGGTGCAGGCTTTGTGACTGCGGCAGTATACGATGAGGCTTCCTCGGCTGAAAGCGGCGAGATACGCAGGAAAGCCGATCACTATGCCGGAAGTCTTTACGAAATAAAGGATATGATCGCTGCAATGCGGTCGTGAGGTCAGATATGAAAAAGGTCATGGTAGGCATGAGCGGCGGCGTTGACAGCTCTGTTGCGGCAATGCTCCTCCGGGAGCAGGGCTATGAGGTAATGGGGGTTACGCTGAAGCTCTTTTCAGATGAAGATATTTCGGAGGCGCAGAAGGAGGGAAAGACCTGCTGCGCCCTTTCGGACGTTATGGACGCAAGAAGCGTTGCTTACCGTCTGGGCTTTGAGCATATAGTTTTCAATTTCAGGGACAACTTCCGCGAGCACGTTATGAAGCAGTTCGCGGAAAGCTACCTCTGCGGCAGAACGCCCAATCCCTGCATCGAGTGCAACTGCCATGTCAAGTTCGACAAGATGCTCCGGAGGGCTTTGGAGCTTGAATACGACTATATC
This sequence comes from Ruminococcus flavefaciens, assembly GCA_902777125.1. Taxonomy (GTDB): domain Bacteria; phylum Bacillota; class Clostridia; order Oscillospirales; family Ruminococcaceae; genus Ruminococcus. Next base: position 42,494 of record CACYSQ010000016.1, read on the forward strand.
GCCACGGGACACTATGCCGTGAACGAATACGATGAAGCCTCCGGACGCTGGCTGCTGAAACGTCCGGCAGACCGCAGCAAGGATCAGACCTATGTGCTGTATTCGCTCACTCAGGAGCAGCTCTCGCATACGCTTTTCCCACTCGGCGGACTGGAGAAGTCACAGGTGCGTGAGCTTGCGGAAAGGGCAGGTCTCGTCAACTCGGACAAGCCCGACAGTCAGGACATCTGCTTCGTTCCGGACGGCGACTATGCCGGATTTATACGCCGCTTTACAGGCACGGACGTTCCGGGAGGCGATTTCGTTGACACCGAGGGAAAAGTCCTCGGCAAGCACAAGGGAATCATCAATTACACGGTCGGTCAGCGCAAGCACCTCGGGATTTCGCTCGGAAAGCCGGCTTACGTTGTCCGCAAGGACGTTATGAGCAATACAGTGACCCTCGGCGACGAGGCTGACCTTTACACGAAAACTCTCATTGCCGATGACTTCAACCTTATCTCAGTGCCGGAGCTTACCGAGCCTATGAGGGTGACTGCCAAGACACGCTACAGTCAGAAGGAACAGCCTGCGGTCGTGTCCTATCTCGGTGACGGCAGATATATGGTCGAATTCGACGAGCCGCAGAGGGCTGTGACAAGCGGTCAGGCGGTAGTCCTCTATGACGGTGACGTTGTTGTCGGCGGAGGTACGATAATATGATACTTTACCGACCAGTTGGTACTGCTGAGCTGGAATTGATAAAACAGAGCGGGTATAAGGGTTTTCCGCCGCGTTTGTCGGAACAACCAATATTCTATCCCGTACTGAATGAAAAATATGCCCGTGAGATAGCTGAAAAGTGGAACGTGAACTCAACACCGGACCGAAAAGGATATGTAACAAAGTTTGAGGTAGATGATGCGTATATTTCACAGTTTGAAATACAGACTGTCGGGAAGAGTTATCATCAGGAACTCTGGATACCGGCTGAGGAGCTTGAAGATTTAAACAAGCATATTGTCGGCAGTATAACAGTTATAAGCACATATACCGGAGAATAAACTATGGAATACAAATACGAAAAACTCACGGATAAGATATACGTCTGTGCCAGCAGCGACCACCGCTTCGGCACGGACGCTTTTCTGCTCGCACACTTCTCCCAGTACCGCCGCAAGGACAAGGTCTGCGACCTCGGTACGGGCTGCGGCATCATACCGCTTATCATGCAGAAGCATATGCCGCCGCAGGTGACATACGCCGTGGATATTCAGGAGGGCGCGATAGAGCAGCTCCGGCTCGGAATTGAGCACAGCGAAACTGAGGGGATAATCCCGGTATGTGCCGACCTGAAAGTTCTGTGGGACGGCGCACCTCTCAGTCAGCTCGACCTTGTGACCTGCAATCCGCCGTATAAGGCGGACAACTCCGGGTTCCAGAGTGTGATAACCGCTCAGAGGATAGCCCGGCATGAGATAATGTGCAACATTGACGATGTGTGTGCGGCGGCAGAAAAGCTGCTGAAATTCGGGGGAAGGCTCTGCGTCTGCAACCGTCCCGAACGTCTCAGCGACGTCATATTCGCGATGAAGTCCCACAATATCGAGCCGAAACGCCTGAGAATGGTGTCGAAATCCCCGGAGGAAGCGCCGTGGCTGTTCCTCATCGAAGGCAAGAAGGGCTCGAAGCCATTCATGAAGATAGAACCTCAGCTCTATATCCGAAGCGGAGACGGTTTCTCGGAGGAGCTGCAAAGCATCTACAACACCGGAAAGGAGCAGCTATGAGCGGTACACTTTACATAATCGGTACGCCTATCGGCAACATGGAGGACATCACTCTCCGTCAGCTCCGAATGCTGGAGGAGGTGGACTTTCTCTGCGCCGAGGACACCCGTGTCACATTGAAGCTCCTGAACCGCTACGAAATAAAGAAGCAGCTTGTGAGCTTTCACGAACACAGCTCGCAGGCGGAAGCTCAGCGCATAATCGAACGTCTTGCAGCCGGAGAGTGCTGCGGAGTTGTCACCGATGCGGGAATGCCGTGCATATCCGATCCCGGCGAGGTGCTTGTGAAAATGTGTGCAGAGCAGGGGATAGACGTCAAAGTCGTTCCCGGACCGAGTGCGGTCGTGTCGGCGGCAGCGGTATCCGGTCTGAACACAAGGAGGTTCACGTTCGAGGGCTTTCTGCCTGTTCCAAAAAAGGAACGCAGCGAGCGGCTTGAGCTTCTCAGGAACGAGACAGGCGCGATGATCTTTTATGAGGCGCCGCATAAGCTTAGGGCGACACTCAGCGATATGGCGGGATTTTTCGGCGGAGAGCGCCGTATATCGCTCTGCCGTGAGCTCACAAAGATACATGAGGAAGTCCTCCGCATGACGCTTGCGGAGGCAGTTACTTACTATGCCGGCAATGAACCTCGCGGGGAGTTCGTGCTTGTCGTTGAGGGGGCAGACCTTTCCGCTGGGGAGGCTGTCACTATTGAGCAGGCGCTCGCACAGGTGAAGAAGCTAGTTGAAATGGGTGAACGTCCTACAGACGCCTGCAAAGCAATCGCAAAGGAGTGCGGATTCAGGAAAAGTGAGCTGTATTCGGCATTCTGCGGAGAAGAAATGTGATAAACGTGTGAAAATTTGATAAAAACCTTGCAATTTTCTCTTGTTTGTAGTATAATTATTTGTGGCTTTTGTATATAGTGTTATCAGCACATAAGATGAACGCTTCACAGAAGCCGTGTTAATAATTCTGTGCATATCAGGAGGTATTCTATGATCTGCGATTTACACTGCCATACCAAGCTTTCCGACGGCTCGCTCGGTATCGAGGATATTATAGATCAGGCGAAACGTACAAATATCGACTGGCTCTCAATAACCGACCATGACACGATGGCTTCCTTTTCGAGAGCGGACGTTCTTGCACAAAGGGCAGGGATAAAGATACTCCATGGAGTTGAGCTTTCCGCATGGGACAAGGAACGCAGCAGCAAGGTACATATCCTTTGCTATGCTCCGCAGAAGCCCGACAGGCTCGAGGGACTCTGTCTCAAATGCTGTGAGATCAGAAAAGAATGCTCAAAGGAAATGATCGAAAAGGTAATGAAAAAGTATCCCATAACCCTTGAAAGCGTGCTGAAGCATACGACCTCCTCCAAGAGCATCTTCAAACAGCACATCATGAGGGCTCTCATAAGCTACGGCTACGCTCTTGAATTCTACGGCGACCTCGACCGCGAGCTTTTCAATCCGCAGACAGGAAGCTGCTACGTTGAGCGCGAGTACCCGGACGTTAACTTTGTAATCGACCTTATCCATACTGCAAAGGGCGTTGCTGTTATGGCTCACCCGGCTCAGTATAACAATATAGAGCTTCTCGAGGAGCTCGCCAAGAACGGCAAGATCGACGGTGTTGAGGTAGGTCATCACTCCGCTGATGCCGCTTACCGCAAGGAGCTTGATGCTATCGCTGAGAAGTACGGTCTTATCCGCACAGGCGGTTCGGACTTCCACGGTCTCTATAACGCCGTCCCGACACATCTCGGCAGCGAGTCCACCTCAAAGGAAGACCTCGACAGGATAATCAAGCTTGCCACAAAGCGCTGAACAGGTGATGCTTTTACCGGCACTGCTGTTCCTTGCACTGTTCATACTGTTCATTTTACCGTTTTTCCGCGGTATATTCAACCTCGGAGGCTTCTTCGGAGCAGCCGTGAGCGGGACACTTTCCGTTGCATTTTTCCTGTGGGAGAAAACGTCCCGGCTTCTTAACAGCCTATGGGATAATCCCGGAGGAAGGCTCCTTCTGTTCGCAGCGGCAGTCCTTGCCTGCATTTTTGCAGTGTACGCTGTCGTTGTAAGTGTGCTTATGATAAGAGCCGCAGGAAATTCCTCTCCGGACGAGAACACCACGCTCGTCGTTCTCGGCTGCAAGGTTAAAAACGGCAGACCGAGCAGAATGCTTGCAAGACGCATCAGCACCGCAAACTCTTTTCTTTCCGCACACAGCAATGTCAAAGCCGTTGTTTCCGGCGGAAAAGGCGACGACGAGGCGATAAGCGAGGCACAGTGCATGAGGGACGTTCTTGCTGCAAGAGGGATATCTCCCGACCGTATCTACATGGAGGAACGCTCTGTCAATACCGCGCAGAACCTCAGCTTTACCATGCAGCTCATCAGGAAATGCGGCTTGTGCGAAAACATTACGATAGTCACGGACGGCTATCACCAGCTCAGAGCTTCTATTATAGCCAAGCGGCACGGTATAAACAGCCGCAGGATCTCAGCAGTTACTTCATGGTGGCTTCTCCCGACGTACTGGGTAAGGGAGTGGCTGGCTGTAGCCTGCTGTATTCTCAGGAAGGGTGACTGAATGTACTATCTGATAAAGGAAAAAAATTCCGGTCTGTATCTATGTTCGACCCGTATAAAGGTCATTTACGAATGCTATGCAAGGCGTTTCAATTCTGTTAAGCAGGCCAACGCCTATATTCACACTTCCGGTCTCGATCAGGACGATTACAGTATCGAGGAAAGGGAAGATGAGAAAGAATAGAATTGGAAGCTACCCTGAAAAGGGGCTATTATCCTCTCTCTAAGCCTTTTTTGTGACGATATAAAATTAGCGCTACTTTTTAAAGTAGCGCTTTTTTATTTGCATTGAACCTTATACTTAGTGTATTAGTAGACTTTTATGCAGTAACGATGCTGTTCGCCTTGTGGAGACCGAGCTTTTCGACAGCCTGCTCTCTCATCTTGTATTTGAGGATCTTGCCGGCGGCGTTCATCGGGAAGCTGTCAACGAAGTCCACATATCTTGGACACTTGTGCTTAGCCATGCGGTCAAGACAGAACTGCTTGATCTCGTCCTCGGTAGCGGTCTCGCCCTCCTGGAGGATTATGCACGCCATTATTTCCTCACCGTAGTCCTCACTTGGAACGCCGATGACCTGAACGTCCTTTACCTTGGGGTAGGTGTAGAGGAAGTCCTCTATCTCCTTGGGGTAGATGTTTTCGCCT
>CACYSQ010000017.1 GCA_902777125.1 Ruminococcus flavefaciens
GAGCTCAGGACCTACGACGATAACCGAACGTCCGGAGTAGTCAACACGCTTACCGAGAAGGTTCTGACGGAAACGTCCCTGCTTACCCTTGAGCATATCTGAAAGGGACTTGAGAGCACGGTTGTTAGGACCTGTAACGGGTCTGCCGTGTCTGCCGTTGTCAATGAGAGCGTCAACAGCCTCCTGGAGCATACGCTTTTCGTTTCTGACGATGATGTCGGGAGCATCGAGCTCGAGCATTCTCTTGAGACGGTTGTTTCTGTTGATAACACGCCTGTAGAGATCGTTGAGGTCAGATGTAGCATAGCGTCCGCCGTCGAGCATTATCATAGGACGGATATCCGGAGGGATAACGGGTACTACGTCGAGCACCATCCACTCGGGCTTGTTGCCGGAGAGACGGAAAGCCTCGATTATCTGGAGCCTCTTGAGGAGCTTTACCTTCTTCTGACCGGCAGGGAGACCTACCAGCTCAGCCTTGAGGTCATCGGCAACGATCTCGATGTTGTTTCTCCAGTCAATTTCCTCGAGAGCCGCGAACTTACGGCACTCCTCACAGTCGCACTCAGTGGGCTTGTTGAAGCACTGGACTCTGCCGCCGCTGACAGATACCTTGCCCATTTCGATGAGACGGTTCTTGTGGGTATCATATCTTGCGGGATCGTATTCGTGAAGGAGCTTCTTTATAGCCTCAGCGCCCATTTCAGCCTTGAAATCGTCGCCGTACTTCTCACGGTAGGAGAGATATTCCTTCTCGGAGAGGAGCTGCTTCTTTATGAGCTCGGTGTTGCCGGGATCAATAACGATATATTTTGTGAAGTAGAGTATCTCCTCGAGACGCTTCTGCGATACCTCGAGCACCTGTCCGATGCGTGAGGGAGTACCCTTGAAGTACCATATATGCGAAACCGGGGCTGCAAGCTCGATGTGACCCATTCTCTCACGTCTTACTCTTGCTCTTGTTACCTCAACTCCGCAGCGGTCGCAGACCTTGCCCTTGAAGCGTATCTTCTTGAATTTTCCGCAGTGGCACTCCCAGTCCTTTGTAGGTCCGAAGATCCTCTCACAGAAAAGACCGTCACGCTCAGGCTTCTGCGTTCTGTAATTTATAGTCTCAGGTCTTTCAACAACGCCGTGTGACCAGCTTCTGATCTGTTCGGGCGATGCAAGACCGATCTTTATAGATTCAAAAGTATTAAATTCCAAACTGCTACCTCCTGCTGTATATTGCGGGATCCGGAATCGAATGCAGCGTCCGCGGAGGACCGCGGTGCCGCAGCAATTCACTTTTAATTATCCGTTATTCGTGTGTTCAGCCGTTCAGTCCTCGTCGGAGCTGTCGTCGATATCCATTGAATCGAAGAAGGGATCATCGTCATCGTCGATATCGAGCACCTCATCGTCGTCGCCGTCGAAGGCAAAGTCGTCATCGGCTTCTTCGCCCTCCTCACCCTCGAAGAGGTAGCCGGCGTCGCTTATATCGCCGTCGGAATAGCTTGTGAGGTCCTCAGTCTCCTCGTCAGCGTAGGCATCAGCTGTCGGGAGCTGATCGTCTTCATCGAAGGTCTGCTTGAGGTCGATCTCCTTCTGGTTGATGTCGAGGACCTTGACGTCGAGGCAGAGCGACTGCATTTCCTTGATGAGTACCTTGAAGGACTCGGGAATGCCCGGAGTAGGAACGTTCTGACCCTTTACGATAGCCTCGTAGGTATTGACTCTTCCGATAGTATCATCGGACTTGACAGTGAGTATCTCCTGGAGGGTGTAGGCAGCGCCGTAAGCCTCGAGAGCCCAAACTTCCATTTCTCCGAAACGCTGACCGCCGAACTGAGCCTTACCGCCGAGCGGCTGCTGAGTTACGAGAGCGTAAGGACCAACGGAACGTGCATGGATCTTATCGTCAACGAGGTGGTGGAGCTTGAGGTAGTACATATAGCCCACCGTTACGCGGTTATCGAACTTTTCACCGGTACGTCCGTCATAGAGAGTGAACTTACAGTCCTCGGTGAATTCGAGAGCATTGGGGTTGATGACCTTATCCATAGCCTTGAGCTCGAACATATCGTCCCTGTGCTCCTTGGCGTGTTCGTTAGCCATCTTGAAGCATTCACGGATATCGTCCTCGTGAGCGCCGTCGAAAACAGGGGTCATGATGTGCCAGCCGAGAGCCTTGCAGGCCATACCGAGGTGGACTTCAAGCACCTGTCCGATGTTCATTCGTGAAGGAACGCCGAGGGGGTTGAGCACGATATCGAGCGGAGTACCGTCCGGAAGGAACGGCATATCCTCCTCGGGAAGGATACGGGAAACAACGCCCTTGTTACCGTGACGGCCGGCCATCTTATCGCCGACTGTTATCTTTCTCTTCTGCGCGATGTAGCAGATAACGCGCTTGTTTACGCCTGCGCTGAGTTCATCGCAGTTTTCTCTTGTGAATACCTTTACGTCAACGATAACGCCGGATTCGCCGTGCGGAACCTTGAGGGAGTTATCGCGGACCTCTCTTGCCTTCTCACCGAAGATAGCGCGGAGAAGTCTCTCCTCTGCGGTAAGCTCGGTCTCGCCCTTGGGGGTTACCTTGCCGACGAGGATATCGCCGGAATTTACCTCAGAGCCGATGCGTATGATACCGTCAGCGTCGAGGTTTGCAAGGGCATCGTCACCGACATTCGGGATATCCCTTGTTATCTCCTCGGGTCCGAGCTTGGTATCGCGGCACTCGATCTCGTATTCTTCTATATGAACTGATGTGAATACATCTTCGCGGACAAGTCTCTCGTTAAGGAGAACAGCGTCCTCGTAGTTATAGCCTTCCCAAGTCATGAAGCCAATGAGGGCGTTCTTACCGAGGGATATCTCACCGTCTGCTGTAGCGGGACCGTCAGCAAGCACCTGACCTGCCTTGACCTCCTCGCCTGCACTGACGATAGGTCTCTGGTTCACGCAGGTACCCTGGTTCGAGCGCTTGAACTTGATGAGCTCATACTTGTGCTCGATGCCGTCGGTATCGACCATAGTGATCCTGTCGGCGTCAACGTAGGTGACCTTGCCGTCCTTTTCAGCGACGATACATACACCTGAGTCAACGGCAGCCTTGTACTCCATACCGGTTCCGACGAACGGACGCTCGGTCTTGAGGAGCGGAACAGCCTGACGCTGCATATTCGAGCCCATGAGGGCACGGTTCGCGTCATCGTTCTCGAGGAACGGGATCATTGAAGTAGCTACGGAAACGACCATCTTAGGTGAAACGTCCATGTAGTCTACCTTTTCGCGCTCGCACTCGAGTATCTGCTCACGGTAACGTGCATTTACACGGGGTCTTGCGAACTTGCCGTCCTCAGTGAGGGGCTCGTTAGCCTGAGCAACAACGAAGTTGTCCTCAGTATCGGCAGTCATGTACACTACCTCGTTGGTAACAACGCCGGTAGCCTTATCCACCTTGCGGTAGGGAGCCTCGATGAAGCCGTACTCGTTAATTCTTGCGAAAGTAGCGAGGTAGGAAATAAGTCCGATGTTAGGACCTTCAGGAGTCTCGATCGGGCACATTCTTCCGTAGTGGCTGTAGTGAACGTCGCGGACCTCAAATCCGGCACGGTCTCTTGAAAGACCTCCGGGACCGAGGGCGGAGAGACGTCTCTTATGGGTAAGCTCAGCAAGAGGGTTGTTCTGATCCATGAACTGTGACAGAGGCGATGAACAGAAGAACTCCTTCATTGCGGAGGAAATAGGTCTGATATTGATAAGGGTCTGCGGAGTGAGGGTATTGACGTCCTGAGTCTGGATATTCATTCTCTCACGGATACCGCGTTCCATACGGGCATAGCCGATGCGGAACTGGTTCTGGAGGAGCTCGCCTACGCTGCGGATACGTCTGTTTCCGAGGTGGTCGATATCGTCAACAGTGCCCACGCCCTCGCAGAGGTTGAGGAAGTAGCTGATAGTAGCGAAGATATCGTCGATGATGATGTGCTTGGGAACGAGCTCATCAGCGCGCTTCTTTATGTTCTCCTCGAGCTCGTCAGCGTCAGCGGAGGTGTCCATGATCTCCTTGAGCACCTTGTAGGAGACCTTCTCGTTGATGCCGTACTTCTCGGTATCGAAGTCAACATAGCCCTTGATATCGACCATGCCGTTGCCTATGATCTTGGCTACCTTCTCTACCATGCGGATAGAGGTCTCACCGCGTTCGTCGGTGAAGTATTCCTTAGCCTCGACCTTTACGAAAGCGTGGTCAACACCAGCCTGCTCGATCTCACAAGCCTTGTCGTAGGAAACGATCTCGCCCTCGTCAGCCATGATCTCGCCTGTATTGGGGTTGATAACGGGCTCGGTGAGGAGGTGTCCGACAAGACGTGAAGCGATGCCGAGCTTCTTGTTGTACTTGTATCTTCCGAAACGGCAGAGGTCATATCTCTTTGCGTCGAAGAAGAGGTTATTGAGGTGTGTAACGGCACTCTCTACCGTCGGAGGCTCGCCCGGACGGAGCTTCTTGTAGACGTCGATGAGAGCGTCGGAATTATTCTTGGTCTGATCCTTCTGGAGGATAGTCTGCTTGAGTCTGTCGTCCTCACCGAAGAGCTCGTAGATCTCCTCATCGGAGCCAACGCCGAGAGCACGGATAAAGGTAGTTATCGGGATCTTCCTGTTCTTGTCGATACGGACGTAAACGACATCATTGGAGTCCATTTCGTACTCGAGCCATGCGCCGCGGTTCGGGATAACGGTAGTATTGAAAAGGTCCTTACCTGTCTTGTCCTTCTCGAAGGCATAGTAAACGCCGGGAGAACGGACGAGCTGAGATACGATAACACGCTCAGCACCGTTGATAACGAAGGTGCCGCTTGCTGTCATGAGCGGGAAATCGCCCATATAGATCTCACTTTCGCTTACCGCACCGGTCTCCTTATTATAGAGGGCAGCAGTTGCTCTCATAGCGACCTGATAGGTAGCGCCTCTTGACTTGCATTCTGCGAGGGAATACTTGGGAGTATCGTCGAAGCGGTAGTCCTTGAAATTCAGCACGAGATTGCCGTTATAGTCGGTAATAGCGGTCATATCGCGGAAAACCTCGCGGAGACCTTCCTCCCTGAACCACTTATACGAGTTTTTCTGCACCTCGATAAGGTTAGGCATTTCAAGGGGTTCGGTAATCTTACCGAAGCTCATTCTGACATTTTTTCCCAGTTGCTTAGGCGTAACGTTCACCATAGGCGGAACCTCCTTATATTTTAGCGTATCCGCGCCGCCCGTTGTTCCGTCGGGGAGCGGCAGTGCGGTAAACTTCATGAAAAATTTTCCTGAAAACTATTGACAAGAATATTTATCTGTGATATAATATCTTGATAACAGGGACAATTTTCCATATTGATACATTATATTATTATAATCCATTATTTTCGGCTTGTCAAGGGGATATGCCGATTTTTATTAAAACTGCTGTATTTTCAGTCCGCCTTCACCTTTTTTATAGACAAATCTATAAGTTCATAAAACGTTCCCGTCGGGATCAGCTTTATACGGCGTCTTTCACTGCTGTCCGCTTCCCTCTTCCGGAACGTTTTGTTTGTCCCAGAACAAAGGAAAACTGCATCATGAAAAGGTTATCTGCTTTATTACTCGCGGCAGCTATGCTGTCGTCCATGGTACTGACCGGCTGTGCCTGCAAGCATAAGGAGTGGGAATCCGCTACCTGTTCCGAACCGGAAAAATGCAAGAAATGCGGCGAGACAGAGGGCTCCGCACTCGGTCACGATTACCGCAGCGGCATCTGCTCGCGCTGCGGCGGAAAGGAGCCGGGATATGTTTTTCCGTCCGATATCCACTCCCTCAAGGAGCTTGAAGCCCACCTGAACAAGAATTACTCCGTAATACATACCCCGATCGGAGACATCACAGGTGTCAAGTACGAGATACAAGAAAATTCTATCGAATCGGTGCATGAGTATTTCCCGTATGACTTCATGATAACCGCCCAGCCGTCCATGTATATGCCGAAATCAACTATTGAAAACTCCAGGGGAAACAATTCGCTCGTTCTGCCTTCTGATCTCGACAATATACACGTTCCCGCCGATGTACGCGCCGGAGTTGCAAACGCTATCAGGGATAACTGGCGCAATGTTGCTGATTTTGCTATGGCTGCCTTCCCGGGACAAAAAATTCTCGGCGGCAATTACTACTATGTAAAAACCGGCGTACACGAGATAAACGGTGAATACACATGGCTCGACGGCGGTGCTCTCCAGTATTTCACATGGTGCAACTACACAAGCGACGGCTTCAGTGCAGGATGCGGTTCGTATTCCAGCTTCCATGCAGGCTCGTTCCAATGGGCTACCAACCGCGACACTAAATGGCCCGGCGCCTGAAATATGCCGTAACTGCAAAGTGACCGTCACACACCAACAAAAATGCCCATAGGGAGTCTCCTCCTTATGGGCTTTGTTTTTATTCTACAATACCCTCTGCGCTGCCGATATTGACAACGAAGTCCTTGTGCAGGGGCATGATGCCGTCCGGCTCGACAGCCTTGACGGTGTTGTCCGGGAGACGGACGTTCCAGACGTTCTGTGTGAGGTTCCTGAGAGCGTGCTTCGTGGGATCCTTCTTGTTGCGGACTACCTCGCCCACGATCTTGTGGAAATCGCCCTCGGTCTCGCTGACCTGTCCTTCATAGAGCTTTACTCCGCCGAATGCCGGAACCTCGAACCTCTTGAACCTGATACCTCCGCGGCAGGTAAGAGGACCTCCGCAGTACATACAGCTCGTGGTGTAGCCGATGCTGATGAAGGTCTCCTTCTGACAGTGCGGACAGGAAACGGTCTCGCTTCTCAGGCGGACGAACGCATCGAGCCATGTCTTCTCGATAACGCGGTCGTAGGGCGGCTGTACGGACGCCTTGCTGAACGACTTGATGAAAAGGTCGCGGATATATTCGGGGTAGATCTTCCAGAAACGGAGAGTATTGGTGTTGAGCTGATTATTTGCGGCATTGCGGTCGTCCTCGGGGTCAAGGACGAAAACCGGGTCGCTGCCGTAGAATTTCTTTTCGAGCTCAGGGGTCATGCAGGGCGGAGTGGAATACTTGCCCTCGAGCGGGTGCTCGATAAAGAGCATACGGAAAAGTATAACTGCAAGCGAGAAGCGGTCGGAACGCTTGTCGGGATTGCCTCCGAGAACGACTTCCGGCGCCATATAGCGCTGTTTGCCGGCGATACCGAAGTTCACTCCCCTCTCGGAAACATTATCGTTGTCGCAGATGAGAACGTTTCCGGTCTTGGGGTCGATGAAGAAGTTGCCGTTATTGAGGTCCTGATAGCTGTAGCCGTCGTTGTGGAGAGCACGGAAGCCCTCGATGATATTGATAGCGGCGTTGCAGCGGGCGGTTATGCCGGAGAACTGCGCCTTCATGCGGCGTTTTTTGGGGTCCCATATGAGGAAGCGGGTGAGCTCCTCGAAGCCCTGCGGACGAAGCTGCATGAGATAGCCGAAGCTGCCGTCTATCCATTCGGAGAGCTCCTCTGGCCAGAGGAAAGCCTTGGTCGGCGCACCCTTGCGGATATTCGCACGGAGGTTCTCATAGAACTCCTTGGGGTTCTTCATTTTTTCAACGGTGGACTTATGATACCATTTCAGAGCCATGTCCCTTCCGTTGAAGCTTACGCGGTAAACGTTGCCCTGACCGCCTCCTCCGAGGAAATCGAGCACGGTAAATTCGCCGCCGTTGACAGTTTTTGCCTTGAAGCCGTTCTTGAGTTCAGCCATATCAGTTCCTCCTTTTAATTATGTAGAGGGCGATGCCCACATCGCCCCTTAATATTGATAACGTATATGCGGGCTGATGCAGACATCAGTCCCTGCATAACATTTCCTGTTGTTTTGATGTTATGACATGGGCGCACAATGTGCGCCCCTACGTTGCTTGGTTATTAGTGTGTTCGTTGACCGCAGAACGCCGAGACTCGGCGTTCCCTGCAAAATCACCTGCTTACGGTGTTATTGCAGAGGAATTCGCACCATATCGGGTAATAGTTGCCGTAAACGTGAACGCCGTCGCCTGTTGCATCGGCTCTGAGGTTGCCGTCCGGGTCATCGAAAACGGGGTTGACGTCGATGTAGAACACGCTCTGATTGTCCGCGAACTGCTGGAGTGCCGCATTCAGGTAGTTTATCCTGTCGTTCGAGATAGAGCTGGTCTCCGCAGCAGCGGTAACGTGCAGGTTCGCCATGAGAACGATTATCGCGTTCGGCTGGTACTGTCTGACCGTGCTGATCACAGAACTATAGGCACTTATAGTGTAGTCGAAGTTATTGCCGACCTCGTTGATTCCGAGCATGATGTAGACCTTGCCGTACTGCTTTGACTGGAGCTTGCCGGTGAAGTCGTAGCCGCCGTCGGATTCGGAGCTCATCTTATAGGCAGCCATGCCGACATTGCAGAAGTAATCCGCATTTTTGAGGGTACCGTAGTCCCTGATGCCGACTGTACGTGAATCGCCGATGAACAGAGCGTCGTCGAAGTAGGAGGCATCGCCCTGAACGAACGAGCCGGACTTGGGAGCTTCCGTGGGAGCCTGTGTAGGAGCCTCGGTAGCAGCCTGAGTTGTACCCTCGGGGGAAGCATCTGTGGTAACGGCGTCGTTTCCGGGGACAGTGGTCTGCTGCTGCTCATCGGGAACAGTCGTAGTGACCGCTGGCTGACCGGGAGTGCCGGTCTGAGCGGGAGTTGTGTTCTGTACCGGTATATTCGCGGTTATCGGCGGGAGCTTCTCCACCTTTTTCTTCTCGGCGCTGGAATTCCATATCTGCTTGAATATGAACGGCGATGCGATAAAGCAGGTTATTATGAGTATCGTCGTGTAGATACATTGTCTGAATTTATTCATCTTAACAGCTATCTCCTATCAGAATCTGAAATACATAAACGGATCGTTCAGTCCTCTGTACATACAGTACACGGCTCCCCAGAATGCTGCGAGGAGCGCGAGGGAAACGATTATCGAATTCTTCATTTTCTTGTATATGAGCTCGGGTATCTTTGTCGAGAAGACCGTTCCTGCAACGAAGAACCATTTGTAGGTGCCCCAGTATTTCTTGCAGTCGCCCTTCATGACGTTGCCCTTTTCGAGGTTTGCAAAGGGGACGAGCCTCTTGAAGTAGATACCGAGCTGTTCGAGGTCGGTCACGGCGAAGATGAGCCATGTCAGCGGGATTATCAGTATCATGTAGGCGTGACCGGCGATCTTGTTGGAGTTGAAGAATTTGCCTGTCCAGAATTTCTCGGTCATCATTATGCCGAAGAGAACGAGTCCCCAGATGACGAAATTCCAGCTTGCGCCGTGCCAGAGACCTGTAAAGAGCCATACCACGAAGGTATTGAATACCATTCTGCGCGGACCTCTGCGGTTTCCGCCGAGGGGAATGTAGATGTAATCCTTGAACCAGGTCCCGAGGGTCATGTGCCAGCGTCTCCAGAACTCGGTCATTGTGAGCGAGGTGTAGGGGTGGTCGAAGTTCTTGGGGAGCTCGAAGCCCATTATGCGTCCGAGGCCTATCGCCATGAGGGAATAGCCGCAGAAGTCAAAGTAGAGCTGGAAGGAATAGGCGACTATGCCCATCCACGCAAGACCGGTTGAGATGTTCTGGAAGCCGACCATGCCGATATCGCTCCAAAGACCGCCTATCTGATTGGCAATGAGTACCTTGTAGCCGAGACCGATAGTGAAGGTCTTGAGACCGTCCTCGACCTTGCGGATAGTGTGCTTCCTCTGCCTGAGCTGGAGTGCGACCGTTTCGTAGGTTACGATAGGACCCGCGATGAGCTGCGGGAACATACTTATATAAGCACCGTAGTTTATGAAGCTGCGCTCTGCCTTAGCCTTTCTGCGGTAAACGTCGATGATGTAGGAGACATTCTGGAAGGTGTAGAAGCTTATTCCTATTGGAAGGATAATGTCCTTGACGGTCATGCTGGAGTGGAGTAGACTGTTGAGGTTCTCTGTGCCGAAGCCCCAGTATTTGAAGAATATGAGCCACCAGAAGTTGAAGATTATGCCAAAGGTCAGCCAGCCCTTTTTGTAATGCCGGGATTCCTCGATGAACTGCGCCACAATGAAATTGAGCAGAACAGTCAGCAGGAAAAGGAGTATGTACACCGGCTTCTTTACGCCGAGGCTGTAGAATACGACGCTTCCGGTAAAGATAACGAGGTTTTTGTACTGCCGCGGGACTGCCGCATAGATTATCATAAACAGCGGCAGGAATATGAATATGAACTGGAGGCTGCTGAATACCATTTGACCACCCTTTGTTTTACATTCTTTTTCTTTCGAGGAGCTTCGATGGATTGAGAATTCAGAATGGAGAATGGAGAATTATGGTATCGCCTTACAGCGAAATATTTGAAGCTGTCTGCGCAATCAGACACATTCATTATCAATTCTGCATTCTCAATTCTCAATTCTGAGACCGCTCTTTCTTTTGTTCCTGAAAATCATACAAACCAACGTTCCTAAAAATGAACGTACATATCTATTTTACACGAAATTTCCCGGAATGTCAACAATTTTGCGGTTTTCAGCAAATTTGTACCAATAAGTGCAATAGCAGCCTTCCCACAGGCAAAAAACTGTACAAAAGCGCTATCTTCCGGAAGGAACTATGCTCCGTTTTCCTATAAAAAGGTCTTGACAATCCGGGAAATAGATGATACAATAAGTATAACTATAGGTGTGCAGAAATAATAACGCGCACCGATGAGAGGGGAAAATTATTATGAAAAATTTTATGAGAAAGGCTGCGGCTTTCGTCTCCGCCGGCGCTATGGCGCTCACCGGAGTTCCGTCTGTCGTATGCACTGACCCGAACATCACAGCTTTCGCTGTCGATGACTGCAACGACGACTGGCTCCACTGCGAGGGCAGCCGTATCTACGACATGAACGGCAATGAGGTATGGCTCACAGGCGCTAACTGGTTCGGCTTCAACTGCTCCGAGCGCTGCGCACATTATCTGTGGAGCGGAGACTGCGACGATATGCTGCGCGAGGTAGCGGACAGAGGTATAAACGTCATTCGCCTGCCCATATCCACTGAGCTGCTGTATGAATGGCAGAACGGTCTCGATAAGCCTGTTTCCGGCGGCGGACTTCAGGCTTCTTACAATCCTCCGACGGATCAGGTCGGTGAGGACGGCAAGGTCACAAAGGCTGGTACCTACGGCAGCATCAACAAGGACTTCGTTGAGGCTGACGGCAAGACTAACGTTACTTCACAGAAGGCTTTCGAGATAATCCTTGCAAAGTGCAAGCATTACGGTATCAAGGTGTTTGTAGACGTTCACAGTCCTCATGCTGACAACTCGGGACATATCTACAACTTGTGGTACGGCAAGGAAATGAACAACAACCCTGTAATGGTCACTACAGATATATGGATGGACACTCTTGTATGGATGGCTGATCAGTACAAGAATGATGACACTCTTCTCGGCTTCGACCTTCAGAACGAGCCCCACGGCAAGGGACCTGAGGGAAAGCTTGCGGCAAAGTGGGACGGTTCCACCGACGAGAACAACTGGGCATATGCCGCTACAAAGTGCGCTGATGCTATCCTCGACGTGAACCCCAATGCACTCATATTCATCGAGGGCGTTGAGCAGTCGCTCAGCGGTGCTCAGCCAGGCGACTACTGGGGCATTGCTGACCGCCGTGACGACTCTCCGTACATCGGTGCATGGTGGGGCGGAAACTTCCGCGGTGCGAGAGAGTATCCCATCACTCCCAAGCACGGCACAAGCCAGATAGTTTACTCACCGCATGACTACGGTCCGTCTGTTTATGCACAGACATGGTTCGAAAAGGATTTCAATGAGCAGACACTTCTTGATGACTACTGGTATGATACATGGGCTTATATCAACGCTGAGGACATCGCTCCCGAGCTCATCGGTGAGTGGGGCGGTTACATGGACGGCGCCGAGAACCAGAAGTGGATGGAGCTCCTTAGCCAGTATATGATAAAGCATCACATCAACCACACCTTCTGGTGTCTTAACACCAATTCCGGTGATACACGCGGACTCTGGGCACAGTTCTCCTACAACCTGAATGACGTTACCGATAAATCAAATGGTACTACTATCACTTGGGAAGAAGATAAGTACGCGCTCTTCGAGACAACGCTCTGGCAGACTGCAACTACCGGAAAGTACATCGGTCTTGACCATCAGACACCGCTCGGCATCAACGGTACGGGTCTCTCACTCAACGAGTTCTACACAAGCTATGCCAATACCGAGGGAAGCAACCTCGACGGCGGCAAGAAGGGCAACGGTCAGCCTGTTATCATCGACGGCAGCACTACTACCACTACCAAGGCCACTACAGTTACTACTACCACAACTACCGTTACAACTTCGACTACCGACAAGCCCACAGGCGATGACGATATCAAATGGGGCGATGCAAACTGCGACGACGATGTAAATATGGCTGACGCTGTACTCATCATGCAGTCCATAAACAATCCCGACAAGTACGGTGAGGGCAAGCCGGACGGCATTTCATCTACCGGCGTAAAGAATGCTGACGTTTTCAATACAGGCGACGGCATCACCAACAAGGACGCTCTTGCTATACAGAAATACAAGCTCGGTATCATAGGCGAGCTCCCGGAGAAACAATCATAACACCTAAGGCGGACTTCGTGTCCGCCTTTTTGGTTGTCAGCTCATGCGTCCGGACCGTCCTCCCCGGACACGGCAATGAAAAAGTGCTGGTAATTTTAATGTGTATGTGGTATAATAATAATGTTATGGTGAACGTCGATTTTTTCATTCACTATCAGCAAATTATAAAAGTGCAGGTATGAATTATGACTGATAAAATAATTATAAAGGGCGCAAGAGCCAACAACCTCAAAAATATCGACCTCGAACTCCCGCGTGACAAGCTCATCGTCATGACAGGTCTCTCCGGCTCGGGAAAATCCTCCCTTGCCTTTGATACCATTTACGCTGACGGTCAGAGACGCTATGTCGAGAGCCTTTCCTCCTATGCGAGAATGTTCCTCGGACAAATGGAAAAGCCCGATGTTGACAGCATCGAGGGGCTCTCCCCTGCCATATCCATTGACCAGAAGACCACCTCCAAGAACCCGCGTTCGACCGTCGGAACTGTCACCGAGATATACGATTACCTCCGACTTCTCTACGCGAGGATAGGTGTTCCGCACTGTCCGGTCTGCGGAAGGGTCATCTCCCAGCAGAGCATCGACCAGATAGTCGATACGATAATGGCTCTCCCGGAAGGCACAAGAGTACAGCTCCTTGCACCTATCGTCCGCAACAGGAAGGGGCAGTACACAAAGGAGCTCGAAAGCGCTGCGAGGTCAGGCTTTGTCCGCGTCCGCATCGACGGCATAATGTATGAGCTTGCCGAGGAGATAAAGCTCGACAAGAACAAAAAGCACAACATCGAGATAGTAGTAGACCGCATCATCATCAAGCCCGGTATCGAGTCCCGCGTTACCGACAGTCTCGAGACCATTTTCCGGCTCACGGAGGGACTTGCCCTCGTCAACGTCATTGACGGCGAGGATATGCTCTTTTCGCAGAATTACGCCTGTCCCGAGCACAACATCAGCATCGGCGAGCTCGAACCGGTAATGTTCTCCTTCAACAACCCTGTCGGTGCCTGTCCGAAGTGTACGGGTCTGGGCGTTTTCCGCCACATCGACCCCGATATGGTCGTCCCGAACAAGGACCTCTCCGTTATCGAGGGAGCAATCAGCGCTCCCGGCTGGAACAGCCTCGATGATACCTCCATAGCGATGATGTACTACAGGGCTATATCGGAAAAGTACGGCATACCGCTCGATGTTCCGGTGAAAAAGCTGAAAAAGGAGCAGCTTGACATCTTCCTCTACGGCACCGGCACTGAGGCGCTTGAACTGAGACGTCCCCTCACTCTCGGCGGAGGCACCTACCGTTCCCCCTTCGAGGGCGTTATCAACAACCTCGAACGCCGCTACAAGGAGACCAACAGTGACTGGTCGAGGAACGACATCGAGGAGCTCATGAGCGAGGTGGAGTGTCCCTCCTGCCACGGGAAAAGGCTGCGCGACGAGTATCTCGCGGTAACGGTCGGCGATAAGAACATCAGCGACCTCACGGACTTCTCCGTCCGGGACGCCCTCACCTTTTTCAGGGAGATAAAGCTCTCAAAGCAGGAGAGCTTCATCGGTGAACGCATAATCAAGGAGATACGCGAACGTTTAGGCTTCCTAAGCAGCGTGGGACTGGAGTACCTCACCCTCTCGCGTTCCTCCGGTACTCTCTCAGGCGGCGAGAGCCAGCGCATTCGCCTTGCCACACAGATAGGCTCATCGCTCGTGGGAGTTCTCTATATCCTCGATGAGCCGAGCATAGGTCTCCACCAGCGGGACAACGACAAGCTCATCGCTACCCTGAAACGTCTCCGCGACCTCGGAAATACCCTCATTGTGGTCGAGCACGATGACGACACCATGCTTGCGGCTGATTACATCGTGGACATTGGTCCCGGGGCAGGCATACACGGCGGAGAGGTAGTTTTTGCCGGCACCGTTGACAAGCTGCTCAAGTGCAAGGCCTCCATAACCGGTCAGTACCTCAGCGGACGGAAAAAGATCCCCCTCCCGGACAAGCACCGCGACGGGAACGGCAGGCTCCTCACTGTCAGGGGGGCTTCCGAGCACAACCTCAAAAATATCGACGTTGATATACCTCTCGGAAAGTTCATCTGCGTCACAGGCGTTTCCGGTTCGGGAAAATCCAGCCTCGTGAACGAGATAATCTACAAGAACCTCGCCGCAAAGCTCAACCGTGCAAAGACCCGTCCCGGAAAATTCGCGGACATGGAGGGCATCGAAGCTCTCGACAAGGTCATCTGCATAGACCAGTCCCCTATCGGCAGAACGCCGCGCTCAAATCCCGCGACCTATACCGGCGTTTTCAGCGATATACGCGAGCTTTTCGCAAAAACTCCCGATGCTAAGGCAAGGGGATATTCCGCCGGAAGATTTTCCTTCAACGTGAGAGGCGGACGCTGTGAGGCCTGCGAGGGCGACGGCATCATCAAGATAGAAATGCACTTCCTCCCGGATATCTACGTTCCCTGCGAGGTCTGCAAGGGCAAGCGCTACAACCGCGAAACGCTCGAGGTACACTACAAGGGCAAGTCCATTTACGACGTACTCGAAATGACCGTTGACGAGGGCGTGGAGTTCTTCGCGCATATCCCGAGGATAGCAAAGAAGCTGAAGACATTGCAGGACGTAGGTCTTGGCTATATCAGGATAGGTCAGCCTGCGACTACCCTCTCGGGCGGCGAGGCTCAGCGTGTCAAGCTCTCGACCGAGCTCTCCAAACGCGCTACCGGCAGGACTATCTATATCCTCGATGAGCCGACCACGGGTCTCCACACAGCCGATGTCCACAGGCTCATACAGGTTTTGCAGGAGCTCACCGATCAGGGCAATACGGTCCTCGTCATCGAGCACAACCTCAACGTGATAAAGGTCGCCGACCATATCATCGACCTCGGTCCCGAGGGCGGAGACGGCGGCGGTACTGTCGTTGCCGAGGGAACTCCCGAGGAGGTCGCGGAGTGTCCGCAGTCCTACACCGGAAAGTACCTCAAGCCATACCTGAAATAATGCTGTTATCCATGAACCGCTATCACCAGCTCAGAAGCTTATTAGCTGATTGACAAATACAGCTGAAATGTGCTATAATTACTCATAGCTTCTTCGCTGATTACTTAATTGGAAATTAGCTGAAAAGTATGAGATTGAGGTGTTTATAATGTTACCTATACCCGAGGACTTAAATTGTAAATATGAATTTCATAATTATGGTCATGCTCTGGAAATCCTCTCTGATGCTTTTACAACAGAATGGGAGGAAGTACAGGATTGCCTCAGAAAACTGACGATCTCAGTTGATGATCTCAAAAAAGCAGGCGGAAACGAGAGCCCCATACCCAAAAAATTTGATGACGTACTGTATCCGTATGGTTGGCGCGAAATTCGTATAACAGGCGATCTTCTCATCAAGATGTATCCACGGCAAAACGCCCAGCGAAGAGGTCGGTTTTCCAATGAGGCTTTTGAGGAGAAATTGATCGGAGGCTACATTGACGGTCATAATATTGATTTTTTGAAAAATAAAGTCGCATTTGACCTTGAATGGAATAGTAAAGATCAGACGTTTGACCGTGATTTGCTGGCGATGCGGACATATTTTGACTGCGGTATTATTGATGTCGGTATAATTGTTACAAGATCAGAGGAACTGAACGAAATATTCAAGAAGATTGATATTATTTCAAAATATGGCGCTTCAACCACATGGATGGGGAAGCTGACATATAGACTGGATTCAAGAAGAAACGGCGGCTGCCCTATATTGGCTGTCGGGATAAAGAAATCTTGTATAGAGGGTTACGAATAATGAATATATTAGATGAGACCATTTCAGATTTTATCTCGTTTACAAACGGTAAGAAGTATAAGACGATATATGCTGATCCTCCGTGGCAGTTTCAAAACAGGACGGGAAAAGTAGCTCCTGAACACAAGAGGCTTAACAGATATTCTACCATGACGCTTGATGAAATCAAGTCGCTTCCCGTTTCAGAAGTTGCTGATGAAAAGAGCCACCTTTATCTTTGGGTGCCGAATGCTCTTTTACCTGAAGGACTTGAAGTGATGAAAGCATGGGGATTTGAATACAAAACCAACCTGATATGGGAAAAAGTGCGCAAAGACGGTCAGCCAGACGGAAGAGGAGTTGGATTCTATTTCCGTAATGTTACTGAAATCCTGTTATTCGGAATAAAAGGTGATAAGAACAGGACATTGCAGCCGGGAAGATCACAGGTAAACCTGTTAAGAACTATTAAGCGCGAACATAGCCGCAAACCAGATGAATTTGTTAAGCTTATTGAAGCGTGTTCATCTGAGCCAAGACTCGAGTTATTCGCTCGCGGAAATCGTCAGGGCTGGGATATGTGGGGCAATCAGGCAGATTACAACTATGAGCCTGATTGGAATACATACGCTAACCATACTGTTGCCGCCGTAAATGAATAACTCTTATTCAAGCAAGTATGTTCACTGAATGAATAGCACGGAATAGCAGCTCCGTGCTATTTTCCATATTTGAAATCTGCCTCTTTTTTCCATTGAAACATCCATAAATATATGCTAAGATAAGGAGGAACTATGGACCATTTCGTGCTGCATTCGCAGTATGCGCCTGCCGGCGACCAGCCGAAGGCTATAGAACAGCTCGTTCAGGGACTCAACAGCGGCAAAAAGGAGCAGATACTCCTCGGAGTTACCGGCTCGGGCAAGACATTTACCATGGCGAATGTCATCGCAAGGGTCAACAAGCCAACGCTCGTCCTCGCACACAACAAGATACTCGCCGCACAGCTCTGCTCTGAGCTGAGAGAGTTCTTCCCCGAAAACGCCGTGGAGTACTTCGTCTCCTATTACGACTACTACCAGCCGGAGGCTTACGTCCCCAGCACCGACAGCTACATCGAGAAGGACTCCTCCATAAACGATGAGATAGACAAGCTGCGCCATTCCGCCACGACTGCCCTCGCCGAACGCCGGGACGTCATCATTGTTGCGAGCGTTTCCTGCATCTACTCCCTCGGAAGCCCGGACGAATACCGTTCCATGTGCGTTTCGATACGTCAGGGCGCTGAGAAGCCACGCGACCAGCTCATCAGCGAGCTCGTCCGCATCAGGTACGAACGCAATGACATAGCCTTTGAGCGAAACAAATTCAGGGTACGCGGCGATGTTGTTGAGATATTCCCGGCGATGTCGAGCGATACCGCGGTCAGGGTCGAATACTTCGGGGACGAGATAGACCGCATCTCCGAGATAAACGTTGTTACCGGCGAGGTGAAGGCTACTGTCTCCCACGCGGCTATATTCCCGGCTTCGCACTATGTTGTCGGCGACGAGAAAATGGAGACCGCACTTGCCGAGATAGACCGTGAGCTTGCCGAGAGGATAGACTACTTCCAGAAGAACAACAAGCTCATCGAGGCTCAGCGCATCGAACAGCGCACTCACTACGACATGGAAATGCTCCGCGAGGTCGGCTATTGCAGCGGCGTCGAGAACTATTCGCGCATACTCGCCGGACGTCCTGCCGGAAGCACTCCCATGACCCTGCTCGACCATTTCCCGGAGGACTTCCTCCTCATCGTGGACGAGAGCCACGTTACCCTCCCGCAGGTCAGGGCTATGTACGCAGGCGACCGTGCGAGAAAAACCACCCTTGTGGAGTACGGCTTCCGTCTGCCGAGCGCTATGGACAACCGTCCGCTGAATTTCGACGAGTTCAACGCGCATATACATCAGGCGATATACGTCAGCGCGACTCCCGGTCAGATAGAGCGCGAAAAGACCGATACTATCGTCGAACAGGTCATTCGTCCGACCGGACTTGTTGACCCGGAGATAATCGTCAAGCCCACTCAGGGACAGATAGACGACCTGCTTTCCGAGATAAATATCCGTGCCGCAAGGAACGAGCGTGTGCTTGTGACTACCCTCACCAAGAAAATGGCGGAGGACCTTACCGCCTACTACGAAAAGCTCGGCGTAAAGGTGCGCTACCTCCACCACGACATCGACACTATCGAACGTATGGAGATAATCAAGGACCTGCGAAGCGGAGTTTTCGATGTTCTCGTGGGAATAAACCTCCTCCGCGAGGGTCTCGATATCCCGGAGGTAAGCCTTATCGCCATACTCGATGCGGACAAGGAGGGCTTCCTCAGAAGCGAGACCTCGCTCATACAGACTATCGGACGTGCTGCCCGGAATGCGGGCGGACAGGTCATAATGTATGCCGACAGCGTTACCGGTTCAATGGAACGCGCTATCACCGAGACCGAACGCCGCAGGGCACTCCAGACCGCATATAACGCGGAGCACGGCATCGTTCCCAAGACCATAATCAAGGACGTCCGGGACGTTCTCGAGATAACCTCGAAGCCGAAGGTCGAGGCGAAGCTGAAGCAGAAGAAGCTTTCAGCCTCCGAACGTCAGAAGCTCATAGACAAGCTCACGGCAGAGATGAAAAATGCCGCAAAGCTGCTTGAATTTGAACACGCAGCCTATCTCCGCGACCGTATACGCGAGCTGCAAAATAATTAGTTGGGAACGCCGGGTCTTGGCGTTCCTAAAGTTGAGAATTGAGAATTGAGAGTTGAGAGTAGGGGCGGATATTATCCGCCCGGGGTTACTATGCACTAATAACTATGAACTAAAAACTTTAAATGGAAGGTGATGACATGATAAAACGAATACGTCTGCGGTATCTGATACCGCTGGGGATAATACTTCTCATGGTACTGCTCAACGTCGCCGCAAGGCTCAGCACAGGCTTTTCCGACTTCTACGTCATGCACATCTTCCCAATTCTCAGCACACCCTTCGCCTTTATCAGCGGGATATTCCCGTTCTCGGCAGGCGAGGTCATGATAGTCCTGATGCTGCTCATCATCGCCCTCGGCATACCGGCGCTGATCGTCCTGCTCATAATAAAGAAGGGCAGGCGCCGCTTCATCGGAGGCATCGCCGCTCTCACGGCACTCTGGATATTCACCTACATCTGCGTCACCGAGACCCTCAACTGCTTCATAATGTACCAGTGTACGCCTTTTTCCGGACGCTACCTCAGCCACAGGGAACACACCCGGAGTGAGCTTGTCGAGCTTTACGGCATACTTATCGAGAAGTCCAACGAGCTCGCGGTACAAGTCCCCCGCGACGAAAAGGGACGGTTCTACATCACCTGCGATGTTGACAAGGAGGCACGTTCCGCTATGAAACGCGCCGCGAAGGACTATCCGCAGCTCGCCGGCTACTACCCCAAGCCCAAGAAAATAGGCTTCTCCTACTTCATGAGCCAGATGGGACTCACGGGGATATACTTCCCGTTCTCAATGGAGGCTAACTACAACGGCGACATGATGCGGACGAACCTCCCGGACACGCTTTGCCACGAATACGCCCACCTCAAGGGCGTTATGCAGGAGGACGAGGCGAACTTCATCGGCTTCATCGCGTCCATTGGAAGCGATAACGCCGAGTTCCGGTATTCGGGCTATCTCTCGGCGCTGGAGTACGTCCATAACACGATATACCGGCGTGATATCAGCGAGGGCTATTCCCTCACGGACGATATCTCGGACGAGGTCCGTGCGGACTGGTTCCGCTTTCTCCCGGACGACTACTGGGAGAAAAACAAGAAAAAGAAGATCATTTCGACCGAAACGGTAAGCACTGTGACCGAGACCGCTCTTGACACCAACATTAAAATGAACGGCAGGGAGGAAGGTACGGAGTCCTATTCCCATGTAGTGAACCTCCTGCTCGACTATTACTTCCCGGCATAAGCGGACGCTTTTTGTGCAGTATATATGTATAACGCTGTGAGATTTTGATATATCGTACAAATTTAGCTTTATACACTTTATTTATTGCTTAAACTATGGTATAATTTATAGTGATTTTTTATCAGTACATTTTAGCTTCTTTGCCCACAATGTAGGGGCGGCGTTCCGCCGCCCGTGTGCTTTGTACTATTCTTGTATAAGCGGGCGCCGGAACGGCGCCCCTACACTAATTCTCAATCTCTAACCGGAGCGTGAACATGAAAAACGGTATAAAAATGCAGGACATCGCTGATAAGCTCGGCGTTAGTGTGGTAACGGTATCCAACGCTCTCGCCGGACGCGACGGAGTCAGCGACCAGATGCGGCAGAAGATCTGCGAGACCGCCGCTAAAATGGGCTATAAGCCCTCCAACACCAAGACCGCAAGAAAACAGAATGCCCTCACAAGGATAGGCAAAAATGTCGGTATCCTCACCTCCGAACGCTTTGTCGGTCCGCGCGGCACCTTCTACTGGGAGCTCACCGTAAGCATATCCAACCTGCTCTCACAAAGCGGAGTTTTCACGGTATATGAGTGCGTCACAGGCGAAAACGAAACAAAGGCTGTCCCACCGAACATGATGACCGAGAAAAAGGTGGACGGTCTTATCGTCATCGGTCAGCTCCACCGCAATTATATAAGTATGCTCAGCAAGGCGGATATGCCTGTGGTGCTGGTCGATTTCTACGACTGCCGCTACAATATTGACAGCGTCAATTCCGACAGCTACAACGGCGCTTACCTCCTCACAGACCACCTCATCAGCAACGGTCACACGAGGATAGGCTTCATCGGCAACCTCAACGCTACCAGCAGCATTAACGACCGCTTCCTCGGCTATATGAAGGCTCTCATCGAGAACGGCATCGAGTACCGCAGGGAATGGACCCTCAACGACCGCAATGAGAGAGGTATCCTCTTTACACAGCTCGACTTCCCGGAGGATATGCCGACTGCCTTCGTCTGCAACTGCGATGAAACTGCCCTGCGTGTTATAGGCGCTCTCAGGAACAAGGGCGTCCGCGTTCCGGAGGACGTTTCCGTTGTCGGCTTCGATAACTATATAACCTCGGGGATAAGCATTCCGGCGATAACCACCATTGAGGTGGACATCGCAAAAATGGCGGAGACCTCCGTTGAGCTCATGGTGAAGAAGCTCTCCGACCCCACTTTCTCAGGCGGAAGGATAGTTCTCAGCGGAAAGCTCGCCGTAAAGGACAGCGTTCTCGATATCAGCGGAGGTAATAAAAATGCTTGATAACCTCAAGGGACATTTTCTCACTGTTGTAAGACACCGCCGCAAGGTCAGGGAGCACTGCTTCCGGGCTGGCATCTACTGGCGCGGTCTTATGCACGATCTCTCGAAATTCTCCCCGACCGAGTTCATTCCCGGCGTTCTCTACTTTCAGGGCGACCGAAGTCCTAACGAGAAAGAGCGTGAGATGACCGGCTGCTCAAAGGCCTGGATGCACCACAAGGGCAGGAATCGTCACCACTTTGAATACTGGACCGATTACAGTCCCGCTACTAAAAAGCTCGAGCCTGTGAAAATGCCCGACGTCTTTATCTTTGAGATGTTCTGCGACAGAGTTGCGGCATCGAAGATATACAACAAGGAAAAATATACGGACGATATGCCGCTTGCCTATTTCATGAGGGCAAAGCACCGCCGCATCATCGAGGAGGAAACTGCCGCGAAGCTCGAATTCCTCCTGACCATGCTCGCCAAACACGGCGAGGACGCAACCTTCCGCTACATACGCCGTCAGGTACGCCGTTCCAGATTCGGAAAGACCGATTGGCCAGGGCTGAATATGTAGGGAACGGCGTCCCCGACGTCCCGCACCTTACGTTGCAACGTTACCCCAAACCGTAGGGGCGGATATTATCCGCCCGGGCAATACAATATAACAGACCCGATACGTTCCGCACCGGTGGTTCGTTATCCGCGGGCGAACGATGTTCGCCCCTACACTCTAAACTCATAGAACGGCTAAAGGAGTAAAAGATGAAGCTTCTCGCAATAGACGGAAACAGTATCATAAACCGTGCATTCTACGGTATAAAGCTGCTTTCCAACAAAAACGGTGAGTTCACCAACGCCATTTTCGGCTTCATGAACATCTACCTCAAAAATTACGGCGACGTAAAGCCCGATGCCGTGGCAGTCGCCTTTGACCTGCACTCCCCTACCTTCCGCCACAAGGCTGCGGACTACTACAAGGCTAACCGCAAGGGTATGCCGCCTGAGCTCGCTCAGCAGCTTCCCCGCGTTAAGGAACTGCTCCGTCTTATGGGCATAAAGGTCGTGGAATGCGAGGGCTTCGAGGCTGACGATATCCTCGGCACTCTCTCCAAAGCCTGCTCCGACCGCGGCGACAAGTGCTTCGTCCTCACCGGCGACAGGGACAGCCTCCAGCTCATCGACGATAATGTCACCGTTCTCCTCGCAACCAACAAGGAGACCGTTTACTGTACTCCCGAATGGTTCGCGGAAAACTACGGCTTCGAGCCCGCAAAGCTCATTGACCTCAAGGGTCTCATGGGCGACAGCTCCGACAATATCCCCGGCGTTCCCGGTATCGGCGAAAAGACCGCCTCCGCCCTCATCAAGGAGTACGGCTCGATAGAGAGCCTTTACGAGAGCTATGAGAACTCCGGTCTGACAAAGGGCGTCAAGGCAAAGCTCGCTGCCGGTCATGATTCCGCAAAGGAGAGCAAGTGGCTCGCGACCATAGTACGGAATGCGCCCATAGATACGGCAATTGAGAGCTATGTCCCCTCCCCTGCCGACAACGCCGGCATAAGCTCGATGCTCTCCGGTCTGGAGATGTTCAAGCTCCTCGACAAGCTGGATATATGCGCGACTGAGGGTACAAACGCCTCTGCCGCCGAGGAAGCTCCGGAGGAAGTCCGCGTCATAAATGTGACCGGAAGTCCTCTCACAGGCGAGGTCATCGCTTCCCTCGGCAAGTGCGATTATCTTCTCAGGGACGGCAAGCTCACCGTCCGCCGCGGGGACTGCGTTTACTCCACGGACGATGAGAATCTTATACTCGGATTTCTCGCCTCGGACTGCGAAAAATCCACCGATGATGCAAAGGCTCACTACCGTTTCGCTATGGCGCACGGCTCCGAGCTCAAAAACCTTCGCAATGACGCGGCTATCTGCGGCTACCTGCTCAACAGCTCCGCCTCGGATTACGCTGTCGACAAGCTCTGTGCCGAGTACGGCGTCCACTACTACTCTGAGAACGGTGAATTTGCGGATATACTGTCGCTTGAAGGCATCATCAGCAAGATCCGCGGTGAGATAGACCGCGAGGGTATGACTGACCTCCTCGAAAACATCGAGCTGCCCCTCACAGAGGTGCTTGCCTCCATGGAGGACACCGGCATCTGCGTTGACCGCAAGGGCGTTGAGGAATTCGGCGTTTACCTCTCCGAAATGACCGAGGAAACGCAGAAAATGATATACGACGAAGCCGGTCACGAATTCAATATATCCTCCCCCAAGCAGCTCGGAACGGTACTCTTTGAGGAACTGGGTCTGCCTGCGAAAAAGAAGACCAAGAGCGGCTATTCCACCAATGCCGAGGTGCTGGAGGAGCTCCGCAGCCAGTCCCCTATCGTTGACAATGTCCTGAAATACCGCCAGTACACCAAGCTCAACTCCACCTATGTGGTAGGACTTCTCGATAAAATCGCTCCCGACGGCCGCATTCACACTTGGTTCCGTCAGACCGAGACCCGAACTGGCCGTATCAGCTCCACTGAGCCGAATATGCAGAATATCCCCGTCCGTACCGAACTCGGCTCGCGCATGAGGAAGTTCTTCACCGCTCCCGAGGGCAAGGTCCTTGTGGACGCCGACTACAGTCAGATCGAGCTGCGCGTCATGGCTCACCTCTGCGGCGACGAGAATATGTGCGAGGCTTTCACCTCCGGCGAGGATATCCACACCTCAACTGCCGCACAGGTATTCGATATGCCGGTATTTATGGTAACTCCCGAGATGCGAAGTGCCGCAAAAGCGGTAAACTTTGGCATAATCTACGGCATCGGCGCATTCTCGCTCTCAAAGGATATCGGGACCTCCGTTGCTCAGGCGAAGAAGTACATCGCGGACTACCTTGCGCGTTTCCCGAAGGTCAAGCAGTTCATGGACAGGACTGTTGAAGATGCGGAACAGACCGGCATCGTCTCCACGATGTTCGGCAGAAAAAGACGCATTCCCGAGCTTCTCTCCTCCAATAAGATGCTGCAGGCTGCCGGCAGACGCATTGCAATGAACACCCCCGTTCAGGGTACTGCCGCAGACCTCATAAAAATGGCGATGATAAACGTCTACCGCCGTCTCAAAGCCGAGAATATCGCCGCAAAACTGATATTGCAGGTACACGATGAGCTTATCCTCGAGGCGGACAAGGACTGTGCCGACCGTGCCGCTGAGATACTCCGTGAGGAGATGCAGGGCGTTCACGAAATGCGCGTACCGCTCGCAGTGGACGTCCACACGGGACATAGCTGGTACGACGCACATTAAGACCGTAGGGAACGCCGCCCTCGGCGTTCCTATGCAGCTGTAATATACGACCGAGGTGACAGCCGAGACCCGCCGTTCCCTACAGTCGAATATGCGGGCGGATGATATCCGCCCCTACACTATCAACTATCAACTCTCAACTCATAGGGGCGCCGTTCCCTACAGAAAGTATGAAAATCATATCAGAATTCACAAACGAAATATTCGAGAAAATGTCCGCGCTCGACAAGGAGTGCGTCGGGACTGAGGGCTGGTCTGCTGCAAGCTTCCGCGAACAGTCGCAGTCCACAGGAGGCATCGTGCTTGCCGCTTACTGCGGAGACGAGCTTGCCGGACTTATCGCAGGCTTTACCGCCTCCGACACCGGCGAGATACTGACGCTTTCAGTTGCCCCTCAGTACCGCAGGCAGGGCATTGCCCGGAAGCTCATGGAGGCTTTCCTTGCTGAAGTCCCCGGAGATACCGAGAACATCGCACTCGAGGTCAGGCAGTCCAACACGGCTGCGATAAGCCTCTACGAAAGCTTCGGCTTTGAGAAAGCAGGCGTCCGCAAACGCTTTTACTCCGACCCCGAGGAGGACGCGGCAGTCATGATCAAAAAATTGAGAATGTAGAATGGAGAATTGAGAATTATGGTATTGCTTACGCGATACTATTAAGATCCGTCTGCGTCAGCAGACACATTCATTCTCAATTCTCAATTCAAAAAAGTATGGTGTTTTTTAACAAAATGTGCTATAATGATAATGTATGAAAAAATATGAACAGGAGTGTAGTCCAATGAGATACAACAGGACAGAAATTGCCCCGAATATCGGCTTTTCCTCGGTCATAGACGAAAAGTTCAAGACAGGCTCGCTTGTCGTGCGCTTCATTACCGGTCTCTCCGGTGAGTATGCCGCGGCTAACGCCCTCGGTACAGGTGCGCTCTCGTCTTCGAGCGCAAGGTACAGAACTCTTGCCGAGCTCAACGAAAAGCTCTCGTCGCTCTACGGTGCCGCTCTCAGCACCTTCGCAAGAAAACGCGGCGATATACAGATACTCGGTCTCACAGCCTCTTGGCTGAATAAAAAATACGCTTTCGACGGCGAGGACGTTGACGCTGAGATGCGCGAGCTTATCCGCGGCTGCATTTTCGAGCCGAACGTTCAGGACGGCTGCTTCGATGCCGATTCCTACAGCATTACACGCAAGGACCTCCTCGACCACATCGACGCTGAGCTCAACAACAAGCGCGGCTATGCGATATCCCGTGCCGGTGAGATTGCCTTTGCAGGCGAGCCCGCTGAGTTTTCCTGCTACGGCACCAAGACTGCGGCTGCGGCTGTCACCTCCGCTGAGGCTTATCAGGCTTACCGGAAGCTCCTGAGAACTTCCCAGATAGAGATATTCTACGTTGCCCCGGAGGAAGACCCCGGATTCATCGAGATGTTCCGCGAGAGCTTTGCGGCTATAGACCGTGCTCCTGCCGAGGTCGCTTTCAGGAGCATCAGCCCCCTTAAAACCGAGGTCGCTGAGGGCTCGGACGAATTCGACGTCCGCCAGTGCAAAATGGTCATGACCTTCAAGTCAGCCTCCGAGGACTTCTTCGCTTTGAAGCTCCTCAGCACGATATTCGGCGAAACACCGGTCTCCAAGCTGTTCATGAACGTCCGCGAGAAGATGAGCCTCTGCTACTACTGCGCGAGCCGTCTCGTTTCACCGAAGGGCGCCGTCATGGTGGACAGCGGCGTTGAACGCGGCAACATCGAAAAGGCAAGGGCTGAGATAATCAACCAGCTCGATGAGATAAAGAACGGCAATATCTCCGACAGTGAGCTCGAAAGCGCTATGCTGAGCCTTGAAAACGCCCTCAACCAGATCGGCGATACCCCCTCGTCCTATTCCTCGTGGTACTTCGAGCGATTCTGCGACGGACAGATAAAGACTCCCGCCGAGCAGCTCGCTGATTACAGGAACGTCACTAAGGAACGTATCATTGAGGCTGCAAAGTCGCTCAGCCTCGACAGCGTTTATCTCATGCTCGACAAGGAGGCTGCGGAATAATGGAAAAAAATATCATAACAAGCCAGCGCACCGGCGATAGCTGCATTCATGTCAAGCACAGCAGCGGTCTGGACATCTACATCTGCGAAATGCCCGGATTCAGCAGCGTTGAGGCGCTTTTCGGCACGAAATACGGCTCCGTGAACACTATGTTCCGTCAGAAGGGCGATGCGGACTTCACCGTTGTCCCCGAGGGCATAGCCCACTTCCTCGAGCACAAGCTCTTCGAGAACGAGGACTGCGACGTTTTCGAGCTCTACGCAAAGACAGGCGCTTCCGGAAACGCCTTCACCTCCTTCGACAAGACAGCCTACCTTTTCAGCTGCTCGAAGAATTATCAGGAGTCCCTGCGTATACTCCTCGACTTCGTGCAGAAGCCCTACTTCACGCAGGCGACGGTTGACAAGGAACAGGGCATAATCGGTCAGGAGATACAGATGACCAACGATAACCCCGAATGGCGCGTTTTCTTCAATATGCTGCGGTGTATGTTCCATAACCACCCCGTGAAGATAGACATTGCCGGAACCGTCGAGAGCATCGCTCGGATAGACGCAGACCTGCTCTACAAGTGCTACTACACCTTCTACAACCTCAACAACATGGTGCTCTCCATTGCCGGAAACATCAAGGCGGACGAGGTCCTCGCGATATGCGACGAGTGCCTCAAGGGCTGTGAGGACAAGGGTCTCGAGACCGTTTTCCCCGATGAACCGGCAGAGATAGTTCAGACCGAGATATACGAGACCGCTCCCGTAGGAGCTTCGATATTCAACATCGGCTTCAAGTGCTCGCCCTGCTCAGGCGAGGAAAGGCTGAAACGTTCCGCTGCGGCTTCCGTGGTGTCCTCCATGCTGACGGACGCCTCCTCCGATATGTACCAGCGGCTCCTGAAGGAGGAGGTAATCAACTCCACCTTCGATGCGGAGATATTCGCAGGCGACGGCTTCTTCACCGTAATATTCAGCGGCGAATCACCCAAGCCCGAAAGGGTAAGGGACGCCATTGCCGATGAGCTCGAAAAATGGCTCGCGGAGGGCATCTGCGAAAAGGACTTCCAGAGGATAAAGAAATCCGCCTACGGTATGCTCGTAAGAATGCTCAATAACGTTGAATCCGTGGCTAACCTCATGATGAACGCCCACATGGACGGAACAGGTCCCTACGATACGATAAGCGTTCTCTCCGGACTCACCGCCGGGGACGCTATGGACTTCATCAGGAACGAACTGAAGCGCGAAAAACTTGTAATGTCTGTGATAAAAGGAGATGAACAGTAATGGAAGTCGAAAGAATACATGACGCAAACGAAATATACTTCCCGAAGCTGGGCTGGAGGTTCAGCATTGACCCTACCGCATTCACTATCGGCAATTTCTCGGTCGCATGGTACGGCGTTCTCATTACCGTGGGACTGCTCCTCGCACTGGTCTACTGCTTCCCTAAGATGAAGCGCTTCGGTCTCGATTCCGACCGCACTATCGACGCCGTTATCGGCGGAGTTCTCGGCGGTATCGTCGGCGCAAGGCTCTACTACGTTGCATTCAACTGGTCCGAATACAAGGCGGATAGCTTCGGTGCGACCATGAAGAACATCGTCAAGACCCGTAACGGCGGTCTCGCGATATACGGCGGCATCATCGGTGCACTGCTCGTCGGACTGCTCATATGCAAAATACGCAAGGTAAGAAAGCTCCCCATGCTCGATATCACCGTGCTGGGCTTCCTTATCGGTCAGGGCATCGGACGCTGGGGCAACTTCGTAAATCAGGAGGCATTCGGCACAAACACAAACAGCTTCCTCGGAATGACCGGCGGTACGATACAGAGCCGCATCATCAATGAGGCAAGCTATACTGACGGCATCATGCACGTTCACGGCATGGAAGTCTCCCCGCTCGAAGCAGTTCACCCCTGCTTCCTCTACGAATCCATATGGTGCCTGCTCGGCTTCGTTATCCTTGCTTGGTACTCCAAACGCAGAAAGTACGACGGTCAGATTCTCCTCATGTACCTCGCTTGGTACGGCGCCGAGAGATCGGTCGTTGAGAGTATCCGTACTGACAGCCTCTACATCGGAAACAGTGACCTCAGAGTTTCACAGATCGTTTCCATTGTCATATGCGTGGCATCTATCATACTCCAGATAATCCTCTACTCCAAGTACAAGCGTGACCCCGAAGCTTTCGAGCTCTATGTGAACACTGAGGAGTCCCACCGCCTTATCGAGGAATCCCGCAGAAAGCGCATGGGTATGCCTGCCGAGGACATCTACGCCGCTATGGGCGATGATGACGATGATGAGGAAT
The DNA here is from genome assembly GCA_902777125.1 of Ruminococcus flavefaciens. Taxonomy (GTDB): domain Bacteria; phylum Bacillota; class Clostridia; order Oscillospirales; family Ruminococcaceae; genus Ruminococcus. The sequence goes on from CACYSQ010000017.1 coordinate 29,415, forward strand.
TCGACGACGATGACGAGCTCGCCTCCTCCTCAATACTCGGCGATGACGAGGAATTCGACGATGAGGACGATGAGGACGTACCGTCCGCTCCCGATATCTCGGACGGCGATGACAGCGATGACGTCCCGGAAGCTCCCGCTGCTGAGGAAGTAAGCGAAGCTGCCGCAGACATTGAAGAAGAGGCTGCCGGAATCGTTGAGGCGGCTGCCGAGACTGTGGAAGATGCAGCGGAGGAAGCTGCTGAAGCCGCTGAGGATACCGCTGAGACGGCTGTTGAAGCCGCTGAGGATATCGCGGAAGACGCTGCCGATGAGGCAGAGGATAAATATGAAAAACTTGCAGAGGAAGTTGACGGTAAGCTCAGAGGTGCTTCCGGAAAGAATTCCCACAACAAGAAAAAACGCAGCAGATAACAGGAGGTTTTTTGAAATGGCAAATATTATCGACGGAAAGGCAGTTTCAGCCAGCGTTAAACAGGAGGTAGCCGAGGAGGCTGCAAAGCTCCGCGAGGAAAAAGGCATCAAGGTAGGTCTTGCGGTCGTTATCGTTGGAAATGATCCCGCTTCAAGAGTTTACGTCAACAACAAGAAAAAGGCTTGCGAGGCTGTCGGCTTCCAGTCCTTCGAGTACGCCCTCGACGAGAACACTACTCAGGAACAGCTCCTAGACCTTGTGAACGTCCTCAACCGCGACGACAGAGTAAACGGTATCCTCGTTCAGCTCCCGCTTCCCAAGCAAATCGACGAGAAAACCGTCATCAACGCTATCTCCCCTGACAAGGACGTTGACGCTTTCCACCCCTCGAACGTCGGCAGGATCATGATAGGCGACTATGCCTTCCTCCCCTGCACTCCCGCAGGCGTTATGCGCCTCATCGAGAGCACCGGCACTGAGGTGAGCGGTAAGCAGTGCGTTGTCATCGGCAGAAGCAATATCGTCGGCAAGCCTATGGCAATGCTCCTCCTCCACCAGAGCGGCACTGTCACTATCTGCCACTCCCGCACCAAGAACCTCAAGGAGATCTGCCTCGGCGCTGATATCCTCGTGGTTTCCGTCGGAAAAGCTAACTTCGTTACCGGCGATATGATAAAGGAGGGCGCTGTCGTTATCGACGTCGGCATCAACCGCCTCGACAACGGTAAACTCTGCGGCGACGTCGAGTTCGAGTCCGCTGAGAAGAAAGCATCGTACATCACACCTGTTCCCGGCGGCGTAGGTCCCATGACCATCGCCATGCTCATGAAAAACACGCTCACCGCTGCTAAACAGCAGAACGGGCTGATGTAACAAAAAGGAACACCTTAACTGAGGTGTTCCTATAAGTATTTATCAGAACTATTGAGACAAGCCCTTTTGATGAAGTTGTTTTTCAGCTCTATTCAGAGCCTTACTTTAGTTTTTTCCACAATGGTATAAAAATGTCCGGAAGCATAGCTGCTTCCGGATTTTTTTGTGTGCGTGAGCATTATACCATTGTGGGAAAAACCATAATAAAGTCTTTGGAAAGGGGCTGGGGAAAATCTTTCCTCAGAAAAGTTTTCCCCAGTAAGTTCTCATAAAACTGCCATATATGTATCGCAGTAAAAGCGTCCCTATTATGTAAAATCGGTATATTTAACGAGCCAATCCGGCTCATAGGTCAGTCCTGGGCGAGTATCTCCTTATAGAACTCAGCATAGTCCTTTCTGCCGTCCTTAGTGAACTGGATAGCAGTTCTGGGGTGCTGATTGAGGAGACCGGTCATGAGGTACTGGAGGTCATAGCCCCAAACAACGCCTTCCTCGCGGAGCTTGGTCATGTGCTCCTCGATGAACTGGAGAACGGGGTAAACGTTATACTTAGGATTCTTCAGGAAGCCGAGGAGGAGCTCCATTGCACAGTTTCCGGCACCGCGTCCCATTGAGGAATAAGTAGCATCGAGCCAGTCAACGCCGTCGCCGACAGCCTCGATAGTGTTAGCGAATGCGAGCTTCTGATTATCGTGAGCGTGAATACCGACCTTCTTGCCGTACTTGTCAGCCATTTCGCAGTAGAGGTTAGCGATACGCGCCATCTGCTCGGGGTAGATCGAGCCGAAGCTGTCAACGATATAGAAAACGTCAACGGGCGATTTACCGAGGATATCGAGTGCGACCTTGAGATCGCTCTCCTGAGCTGTTGAGATAGCCATGATATTGCAGCTTACCTCGTAGCCCTTCTTCTTGGCGTCCACGATCATGTCAACGGCAGTGGGTATCTGGTGGAGGTATGTAGCAACTCTTACGAGGTCGACCGGGCTCTCTGCGCGGTCATGGATATCCCTCTTGTAGTTGCAGCGTCCGACGTCAGCCATAACAGCGATCTTGAGATCGGTATTGTTCTCGCCGACAACGGAACGGATATAGTCATCATCGCAGAACTTGCAAGGACCGAACTTGTTCTCATCGAAGAGCTCGCGGTCGCCCTTGTAGCCGAATTCCATGTAGTCAACGCCTGCACGGAGGTTTGCATTATAGAGGTGCTTTACGAATTCATCGGTGAAGAAGAAGTCATTGACGAGGCCTCCGTCGCGGAGAGTAGCGTCAACGACCTTGATATCAGGTCTGTAATCGAGAAGCTTTGAAATTTCTTTCATATTATCTATCCTTTCAGGCTTTATAGTTTTAAAGCTTTATACTGTAACGCTTTAAAGTGGTTTTCTGTCAACGTATAATATTATATCACCGGCTGTCGGGTTTGTCAATACCTTTTTTTAAAAAAATAGGAATTAGTTTGAGTTGAGAGTTGAGGTGTCCGCTTACGCGGACGGATTTAAAATATATCGCCGTCAGGCGATACATTAACTCTCCACTCTCAACTTGTTTGACAATGCGGATAATATCCGTCCCTACTTCGATGCCGCTATCCTGTAGAGCACATAGATGCCAGCGGCGGTGAGAAGGAACAGCGCTCCCCAGATGAGAGCGCGTTTCCTGTCCTTTTTACCGATACCGGCAGTGCAGTTGTAAATACAAATCAGCATGAACAGAACTATCAGCTTGCTGATTATCTGCGAGAGCACGGGCTCAGCCTCTCAGCTCCGCACCGATAGCGTTCAGCGCCTTGATAACGCGCTTCATAGCGCCGTCAGCCTGTTCGTCAGTGAGAGTACCCTCATGCGAGCGCATGGAGATAGAGTAAGCGATGCTCTTTTTGCCGTTCTTCTTCATGTCGTCGCTGCGGTAAACGTCAAAGAGGGTGACCTTTTCGAGTATCTTTCCGACAGCGCCCTTGATAGCCTTTTCGAGAGCTGCGGCAGGAGTCTCCTCGTCGCACACAAGGCTGATATCACGGGTAGTTGCCGGGAATTTCGGGAGCGGCTGGTAGGTTATCTCGCCGGAGGCTGCTGCCATGAGCTCAGGGATATTGAGCTTGAGGACGTATGTCTTCACGCCGATGCCGTAGGTCTCCTGAACCTCCGGGTGAACCTCGCCGAGGATACCGAGAGGAGTGCCGTCCCTGAGAATAACAGCGCTTCTGCCGGGGTGGAGAGCGCACTTCTCATCGAAAGCGTCGCTGTCGGCAGCGCGTACATAGTCAACATCGTCGATCTTGAGCTCGGCAAGGAGCTGCTCGGCAATGCCCTTGATAGTGTAGAAATCGGCATCTCCGCCGTACATACCGACAGTAAGTCTCTGCGGCTCGTCCGGGAGAGAATACTCATACCTGTGCTTCTTATTGCCGCTGTTTGCGAGGGTATCGCCGTTGATGAAGGGCTTCTCCTCCTTAGCGGGGAGGTACTCCTTTGCTATCTCGAACAGGCAGGCTTTCTCGTTGCGGTTGTTGTAGTTGAACGCGAGCACATCGAGCATCGAAGGTATCGTGGAGGTACGCATAACGCTGGTGTCCTCGCCGAGAGGATTAACGATGCGGACTACCTTGCGGAGAGCGCTGTCCTCGGGGAGACGTATCCTGTCGAAATACTTGGGTGAAACGAACGAATATGTGGCTATCTCGTAGCCTCCGAGGGAAACGGCAGCGTTCCTGAGAGTGCGGACGAACTTCTGCTCCTCTGTAAACTCAGCTCTTGCAACTCCGCGGAAATCGGTGGAGGGGATATTGTTGTAGCCGTAGATACGGGCGACCTCCTCCGCGATATCAGCCTTGCAGCCGATGTCGATACGGAATGACGGAGCAACGACCTTGTCGCCTGAGAACGTGAATTCAAGACGGCTGAGGTACTCCTTCATGTCAGCCTCGGAGATGTCCGTACCGAGGAAACTGTTTATCCACTTGGGATCGAAAACGACCTCGGAGGGCTTGAAGCCGGACTTGTTGCAGTCGATGACGGTGTTTACGACCTCGCCTGCTCCCAGAAGCTCAACGAGCTCGAATGCCCTTTTCAGACAGGTCATGGAGATAGTCGGGTCAACGCCCTTTTCGTAACGTGCGGAGGCGTCGGACTTCAGACCGAGCTTCTTGGAGGTCTGACGTACCTGCGAGGGCTCGAAGTAAGCGGACTCGAACACAACAGTAGTGGTATCGTCCATGATACCGCTGTACTCGCCGCCCATAACGCCTGCAACGGCAACGGGCTTCTTCTCGTCAGCGATAACGAGCATATCGGAAGTGAGCTCACGCTCAACGCCGTCGAGGGTCATTATCTTCTCGCCGTTCTGAGCATTGCGGACGTTTATGTGAGCGCCCTCAACGTAGCGGAGGTCGAAAGCGTGCATGGGCTGACCGTATTCGAGCATGACGTAGTTTGTGATATCAACGAAATTGTTTATCGGACGGACGCCGCTTGCACGGAGCCTCTCCCTCATCCAGCGGGGTGAGGGACCTATCTTGACGTTCTTAACGATACCGGCACAGTAGCGCGGACACTTCTCCGCATTGTGGATATCGACCTTGAGATAGCTGTTGACATCGCCGTCAACGCCCTTGAACTCCGGAGCTTTAACTTTCAGCTCAGTGCCGTAGGTAGCGGCAGTCTCCCTTGCGAGACCGATAACGCTGAGACAGTCGGGACGGTTCGAGGTTATCTCGAACTCAACGGAGGTGTCGTCCAGACCGATAGCCTTGTGGATATCGTCACCGGGCTTGCAGTCCTCCTCGATAACGAAAACGCCCTCGGGATCGGCATAGGGGAAATCGTGAGCGGTAAGGCCGAGAGTGTCTATGCCGCAGAACATACCGAAACTCTCAACGCCGCGCATCTTGCACTTCTTGATCTTGCCCTCGGGGAGAACAGCGCCGTCGAGTGCAACGGGAACGAGGTCGCCCTCCTTGACGTTCTTGGCGTTGGTGACGATCTGAATGGGAGCCTCAGCGCCGACGTCGACCTGACAAACGAACAGTGCATCGGCATTTTCGTGGGGACCCTTTGAGAGTATCCTTCCCACAACAACATTTGAAACATTGCTGCCCTCAGCCTCGTAGCATTCCACCTTGGAACCGCTCATCGTAAGAGCGTGGCAGTAATCCTTTATCGGCATATCGGCTTTAACATAGTCGCCGAGCCATTTCATAGATAAATTCATATCATTTTTCCTTTCGTATATTGTAATATCCTCAATATATCCTGTTGAACGGATCCCTTTTCACATTGTTTTTCAGGAATTCATTGATCTCCGCTGCCGTTTTATCCCTTTCAAAACTGCTGTTCACGAAAAGCTTATCAGAGCCTCCCGAGTACCTTATAAGTATCCCTCGCTTTGTAAGGCTGTTGTCACCGGAGTTTCCCGGCAGCATCGGAGAAACATCAAATATCTCCGAAGTACGGTAGTATTTCAGTGAGCTTTCATTCACCGTCCACTCCTCGGACATATAGTATGATCCGTATTTGAACGGGCAGCTCTCCTTGAATATCCTGTAGTCAGTCTCGTCATCGAAGCCGAGACCTTTCATGATCCCGTTTTTCTTTGAACGGTAGCAGAAATACGCTATCACACCGCATACAGCCAGAAACACGAACATTATCAATGCGGCTCTGGGCGAAAGACCTCCGCCGCGGCTGCGGTGACGGCGCATCAGTGACGCTGCTATTATAAAATAATCACTCATCAGAACTGCTCTAAGAAGCGCACATCGTTCTCATAGAGAAGACGGAGGTCATTGATGTCGTAGCGGCCCATTACCATACGCTCAAGACCGAGACCAAATGCAAATCCGGAGTATTCCTCGGGGTCGATACCGCAGTTTTCGAGCACCTTCGGGTGTACCATGCCGGCACCGAGAAGCTCGATGTAGCCCTCGTCCTTGCACATTGAGCAGCCCTTTCCGCCGCAGTTGAAGCAGCTTATATCCACCTCACAGCTCGGCTCAGTGAACGGGAAGTGATGAGGACGGAAACGGAGCTTGCAGTCATTGCCGTAGAGCTTCTTCATGAGCATTTCGAGAGTGCCCTTGAGGTCGGACATTGTGATGCCCTTGTCGATAACGAGACCCTCTATCTGGTGGAAAAGAGGCGAATGAGTAGCGTCAACGGCGTCCGAACGGAAAACTCTGCCGGGAGAGATTATGCGTATCGGAGGCTTCTGATTTTCCATAACGTGAACCTGTACGGACGAGGTCTGTGTACGGAGGAGGATAGTCTCCTTTGTATTCTCGATGTAGAAGGTATCCTGCGTATCTCTTGCAGGGTGGTCGGGCGGGAGGTTGAGAGCCTCGAAAACGTGGTAATCGTCGTCTATCTCGGGACCGTCCGCGATATTGAAGCCCATGCCGATGAATATCTCGCGTATCTCGTTCTCGACCCTTGTGAGGGGGTGAAGCTTGCCGAAGGGAGCGTGCTTGCCGGGGAGGGTAACGTCAATGGTCTCCTCCCTGAGCTTAGCGGACTGAGCCTCGGATTTGAGTGCATTGAGCTTGGAGGCGATAGCCTCCTCGATATCGGAGCGCACCTTGTTTGCGAGCTGACCGATAACTGGTCTTTCCTCTGCGGAGAGGCCTCCCATCTGCTTCAGGATAGCGGTGAGTTCACCTTTTTTTCCGAGGAATTTTATCCTCAGATCGTCCAGTGCCTTGATCTCAGTGCAGGCAGCGAGCTCCTGCTTGGCGAGGACTTCGATTTTTTCAAGCTGTTCTTTCATTTTTTCACCTCATAGATTAGATGCGTTTGTAGGGGACGGCGTCCTCGACGTCCCACAATTCATATATTCGCTGCCTTGCGGCAGCCGGGCTGTCGAGGACGCCAGCCCCTACAATAAAGTGTGTTGTGACGACAAAAAAGTCCTGCCCTAAAGGACAAGACTTAAAAACCTTGCTATACCACCTTTGGTCAGGAGAGCCGACACTCTCTTGTCTTTAACGCAGACCTACGTCAGAGCCTACAATACCATACCGCACACTCTTCAAATCAGTCCGCATGAACGCATCATGCCTTCCGTCCGAAGGTGCCGCACCGGTACTTCCGTTCCACCCCTCGTGAGTGAACTTCGGAACGCTTTCAGACAGGACGTTCGCACCAAGCCGCCCCTCTCTGCAAGACCTAATCACATTCCTACTCTCTCAGTCAACGGGTTATAGGTCTATTATAAACCACAGCTCAAAAAAAATCAAGCCTTTTTCTTGAAATTCTTCAAAATTTGTGGTATTATATATATTAGTGCATATCAAAACAGAACGGAGTTATGAAAATGGATAATTTTGCTGAACAGCTCGTCAAGAAAAATGAGACCTCTTCCGACAGGAACAAGCGTATCGTCATAGCTGTCTGCGGCATACTCATCACTGTCGCTATGGTATTTGTATCGTTCATACAGCTCGATAAGCCCGTGATCGCATTTCTCGGCATGATACTCGCCGCCGCAACCGGATACGGTACATTTTTTCTCATTCAGGGCTCATATGTCGAGTACGAGTACACCTTCACAAACGGCGAGCTCGATATCGCAAAGATAATCGCAAAGAAAAAACGCATCGAGATGCTCAGCACCGAGGTCAGGAGCTTCACTGATTTCGGAAAGTACAATGAGGACATGGAGGAGAGCGAGGACATGACCGTCGTTATCACTTCGGACAATATCGCCTCCCACGAATACTATGCGGATTTCCAGCACGAGGAATACGGCAGGACACGGCTCGTTTTCGTGCCGAACGAGAAGATGCTCGAATTCATCGGAAGGTATCTTCCGGCAAAGCTCAGGGCTAAGAATTGAGAATGCAGAATGGAGAATGGAGAATTATTGTGTCGGCTTACGCCGATAAATTTAAAGATCATACCCGAAGGGCATACCTTCATTCTCAATTCTCAATTCTCAATTAACCAACAGTTTCTATATACAAATAAATACAAGTGGGGTGTAAATAATATGCAGATCGTTTCACCAAAGCAAATGGCTAAGATCGAAGACCGTTCCGAGGAGCTCGGCGTTTCAAAGCGTCAGCTCATGGAAAACGCCGGAAAGGCACTCGCAGGCGTCATAGACGACTACTGCCGCAGAGAGCCCGATATCTCCCCCGAGGAAAAGCTCATCGTCTTTCTCACAGGCAAGGGCAATAACGGCGGTGACTGCTTCGCGGCTGCCAATAACCTCATCTACCGCGGCTACAGGATAACCATTATCTGCGTCGGCGGAAAGCCCGTTTCCGAGCTCGCCGCAGAGATGTACGACAAGCTCCCGCGCGACAGGGTCGAATTTCTCGACGGCTACAGAAGCGAGAACGTTGAGGCTGCCCTCGAAGCTGCCGAGCTCGATTACATGACCGTTCCCACAAGCCGTGAGGACGGCGCGGACAGTCCGATAAACGATATCATGAAAAAGGAACAGCAGCGCATGAGACTCGTGAAAAGCGCTATGCTCCGTGCATATGTAATCGTTGACGGCGTTTTCGGAACAGGCTTCCACGGTCAGCTCAGCACCGATGCCGCCTCCGTCTTTGCGATAGGCTCGGGCGCTTACCGCATTGCCGTTGACGTTCCGAGCGGCGGAAACTGCACCACAGGTACTATCTCAAACGGCATCTTCAAGGCTGACGAGACCGTTACCTTCGGCTTCCTCAAGACCGGCATGACACAGTTCCCCCTCAAGAAATACTGCGGAAAGATAACCATTGCCGATATCGGTATCCCCTGCAAGGCTGTCGAGGCTATCGAGGAGGACCGCAAGTATTACCGCATCGAACGCAATCACCTCGCCGCTTTTCCGCCGAACCGCGAAAGAGACGCACACAAGGGTACATTCGGGAATGTCCTCATCATCGCCGGAAGCTCGTCCATGCGGGGTGCGGCTGCATTTGCGGCTCTCGGTGCTCTCAGGAGCGGTGCAGGAACGGTCCGTCTCGCCTCGGTGGAAAAGTGCATCGACACGGTCTCAGCGCTCGTCCCGGAGGCTACCTACGTCGAGCTCGAATGCGACGATTACGGCTTCATGCTCTACGACAGCAGCAAAAAGCCACTCATCGATGCTATCGGAAAAGCGGACGCTGTTGTCATAGGCTGCGGCATGGGCGTTACCCCTGATACCATTGAGATAACCAAGCTCGTAACGGAAAATGCAAAATGTCCCGTAATTATCGACGCGGACGGAATAAACTGCATAGCCTCGGACATAGATATTTTAGTAAAGAAGCAGTCGGATATCATCATCACGCCCCATGTCGGCGAAATGGCAAGGCTCCTTAACTGCGAAAAGTCAATGGTCGAGGATAACCGTATCGTGGTCGCGGAAAAATATGCCGAGCAGTACGGCGTGACCGTTGTCCTGAAGGGCGCCGGCACTATCGTTGCCGACAGCCGTATAACTGCCGCTAACCATACCGGCAATCCCGGAATGAGCGTAGGCGGCAGCGGAGATATCCTCGCCGGTATGATAGGTGCTATCGCCGCACAGGGCTGCTTCCCTATGGACAGCGCGTGTGCAGGCGTTTATATGCACGGTCTTGCAGGCGATGCGGCTGCCGAAAAATTCGGACAGGAGGCGATGCTGCCAAGAGATATCATAGGCTGCATTCCCGACGCATTCAGGATATTCAAGGAAAAAAAGAAGAACAAGGATCAGTGAGTTCTCAGTTACAAGTTCATAGTGCATAGCTGTAACGTCTGCCAGACTGCAAACGGGTCCGAGAGCACCTGACTATGCCCTGAAACTCTTAACCGCGAACTAAAATACACGGAAGTTTAAAGTCATACTTATATCTATCAGAAACGGAGAATAGCTATGAAAAGACTTATAACTTCCGCTGCTGCGGTATTTACTGCGGCTGTATGCCTCGTTTCCTGCTCCTCGCCACTCAAAAGCGAGACCAAACGCAGAAACGGTCTCAGGAACTCGTTTACCGCCGATGCCTCTGTCACTATCGACAAGATGCAGGCTGAGGGTAAGCTCTGCCGTTCCGGAGACGCCTGGGATATCGAATTCACCTCGCCAAACACACTCAGCGGCGTTAAGCTGATGTTCGCGGACGGCAGCGTTTCCGCCTCCTACAAGGGACTGAGCTTCTCTGTTCCGCAGTCCGCCGTGCCTGTCAAGGCTATGATGACCGAGCTTATCAGCGCTGTTGAGGAGAACGCCTCAAAGGAGGAGCTTTCCGGCGAGGAAAAGGACGATACCCTCCGCATAAGCGGCAGCCTCGATGCCGGAAGCTACACCCTCATCGTCGATACGGACGGCAACCTCTGCGGCTTCGAGATGCCCAACAACAAGCTCACCATGAGCTTCACGAACTTCACCCTAACGGGCTCACAGCCGGAAGCCCAGACCTCCGCGGAGACAACTACCTCCGCACCGGCGGAAACGACTGCATAAGAGCTGAGAAGGGACGCTGTGCGTCCCTTTTATTATGTCTCATGCACTTAGTTCAAAAAAATGATACACTTTCCATGCGGAGTGCGTATGTATATAGTGAAAGCAGATCTGCCTGAGATAAAAGAAAAGGAGGGAGCAGATGACAGACAGCGATATTCTGAGGCTGCTGCGGGAAACACCGCCAAAGGGTCACCGTGCCCTGTTCGATGCCTATTACAATTACGTCTGCGCTATCGTTACCCGGGTGCTGCGCGGCACCGGTTCTCCCGAGGACGTTGACGAGTGCATTATCGACGTTTTCAGCGACGTTATCCGTCAGCTCGACCCGGACAGACCCGGGAGCCTTAAAGCCTACATCGGCTCTGCTGCCAAAAACAAGGCGATAAGCTGCCGGAGGTCCCTGCTCTCCCGGAACGGCAAAAGACTCGATATGGACGAGCAGAGCTACATCTCGATACCCTCCGGCGAAAATGTTGCCGGAAATGCCGAGAATGCGGCTGTGAATGCTCTCCTGATAAAGGAGATCGCTGCTCTGGGCGAGCCGGACTCCACTATAATCATACAAAGATACTTCTATGACCGCAAATCACGCGAGATAGCCGATATCGTCGGCATATCCCCTGCTGCGGTACGTCTCAGGTGTTCGAGAGCCCTCAAAAAGCTCCGGAACGCTCTGAAAGGAGAGATATTATGAAGAACAGGAAAGATATCATAGACCTCATCAGAAATACCGATGAGGAAACAATGGAAAAGCTCGTCAAGGACTATCCCCAGTCCGACAAGAAAAAAGCAGACAAGCTCTTCCGCCGCATCGAACGCCGCGTTGAGGGAACGGACGCTGCCGGCAGAGATGAGCTCATCGAGGTCAGCGGCGTTGAACGCTACCGTCCGCAGAAGTTACGCAGGGTAGTTTCCGCTGCCGCCTGCATAGCACTTGTAGGTGCAGGCATCGGTACGGCTTATGCGGTAAAGGCGAATGCTCCCTCCGGCAAGTCACCTGCCTTTGAGGTCACGGAGGAAGTACCCTCCGACATGGCGGCTGCCGCAAGCAGGAGCGTCCCCGAGAATATCGACAAGGACTATATCATAGAGCTTTGCAGCAATGCCCGCTCGAACTATTCCGCACTAAGCATCAGCTATACCAACACCAACTCAAACGATCACCCCAGCGACCATATCTATACCGGCACTATGCAGATAGATAACACCGCCGATACCTTCTGGGCGCAAGAAGATGTCGATATACTCTGGAAAGGCTCGTCGACCAAGAAGTATAGCGGTTTCTTTTTCGCCTGCGGCAACAACAAGGTATTCCGCATCGCTGAGGACGAGGAAAAGTACAGGGTCGATAATAATAATCCCGGTCCGGATTCAATGTTCTATCGCCCGGAAAAGTGGGTCTCGGACTGGCTCAGTCCCGTTGAAAACTGGGATATAGGCGATAAGCTCACCTACATCGGCAGGGATTGCATATCTATCCACGGAAACCGCCGCATTGATAACTATGATATCAGTTTCACTGCGTTTATTGACACTGAGACCGGCATTCCGCTGCATTTCAAACAAAAGGGTCAGTATCAAAATGTTTTTGATGTGAACAGCATAACCTACAACGACAATACCGGCTTCATGACAAAGGACGGTTTCAGGGAGTTCCTCAAGGACTATGAGCCTGCCGAGGAGGACTATGACCTGAGCTTCCTCGATGAAGAGCCCGGCACGAACAGCTCCGAGGAGCTTCCCACCAAAGATGAGCTCTATCAGCTCGTTGTAAGCTCCAATGCCCACTACGACAAGGTGCTCGCCTGCTATGAAACACGCGGTCTGAACAGCGATGATACGGGTGAGATCATCTTCTACGACAAGAAAGCCGGAACGGTTTACACCAATATCCAGTACACCGACTCCAAAACAGGCTCTTTCCTCAGAAAGCAGCTTGATTTCAGGCGTGGAAACAGAATCGTCCACTACTTCCCCGAGGATAATGATATAAGCGTCGGAGAATTTGAAAATGCTGACGCTAAGGAGCCTGAATTCACCCTCCCGGATAAGGGTAATTTCGCTCAGCTGCTCAAAGAGCAGGACGAATGGGAAATTATTGGAAAGAAGAATTTCTGCGGCAGAGATTGTGCTGTTGTAAGCCTCCGCACAGATATCTCCTCTATCACCATGTATATCGACCTCGAAACAGGTCTGTTCCTATACTACGACCAGAAGGACGAAAACGGAAAAAGCACCTGCTTCTATCAGATAACAAGTCTCCACTTCAACGAAGATGCCGAGGGTTCAGCCTGCCCGACAGCCGAGGAATTCAAGGAACTCGTCAAGGATTGTCCCTATGCAAAGAATGCTGACCTCTCCTTCCTCGACGGCACTGCGGTCAAGACCACGACCGAGCCGCCCACTGAGGGTACTACTGAAAAGCCTGCTCAGCAGTCCGACGTTTTCGCAGTCCTCGATGCCCTCGACTACCACGCGATAAGCTGCGACGGTCTCCCCACCCACAAGCTCACAGCTCCAGACGGCACTGTCTACCTCCTCCACCTCGACGAGAACTCCTCTTACCAGTACGTTTGGAGACGTCCGAGCCTTATTGCAGATGCCGACAACGAAGCTCCCCTCACGGACGAAGCTCTCGCACTCCTCCGTGCAAACTGGAACTCCCTCGATATAACCGAGGCCGATCATTCCTTCTGATGCTCATATACAACGAAAGCTCCCCATATCGGGGAGCTTTTTGTTTGCCACTTATGGGGGCACCGTCCTCAACACCCCACCCAAAATTCATTATTGCTCCGTGGGCTGATGTAGGCATCAGCCCCTACAGAACGTGATTTGATGGTTGCAACGTGCTGCACGGGCGCACGGAATGCGCCCCTACAAGCAAAATCGCTACGGTCAGACAAGGGGCGCACAATGTGCGCCCCTACTAATAACTATTCAAATCACACGCCGCTGCTCTTGACGTAGTTTATCTTCATGGAGTCGATAGTGTATGTACCGTCCTCACGTTCGGTGAGCTTGAACTCGACCGACTTTGAAACACTCTTTTCCATCCACTCCGGCAGCTCGTCAACATAGTCCACGCTGACAGTATAGCTGCTGCCGCTCTTGACTATGGACTTTATCTCCGGCGAATAGGTGTAGGAAATGGTCTTGGGCTTGACATTGTAAGCGCCGTCCGAGTAGAAGAACCGCGAATCCACGGGACCTACCGTGCAGTGTACGAACTCGGGGTGGTTTTTGCCGAACATCTCTACCGCCCTTGCCTCAACGTCCATATAGGGTATGGATATCGTATCGGTACCGGGGTCAACGTTGTACTTCGACACACGGCTGCTGTCCATGATTATCGACCATATCGCGGCAGTCATCATCTGCTCCGAGCTCAGCTCCGAAGGGTCGCTGAACTGGTCAATATCCATTATTACCGCCGGGTAGAGAACTTCCGTGAAGCCGTCCTTCTTGACCTCGCCGGAGGTGAACGCTTTTATGCTGCTGACCAGCTTCATGCCGACGGTTATCATGCCGATGACCGCAAATATCGCAAATACAGCACCGAGAACAGTGTAGAGCGTCCTCTTGAAGCTGCGGCTCTTGCTGACGGTCTCATCGTCGCCGTCCTCGGAGTTTTCGCTGCGCTCATTGAGGAGCTCGTCCGGGTCTTCATCGAGAATGCGTTCGAGAAGGTTCTTCTCCGCCTTGACCTCCTTGAGCGGCTTCTGAGGATCCTCTGCGGGAGCCTCGTCCTCAGCCTGCTCCTGAGCAACGTCCCCTTCTTCGGGGACCTCCTCCGCTTCCTCAGCGGGCTTGTCGAGGTCCGCGATAGCGTTTGCCGCGTCCTCACGCATACCCTCAATCATGCTTGTGACAGGGTCCTCGTCCTCGCTGTAGAGCGGCTCTGAGCCGTTATCGTCAGCCGCGACCGTGTTTTCCTCTATTTCCTCTGCAAGTGCAGTTGTATTGCGAATTGCCGCAAGTGCCGCATCGAGAAGCTCGTCCGCGCTCGGCTCTTCCTCATCGGCGGGAACTTCCTCCTGTCCGGGAGCCTCGGCAGCTTCACGCGCAAGGCGTTCCTGTTCCTCACGCTCCGCCCTCTCGGCAGCTTCACGCGCAAGGCGTTCCTGTTCCTCACGCTCTGCCCTCTCGGCAGCTTCACGCGCAAGGCGTTCCTGTTCCTCACGCTCTGCC
>CACYSQ010000018.1 GCA_902777125.1 Ruminococcus flavefaciens
TTGCTCACGCCGTACTCCTTGCCGACGCTCTCGCTTGTGTCTAACTTTGAACCCACTGGATTCAAAGTTGCGGTGTCGGGTTCTGCGGACGGATTTTCATGGACGGCAAGCTCTCTCAGAATGTCATTTCGCTTGCCCTGAGAGAACATTTCGCTGTGACGGAGAGCAACGGCGGCAGCCTGTTCGCTGATGCGGAGGTTCTCAAAGCCACGCTGCATTACATTACTCTCGATCACATAGCAAGATTTATACTCCGAATAAAACTGTGACGCTTCATAACACCTATACTGGTCCGTATTCTCCTGGAGCTTCAATGGATATATCATACGAGGATGGTATGACGTGGTTGGAGTTTATTGAATCTAACTTAAACGACAAAACTTTTTACAATTCTAACGGCTTTGTAAAAATACACGCAATTCTTTCCCCTGATTTCATTATACAAAACGGGAGCTCGATAGTAAGCGTCTACGATAAGATAGATGAAAGCGCTGATTATAATTATTATTATATTCAAGAACCCTGATATCGTTTAACATAAAATCCTATAATAGCATAAAGGAGTAAAAATCAATGAAAGAAAAATACACAGCTCCCGAAGTGGAGATAATTGAATTTGAATCCGAGGACGTTATTACAACAAGTAACACTCCTCCGGAAACAGGCCTCGAATAATAGCGAAAAAAAGGCAGTCCCGCGGCGGGCTGCCTTTTTTTGCTGCGTCTACTTGACAAATCGGAAAATATAATGTATAGTTAAAGTGTATAGGCGTGCAGAGACGCGCCAATAAATTTGAGAGGGGTAATTAAAATGAAGCTCAGAAAGCTTACCGCGGCTGTTTCCGCACTTGCTATCTCATGCAGTGCTGCCGCCGCTTATCCGGCAGTTTCCGGCACAAAAACTGCCAACGCGGCTGATTCAAAGTACAACTATGCCGAAGCGCTCCAGAAGTCCATGTTCTTCTACGAGGTCCAGCAGGCAGGCAAGCTCCCGGACTGGAACTATGTCCAGTGGAGAGCTGATTCAATGGTCAACGAGGAAGGCGAGGAGACTGACGTCTGCAAGGGAGGCTGGTTCGATGCCGGTGACCATTTCAAGTTCACGCTCACAAACGCTTATTCCGCTGCTATCCTCGGCTGGGGCTACCTTGAGTACAAGGACACCGTCGAAGATAAGGGGCTCGGTGAGATCTACCGCAACAATGTTCAGTGGGCTCTCGACTACATCATGCAGTGCGACCGCGGCGACAAGATAATCGGTACTGTCGGCGACTTCACCGGCGGTTCGACCGACCACAACATCTGGTGCAGCGCTGAGGTATACCTCCGCAAGCACCACCTCAACAACGGCGACTGGGAGCGTCCGTATGACGAGATAGCGGATTCCTCGACAATGGCACTTTCCGCAGCAGCTCTCGCCGAGGGCTACCTCATGTTCAAGGACACTCAGCCCGACAAGGCTGCTGCTTACCTCGATCAGGCTAAGACCTATTTCAAGACTGCCGATAAGATCAGGACCAATGAGAACGGCGCTATGGGCTCGATGTATAATCCTTCCTCATGGGTGGATGACTGTATGTTCGCGGCTATATGGCTCTACAGGGCTACCGGCGATCAGAGCTACATGGACAAGGTAAGGAGCGATTATATCCCGAATTTCCCGAAGGAGGACCAGTCCACTGACCGCAAGTTCACATGGGGTCTCTGCTGGGACGATACATCACAGGGCGCAGCTCTCCTCTATGCTCAGGAGACCGGCGATCAGGAGTGGATCGACCACGTTTCCCACCATCTCGATTACTGGATAGACGGCTATCACGACAAGAAGGTGCAGTACACTCCCGACGGCATGGCCTGGCTGTTCAGCTGGGGCTCTGCCCGTCATGTCAGCGCTACCTGCTGGCTCGCAAAGCTCGCCTCCGACACTATTTTCAAGGACAATTCCACACTTCAGGATAAGTACAACAACTGGGCAAAGGGACAGATGGACTACATCTTCGGCGACAATGCCCTCAAGATGAGCTATGTTCTCGGCATGGGCGACTATACACCCAGTGCGTTCCACCACAGAACAGCTTCCGGCGTTCACGACGACCACTGGAACCACCTCGGCCTCGAATCCGGCGGCGACGAGGGCTGGCAGACAGAGTACGCGCATACCCTTTACGGCGCTCTCGTAGGCGGTCCCGATCAGGACGGCAAGTATGTCAACGATGTCGGCAAGTACACCTACTCCGAGGTAGCTATCGACTACAACGCAGGCTATACAGCTTGTCTCTGCGCTATGGTGGACGATTACGGCGGAAACACTGACCCGAGCTTCCCGCCCACTGAGACACCTACATGGGCTGAGTGGGAGGTCGCAGCCGTTATCAACGGTACTCCCGGAAAAAGCTACACTGAGCTCAAGACATGGACTATGAACCACACCGCATGGCCGGCAAGAGTTGCTAAGGACATCGAGTTCAGGTACTATTTCAACGTTTCCGAGGTCATCGAGAACGGACTTTCCGTTGACGATATCAAGGTCGAGGGCAAGTCTCAGCAGTATTCTGCAGGCGAACAGGGCTACGCAACAGTAAGCGGTCCTTATAAGTACGAGGGCGATCCCACAGGCAACACCTACTATGCAAGCATCAAGTTCGAGGACGGCCGTGCTATCCAGCCGACAGGTCAGTCTGAGCACCGTGACGAGGTACAGTTCAGAGTATCTATCCCGGACGCTGTTGACGGCAAGTCCACAGACGGCGCATGGGATACCTCGAATGACTGGTCTTACACAGAGGGTCTTCAGAAGGCAGACAACCTCAAGAAGGCTGATTCCCTCAACGATCACATCACAATGTACGTTGACGGCAAGCACGTCTGGGGCACAGAGCCGGACGGCTCAACACCTTCCACCGAGCCTGCTACACGTCCGCAGCCCGAGACCAACAGTGATGATCCTACAGACAATCCCACAAAAGATGAAGACTACCTCCGCGGCGATGCAAACTGCGACAAGGAAGTAAACATGGCTGACGCTGTTCTTATCATGCAGGCTATCTCGAACCCTGACAAGTACGGCAAGGGCAAGCCTGACGGCATCTCTGACAAGGGCGAGAAGAACGGTGATGTTGACGGCGATGGTGACGGCCTTACAAACAAGGACGCACTCCGTATCCAGAAGTATAAGTTAGGTCTTATAACCGAGCTTTAATAGCATTTAATCAATTCACAAATATTCTACAAAGGGAGCTTCGGCTCCCTTTGATTTTTGCCGATTTTTGTTATTTTGCACAAATATTGGAGCGTTGCATTAGGAAAATGTACGAATTTCAGAAAAGCTATTTACTTTTTTGACGCGATATAATATAATAAATGATGATAAGAGGGTCCTGTGCAGGCTCATTCTGAGCTTTTTCCTCTTACATTCATTCATGGTATAACCGCGGCGCTTGCACTGACGCCGCGTTATCAGTAATCTTTTATATTAATCAGGGAGGGTATTACAATGCACAAGAAAATAGCAAAGGCTATTACAGGCAGTCTTACTGCCGCTGCAATGCTCGCTACCAGCGCTGTTGCTTTCATTCCTATGAGCGCATCCGCAGGTCAGCAGCTCGGACAGGTTGACTTCAATGAAGGCGTAGGTCTTCCGTGGCATACCTGTGAAACAAACCCCGCTAAGCAGACTTTCAACATCAGCGGCGGTACATACAATGTTGAGATCGTTACTCCTACCGGTTCTGAAGGTAGATGGGATCTTCAGCTTCGTCACAGAGGCCTGACTATCGTTTCAGGTCATACTTACAAGATAAGCGGTGAGATCACTCCTTCTGAGGACGGTTACATCTACTCCAAGATCGGTAACTACTCCGGTGAAACTGAGCTCTGGCACAATCTTTCCGGTACAGAGTGGAAGCCGGCTCAGCTCAAGGGCGGCGAGACATTCAAGTTCAGCGATGAGTTCACAGCTACGGCTTCAATGGACGTTGCTGAGTGGGCTTTCCACTACGGTAACTCTATCGGTACTGTTGCTGAGACAAAGTATCAGCATACTGATACAGGTTTCCCGGCTGGCACAGTTATCAAGTTCGATAACCTTTCACTCATAGATACAACTTCTGATGCGAACGACTGGGATAAGACCAACGAGTTCGGCGTTATCAGACCTAAGAGCAATGTTCGTCTCAATCAGGTAGGTTACTATCCGAACCTCGCTAAGAAGGCTTCTTATGTAACTGATGCTGATACTCCTCTTGACTGGGAAGTTCGCAATTCCTCCGGTACTGCTGTTCTCACAGGCAAGACCAAGGTATTCGGTGCTGACCCTGATTCAGGTAACGGCAAGACTGAGACATATGTAGATAAGAACGGCAATACCCTCAAGAAGGTAAAGGATTCCGGTGCTAACGTTCATATCATCGACTTCTCCGAGCTCAAGGACGAGGGTGAGTATACTCTCTTCGTTAAGGATACAGTTGGTGTTTCCGGTACAGCTTCCGGTCTTACAGACGCTGCTTACGATACAACTATCAGCGGCGACAAGGTAATGTGGAAGAACTGGAAGACTGAAAAGTCATATGTTATGAACGAGTCCTGCAAGTTCAAAGTAGGCAACGATATCTATGACGGCCTCCTTACTCAGGCAATGAGCTACTACTACCAGAACCGTTCTAACTCCTCTTGTGAAGAAAAGTACGTTTCCGGCTTCGAGAACCCCAAATCCAAGGCTCCCCTTACTCATACTGAAAAGGGTCACCCCAAGGATATCGCACAGGTTCAGAAGGCTTGGATCAAGTCCTACTCTTCTGAGGCTGAGACTCAGACAGGCGTAACTGTTGACGGTACAGGCGGTTGGTACGATGCCGGTGACCACGGTAAGTACGCTGTTAACGGCGGTGTTTCCGTATGGACACTCCAGAATATCTACGAAATGACCAAGAAGCTCGGCACAGACGCTAAGTGGACAGACGGCAAGACCGTTCGTATCCCTGAGAATGGCGACTCTGCTCCTGATGCTCTCGATGAGGCAAGAATTGAGCTCCAGTGGATGATGGATATGCAGGTTCCCGCTACAGATTCTATCTGGGGATCCAAGTGCGAAGGCATGGTTTACCACAAGCTCCACGACCAGAAGTGGACAGGTCTTGCTATCCACGCATGGCTGTACGAAGGCTTCAAGGGCTGCGTTCGTATCGCTAAGCCCCCGACGTATGCTGCTTCCTTCAACCTCGCTGCTTGCGGCGCTCAGGCTGCTCGTCTCTGGAAGGGTATAGACGATACATTCGCTGCAAAGGCTCTCGCAGCTGCTGAAAAGGCTTACGCTGCTGTTAAGAATTCCGGCAACGGCTACAAGGAAAAGGAAGGCAACTGGGAGAAGGATCCTCAGTTCGCACCTCTCGATCAGGCTATCGGCGGTGGTCCTTACGGTGATACATACGTAATGGACGATATGTACTGGGCTGCTTGTGAGCTCTACATCACAACCGGCAAGGACGAGTATCTCCAGGATCTCGAGGCTTATGAGAATCCTAACGACAAGAGCGGAACTGATAAGGCTTACAGCCTTACACAGTACCTCGGCGGCGGTGAGAACAAGGGTTCGATCAGCTCCTTCAACTGGGGTTGTACTTCCGGTCTCGGAAACCTCTCACTCTACCTCAACCAGGATAAGCTTACAGCTGCTAACGCTAAGAAGGTTACTGATTCTATTATTGATGCCGGCGATGCTTACCTGAAGGTTCAGTCTGAGCAGGGTATGGGTATTCCTTACTACGGCACAACATTCACAGATGATATCAACATCGGTAAGACTAAGGACGGCAAGTCTATCATCGTTGAGGGTTATGAGTGGGGTTCAAACTCCTTCGTAATCAACAATGCTATCGTTCTTGCTTACGCTTACATCGCTTCCGACAATACTAAGTACCTCAACGGTGCTTCTGAGGCTCTCGACTACATCTTCGGACGTAACGGACTTGACTTCTCTTACGTTTCCGGTTGGGGCGAGACATCTCTGACATATCCTCACCACAGATTCTGGGCTGGCGGTATCGATCCCGAATTCCCGCTCGCACCTAAGGGCGTACTCTCCGGTGGTCCTGGTGCTGGTATGCAGGATCCTTACATCGGCGGTCTCGGCTACACAAGAGGTACTCTTGCAAACCAGAAGTGCTACGTTGACTCTGCTGAGGCATGGTCTGTTAACGAGATCACTATCAACTGGAATGCTCCTCTCGTTTGGATGTCTTCATTCATGGACGATATGGCAGCAGGCGCTAAGCCGCAGCCTAGTTCTGAGTCTGAGTCCAACTCTGATATCGACGACGGTCTCTGGGGCGATGCTAACTGCGACGGTCAGGTTAATATGGCTGACGCTGTACTCATCATGCAGTCTATCGGCAACCCCGATAAGTATGGTAAGGGCAAGCCCGACGGCATCACTGAAAAGGGTGAGAAGAACGGCGACGTTGAGAACAACGGCGACGGTATCACTAACAAGGATGCTCTCAAGATCCAGAGATATAAGCTCAATATCATCACTGAGACTGAGTTTATGGCTAAGTAATATGACCTTAATATGGGAGGACGCTTCGGCGTCCTCCTTTTTTACGTTGTTATAAAAATAACCGGAAGCAGAAAAGCTTCCGGTTTTATAATTATAAAATGGAGATCATACCATTGTGTGTAAAGCACTTCTTCAAAAAAATCGAGTTAGCGTCATTGTTATGACAGGTAGTTCTTTCCGAACGGAGTCCTTTCAAAGGAGCTCATAACGTAATTTGTGACCTTATCAGGTCCGAATGTTTCGAGGTTAGTTTCGAGCTTGGTCTCTGTTCTCGGTAGGACGACCTCTGTTCCGGGCGAAAGCCGTACATCAGAAAGGTTCTCGCAGTCCATGAACGCGCAGCTCTCAATCTTCTTCACGGAGTCCGGGATAACAATGCTACTGAGACTGAGGCAGCACAGGAAAGCTTCGGAGGGGATCAGCGTGATATTCTTTGAGAGAATGATATTTTCGAGGCCGTCGCAGAATGCGAACGAACGGGTGCCGATCCTTGTAACGCTGTCCGGGATGACGATGCTTCTGAGGGAGGTGCAGCCGGCAAACGCATCGGTGTCGATCTCCTTCAGTCCGTTGGGAAGAATGACATCGGAGAGAGCCTCGCAGTCCTTGAAAGCCTCGCGCGGAATGACGGTGACACCCATGGGAATGCTGATACTTGTCAGCGAAACGCAGCGCTTGAATGCTTCTCTGCCGATAACATTGACGCTGTCGGGGATAATGACTTTTTTCAGTCTTTGGCGGGACATGAAAGCCCATGCGCCTATCTCGGCAACGCCATGCGGGATAACGACAGTTTCGGCATCACCCTGATATTTTTCGAGAATGCCATCCCTGATGACGAATTCCTCGCCGTTTGTTACGATGGACGCAGACGGCTCGTCCTTTTTCAATGTGGGAATGCTCATGACGGGGGAGGGAACCGGTGCCGGTCTTACGGGAGCTGCTGCACGGACAGGCGAAACGGGTGCGGCAGGCTTGACCGGTGCGATTTCTTCCGGCATGGGGACGCGGCATTTGCAGCCCTCGAAGGCGTCTTCCCCGACCGTTATACCAATTCGCGGCATATCGACCTTTTTGAGGTTCATGCAGGACTGGAACGCGCATTTTCCGATAGATCTAAGGCTCGAGGGGAGTGTCAGCTCGGTGAGCTCCCAGCACTCGGCAAACGCATAGTCGCCGATGCTTGTCAGCCCCTTAGCGAAGAGTACGGTTTTCAGCTCAGCGCAGCCGTAAAAAGCCCGTGCTTCGATGGACTGAACGCTGTAGTTTATCATCAGTCGCTTTATCTTAGTGCAGTTCATGAAAGCGCCTTCGCCGATAATGCGGACGCCCTGCGGTATCGAGACCGAAGTTCCGGTACCGTTGTACTTTATGAGTTTGCCGTTTTCGATTACAAATTCAGCTGACATATCAACACCTCATTTTGTTCCGGGATAAACCGATCCGCTTGAAAAGACCGGTTTTAAGATATAATAACGCTTCCGAATGGAAAAAACTGTCAAGCATATTATACCACGAAGGACTGTATATTGCAACAATTTTCGGAAAAAAGACCGTCTTGCTTTTTTAGTGTCCTTGTGCTATAATGAATAAAAAGGAGGGATACGGTGATGCTGCGAGATAACTGCTCGGTGCAGTTCAGAATCTGATAACGACCGTACCGAGTAAAAATGTTGTCAGTTGACTGCACCTTTCATGCAATAACAGTAAAGGAGTAGTTAAAATGGATTTGAATGAATTGAGAAATTACTGGAAAAGTGAAGAAGAAAAGGCGGTCATGACCGGCTGGGATTTCAGTTATATAGAGGGTAGATTTTCCTCCGAGGAGGAGGCTCTCCCGTGGGATATGACCGCTGTCATAG
Source organism: Ruminococcus flavefaciens (assembly GCA_902777125.1). Classification (GTDB taxonomy): domain Bacteria; phylum Bacillota; class Clostridia; order Oscillospirales; family Ruminococcaceae; genus Ruminococcus. The sequence continues at coordinate 8,415 of CACYSQ010000018.1, forward strand.
ACAGGTACCGCAGGGCGTCCGACCGGCTGCTCGACATTGACACCGGCGGAGGAGAGTACCTCCTGAGCCTCGGACATTCTCATGCCCTGACCAGCGCAACGGAGGGCTATCCGCCTAACGTTGAGCTATGCCGGAAAAAGCTCGGCGCACTTGGGATAGATTTCAGGGAAATGTCCGACTACGGACATATGCCGTTCCCGGAAGGCAGCTTTGATATCGTTACCGACCGGCACGGCAGCTACGACGCAGGGGAACTGTTCCGCGTTTTGAAGCCCGAAGGTATCTTTATAACGCAGCAGGTCGGCGAGGACAACGACCGCGAGCTTGTTGAGATGCTGCTCCCGGGAACGCCGAAAAGCTTTGAGGGACACTGTCTGAAAAGGTGTGCCGCAGAGCTTGAAAACGCAGGCTTTGACGTTCTCGAAAGCGGTGAGGCGTACCGTCCCATAAGCTTTTTCGATACCGGAGCACTGGTGTGGTTCGCAAAGATAATCGAGTGGGAATTCGTTGGATTTTCGGTGGATAAGTGCTTTGAAAGGCTGCTTGCTGCCGAGGAGGAGATACAGCGGAAAGGCTCGGTCAGCGGAAGGATCCACCGGTTCTATATCGCCGCAAAAAAGCGGTAGAAATCTGCTTTTACCAGCAGTCGTCAGTCCGCTTACAAAAGATTATATTAGGTTTTTCCGTGACAGTAAAATGTCCAGCAAGAATAAAAAGGCGCTGCTTTAAAAAGCAGCGCTGATTTTTTTGCAGCCACGAAAAAGGCTTAGAATAGGGCTTTGAGAGCGCTTCCGTCAGAAGCTCTTCCCTGAATGCTTCTTATAATACTGTTGTACGGACGTCACAGTGAAAAGCTGATTTCGGCGTTAATACTTGACTTTCCCCTCGGCTACTGCTTTGAGGTGGGCGCCGTAGGGGCTTTTTCCGTAGGCTTCGGCTGCTCTGAGAAGTCCCTCTCTGTCTATCCAGCCGTTGACGAAAGCGATCTCCTCCGGTGCTGATATCGCCACGCCCTGACGGTTCTGTACCATTTCCACGAAGTTTGCGGCTTCGAGGAGGCTTTGAACGGTACCGGTATCGAGCCATGCAAAGCCGCGTCCGAGTATCTGAACATCGAGAAGACCGTCATTGAGGTACATCTCATTCAGCGTAGTTATCTCCAGTTCTCCGCGGGCTGAGGGCTTCACAAGGTCTGCCCTGTCACTGACGCCGGCGGGGTAGAAATACAGACCTGTAACAGCGTAATTCGACTTGGGAGAAGCCGGCTTTTCCTCGATGGAAAGAGCCTTGCCGCTTTCATCGAATTCGACCACGCCGAAGCGTTCCGGAGAGGGGACGTAGTGACCGAAGATAGTAGCTCTTCCGTTGACCTCGGCATTTGTTACAGCTTCCGCGAGCATACTTCTGAAGCCGTTTCCGTAGAAAATATTGTCGCCGAGAACCATAGCGCCGGCCTTGCCTGCGAGGAAATCCCTGCCGAGTATGAACGCCTGAGCAAGACCGTCGGGACTGGGCTGGACCTTGTAGCTGAGACTTATGCCGTACTGGCTGCCGTCGCCGAGAAGGGCCTCAAAGCGCGGAGTATCGTCCGGCGTGCTAATGATAAGAATGTCCTTGATGCCGGCAAGCATCAGTGTACTCAGGGGATAGTAGATCATCGGCTTGTCGTATATCGGGAGGAGCTGTTTTGAAGTGACCTTTGTCAGCGGATAGAGACGTGTGCCGCTTCCTCCTGCAAGAACTATTCCTTTCATATCATTTCACAACCTTTCAGAATTTGAATGTATCCTTGAAGCCGAGCCATTTTTTGTCCTTATCGGAGAGCCTCAGCGGAGTTCCGTCGCTGAGGGTATAGCCCTCGCTGTCAGCACTGCCCTTGTACACGCCGGCAACGTCTTCCCACACGATGCCTATTTCCGGGTCGTTCCAAGCCATACCGCCCTCGTCGTTGGGGTGGTAGAAGTCGTCGCACTTGTAGCAGAATTCGGCGATATCGCTGAGCACAAGGAAGCCGTGCGCGAAGCCCTTTGGTATCAGGAACTGCTTCTTGTTCTCCTCGGTGAGGACTTCGCCGTGCCATTTTCCGTAGGTTTTTGAGTTCCGGCGCAGGTCAACGACAACGTCAAAAACGCTGCCTCTGATGACGCGGACGAGCTTGGTCTGCGGAAACTGCTTCTGGAAGTGAAGACCGCGGAGCACTCCCTTTGTTGAGCAGGACTGGTTATCCTGCACGAATACGATATTGATGCCGGCTTCTTCCATATCGCGCCGGCTGTAGGTCTCCATGAAATAGCCGCGGTCGTCGCCGTGGACAGCGGGAGTTATGACGCAAAGTCCCTCGATGCCGCCGACATTTTTCTCAACTGTTATCTGTCCCATTATTGGATCTCCTTTAAGTATCTTGAAAGTGCGTCCTGCCATGTCGGCAGCGGCTTGAAGCCGTTTTCAGCCAGCTTGGACTTGTCGAGCCTGCTGTTGAACGGACGCTTTGCCTTGGAAAGACCGTACTCCGCCGTTGTCACGGGAATGACCCTTGAGGACATTCCAGCCTGCCTGTAAATCTCGACCGTGAAGTCGTACCATGAGATAAAGCCGCCCTCGTTGGTAGCGTGATAATAGCCATACTTCTCGGTCTCAGCCATATCGACGAGCAGCCTTGACAGGTCGAGAGTATAAGTCGGAGTGCCGATCTGATCGCAGACCACGCGAACTTCCGGGTATTTCTTTCCGACGTTCAGCATGGTCCTGATGAAATTAGCACCGTTTTTGCCGAAAGCCCATGCGATTCGCACGATGAAGTATTTGTCGAGCGTATTCGCGACCGCAAGCTCACCGTCGAGCTTGGACTGTCCGTAGACGTTCTGCGGAGCGTAGTCCTTGCAGTCGGGCTGCCACGGAGCTTCACCCTGACCGTCGAAAATGTAATCGGTCGAAACATATATCATTTTGCAGCCGAGCTTCTTGCAGACATTTGCGATATTCTGCGTACCGTCAACATTTATCGCACGCACCTTAGGACGGTTTTCTTCGTCCTCGGCAGCGTCAACCGCCGTCCACGCAGCACAGTGAACCACAACGTCAGGCTTTGCCTCCGATATCGCCTTTTCAACTGCCGCCGCATCGGTAATATCGAGCTGTATATAGAGATATTCTGTCGGCACGGACTCCAGTATATCGGAGCCGATGCCCTCATATCCGCGCTTTGCGAGCTCGTCCATAACGTCATGTCCGAGCTGTCCGCCTACACCTGTTACGAACGCTTTCATCAGACCGTACCTCTGTTTCCGTACATTTTTTCATAGTAATTCTGATACTCGCCTGAAATGATAGTCTCCCACCACTCACGGTTCTCCAGATACCACTTGATTGTCTTTTTAATGCCGTCCTCGAACTTGGTCTCGGGCAGCCAGCCGAGCTCGTTGTGGATCTTGGTCGGGTCGATAGCGTAGCGCATATCGTGTCCCTTTCTGTCCTCAACGTGTGTGATGAGGCTCTCGGGCTTGCCGAGTTCCTTACAGATGAGCTTTACGATGTCGATGTTCTTCATCTCGTTGTGCCCGCCGACATTGTAAACCTCACCAACCCTGCCCTTGTGGATTATGAGGTCGATAGCACGGCAGTGATCCTCAACGTAGAGCCAATCACGGACATTCAGTCCCTCGCCGTAAACAGGAAGCGGCTTGTCTGCGAGAGCGTTTGCTATCATCAGCGGGATAAGCTTCTCGGGGAAGTGATAGGGGCCGTAGTTGTTGGAGCAGCGTGAAATAGTCACAGGCAGACCGTATGTGCGGTGATACGCCATAACGAGCAGGTCTGCGCCAGCCTTTGACGAGCTGTAGGGACTGCTTGTGTGTATCGGCGTTTCCTCCGTGAAGAAAAGGTCGGGACGGTCAAGCGGGAGGTCGCCGTAGACCTCGTCCGTACTAACCTGATGATAACGCTGAATGCCGTACTTGCGGCAAGCGTCCATGAGCACCTGAGTGCCGAGAATATTGGTCCGGAGGAATATCTCAGGATCCTCGATAGAGCGGTCAACGTGGGACTCAGCCGCAAAGTTGACAACGATGTCAGGCTTCTCCTCCTCAAACAGCTTGTACACGCCATCGCGGTCGCAGATATCGAGCTTTACAAAACGGAAATTCTTGTTGTCCATAACGGGAGCAAGAGTTGAGAGATTTCCTGCATATGTGAGCTTATCCAGGCAAATCACGCGGTATTCCGGGTAAGCGTTGAGCATATGAAAAATGAAATTCGAGCCGATAAAGCCGGCTCCGCCTGTTACGATAATAGTCATTCTGGTCTCCTTTTATTAAAATGAACCTTAGAAATATCCGGCAATAATAATAATGAATGCACATTACTCTTTATTATAGCACAATTTGCCGGTTTTGGCAACAGCTTTGCGAATGAAACAGGGATTTTTTGAATGCGGGACCGTTATTTTTCCGTATTCACCGTGGCTGAGCAGGAAAGAACAGGCTGTTACGCGGACGTTTTGCGGAGAATACAGATTACAGACGGTATAATACTTCGGACGAGCCGGAGTTTGTACAATAGTTTGCTGTTTAAACTATATGCGGTCGGAATGGGTGCTGATTTGGTGTGATCTTTTATAATACGGAAGCTGAAATTCGTGCCGAAACCGTTTCATATGCGGAAAAAACGCATTGTGAAAGAGCGCAATACCGATAAAACTGACCGCACATCATTAAATATATATAACTATAAGAAATATATATAGTTTCTTTTTCTATTATTTTGACCGTTTGTGTAATTACTACAAAAATAAATTGGAAAATTATATATGCTTGACAATAGACGGTTTACTATATATAATGAATATAGCTGAAATAATCTTAGATACTACGCAATGTATAATTGCGGTATAGTATTACTGTCTGACAAATTTGTAACAATAAAAGATTGTGAGGATAAGGCATTGGGAAATAATAACAACAATACCAACGAAAGCGGAGAGATCTCACTCGGCTACATAATGAGACTTTTTCTCAGTAAACTCTGGATCATAATCCTGCTGACCATTATAGGCGGAGCAGCAGCTTTCTGCTTCTCCAAATTCGTGCTCCCGCTCAAGTATTCATCGCATATCACGATGTATGTGCAGAGCTATACCGGAATAGTCGAAAATCCGGCTTCGAGCTACAATAACATAAGCAATTCCAAGCAGCTCGTTAATACATATATGGAGGTCCTCAAGGACGATGCCGTTATGAAGGCGGTCGGAGAAGAGCTCGTCAACCAGTTCGATGCGGATACGCTCGCAGAGAATTTCGGCGCTAAGAACGGCAAGATCTCTCCCGGCTCGATAAGAGCCTGCCTCGGCATAAGGTCTATCGCTGATACCTCCGCGATAAAGGTCACCGCTACCACCAAGAATGCAGAGGTCTCGGCTGCAATATGCAACGACCTCACCAAGGTAGCTCCCGATTACGTTGAACAGGCGGTAGGCGTCGGCTCTATCAACACGATTGATACCGCTAAGGTCTACAACAATCCTGTTGCTCCGAACAAGAAGAAGAATACGATACTCGGAGCCCTTGCATCAGCATTCCTCACAATGCTCGTTATTTTCCTCATCGACTTCTTTGACAACAGCGTCAAGGACGTTGCCGCACTTGGCAGCAGATACAAAAAGGCTATAATCGGTGAGATACAGCTAGTTGACCGTGATAAGAAGCCGAAGGGCGACGACGAGGATACGCACGTTAAGCTCACCGACAAGGATGTTCCGTTTGCCGTAGTCGAGAGCTATAAGTCAATAAGAACGAACATCTCCTTTGCACTTTCCACAACGGACAAGAAGGTCTTCATCGTATCCTCTCCTAACCCCGGAGACGGCAAATCAACAACAGCCGCAAATATCGCAATAGCTCTTGCACAGGGCGGAAACAAGATCCTCCTCATAGATGCCGACCTCAGAAAGAGCGTTCAGCATAAGATATTCGGTCTTAAAAACAAGAAGGGACTTTCCTCTGCTATCGGTAAAATGGCTGATGTTGACGAATGTATCAACAAGGACGTCATGGAAAACCTCGACGTGCTGACAGCCGGACCTGTACCTCCGAACCCCTCAGAGCTGCTTGCCTCCAAAAACATGACGGCTATCCTCGAAAAGCTCAACGAGAGGTATTCGACTATAGTTATTGATACTCCGCCTGTAAATGTCGTTACGGACTCTATGGAGCTTGCAAAGAACGTATCGGGCATTCTCATGGTAGTACGCTACAAGACCTCGCAGAACGACGATGTTGACGCAGCCATGAGCAAGGTCGAATTCGCACAGCTCAATATGCTCGGATTTATCATGAACGGCGTGAAGCCTCACGGCGGCAGATACTACTCCAAGTACAGAAAATACGGCAAGTACGGCAAGTACGGAAAATACGGCAAGGGCTACGGTTACGGCTATGGCTACGGCTATTACGGCAAAAAATCCGACGATAGCAGCAGCGATTCAGACGATGCTGCTGAAAACGGTTCATCAAAGAAAGAGACAGGCACTGATAAGAATAAAGGTAATAAGAATAAAGGCGGTAAATAATGCTGACGGATTATCATTGCCATGTTCTGCCGGGACTCGATGACGGTTCGGACAGCGTGGAGACCTCTCTTGCCATGCTTGGCATGATGAAGGAACAGGGAGTTGAAAGAGTTGTCTTCACCCCGCATTTCTACTCACACAGGGAAAGATCAGTCGAACGCTTCATCGAAAAGCGTCAGGCTGCTTTCGATGCCATAAGGGAAATCTCCCCTATAAAGGAAATGCTGCTCGGCGCCGAGATAGCGATCGAGAATGGTATTTCCGAGGTCAGGGATATCGAAAAGCTCGCGATAGAGGGTACAAAGCTGATCCTCATGGAGTTCCCTTACCGCAGCTATCAGCCTTGGATGTCGGAGGAGATATACAATATTTCCGCTGAATACGGGCTCAAGATCATGATAGCGCACGTTCACAGGTGTATGCCTTATTTCAGCAGGGAGGAGCTTGAAAGCCTGCTTGCGACAAAGTATGTCATGCAGCTGAACAATGAGGCTTTTTCAAGCTGGAGCGAAAAAAAACTTGTAAAGAAAATAATCGAATCGACAAACAGGTTTGCTTTCGGAAGCGATGCTCATAATACCTCCGAAAGAAAGCCGAACTGGGATATTCTCAAAAAGAAGGCAAAGCCGGAGGCTATCGACATTTCCGACGGCATAATCGAACGCTATTCAAAATAGCGGTTTTACGGGTGGATAGGTCATATCACGATATGACCGCATTGCGAACGAAGGGATATAATATGAAAAATAGATTACAGCAGTTCAAATTCCGTAAGATTATGCTTGCAGTAGCAGACGCTTTCATCATTGTAGTGTCTGCGCTGATCGCGAGCAGTGTTTTCGACCTTCTGAAGGACGGCATAAGGATCTGGATGCTCTGGGCAAGCATTGCTGTCTCAGTCATGACCTGCCTTGCAAGTATGGCACTTGTGGGAGCATACAGCAGACTATGGCGTTACTTCAACAAGAAGGACTACCTTTCCTGCGTGATCGGCATGACCGTTGGCGTAGGAGAGGCCTGCGTGCTCACATTTATACTGCACGGCAGCGTTCCGATGCGCTATGCAGCCCTTCACTGGCTTATTTCCGTCTGCGGCGTATGCATCTTCCGTTTTCTCTTCAAGTGTACCTTTATCGACCTTATGGCGTCAGGACGCAATGAGGCGAAGTACAAGCGCACCATGATGATCGGCGGCGGACAGGCCTGCAAACTGCTTATCGGAGAGATCAGAAATGCTCAGAACTCTCCCTATGAGGAAGACAAGAAAACTGCCGTGTTCGATCCTGTCTGCATTATTGACGATGACCGCAGCAAGATAGGAACTTCTATTGACAATGTGCAGATCGTTGGCACTACTGACGATATCAGCCGCTTTGTTGAGGAATTGGGCATAGAGCAGATAGTATTCTGTATACCCTCCTGCTTCGAGGACGACCGCAAGCGCATACTCGACAAATGCTCCTCCACAAATCTCCCGGTAAAGGTGATACCGTTCATCGGCAACCTCGTTTTCGACAATAATCAGACTCTCCTCGGACAAGTCCGCGATATAAAGGTCGAGGATCTTCTCGGCCGTGAACCGATAAAGTTCGATAACGAGGATATTAGAATTTTTATCAGGAACAAGGTCATCATGGTAACAGGCGGAGGCGGTTCTATCGGCTCTGAGCTTGTACGTCAGATAGCAAAGTATTTCCCGAAAAAGATAATCATAGTCGATATTTGTGAAAACTACGCCTATGATATCCAGCAGGAGCTCATCATGGAGTACGGCGAAAGCCTTGACCTTGTGGTTCGTATAGCATCGGTAAGGGATTATTACCGTATGAACCAGATATTCAAGGAATTCAAGCCCGATATCGTCTTCCACGCAGCCGCTCACAAGCACGTTCCTCTCATGGAGGAGAGCCCTATGGAGGCAATAAAGAACAACGTCATCGGTACATTCAATACCGCTACGCTTGCTCAGTTCCACAACGTCAAGAAGTTTGTGATGATATCTACGGATAAGGCTGTAAATCCTACAAACGTTATGGGCGCTTCAAAGCGCTGCTGCGAGATGATAGTGCAGTACCTTGCACAGCAGCAGAATTGCAGAACTGAATTCGTCACCACAAGATTCGGCAACGTTCTCGGCTCAAACGGCTCTGTTATACCAAAGTTCAAAAAGCAGATAGAACAGGGCAAGCCCGTTACCGTAACCCACCCCGATATTATCCGCTACTTTATGACAATTCCCGAGGCCGTCAGCCTTGTTATGGAGGCGGCTGCCATTGCACACGGCGGCGAGATATTCGTCCTCGATATGGGCGAGCCTGTTCGTATAGTAACTCTTGCCGAAAACCTTATCCGTATGTACGGAAAGGTACCGTATGTTGACGTAAAGATCGAGTTTACCGGACTTCGTCCCGGCGAAAAGATCAAGGAGGAGCTCCTCATGAACGAGGAAGGCCTCCAGAAGACCAAGAACAAGCTCATTTTCATCGGCAGACAGATCGAGATAGATCAGGAGGTATTTATCCAGGAGCTCAGAAAGCTTCGCGATGCCGCTCTCGAGAATAACGACGAGCTCGCTATAGAAGCTTTGCATAAGATAGTTCCTACATATATCACTCCCGAGGAGTTCAACCGTAAGCTGATAACAGTCGGCGCAGCTTGCTGATACCGCAAAATGTCCCTCTGTAACCGTGGTACTCATACGGAAGTATTATTAGAACTTATCGGGGAAACCCTTTCTGAGGAAAGGTTCCCGCTCACGGCGGCGGTCCCCTCTGTCAGCTTCGCTGACATCTCCCCGCACTGCGGGAAGTCACCCCGAACCCCTTTCCAAAGACTTTATTATGGTTTTTCCACAATGGTATAAAGTTCACGCACAAAAAATAATCCGGAAGCTTATTAAGCTTCCGGACATTTTTATACCATTGTGGAAAAAACTAAAGTAAGGCTCAGAATAGAGTTTGGAAGCACTTTCATCAAAAGAGCTTGCCTCAATAGTTCTGATAAATACCGCCATATAAGCACAACGGTTACAAAGGGATATTTTTCGGAATGTCCGGCAGGGCTTACGGAACGATGTTTGTTTTAGCAAATTATACCACGGAGGGGTGTTAGTTAGAAAAAATTTGGGAAAATGTTACTGCAAAAATCAATTTTTCGGTGACAAAAAATGATAAAATGCGTTTCAAGTGTTACAAATCCATTACAATTACTATTACTTGGAGTATATATACGCAGAAATGTTTCCGATTTGTAATCGTTCAAAAGACGTTTTAAACGATATAATTGTGAAAAATTTGTGAAAAATGACAAAAAACTCGCTTAATTGCCGTTTGCCTGATTTTTCCGCTTGCTTTTTTTGAATACTGAGGTTATAATAATATCATACACCCCGTTATATAGGGGATAGATCAGAAAAATAAAAAAAATAAATTGTTGAGAATAGAAAAAACATTTCAATCAGACGAGGGGGCAATGCTGTTCCCCTGGGGTCGTCATGCAAAGTTATATAATCTTAAATTGGGATTATCGGAGGATAAAACGATGCAAGCTACAGATATGAATGTTGTCAACAATTATCCGAAGGGAGAAGTGATAAAGGATATGTTTGAGATCAAACGTGCAAACGAAATACTTCTTTCTGAAAACGACGTAACACAGGATATGCTCGAAAAGCTTCAGAAGGGCGAAGACCCTAAGCCTACGCTTCCTGGCAAATCCGGCGTGACAGATTACCCTATCCTTAATTTTGATGAACGTGCGTTGAACCTTCTTCATGAGGGAGTTTCAAATACGCTTAAATATACTCAGATCAAACCTGCCGGCGGTAAGATATACCGCTTCTTCAAGAGGACATTTGACGTAGTCGCCTCTGCCTGTGCGCTCACCGTGCTTGCAGTTCCGATCGGAGTGGTCGCACTTCTTATCTACGTTGATGATAAGGGAAATCCCTTCTTCTCTCAGGTACGCCTTACTCAGGACGGAAAGCCCTTCAAGATGTATAAGCTGCGTTCCATGTGCATTGATGCTGAGGCAAGGTTCGCTGAAGTTCAGAAGGAAAACCAGTCCGATGGTCTCGCTTTCAAGAGCGATGACGATCCGCGCGTTACAAGGATCGGAAAGTTTATCCGCAAGACCTCTATTGATGAGCTTCCGCAGTTCTGGAATGTTCTCAAGGGAGATATGTCGTTTATCGGTCCGAGACCTCCGCTTCCGAGAGAGGTCGTGCTCTACACTCCGGATCAGATGAACCGTCTCCTTGTCAAGGGCGGTCTCTCATGTATCTGTCAGACAGAGGGTCGCAGCGATATGGAATTCGATAAGTGGGTCGAGGGCGATATCCGCTACATAAAGACTCGCAGCGCCAGGCTCGATTTCAAGCTCATGTTCAAGACAGCCGCTGCGGTCATACTTCGCAAGGGAGCAAAGTGATTATTCAGCAGCACTTAAACAGTGCTGCTTTTTGTTGGAAAAATTCAAGAACGTTTTGGAGGATAAAAATGTCAGCAATTCTTTTGGCCGGCGGTGCCGGATATATCGGTTCGCATACAGCAGTTGAACTTCTGAATGCAGGCTACGACGTTGTTGTAGCGGACAATTACTCAAACAGCAGTCCCGAGTCTATCAGGAGGGTCGAAAAGATCACGGGTAAAACAGTGAAGACCTACGAGCTCGATATCAAGGATAATGCCGCGCTCGCAGAGGTTTTCAGGGAAAACAGGATAGATGCGGTCATTCACTTCGCCGGACTCAAGGCGGTAGGCGAATCGGTCCAGAAGCCCGTCATGTATTACCGCAATAACATCGACACTACACTTTCTCTCCTTGAGACCATGAAGGAATTCGGCGTCAGGAACATACTCTTTTCTTCGAGCGCCACTGTTTACGGCGAGGATAACAAGGTGCCTTTCATCGAGACCATGCCTCGCGGAGCCTGCACCAATCCCTACGGCTGGACGAAATCCATGATGGAGCAGATACTTGAGGACGCGGCAAAGGCTGATGCTGAGCTTTCCGTTATACTTCTCCGTTACTTCAATCCTATCGGAGCACATGAGTCCGGCATGATAGGCGAGGACCCGACTGGTATCCCCAACAATCTCATGCCCTATGTCACACAGGTCGCGGTCGGAAAGCGGGAGCGTCTCACTATCTTCGGAAATGATTACCCCACGCCGGACGGTACCTGCCGCCGTGACTATATCCACGTTGTTGACCTCGCAAAGGGCCATGTAAAGGCTATCGACTATATCCTTGCCCATGAAGGCTGCTGCGAGATAATCAACCTCGGTACAGGAGTTCCCTATAGCGTTACCGAGATAGTCGAGACCTTTGAGCGTGTAAACGGGATAAAGGTTGAGCATATTTACGGACCGCGAAGAGAAGGCGATCTTGCGGAGCTTTATGCAAATGCTGACAAGGCATTGAAGGTGCTCGGCTGGAAGACTGAAAAATCGCTCGAGGATATGTGCCGTGACTCGTGGAACTGGCAGAAGAAAAATCCGAACGGCTACAGAGGATAATACCGCTTGCAGAACTGCCGGAAATTGCGATATATCGCGATCCGTTGCAGGGGGGACACAGTCACGGTTCCTGCAATCGGTACAATAAAAACAAGTTTATCGACAAGCTCAGGGCTCCGCTTATGCGGAGCCTTTTTATGCCGGAAGCGTCCGGATACTCCTGATTTGAAGCTGTGCTTGCGAAAACTTGACATTTCGGCGGTTATATGGTATAATAATACTACGAATGTTTATATGAACTTTTTGCTGAACAGGAAGAAAAATTCGGTCTGAAATATGAGCTGAAAGCAGGAAAGCTGTGCGCTCTTATGTATGGAGGTATATCTTGGATAGGAAAGTCAAGGCAGACGGTGGAAGGCTTAAAATAGCCATGTTCGGGCACAAGAGAGTGCCCTCCCGTGAAGGCGGCATCGAGGTAGTCGTTGAGGAATTATCGACCAGAATGGCTGAAAAGGGTCATAAGGTCGTATTGTATAACAGAAAGGGCCATAACGTAAGCGGTGCCGAATATGACACAGAAAAGGTGTCGGAATATAAAGGAGTTGCCATAAAAGAGGTCTTCACGGTCGATAAGGCAGGGCTTGCGGCTGTTTCCTCGTCTTTTTTTGCGGCACTGAAATGTCTGTTCGGCAGATATGACGTTATCCATGTCCACGCGGAGGGACCTGCCGCAATGTGCTGGCTCCTGAAGCTTTTCAGGAAAAAGGTCGTGGTAACGATACACGGTCTGGACTGGCAGAGAGCTAAATGGGGCAATAAATTCGCTTCAAAGTATATCCGTTTCGGCGAGAAAATGGCAGTGAAATATGCCGACAGGATAATAGTCCTCAGCAATGGCGTCAGGGATTATTTCAGGGAGACCTACAATGCCCGTACCGTTTTTCTGCCGAATGGAGTTAAAAAGCCGAACGACCGTCCCGCTGACAAGATAACGGCACAGTGGGGACTTAAAAAGGACGATTATATCCTCTATCTCGGAAGGATAGTTCCCGAAAAGGGAATAAGCTATCTCATTGAAGCCTTCAAGGACGTTAAAACGGATAAAAAGCTCGTTATCGCAGGCGGCCTTTCCGATACGGAGGATTTTGCCGCAAGCATTAAAAAGCTTGCCGGTGATGACGAGAGGATAATTTTCACAGGATTTGTACATGGCAGGATCAAGCATGAGCTCTACAGCAATGCCTATGTGTATACTCTTCCCTCTGACCTTGAGGGAATGCCGCTGAGCCTCCTCGAGGGAATGAGCTACGGAAACTGCTGCCTCACATCTGATATTGATGAGTGCAGGGAAGTGGTTGAGGATAAAGCCGTTATTTTCCGCAAGTCAGATGTTGCTGACCTAAGAGAAAAGCTCCAGCTCCTGTGCGATGAGCCTCAGACAGTTGAGGGCTACAGAAAAGAAGCTGCCGGATTTATTCTTGGCAAGTACAACTGGAACGATATTACTGACAGGACTCTGAAGCTTTACAGATCCGTCTGCAAAAGAAAAAATAATAAATGAAGGCGTGATATTATGATACGAATACTTCACTCTGTCAGCAATATGGACAGAGCCGGCATTGAGACCATGCTCATGAATTATTACAGGCATATCGACAGGGAAAAGATACAGTTCGATTTCCTCTGCAATAAGTCCAAAAAGGGCGCTTACGACGAGGAGATACTCTCAATGGGCGGAAAAATATACAGAACTCCCGGGCTCAATCCTGCAAAATATCCGAAATACCTCAAATGTATGAAGAAGATATTTGCAAAGAATGATTACAGGATAGTCGAGGCACATAACGGTGCTCTCGGAGTTTATGCGCTCAATGCCGCCAAGAGGAACGGCATTCCCGTAAGGATATTCCACGCTCACGGTGCAAGCATAACCAAGGACTGGAAGCTCCCGCTGAAATATTTCTGCCGGGCAATGCTCCCTTACAATATGAACGTACACTATACCTGCGGCATCGAGGCGGCAAAGTGCTACTTCGGAAAGAAGGTAGTTGCGAAGAACGACTATACGTTCATACCCAATGCCATAGAGGTCGAAAGATTTGTCTTCAATGCAGAGACAAGAAACAGGATACGCTCTGAGTATCACCTTGAGGATAAGCACGTTATAGGTCATGTAGGACGTTTTATGAAGCAGAAAAACCATTCGTTCCTGCTCGACGTTTTCGCAGCCTATTCCAAGAGGGATAAAGCAGCATATCTCGTGCTCCTCGGCGACGGAGAGCTTATGGACGCTATGAAGGCTAAGGCTGAACAGCTCGGTATCTCGGACAAGGTCTACTTTGCTGGCAATGTTGATAACGTTAACGAGTGGTATCAGGCGTTCGACTGCTTTATGCTGCCCTCTGTCTGGGAGGGACTCCCGGTGGTCGGAGTTGAAGCACAGACGGCTGATCTGCCTTGCATATTCTCGGATACGGTAACAAGAGAGATCGACCTGCTCGAAAACAATGAGTTCCTCAGCACCTCGGGAAGCATGAAGAGCTGGATAAATGCGATATCAAAGGCTCTGAAGCATACCTCCCGCCGGGACAATACCGGTATTATCACCGAAAACCACTATAACATCAGGACTGAGGCTCTGAAGCTTCAGGAAAGATATCTGAAGCTTTACGGAGAATGATATGGGCAGAAAAATAGGTATACTTACACATCATTATATCAATAATTTCGGAGCATTTTTGCAGGCCTACGCGCTTGCTCAGGCTGTAAAGAAGTGCTTTCCCGATGATGATGTGCAGATCATAAACAACCTGAACGCAAAGCATTTCCTGATAAATACAGCAGGCTGGTTCAGGTTTTACCGCGGCAGGGAGAATTTCAGAATGTGGCGGGAGAAGACAAGGCTTCCGCATACATTTTCCAGGGCGAGAAAGAAATACCTGAAAATGACCCCTCTCTGCTTCGGCACCAAAAAGATCAACGATGAGCATTTTGACTGCATCATTGTCGGAAGCGATGAGGTCTGGAACTACATGGACTCAAAAGCCAATGCAAAGCTCAAATTCGGCATTGGTCTTGAGTGCGGAAAGCTTATTTCCTATGCGCCCAGCTCGGGAAAGACCACTGCCGATGACCCTATCCCGGATTACGTCAGAAAGGGTATAATGAGCTTCGACAGCCTCTCCGCAAGAGATTCAAATACTGCGGAGATCGTCAGAAGGATAACCGATAAGGAATGCACGATGGTGCTTGATCCGACCTTCCTTGCGGAGTTCCCGCGGGCAAAGAGAAGGGTCCCGAAGGATAAGTATATCCTTTTCTATTACTGCGAAAGGCTCCCCGAGGAGATACAGCAGAACATCATAGCCTATGCGAGAAAGAACAACTACAAGATATACGGTGCAGGCGAATGCGGTGAGATATACGATAAGATCACCGTTGACCTTACTCCCTTTGAGTGGGTCGAGCTTTTCCGCCATGCGGAGTACGTCTTTACCGGGACCTTCCACGGCGCTGTTTTCTCTATCCTTAACAGGAAGCAGTTCGGCTGCTATCTTACAAATGAGAGCAGGATCAGAAAGGTCAACGATCTGCTCGATTTCCTGACCATAGGCGACAGAACGCTTACCCCCGGAATGGAGATCCTCAGCGATCCCATTGATTACGGCGAGGTATATAAGGTCATTGACGAGAAAAAAAGGATAAGTCTCGATTTCCTTGTAAACAGTATCGGTAAGGAATGATCAGAATGAAAGAGAATGCTTTGAATATTGACAGCTCAAAATGCTGCGGCTGCTTTGCCTGCAAGGACGTCTGTCCCAAGGACGCGGTAACGATAGCAAGGGATAAGGCGGGTTTCCTTTATCCTGAGATAGATAAGGAAAAGTGCATATCGTGCGGACTTTGCAGCAGGGTATGTGCTTATAGGAACGGAAATGACGGAATAAAGCCGCAGAAGGTATTTGCGGCGGCTTCAAAAAGCGATGCTGTACTGATGAATGCTGCTTCCGGCGGTATCTTTTCCGTTATGGCAGCGGAGTTCGTAAGGAACGGCGGAGTTGTCTGCGGTTCGGCGATGAGCAGGACGGAGAACGGCTTTGAGGTAAGGCACGTTTTCGCTGACAATGAAGCCGATCTGAAAAGGCTTGCCGGTTCGAAATACGTCAAGAGCGCAACGGACGGCGTTTTCAGAGAGGCTGAGGATATCCTGAGATCGGGAAAAAAGCTCCTCTTTTCGGGAACTCCCTGTCAGATCGCAGCGTTGAAGTCCTACCTGAGAAAGGAATATGAAGGTCTTATCACGGTCGATCTTATCTGCCACGGAGTCCCCTCACTGAAGCTTTTCAATGACTATATCAGCTTCTATGAGAAGAAGAATTCCTGCAAGGTAACGGATTTCAGCTTCCGTGACAAGAGCAGGGGACAGGGAATGAATTACCGCATTACTGAAAAGAGCGGTGAAAAGCTCCGCGAAAAAGTCAAAAACGGCAAGCTGAGCTCGTATTTCGGAATGTTCCTGAAAGGCTCGACCTACAGGAAAAACTGCTATAGCTGTCCGTATGCTTCGGAAAAGAGAGTATCGGATATAACGATAGGCGATTACTGGGGCATATATCAGGAGCACTCTGACGAAATAAGCAGGGCAGGTCTCGACAACAGAAAGGGGATTTCCTGCGTTCTGATAAATACCGGCAAGGGCAGTGACTTCTGGGAAAGCATAAGCGGAGAGCTCAATTATTTCGAGTCTGAGTTCCAAAAGGTCGCCGCACATAACGACCAGCTTGTGAAGCCTTCTGCAAGGGCTGCAAACAGGAAAAAAGTGCTGAATTCATACATAAAGGATGGTTACAAGGCTGTCGATGAGATATACAGCAGGGAAATAAGAATAAAAAAATATCCGTATATCCTCGAATTCTATATGCCTAAGAGTCTGAAAAGGAACCTGAAAAAGGCTGCGGAAGGCCTGAGAAATAAGGGAAGAAAATAAAATGAAGATATTACATTTACTGGCTTCGGGCGGTGCAGGGGGTATCGAGACCCTTTGCAAGGATATTTCTGCGACTGATATCGTTGAAAACCACTTCATATTCGTCTGGTACGGCGGCTGTACTGCCGATGAAATGATACAGAACGGCACGAATACGGTCGTTCTCGGACACAGCAAGAAGTCTGTCGTAAAGACGTACAGGGCGATCTCCGATTATATAGAGAAGCACAAGATAGATGCGGTCATAGTTCACCACGAGGCTCCGGTGCTGTGGATATACCTCCAGCTTTTCAGGAGAAAATACAAGAAGCTCAAAACAG
The DNA here is from genome assembly GCA_902777125.1 of Ruminococcus flavefaciens. Lineage (GTDB taxonomy): Bacteria > Bacillota > Clostridia > Oscillospirales > Ruminococcaceae > Ruminococcus. The sequence goes on from CACYSQ010000018.1 coordinate 25,743, forward strand.
TCGTGTATATCCACGCTCACCTGAAAGACGTCCTGAAGCCCGAAAAGAAAAAGACTCACGCGATAAGAAAGGCTATCCTCAAGCATACCGCGAAAAAATGCGACTATGTCATCGCTATCTCCGATATCGTAAGGAAGAGCCTTGTTGATGCAGGCTTCCGGCGTTCAAACATAAGAAAGGTCTATAACGGTACCGATCTTGCAAAATTCGCAAATCAGCAGAAAAAGGAACGCGGTGAAAAGACGGAGTTCATATTCGTCGGAAGACTTATAAAGGAAAAGGGCGTTCAGAATATTCTCGAAGCTGTTTCGCTGCTCGATAAGGAAACTGTAAGGAGCAGGCTGCATATCAGCATCGTCGGGGACGGCACATATGCCGATGAACTGAAGAAAAAATGCGGAGAGCTCGGTCTCGGTGACTGCGTTACGTTCTGCGGTAAGCAGCGCGATATCCCGGAAAGACTTGCCGGCTCGGACTTTTTCATACACCTTCCCGAATGGGAGGAGGGCTTCGGCATAACTCTAATCGAGGCTATGGCGGCAGGACTTCCGAGCATTGTCTATGACAGGGGAGCAATGTGCGAGCTCGTCGAGAACGGCAAAAACGGTCTCCTTATCGAGCCCGATGTTAAAAAGGCTTCCGAAGCCATAAAGTACGCCGTATCAGATATGAGCGATGAAGAATATGAGAAAATGAGCGGGAATGCTTCAGCTTACAGCAAAAAATTCTCGATCGAAAGCTGTGTATCACAGCTCAGGAATATATTGTCATAGAAGGAAGTTGATGTATGCTCAATGGCAGTATTGTAAAAAATAAAAAAGGCGAATTTTCAATCAGCCTTACCAGGGTCGGGACCGATCTGAAGACATGGTTCTTCCTGCTGCCGGCTTTCAAGCTGGCTATACTGGAATCGTATCCGGTGCTTGATAAAATGTACAGTCTATGGGGCTTTTTTTCGTTATCCGTTCTTGCAGCGATAGGGATCATACATGAGAGGATAGAGAAAAAAGCTCTTCTGTATGCCTCGTTCATGGTCGGATTTTGCGCGATATATTCGTTTATGACACTGGTATATACGACCGAAGCGTTTCTGGGTTCAGTATCGCAGTCAGTGCGAATGCTGCTTTTCCCGTTCTATATGCTCGCGTACAGGAACGCGAACTTCAAGGAGATCCTGACCAGTCTTTCGAGCTTCCTGAAAGCGATACTGATCTTGGATTCGGCTTCCATATTTGTCAATTACGACGGAAAGATACAGTATTCGCTTCTCGGTCTCGATAATACGGTCATATTCCTTATTATCCCGATACTCACGATAATAATGTTCAACGATCACTACAGCTGCGGGAAATTTTCCGCATCATCACTCGGAGTATTCCTGCTGTGCTTTATCGGAAAGCTCTATTCACAGGCGGTAACAGCCTGCTTTGCGATGGCAGTGTTTGTTCTGGCTTATTATATCGTGCTCAGTAAAAAGAGGAATTTCATCGTCCGGGCTGCGGAAAAGGTGATAAATCCGACGGTAATGTTCGGTGTATTCGTACTGTTTACAGCGATGACGATACTTTTTGACCTGACCCCGCTGTTCTCGGCGGTCTTCTCTGTCTTCGGAAAGGACGGAACGCTCTCGGGCAGAACAAGGATATGGGCATTGTCTGTCGATTCTATTTTCAGGAACCCGATAGTCGGCTACGGACAGGCTTATCCCGAATATTTTCAGAAAATAGTCGGTCTTTCCGTGTGGGATAAGGCTGCAACGCATACCCACAATTATGCGCTCGAGCTTCTCTGGTCGTCAGGCATCATCGGAACGTTCATGTTCATGTATCTGTTCGTTATGGCGATAAGAAAGCTTTACGAATACAGGTACATAAAGTCGGTAAGGCTCCTGAGCTGCGGATTTACAGCCTTCTGCGTCCTTATGATAACGGACTCTTACATCATGCAGCCCTCGATCATGATACTTTGCTTTTTATGCCTGAATATTGAAAAAATATTGATACAGAAAATCACAAAGGGCAATTGATGCTCCTTTGTTTTGGGGTGAAATATGAGAAATATCTATATACTTACCTTTCAGAATGCTCTGAATTACGGAGCAGTTTTCCAGTGTACCGCGCTGTTCAGAACAGTTTCCGGCTTCGGAAAATGCCGTGTGCTTGATTACAGATGCCGGAAGATAGAGGACAGCTACAAGCTGTTTTCACTGAAATACCCGATAAAAAAGAACATCTACGGTGCTCTTGTAATGCCCGTTGTAAGGAAAAAGAGGAAGCTTTTTGACGAATACCTGAAAAAGAATATCAGGCGTTCAAAGACATATAACGGTCCCGATGAGCTTGTAAACGAGAGCTGGAATGCCGATGACGTTTTCATCTGCGGAAGCGATCAGATATGGAATACTGAGCTTACGGACTTCGATAAGTCCTACTTCCTTGACTTTGCAAGGGGACATAAGAGGATATCCTATGCAGCAAGCTCCGGAAAGAGCATTGAAAAAAAGGAGCATGACTTTTTCAGAAATATGCTTTCTGATTTCGATGCGATAAGCGTCAGGGAAAAGACCCTGAAAAACGAGCTCGAGGCTATCGGTATCGAATGCAGACAGGTGATAGATCCTGTTTATCTTATGCCGAAGAACGAATGGCTGAAGCTCGCGGAGCCTGTTGATATGCAGAAGGACAGCTACGTTATGATATTCCTGCTCCAGAAATCCCAGAAGCTGCTCGAAACTGCGGTAAAATACGCAAAGGATCACAATAAGACACCGCTTGTCATAACCAATATGGCAAGGAACAAGCTGCCGGGCGTGAAGTACGTTACAAGGTGCAGTCCCTCGCAGTTCCTTTCGTATATAGACAATGCCCATTCGGTATTTACAAATTCGTTCCACGGTATATCCCTTTCGATAATATTCAATAAGAACTTCTATTTTGAGTTCCTCGGAAGCGGACATAAGACAAACAGCCGTATTCAGGATATCATCGAGCTTTTCGGCTTGCAGGAACGCAATATAGCTGTTACCGACTATTCGGCTGATATTGATTATACAGAGATAGTTCCCCTGATACAGGCTGAAAGGAAAAAGGCAATAGATTTTCTCAGTGAGAATTTAAAATGATATTATAATGAAAAAGGAGTAATATTAAATGGCTTATTCAGAAAAGGAAAACGTAAAACTTCTTATTGCTATGCTCAAAGCATATAATATCAGACATCTGGTATTATCACCCGGAAGCAGAAATATCCCCTTTGTTCATATGGCTGAAAACGACAGCTTCTTCACCTGCTATTCCGTAGTAGACGAGAGAAGTGCAGGCTTTTTCGCGATAGGACTTATCGAGAGACTCAATGAGCCTGTAGGCATTTGCTGTACATCAGGAACAGCCCTCTGCAATTATACCTCCGCAGTCGCAGAGGCTTATTATCAGAGACTTCCGCTCGTTGTTCTTACTGCCGACAGACTTAACTATTTCCTTAATCAGAATGAGGATCAGATGGTGCCGCAGCTCGATATGCTGAAGTGCATCACAAAGGTAGCAGTACAGATCTCCACAATAAAGGATTCCCAGGATTACTGGTATACGAAAAACCGTATCGAGGCTGCTCTCCTTGAACTTGACCACCACGGAAAGGGACCTGTCCACATCAATTTCATCGTTGAGGACAAGTGTGCGAATACTGCCGACGTTACCTATGAAAAGCCTGACGATATCCCGAGGACATACAGATATGAGCTCGAAAAGAAGGGAACTGACCTTTCAAAGTGCATAGCTGCCCTGAAAAACTCAAAGGTCATGGTCGTATACGGTCAGAGCTCAGCAGTATCCTCCGAAGAGTTAGCGGCACTCGAAGAATTTGTAAGCCATTTCAACTGCGTTGTCGTAAAGGACCATATCTCAAATCTTTCCTACGACAAGGCTATCCTGCCATTCACTGCGATGAAGGCTCTCTCGGAAGGCGATAAGGCAAAGCTCAGACCTGATATCATCATCACTCTGAACGGCAACTGCACATTTATGCCGATGCTCAAGAAGTTCACCGGTGTCGGCGCAAAGCAGTGGGACGTTTGCGATGACGGTATTCTGAGAGACTGTCTGCACAACCTCAAGAAGATCTTTGAGGGCTCCACTATAGACTTCCTCAGAATGATGTCCAGAACCAACAATAAGTCGGACAACAGCTATTACGAGCTCTGGAAGAGCCACATTGATTCGATAGCTTCTCCTGAGCCTGAGTATTCAAGCATATATGCCGTAAAGAAGTTTATGGAAAATGTTCCCTCCGGCAGCATCGTCCACCTCGCAAACAGCAGTACCGTAAGATATGCGAATATGTTCCCGATGAATGAGAACATCAAGGTCTACTGCAACAGAGGAACCAACGGTATCGACGGTTCATTCTCAGCGTTCATGGGCAATGCGTCAGTCTCCGAGGAGCTTGCTTTCCTCCTCATCGGCGATCTCAGCTTCTTCTACGACATGAATGCCTGCTGGAACAGGTATTGCGGAAAGAATATCAGGATCATGCTCAATAACAATTCCGGCGCCGAGCTCTTCCACTACGACCACGGTGCAAAGATCAAGCGCATCAATGAATATATCGCCGCTGAGCACCACGCTTTCGCAAAGGGCTGGGTACAGTCAAGAGGCTTCAAGTACCTCTGCGCTCATAACGAGGAGGAGCTTGAAAAGGCTTGTGCCGAATTCTTCAGCAAGGATTCAGACCGTCCTGTTTTCTTAGAGGTATTTACAGACAAGAAAGCGGATTCCGACATCGTTCACAAGTATTTTGATGAGATCTCCAATCTCAGCTTCAAGGAAAGTGCTAAGAATGCACTCAAAAAAGCCACATATAAAAACGGTACTCTTTCAAAGCTCATTCATAAGCTTAAATAATTCTGTCCGGGAGTAAGTATTAATGAGCAGAGAAAAAGAACTCGTAAAGAATTCGATCATTATTTCTATCGGAACCTTCCTTCCAAAGCTTGTCAGTCTCATAACCCTGCCGATAGTTACTGCGGGACTGACAAAGGCTGAATACGGCACATATGACCTCATTACAACAATGGTGTCATGTGTACTGCCGTTCATAACTCTCCAGATCTATGCGGCTGCTTTCAGATTTCTTGTTGATGCGAGAAAGAACAAAGAGGAAACAGAAACGATCATATCGAGCCTTCTGTTCTACATTATCAGCATTTCTGCCGTATCGCTGATAGCGGTATACTTTATACTGTACAAGCTCTCGATAATACTGCGGCTGATGATATGCCTGTATTTCTTCCTTGACACCATTGTCCTTACGATGCGTCAGGTCGTCCGCGGAATAGCAAAGAATATGATATATTCGATCAGTGCTGTGGTACAGGCTGTTTCCGAAATGGTACTGGTCGTAGTATCAATAAAGTATGCAGATATGGGCTTGATAGGTCTGCTGCTGTCGTTCAATATCGCTTTCCTTGCAAGCAATGCGGTGCTTATTCTGGGCGGAAGAGTTTTTTCATTCGTAAAGTTTAAAAAGATAAGCAAGAGCTCTATCATACAGATGCTCAAATACTCATGGCCGCTCGTGCCGACGGTGCTTTCCGACTGGGTGCTCAGTATCTCTGACAGAACCGTTATCACTATATTTATCGGACTTGAAGCCACTGCTGTTTACGGCGTTGCCAATAAGATACCCTCACTGCTTAACCTGATAAAGACCACCTTCACCTATGCCTGGCAGGAAAATGCCTCCATATCGTCAGAAAGCGATGATAAGGACGAATACTATTCAAGAGTTTTCCGCACGATCTATAACATCACAGTGGGTTCAACTGCAATGCTCATTGCAGGAACACCGATACTTTTCCATGTATTCATAAAGGGCGATTATTCAGAGGCTTATCCCCATATCCCGATATTGTTCCTAGGCTTCTTTTTCTCACTCCTTTCTGCATTCTACGGCGGAATTTATGTTGCAAACAAAAAGACGGTCTCTATGGGAGTGACTACACTTGCTGCCGCGGCGATCAATCTTGTTATAGACCTTATCTTCATTAACCTCATAGGTATTTATGCCGCATCTATCTCCACTGTTGCAGGCTATCTGTTCCTCTTTATTTTCAGAACAGTAGATCTGCGGAATAAATACAATATGAAATTCCATTTGGTAAGAATGATGGCATACATAGGCGTACTGCTTGTTATGTGTGCGATATGCTGGCAGAGGATATTCATACTGAATTGTATCAATATACTGATAAGTATAGTATTCTGCTTTGCAGTGAACAAAAAGCTGATCTCCAAAGTTTTCAGGTCAGTATTCAGAAAAATTTCAAAGTAAACAGAGGTAAAAGATCATGAATTTAAAAGATATCGAACCGTTTACATTCAAATACGGCAGAAAGATCAAGCTTATAAAAAAGATTGGACTTAACATTAAGCTTAAGCAGTTGAACAGACACTGGATGAGTAAGAAGGATGTTGCAGCAGTCGAAAAAGCTCCTTCAAAAATGTCGGAGGTCCTTGAAAAGTACAAGTCATCGGAAAAGGACTATGTTGCTTCATTGAAAAAGAAGATCGCTTCCTACAGCAAAAAGGCAAACATCAGAATTGATGCCGAGACAGAGAAGGACATTCTTTTCAGTTCGCTCGCCTATGGTTTTATGCCCGATGAGTATTACATCTATGAACTGAAGGACAAGACCTTTGAGGAGAGGAAAGCCTATATCTCCGAAAGAGAAAGGATAATCCTCTTCTATAATGTGAACGATATAGTAAATATGCAGTATGCTCGTAATAAGCAGCTTACATATAAGCTCTACAAGGAGTTCTACAAGCGTGATGCGCTGGAGGTAAAATCTGCAAATGATCTTGATGCTTTCCTCGCGTTCGTTGAAAAGCACCCCGTATTCGTCCAGAAAAACGACAGAAAAAACTGCGGTCAGGGCGTAAAGCTCATCAATATAAACGAAACCGGCTGCTCAAAAGAGGAATACTTCAAGAAGCTTGTTGCTGATGATGAATACCTCCTTGAAGAGCCTATAAAACAGGCTGTGCTCTCGGAATTCAACGAGTCATCAGTCAACACGGTAAGATGCAGAACGTATATCAATAACGGAAAGGTAAAGATAATGCACTGCAATATCCGTACTGGAAGAAACGGCGCATTTATTGATAACGGTGCAGCAGGCGGAGTTATGGCAGGCATTGACCCTGAAACAGGTATTATTGATACTGACGCTATGACTGAATTCGGCGAGATCTTTACAGAACACCCTGATACTCACAAGGTCTATAAGGGATATCAGATGCCTGATTGGGAGGGCTTGCGTAAAACTGCAACTGAGCTCGCATTGAAACTTCCAGATGTAAGGTGCGTCGGCTGGGACCTTGCTTACACAGAAAAAGGCTGGTGCCTTGTTGAGGCAAACGGAAGATCACAGTTTATCGGTCCGCAGCTTCTTTATAAGAAAGGCATCAAATCGGAGATCACCGAGGCTCTCGGCGTAAAGGAACTGTTCAAGTAAACCGGTGCTTTCCGGCAGTGCAAGATCGAACGGCATCGGTAATACTCATTCCCGGTGCGTTCGTCACAGGAAAAATCACAAACTAAAAGGCGGCAGAGCGATCTGCCGTTTTTGTTTTGAGCAGCGCGGTGCTGAGAACGGTCCGCTTCAATGCACCGCGGATAATCAACGGCATTTTTACGGAAAAGAGAGGCTTTTCCCTTTACATTTCCCATATATTTATGGTATAATGAATGCAGAGGAAAAATATGTTTATCCGAATGCCCTTGCAGATTTATGGTCTGATAGGAATACAAAACACCCACCCGGAGGTATATATGAGCATACTTAATGTTGAACACGTTACGCACGGTTTCGGTGCGAGGCAGATATTGAACGATGCTTCGTTCCGCCTGCTGAAAGGCGAGCACGTCGGACTTGTTGGAGCTAACGGCGAGGGAAAGTCAACTTTCCTGAATATAATCATGGGCAAGCTCCAGCCTGACGAGGGCAAGGTCGAGTGGTGCAAGCACATCACAACCGGCTACCTCGACCAGTACAGCACGCTCGAAAAGGGCAAGACCATACGCGATGTGCTCCGTGAGGCTTTCGACCACCTTGCCGGGCTTGAAGCTGAAATGCTCACGCTTTATGAGAAAATGTCCGACTGTTCCGAGGACGAGATGAACTCGCTCATGGAGGAGGTCGGCGAGATACAGGGGATACTCGATTACAGCGGCTACTACACTATCGACGCGAAAATATCCGAATACGCAAACGGTCTCGGACTGAACGAGATAGGTCTCGAAAGGGACGTCGCAGAGCTTTCGGGCGGTCAGAGAGCTAAGGTGCTTCTCGCAAAGGTACTGCTCGAAAATCCGATGATACTTATTCTCGATGAGCCTACGAACTTCCTTGACGAGAACCATATCCGCTGGCTCACGAACTTCCTCCAGAACTACGAAAACGCATTCATTCTCGTATCGCACGATGTACCTTTCATGAACAGCGTCATCAACGTTGTGTACCACGTTGAAAATGCCGTTATGACACGATATACCGGAGATTACGACAACTTCGTGAGAATGTACGAGCTGAAAAAGAAGCAGATCGAGCAGGCTTACGAAAAGCAGCAGAAGGAGATCGCAGACCTCGAGGACTTCATCGCCCGCAACAAGGCAAGAGTCGCCACTACGAACATGGCAAAGTCCCGTCAGAAGAAGCTGGACAAAATGGACAAGATAACCCTCATGCGCGAGAAGCCGAAGCCTTCCTTTTCGTTCAGGAAGGCGCGTACTCCGGGAAGGGTCGTCATCGACTGCAAGAACGTTGTCCTCGGCTATGACGAGCCGCTGACCAAGCCTATTTCCGTGAAGGTCGAGAACGGTCAGAAAATAGCTATCCGCGGAGTGAACGGCATAGGAAAATCCACTCTGCTGAAGACCATGCTGAAAATAATACCGCCGATATCAGGTTATGTTGAGCACGATCAGTTCGTGGAGTACGGCTACTTCGAGCAGGAAGAGGAGAGTACCTCCAAGACGGCACTTGACGTTATATGGGAGGAATATCCCTCGATGACCAATGCGGAGGTCCGTGCGGCGCTTGCACAGTGCGGGCTCACCACCGAGCATATAACCTCGCAGATGCGAGTGCTCTCCGGAGGCGAAAATGCCAAGGTCAGGATATGCAGGATAATGCTGAAGGAGGTCAATCTTCTCGTCCTCGACGAGCCGACCAACCACCTTGACGTTGACGCGAAGGAGTCTCTGAAAAAGGCGATAAAGGACTACAAGGGGACCGTTCTCATAGTCAGCCACGAACCGGAATTCTACATGGACATCGCTGATAATATTTGGAACATCGAGGAATGGTCTACAAAGGTTATATAACGGACACATACATTAACGGAAGGAGGAGAGGGAAGTGCTTTATGATTCACTTGCACTCTGCGGAGGCGGCGCAAAAGGCGCATATCAGATCGGAGTAATGAAGGCTATGAAAGAAGCCGGAACGCTCGGCAGGATAAACACAATCTCAGGCACATCTGTAGGTGCTCTGAATGCCCTGCTTTTTGCAATAGGTGACGTTCAGCTCGCAGAAGATGTATGGCTGAATAATGTCGATCAGAATATGATGCTGAACAATATTGATGTGCAGAGGGGAGAAATCTCAAGGGACGGTCTGAAAGCCATGCTGAAATATATCGGTGTCAGCAGGCTAAGCTCGAGCCCAAAGGTCTATGTGTACGTCCACAATGTCCGGCTTGACCGTCCTGAGGCTTTTCTCCTCAACGGAAAAAGTGAGAGCGATATAATCACGCTGCTGCTTGCATCGTCAGCATTGCCGGTGGCATACTCTCCTGTTGAGTACCACGGTGAGCTCTACAAGGACGGTGGCTGTACGGCTATGGGCAATTGCCCTTTAAATGTGCTTTACGATAACGGCAGAAGGAATATCATACTTGTTCCGCTGAACAACAGGTTCAATCCGTATTCTGTCGGGAATGCTGTTTCGGGTGAGAATTTCAGTATTTACGAGAAGTTTCCCGGTGCTGATATAAAGATAATCAAGCCGAGCCTTGATATTGGTCAGCTTGTTGACGGAACGCTCGATTTCAGAACGGATTCAATAAAGCAGCGAGTGGCGCTCGGTTACCATGACGCAAAGGAAATACTTGATGTTAAAAAAGGAGTGAACGAAAATATGGATATCAACTGCAATGACAAGATACGCAGGCTTGCAGGCGAAGTGCTGAAGACTCCGCAGGACTTTGAGACTTTTGTCTCTATCTCAAAATTCAAGCACGCAAACCTCAAGCTGACCGTAATGCGTATGGAAATATGCTATGACAAGATATTCGAGCTCGGAGGCTGGACTATAGAGTGGCATAAGGTGCCGTTTATGGGCAAGCATTACCGCATTATTGATCCGGATAACAGACGCAGAGCCTACACATTTGATCCGGAAGAGATAATCAAGAACCTTATACTGTTCCGCGAAAGGAACAAGCAGTCATGAGGCGGAAGTCTGAGCCCTTTGATAAAAGTGCCTTCAAGCTTTGCTTTTCACAATGATAAAAAGGTCCGGAAGCATTAATGCTTCCGGACTTTTTAATATTTCTGCCTGTTTTAATAAATGTAAACAGTTGCCGTGACATCTTTGTACTGCGGCAGCAATTCGGTACCGGGACGCTGGTCGATGAGGGGAGTTCCGTCGGCAGCGAACGTCACCTGTTTTATCCTTGTGTGACGGCAGGGATCATAGAGGGGGTCCTTGTTATAAGTGCCGCATTCACCGGAGGAATGCGATGCGGGACGTGCATGATATACGACGAGGAGGTCGCCGTTCTCGTCAACAACAAAGCAGTTGTGTCCGGGACCCGTTTCGCCGCTGAGGTCCTTTGTCGAAAGCACCGGAGTGCTTAGCTTGCTCCAGCTCGAAGCATTCATGAGGTCCGCATCAGCATCGGCTTCGAGCCTGCCGACACAGTATTCGGAACCTGTTCCGGAAGCCGAGAAGAATATGTAGACCTTGCCGTTCGTTTCAAGAACTGACGGTCCCTCGTTGACGCGGTTGTTTACTGTCTCCCAGTTGTATTCGGGCTTGGTGAGAAGTATCGGTGCTGATATGAGGCGGTAAGGGGCAGAAGGGTCGATCTCAGCCATAAACAGCGAGGAATCGCCCTTTATCTCAGCCCATACGACATAATGTCTGCCGTTGTGTTCAAAGTAGGTCATATCGAGAGAGAAGCCGGCAAACGACTCCGTATCGCCGTCAGAAGCCTGCATCTGTCCGCATTCCTTCCAGCTTCCGGTATAGGGATCGCCGTCGCATTCAAGCACATACGGACGTATCGCCCAGACATTCTCAGTCGTTCCGGCAGCGAAGAAAATGTACCATTTTCCGCCGATGAAGTGCATTTCCGGAGCCCATATGTGCCGGGACATGATACCGCTCGAATGAGCTTTCCAGATCGTTTTTTCTTCCGCATCAGCCAGTCCGGCAACAGTCGTGCTGCGGCGGAGTACAATGCGGTCGTAGCCCTTGTCAGCGCTGCCGTAAGCCGGATACGAAGCCGTGAAGTAGAACCAGCCGTTTCCGCCGTCAACGATATACGGATCGGCACGTTCGGTTATGAACGGGTCAGCGTAATCTGCGGAAGAAGTCCTGACGGTGCCGTGCATCAGGTGCTTGCCGCGTGACAACGTGCTTATATTGGGGAGATCCCAGTCAACATGCATATCGGCAGTGCTTCCGTCGCTGTAAAGAGCCGTCACCTTTTCGGGAAGATCAGGCTCCTCGCCTTCCTTGACACAGACGTTCACCGGCTTGATACCGGTATTTATCTTTGTCAGCGAATCTGAGGGATAAGCACTGACAAGCGCATTGTACTGGTCGGCATTTATGGGAATGACGTAGCCGTGACGCGGAGTGAAGTCAAAGCTGTATTCGGAGCGCGGAAGTGACGTAAAGTTTTCAAGGTCCGATGTTTCCTGCATAACATAGTAGCCGTTGCCGTAAGCGTCCGACATCATCAGCCACTTGTCGGAATCGAGCATTTTGTAGATATTGGGACCCTCAACGCCGATGTTCCCCTCCGAGACCTGCTTTATCTCTCGGTAGGGACCGTTTGCATGGTCGGCTTCAGCAAGGTAGATACGCTTGTTGGTCTCATTCTTGTAGTACATATAGTATTTGCCGTCCTGACGGATAATGTCCGAATCAATGGCATCATTGCCGTTTTGCGGGGCAAAGAGTACGGCAGGCGCATCATTGAACTGCTTGAGGTCATCACTGTAGGCGTAATACATTATAGTCCTTTCGTCAGTGCCGGGAACTCTTGCCGCGAAGTAGACCATGTACGACTTCTTTTCGGGATCGTATATCGCCTGCGGAGCCCATGCACGGTCGCAGTTCTGCATATTCGGGAATGCGTTCGCGACCTTTATAATGGTATCATCGAACCAGTGAACGAGGTCGGTGGATTTTGCTGAAATGAGATCACGATTGCTGTTCCAGCCGAGTGAGGACTTCATATCGGTAGCAAGCAGGTGGTAAAGACCGTCCTCACCCTTGAAGATGTAGGGGTCCCTTATACACTTTGTACCGGCATCAGACTGCCATATGGCTCTTCCACCATTGAGGGCATGGAAGTTCTTTCCGTCAAGGCTGACAGCGTAGGAGAGCCTTTCCTGTTCGGGAGCATTCCCGAGAAAATACGCGAACAGATAAGCGACCGGCGGCTTCTCCGCTGAGACCTCAGCGTACAGGTCGATGTTCGCCTCTCTGCCGAGGAGGAAATTGCTTATCAGAGCTACATCGTTTTCATCGACGAAGCCGTTGCCGTCGAGGTCGGCTCTCATAGTCTGCGGATCGTCAGCAGGCTTTCCGATACACCGGCTGACGAGTATCTTGTCAAAGATATCGACCCTGCCGTTGAGGTTAATATCGCAGCGCATGAGCTTATGATCGCCGCCAGCAGGCCTTATGTAGAATTTCTGACCTTCGCCTCCCCAGTAGTCCCACTGGTCGATGTTAGCGCCGTTATCGTAGCTTATATCGTACACATCGAGAGCTGTGCGGCCGGAGCATTCGGCGGTTATCCAGTAAGCGTCGTCGGTCCTGTGGAGAATGTACTTCTGAGAGGGCAGACTTTTATACTCCGAGAGGAAGATGTTATTGCCGTTGGCGGAGTCTTCATTTTCAACGGTGAGTGAAAGCGACTTGTCAGCACATGAGAGTATACTGCAAGTACCGTCACCGTTGGCAGTGATGTGCCATTTCTGCTGGTCACTGCCGTTCTTTTCCCATTGCATAACATTGCCGGAACTGTCAGCGGTGATCATTTTTCCGCTCAGCCGGACCATGATGTTGTAGTCCTCGCCGCTGATTATCTCGCAGCAGTCGTCGGCGTACAGCCGCCTGTTTCTATCGGCAGACTGCTCGTACTCTATTGAACCGGCTGAGAGGGACAGTCCGCCCAAGGCTGTCGCGGCAGAGATGAGAGCCGGGATCGTTCTTTTTAGCAGCTTCATACATACCTCCTGTTGTAAATAATTATCAATATCCGGGATAATACTGTTATTATTATACAATATGCAGTGATGAATTGCAACGGAAATGCGGAATAAATATATATTTTACTCAAAGTTCAGAGCCAAACGGTGCCGACGCCTTCCTCGCAGGAATGACCTCAGGCGTGTTCCGTGACGTATTTGATTTACCGTCCTGCTTTGCGGATAACCTGCAAAAGCGGGCGGTGCAGGCACGACAAAAAGGACCTCCATTCCTTTCGGACGGAGATCCTTTCTTGGCTATTTAGCTGCCGCTGAACGTACTGTTCCTCAGTCAGTCATCTCTTCCGCAATTTTCAGAAGTATCTCTGCGTCGGTATCTTCATTCAGGGATACCGAGAAGAAATGTCCGTCTTTTATCCACGAAGCAAGGTGATACTTTCCGTCATAGCCTTTGAGCGTGACGTCGGTGTTGTTGAGCTGAACGCTTTCGATGCTGGTGAATTCGTCAAGCTCTCCGGAGATATCCTCCGTGTCCCTGCCGACCCTGAAACAGCATTCCTCATCGTTTTTGCCGCAGTACACGACCTCGGCAAAGCTTTCGGAAATGATAGAATAGCTGACGGATTCAGCCTCAAAAGGCAGTGCTGTTATATCGTGTATCTCAAAGCCGAATTTCTCCGATAACTCAGCCGCGTTCCGGTAGGATTCAGCGCCGTGGGTAAGCGCATCGTTAACGGTAGGCTCGGTTGCCTGCGATGAGGTTATCGTCGTATCCTTGCCCGGCTTTTTACCGAAAGAACCGGTATTCTTCATGACAGCAACCGTTCCGAATGCTATTGCAGCACAGGCTGCCGCTGCTGTTACAGCACCGGCTATCCTGCTTATGCGCCGGCGTTTATTCTTAGCTTTGACGTTACTGAGGATACGCTCGCGCATTTCGTCAGTAAGCTCAATATGTTCCATGATCTCATTATACCTGCCCACAGAAATCAAACTCCTCTTTCAGAATTTCCCTGAGTTTATCCCTCGCACGTTTCAGCCTTGTGCGGATATTTGCACCGGATTCGCCGAGTATATCGGCAATCTCGTCTGTCTGGTAGCCCTCCTCGTAGAAAAGGTGAATGACTTCGCGGTAATTGTCCGGGAGCTCCTTTACAGCCTCCCACACAAACGAGAGATCCTGACGTTCCTCGGCGACAAGTTCATCTTCAAGCTCGTCTGTATCACGCAGCTTGTTGTATTCTATCCGGTTTTTGGAGAGGTTCGCGGTCACTCTCAGGAGCCATGCCTTTTCGTGCTCATCGCTCTCAAAAACCGGTGCTTTATCCATAAGTTTCAGCAGAACGTCCTGCAATACCTCCTCTGAATCCTGCATATTGTGAAGGTAGGAGTAAGCGAGCCTGAGCAGGCGGTTCCCGTGCTTATCCATAATACCGCGGAGGTACCTGTCCGCTGTGTCAGCCTTGCTTTCGGAGCGTTTTATGCCGAATATCTGAGCTGCAAAGGCACAGACTGAAAGGAAGAGCCTTCGCAGTGCAATGAGAGGGGAATTCCGTAACGCAAGTTCCATATAGTGCTCCTGTTAGTCCTCGTTTTCCTCTGTGATGTCGTACTCACCGAATACGATATCTCTGATGTCGATGATGCTTGCATTTTTCTCGAGGTCAGAGTAGACTGTCACCAGTGCAAATCCGGGCTCTGCATCGGGAACTGTAGCTGTCTGCTTGCAGAGAACAAGGTAATTCGAGCCTGCAACGACCTGACTTCCGAGATATACGACCGGTTCTAATTCGGCACCTGTCATTGCCTGTGTTGCCTTTTCAAAAGCGGCTTTCACATCGGCGTTGTTTTCGAGTTTAAGGTCGCCGCTGTTGGCAGCAAATCCGCCGTCGAGCATCTCGCTGTCGATTATTGTTTTTGTGTTGGTGAGCTCAGCCTTGCCCTGCAAATTCTCATAGATATAGACAAGCTGGATAACCGGCTGAGCGTCCGGAACAGTTGCCCTGCCTCTGCAAAGAATGCAGTAATTTGTACCTGCAACTACCTGTGTTGCAAGAACGACAATGGGTTCGTATTCCATACCGCAAAACGCTTCTGTTGCCTTTTCAAATGCCGATTTTGCAGCGGCATTTGCGCTGAGTGAAGTATCTCCTGTAACGGCTGACCAGCCTCCTGCTAAACGGATCATAGTTCCCTCCTTGTTCTCAGTAATTTCGGTAGTTTTTTCGGGGACAGTCTCGTCAGAGACATTAGCTCCCGGTCTGATGTCAGATGAGCTTTCAATGCTTCCGCAAGCTGTCATAGATGCTGCCAGAACGAGTGCCATTGCTGCTGTGATTATTTTTTTCATAATAAATACCTGCTTTCTTAGTTTTTTAACGGTTTATCTGCCGTTCTGACCTATATACAGCCGGGGCAGCAAAATTGTGACACAAGTTCAAAAAAATTTTCAGAAAAATTTTTCTACAATTAAATATAGCATATATTTTTCTAAATAGCAAGTCCTGCGAGGGAGATATCTTCATATAAAAATATATGGCATCGCTTTTCAGGCACAAGCTCTGTGCGCTGCTGTTTAAAATCAGGCAGATACCGGTGCTTTCAGGAACAAGTTTAAAAAGCAGGAACGTCCCTCTTTACAATCCAAGCAAAGATGTGGTATAATCAAAACAGAATAAATGCAGTACCTTGGAGCCGAGCGTTTATGGTACGCAAATCCGGGAAACCAATAAAACCAGGATCAATGAGAGAAATTATCAGCAGCTTTGTAAGGGGAGAGCGTTATGAATACTGAAGAGATGCAGAAGGATTTTTTAGCAAAGCAGAATGAACTGCGTGACAGGATAGAAACTGTTGACAGGTTTGACCCCGGCAGTGTTAAGCTCGTTGCCGGTGTTGACCTTGCGTACTGGGGGCAGGGCGATGACGAATATGCAGTGTGCTGTATAGTTGTGATCGGGTCCGATACGCATAATGTCGTTGAAAAGAAGCAGTACAGCGGAAAGATCGAGGTACCGTATATGCCGGGATTTCTCGCGTTCAGAGAGCTGCCGCTGATACTGAAAACAGTGGAGCTGCTCGAAACAGGTCCGGATATTTTCATATTTGACGGCAACGGCTACCTGCACCCGCGCCACATGGGCATCGCAACTCACGCATCTTTTTACCTCAACAAGCCGACTATCGGTATCGCAAAGACCTACTTCCGCGTCGATAAAAAGACAGACTACACAGAGCCCGGAAACGATGCCGGAAGCTATACGGATATCGTCATAGACGGCGAAGTTTACGGCAGAGCGCTGAGAACGCATAAAGATGTTAAGCCGGTATTCGTTTCCGTCGGAAACTTTGTCTCCCTTGATACCGCCTGTGCTCTTGCGATGAAGCTTACCGACAGGGAAAGCCATATCCCGATACCTACAAGACTGGCCGATCTTGAGACGCATATTGCAAGGGAAGCATTGAAAAGCGCCGGCGTGTAAAAGAGGAAAACGAACACGGGGCACTGTAAATAAATGAGTTCTTTCAGGCGCCGCAACGGTAAACACTGATGATATACGAAAAAACGCTGACAAGTCGTTTGTCAGCGTTTTTTGTGTTAAACGGGAGCATTCAGCAGTGATCTACGCATCAGGCAAAGGTCAAACACATCGAGCCTGCCGTCCTCACAAAGATCGCCTGCCTTCCAGTCAGCAAGCACAGCGTCAGGTTTGGAAAGCAGCCATTTCTGGAGCAGTACCACATCTGCGATACTCAATTCGCCGTCCGCATTCACATCTCCGCGAACGTGAGAAATGTCCTTTTCCGA
>CACYSQ010000019.1 GCA_902777125.1 Ruminococcus flavefaciens
AAACTAAAGTAAGGCTTAGAATAGCGTTTGAAAGTACTTTCATCAAAAGGGCTTGCCTCAACAATTCTTATAAATACTGCTATATAAGTACCACCGTTAAAGCTTCCGGACATTTTTATACCATTGTGGAAAATACTAAAGAAAAGGCTCTGAATAGAGCTGAAAAGCACTTTCATCAAAACGGTGCTCCGCAATAGTTCTCACAAATACCTCCTTACGAAAACAACACTTATCCACTGCATTTCAAACGACAACTCCCTTTGTGAAGCGAACGCCGTCGCCGGACACATCGACGCGGACTTTTTCGCCGCTCGAAATGCTGGAGCTGACTATCATCTGTGCAAGCTCATTTTCGATGAGCTCGGTCACGCGGCGCTTTATTGGTCTTGCGCCGAACCTTTCGGTCTCCCGCGTCTGTGCGACGGCGTTTATAACCTCCGGTGAATAGCTGAGGGCGATACCCACGCTCTCGGCTCTTTTTTTCAGGTTATCGAGTGCGAGACGGCTTATCTTTACAAGGTCCTCCCTTTCGAGCTGACGGAACACGATTATCTCGTCGATACGGTTGATGAATTCCGGCGAAAAACGGCTCCTTATGCGCTCGGTAACTCTTTCCTCGCCGCGGCTGTCAACGCCTGACTCGAATCCCACGGCACCTTTTCCGCAGACCTCCTCCGCACCTATATTCGAGGTCATGATTATAATGCAGCTTCGGAAGCTCACCCTCCGCATGGACGAATCGGTCAGTATGCCGTCATCGAGTATTTGCAGAAGAATGTTCAGTACCTCGCTGTCCGCTTTTTCTATCTCGTCAAAGAGTATCAGCGAGTAGGGATTTCGCCTTACCTTCTCGCAAAGCGTCATACCGCTGTCGTCATACCCTGCATATCCGGGAGGCGCACCTATGAGCTTCGAGACGGAATGCTTCTCCATATATTCGGACATATCCAGCCTTATGAGACTGCTTTCCGTGCTGAAAAGACAGTCCGCGAGCGCCTTTGCAAGCTCGGTCTTGCCCACTCCGGTAGGTCCTGCGAACATGAACGAAGCTGTCGGACGTCCGCAGTCCTTCAGACCCGACCTCGCACGGAGTATCGCCTGAGTTATTCTTCCGACGGCGTAGGAATGTCCCACAACGCGCTCTGAGAGCCGTTTTTCAAGCTCACTGAGCTCCTGAGCCTCCTCGGCAGTGATACGGCTGAGAGGTATGCCGGTCTTCATTGATATAACCGCAGCGATGTCGCCTGGAGTCACGGCTGCTTTTCCGCTGTTACCGAGACTTTTCCCTATGTCATGGAGCTTTTTCCCGTTCATTTTAATGAGCTCCGTGTCCTTTTCGATAAAGCCCGAGCTTCGGCGTATCTTAGCCCTTGCACAAGCCTCGTCGAGCACATCAATTGCCTTGTCCGGGAGAAAACGCTCCGATATATACCGCACGGACATATTCACTGAAAGCTCTATGACTTCATCGCTTATTTCGACGTCGTGGAAACGTTCGTAGCTGCTTCTGAGTCCCCTGAGAATACCTATACATGACGCGGTATCAGGCTCATTGACGTAAACAGGCTGAAAACGGCGTTCGAGAGCGCTGTCCTTCTCGATAGTCTTACGGTATTCCTCAAAGGTCGTAGCACCGATAAGCTGGAGCTGTCCCCTTGCAAGATGAGGCTTCATAATGTTTGCCGCGTCGATCGCACCCTCGGCTGCACCTGCACCGACTATTGTGTGTATCTCGTCAATGAAGAGGATAATGTTGCCTGCCTCGGAAGCCTCCTCGATGCAGGCCTTGACCCTTTCCTCGAAGTCTCCGCGGTATTTTGCTCCGGAAAGCAGCGCTGCTATATCAAGGGAGATAATGTACCGGTTTTTCAGCGTATCGGGAACGAGATTCCGCACAAACAGCGCTGCTACGCCCTCCGCAATGGCTGTCTTTCCCACACCTGCCTCGCCGATCAGACAGGGATTGTTCTTGGTCTTGCGTGAAAGTATCTGCAATACACGGCGGACTTCGGTCTCGCGTCCGATGAGAGGATCACTCTTTCTGAGAAGCGCAGGGTCCGTGAGGTTTTTGCCGTAGCGCAGAAGATTAGGAAACTGCGAGGGCTTCGGGAGTACGCTGCTGTAGATGTCGTCCCTCAGGCTCTCATTGTCCGATATGCTCAGTTCAGAGCATATCCCGATGAGGTCGGCACCTATCCTCCTTATGACCGCGCAGGCACTTCCGGACTGCTCCTGGATTATCGCTGAAAGCAAATGCTCCGGAGCTGCCTGTTTTTTGCCGTCCTCAACGGCGATAGAGTATGAGTTCTCAAGTATACGCTTTGCAGCCGCCGTGAAATACCGCTGACTAAGTGCGGAAGGTGTTCCCTGTCCTACAAGCTCTATTATACCGCGTTTCAGGTCATCGTAAGCCGCACCGTTATCAATAAGTATATCCGCAGCCTTTGACGAACCGCAGTCCGATATCGCCAGAAGAAGATGCTCGCTCCCGACATAGGTGTGGCCAAGCTCGGAGGCTGAACGCACTGCCCCCTCGATTATCTTCAGAGACTTCTTTGTAAATTTATCTGTGTTAAGCATAATACCCTCCTGTTTTTTGTTCTGATTATATTATGCCACGTTTTTCCTGCGATAACAGTCGAATTTCATTCCCCCGCGAAAAATTGTAACACTTTTTCCGCCATAGCATACTATGTACTATGAAGCGACACAAAAGCTTCAAATACATCTATCAAGGAGTGCTCAATTATGTGTAATTCATGCTTCGACGGTAACAACTGCTGGTGGATAATCCTTCTTATCCTCCTCTTCATCATCCTCTTCTCAGGCTGCGGCTGCAATAACGGCTGCGGATGCGGATGCGACAACAATAACAACGGCTGTGGCTGCGGCTGCTGATACTTCCCCTTAAAGTTACCGCATTATCTGCTGAGGGAGATCCTTTGGGAAAAAGGGTCTCCCTCAAATCCCGTTTATCCTGTGAAAAAAGTCCGGAAGCTGTATAGTTCCCGGTTATTTTTTGCGTCAGCCCCCGCAAAGCCGAACTTCTCTGCTTGACATATTCATTCCGGCGTGATATCATATATTCATGAAGATCACAAGGAGGTTTTTCCATGATTTATACAGTGACTTTCAATCCAGCTATAGACTACGTCGTCCACACTGACAGAATGATACCCGGCGCAGTGAACCGTTCCGCTTATGAGGAGATATATTTCGGCGGCAAGGGCATAAACGTTTCTGCCGTTCTCGCAGAGCTCGGGATAAAGTCAAAGGCTCTCGGCTTCATCGCAGGCTTTACCGGCGATGCTATCGAGGAGGGCGTCCGTGCTATGGGCATTGATACCGATTTCGTCCGTCTCGATGAGGGAAGCTCCCGCATAAACGTCAAGATAAAGGCTGACACTGAGACCGAGATCAACGGTCAGGGGCCGCATATCCCGAAGGACAAGCTCAATGAGCTTTTCGACAAGCTCAAAAATATCCGCAGCGGCGATACCCTCATTCTCGCCGGAAGCGTTCCCGGAAGCCTCCCGCGTGATACATACGAACGCATTCTCAGCTCTATCGCTGACAAAAAGGTCAGGACGGTCGTTGACGCCTCCGGAGAGCTTCTGCTGAACGTGCTGAAATACCGTCCGTTCCTGATAAAGCCAAACCATACCGAGCTCGCCGAGCTTTTCAATACCGAGCTTTCCGGCGATGAGGATATCTTCCGCCATGCCGGACTCCTTTGCAGCATGGGCGCTCAGAACGTTCTCGTTTCCATGGCTGAAAGCGGCTCGCTCCTCCTTGAAGGGAACGGCGCTGTTCACAGGTGCGGCGTATGCAGGGGTACCGTCCGCAGCTCAGTAGGCGCAGGCGATTCTATGCTCGCAGGATTTATCGCGGGTCTGACTGAGGGCGATGCCGAACACGCTCTGAAGCTCGGAACTGCCTGCGGCGGCGCTACCGCCTTTTCAGACGGTCTCGCCAAAAGATACACCATTTTTGAACTGCTGAAGCAGCTGTAATTCAAAGCCTGTTTTTGATTATTATTTGCGGGCGCCGGAACGGCGCCCCTACAATTCAGATATTGTTTTATTAGTAAGGGGCGATGCCCAACATCGCCCCACAATAAAGAATTATATTGACAAACACAGAGGACGTGAAATATCACGTCCTCTTATCTTTTCCTCTTGAATTTCGGGGCAAGGCGGGTCTTGTAGATATTATACGCGCCGTCAAGGCTGATATCGTACATTATCAGCACTCCATTAGCCATGCCGAGCATGATGTAGGCGCCGTACTTTCCGTATTCCCCGAACTCGTCAACAAGCTGATCCAGTCCTAAAATATACACCGTAACGTAGAAATAGCCGATAACGCATACGTTGAACACCGCAAGCTTGACTATCCACCGCAAGAGCTTGGTCGGGAGCTTCATGATGAACAGCCGCAGTATCGGGTAATGTCCGAACAGCATTATGAAGATCAGTGCCGCTTCCTTGTCGAAGGTTATGAACACGGACAGCAGGCTGACCGCGATGTACGTCAGGAAAGCCCAGCTCCGGCTCACCTCCTCGGCTATTATCATCAGCAGAACTCCCGCTATCATCGGGAGCACCAGATACAGCGCCGGAAGAACTCCGGCAAGGAACATCGTCACAAGGCACAGCGCCGCAACTATCCCTCCGAGAGCGACCCTGTAGCTTACGTCCCTCACTTTTCTTCCCTTCCGGAGGTACGCTTTTTGGCGTGCTGAACGTGGTAGGTCACGGCAGCAAGCAGCTTATGCGGAATGAAACGCTGTCCTATCGCACAAGCCTTGATAGAAAGTCCCGGTATCGCGAAAAGCTTTCCGGCAAGCGCCTTCTTCACAGCATATTCCGCCGCATATTCGGGCGAGATAGGCTTTGCGCTGAACGTTACACCTGCACGGTTGTTGAAATTCGTGTCAACGGGTCCGGGACAAAGAACGGTTATCGTTACTCCCGGACAGGACCTCCTCAGCTCCTCGTAAATGGCTATGGAAAGCCTCAGAACGTAGTTCTTGGAGGCGTAGTAGGACGACAGCAGAGGACCTGTCATAAACCCGGCTACGGAGGCTACATTGAGTATGCGTCCGCTGCCGCGTCTCTTGAAATCACGGAGAAAGAGCTTGGTAAGGATATGGAGCGCGGTGATGTTGACATTGAGCATATTGAGCTCATCGTCGAGGTCGGTCTTGTCAAACTCGCCGAAGATGCCATAGCCGGCGTTGTTCACAAGCATATCGACGTTCTTTCCGCGGCAGAATTCATATACCTTCATGACCTCCTTGCGGTCGGCAAGGTCAGCGCTGACGGTCTCGCAGCCGCCAAGCTCCTCGCTGAGACTGCGGAGTACGCTCTCGTCTCTGCCGGTAAGGATAAGCTCCCAGCCGCGCCGTCTGAGACTTTTTGCGATACATTTTCCGATACCGGAGGTTGCTCCGGTCACAAGTGCTTTCATAGTATTCCTCCTCTTTTATTTTGTAAGATTTGAGAGAATGCCTTTCCGGCTGAGGTTCTCAATACCAAAGAGTATCAACGCCTGCTCATAGTCCGAAAGGTCGATATAGTCTCCGATAAAGCCGTCAAGCTGTTCCGGGGAGACAACGTCTATCTCGCTGTAATGCTGTATCAGGAAGGGAATGAAGCAGTCGGCGTAGCTGTCCTTGATGACGAGCAGCCGGCGTTCATTGTTGACATTCGTCCTTATCCTGAGAAGCGGGACGTCCTCGCCGAGATATGCGCTGTACATATAATCCGAGTCAAGCTGTCTTTCATCGTATATCTTCTTGTCTGCCGAGGTGCCGTCATTGTAGTAGCCCTTGCAGCTCACTACCTCTGCACCGGAGGGATAATGGTAGAAATCAAGTATGTCCGGGTCGGTACCGCTGTAAAGACTGCGGTTGTAGAGGTTGCCGCGGAAATCCGAGGTAACATGGCGGACCGTGTACTTATCGTAGGTCGTCGGCAGAAAGCCGAGCTTCTGTATGACAGTGCGGTAAACACAGTAGGCGCCGTAGCTCGTCCACTTTGTGTCATTGCGGTAGAAGATGTAGTTCTCGTTGAGCATTTTCAGGATATTGAAGGCATCTATCCTCTTGATGCCGCTGCTGAGACCCTCGTAGAAATCCGTTATCTGCTGGCTCTCACGGTAACTGTCGAGGTACTCGGGAAGCCTTTCGCGGTAAACTCCCGATGAAGTCGGTATCGCCGCAACGTACAGTGCTCCGCTGTATCTCTCGGCAAAGGCATTGACTGCCGCTGCACTTTCCGCTGCCTTTTCCCTTTCTGAAGCCTTTGCGTCAAGGAGCATATCGTCGGAGATGTACACCCCGTTGACGATGCCCTCCCCTATCTCGGAACGTATCGCAGTATTGACCTTTATCCATTTGCTCCTGTAGGGGAAATGATCAGCGATGTAAGTCCCCATGTCAGCCGAGACAGAGCCGTCCAAAACCGACGAAAGGCTGACCGCGGGAAGCTTTGAAAGCTCCCTGTTCTCGTCGGAGGAACGCTCTGCCTTGCCGCTGAAAACGGTCAGAATGAGAAAATACGCCATATATGCGAGAACAGCTATCGCCGTTATCCTGCTCGAAAGCTTTGTCATAGTCATTCCTCCCCGGCTCAGAGCCTCATCAGTATCATTCCGGAACTGCCGTCATACGAAATGAGGGCTGTACACAGTATCAGCAGTCCGAGGACTATCACGGGCGAAGCGGCTGTAACTGCCGTCCTGACGGGATTTTTGCCCGAACGCATCATCATGTTCCGGAAAAGGTCGGTCGCAGCGTACATGGTTATAAGCAGCACTACAACGTAGGATTTGAGAATATATAACGAGAATGCGTCGGCAAAGCCTCCGCCTCCGCCTATCATGGCAAGGAGGTATCTCAGAGAACCGGTGATGTTCTCTCCCGCAAGGAACACTCCGCATACCACTGCCACGAATACCGTGTAAAGCGAACCGGTGCGCTTGAGTATGCCGCCGCGGCTGAAAATGTTCTCGGCTGTTATCGCTGTTCCTATGAGTATACCCCATATCGCACCGTTTATGCCGAAGGTGTACCAGAAGCCGAATATTCCCCATACACCGATATATATGAGCTTACGCACGACTCTGCTGCTGAAATGTCCCGAAAGCGGCTTCGTGATGTACCTCCTGAACCACTGCACTACCTGTATATGCCACCTTGCCGAGAAATAGCGCAGCTTTACGCTGAAAAGCGGATAGTTGAAGCTCTGCGGCATTTTCAGTCCGAAGCAGTAGCCTGCACCTGTTCCCATGTCCGAGAGTCCGGAAAGCGTAAAGTAGAGGCAGAGAACGTATGCGAGCGCACCGAGCCATGCGGTCAGCACGGACATATTCCGGACAGGTGTATCCCTGACCGCGTCATAGAGAAGATAGAGTGAATCCGCTGCGAGCACCTTTTTCGCAAGTCCCTTGACGAAGATAGTCATGCCTACGCCTATCTCGGCGAGCTCAGACTTACGGCTGTCAACGACCTTGGAGAAGCTGCGGTATCTCAGGAGCGGTCCCATAATAAGGCGCGGGAAGAATATGAAATAGAGCCAGAACCGCAGAAAACTGCGGTCAGCATCGTCCCTGCCGCTGAAGATGTCGGTGAGCGTTCCTACTGCACCGAGCACCATGAATGAAAGTCCGATCGGGAAAAAGCTCCCCCCGAGACCGGCAAGTCCTCTGAACGCGGAGAGATATTCCGCACGGAAAAGAAACAGCGAAAATACGTCAAATGCGAGACCTCCGGCGTATACCGCCGCTGCTGCCAGCCTCTTTTCACGGAAACGTCCGATGCCACGGCAGGCTGCATAGTTCACGGCTGTGAATGCAGTCGTGAACAGGAGGTATCTCAGTCCGAGCATTCCGCAGAAAATTACGCTCAGAAGCAGGAGAACGAGCGGCTGACGCTTTCTCGGGGAGAGGTGATACGCCAGCAGCGAGATCGGCAGGAAGCCGTAAATGAAGATAAGACTGCTATATATCATCGTTTCCCTCCATGAGCGAGGCTGTCCGCTCTGCAAGCTCGTCCGCATTCATCATGGTATTCAGCACCTCAACAAGCGAGGCTGCGGACATAAGCTCCGGAAGTCCGAGTGAGGCTTGCAGGCGCTTTCTGAGAGAGGCACTGTCCCTGCCGCCGCTGAGACCGTTCTGGTAGAGCGTGAGCTTCGTGATATCGCCCCTTGTCTGACGTTCGGAGGGCGTTACTCCAGCCTTTGCGAAAGCCTCCTCGATGAGCCTTACGCTTATGCCCTCCACCCCGAGCTTTCCCTCAGCGGAGGGCTTGGTCTTGCGTTTTTCCTTGCCGAAAACGTCCGGGATATAGACGCATCTCACCTTGCCCTCGGTGACTGCGCCCTTGATATAGCCTCTTATCCTGCGTCCTGCGCTGTCGGAATCGGTGAGTATGATTATGCCTGTGGTACGGGCGTAGTACCTTATAAGCTCAAGCTTTTCCGCGTCCCTGAATATCCCGAAGCCGTTCGTTACGATGATGACGGCGTCAACAATGGACGAGAGCTTGATCTTATCATATTTTCCTTCGACAACGATAGCTTCGTCTATCCTTATCATCATTTCCTCCGTCAGTTCTTAGTCATCAGCATTTGAGTTATCATCTGTTCAAGGACTATCCTCTCGTCGGACGAGGTGGAATTGAGCCTTGCAGCGGTGTCCCTGAGTATCGTTATGCAGCTCCTCAGCCGTTTTATGCTCATACGGCTGCTGTCACGGAAGGCGTTGCCGACCTTAAAGCCCCATTTATAGCCGAAATCAGCGGTCATATCCTCCTGCGTCTTCATCGACCTTTTCGCACAGGCTGCACGGTACATATCAACGAACGATGTCGTGATATTCGCGAGAACAGCTCCGCGGTTGTCCTTGTCAGCCATGAGCTCACCGAGAGCCTCAAAAGCCTCAGCTTTTCGGAATGCAGCGACCGCGTCCGCAAGCCTGAAAACGTTGGCATTGCCCTGTCTGTGGACCATGCTCCCGATCGTTTCGCGTGTTATCTCGCTGCTTCCGGAATAGGCACAGAGCTTCTCGATCTCGTTCCTTATCACAAGAGGATCGGAAAGGCAGAGCTCTGCAACAAGCCTCGCGTTTTCGAGAGAAATGAGGCTCCCCCTCGCTGAAACCGAAGCGGCTATGTCCTTCGCGAGGCCGTCGAGCGTCTTAACGGGACACTCCACTGCAACGCCGTTCTTCGCGGCTAAATCGGCAAGCTTCTTGTTCTTGTCGGCAATGACCTGTCCGCCGGCTTTCCTGTCGTACTTCGTCTTTATCTCAAAGCCGGTGACGTTGAATATAACCACTGTCATCGGCGGAATGTCCTTTATTACCTCGAACAGCTTCTTGTTGAGGTCATCGGCAGTGTAGCCGCGCATATCCTCACGCGGTCTCTCGCAGTTGTAGTCGTTGATGAGAATGCAGTTGTACTCCGACATCATCGGCACCATCTGTATCATATCCGAAAGCTCTGAGAATGATATCTCCCTGCCGTTCACGCGGTTGAGGGCGAATTCCTCGTTATCACCTACCGCCGCACGGACGACCTGCTTTGTGAGCTTTTCCACATCAGCCACGTTCTGACCGTAGATGTAGTAGATATTGGCAAGTCCGCCCTTTTTCAGCTCTGCGGCGGCAGCCTTGAAATTTGTGTATGGCATCACAGCCTCCTTATCGTGTATCCTCCGCTGCTGCTGAGAATTATCTCGGAATTATTGTCAAAGTTCACGCCTATGTGCTTTCCCTCCGGCGTATCGTCGGACTTCTTTCCGCCGTAGTATAGGAGCAGTCCGGACTGCGGGACCTCCTCCGTTCCGGCAGGGACGATACTGACGGTGCAGTCCCCGTATTCAGCGGTGAGGCTTCCCCTGTCGAAGCTCAACGTGTAGTCTCCGCCGGAGTATGAAAATCCGCGCTCGTCCCAGTCGTTGTATTCCTCGTCCTGAACGAAGATACTGCCGCCCGCATTGAAGCTTCCCACGGTCATGGACTCAAGAGACTCCCTGTAGGCGGAATACTGCGAGGGAGCGTTCCTTGTCAGATAAAGCGCCCGGACATCGGTGAAGCCGTTCTGCGAGAGGTACTTCCTGACATAGTCGGGACACTTGTAATTGCCGCTGAGGTCGATGACATCAGCCCTGCCGTGAAATGTCACGACAACAGCAGTGTTCCTGCCGCTGCCGAGAACGGCGAGTATGAAGCGTTCACTGCGGATATGTCCGCTTATCAGCGAGCCTGCAAGCACAGTGCAGAAAGCCAGTGCCGAAGCATATGCAGTGAACCTCCTGTTGTGTACGATAATGTGAAAAAGTACGGCTGCTGCTGCTGAGACAAATGCCGTCAGAACGACTGCACCTCCGCCTGCATTGAAGCATATCCCCCTGATGCCGGCAAGCTTTCCGGAAACGCCCAGTATGAACGCGGAAAGGTACTTCGCGGGTATCAGCAGGAACGTGAGAGCTCCGCCTGTGAGCGTGAAAACATAGCCTGCAATGAGCAGGACTGCACAAAGCGGCAGCAGCAGCATATTGGTGAGCGGCGCTATGAGGGATATACCGTCAAAAAATTTCAGACACAGCGGCATTATGCAGAGGTTCGCACAGAGCACGGAAAGAAAGCTCCTTGCCGCAAGCCATTTCAGACCCTTGTCCGGCAGTCCGGCTGTCATGTACGGCGCAAAAACGCCGATGCCGAACGTTCCGGCGACTGACAGCAGAAAGCCTGCGCTGTATATAGCGTAAGGGTCAACGATGCAGATGATGAGCACGGCTGCCGAAAGCGAGGTAAAAACGTCGCCCTGACGCCGGAAAAGCCTCGCCGCGCAGATCATGTCAGCCATTATCGCGGCTCTCACGGCTGATACAGGCTGATCCGTCATAAGTATGAGCAGCACAAGCACGGCGTTCATGGCGGCAAATGCAGCGAAACGGTTCGCTCTAAGGAACCTCAGCAGCCACATGAGTGCGGCGGCTGCAATTGAGATGTGAAGTCCCGAAACCGCGAGGATATGCGCTATTCCGCAGCGTGAAAATACCGTTCTCCGCTCGGCGTCAACCGCCCCCGAGGACTTCCCGAACAGCATACCTGCAAGGAAGCCGCCCTCGTCCTCACCGATTTCATGTCTCAGCTTATCACATATCTCCCCGCGATAGTCCGCAAGGGCGTTCCGGAGCCGCGATGCACTGCGCTTTTCAACGGTTATTCCCTCCGCGTCTTCAAGCGTGATGTAGACCCTCTCCGACCTCAGACGGTCGGCGGTATTGTAGAGGTATGTGTTCTCGGGGACGGCAAAAGTGCAGTCCGCGATGCTGACCCTGTCTCCGTATCTGACGCCAAGATCATCGGTATACAGCAAAACTCTCGCGGAGGTCCTACCGTTTATCCTGCCGCTGAGGATATGCTCCGTCCTGCCGCCGCTGTGCTCGTTTATGCCGGTGACTTTACCGGAAAAGGTGCCTCTTGTGCCGTCATAGGCAGTGACCGGCTCACGGAAAAGCCTGCCATAAACGGTGATGTACCCCGAAGCAAGCACAAAAACGGCTGCGGCAAGTATGAAGTCCGCACGGACAAGTCCCCTGTAACGCCCTATAGCCGCAAAGCACAGGACTGTTCCGGTAAGGACGGCTGCTCCGGATATTCCGCTAAAAAACGAAGCGAAAAACAATCCTGCCATATATGCCGCCGCAGCCAAAATCATTTTTCGCTTCATATCTTATTTGAAGAAAAGCGGGAGCTTTTCAAGGAATACTATGTCTGTTCTGTCAGCAGCATCGCCCTCCGCGAGCACAGCAGCCTTGCAGGAAACATTTCCGCCGGAAGCCGCCGCGAGCTTTTCAAGTGCGATGAGGGATTCGCCCGTGCTGATAACATCGTCCAGCAGAAGGACGTTCTTACCGCGGAGCATGGCTGCCTTTTCGCTTGAAAGGCAGAGCTTCTGCTCATTTGCAGTGGTTATGGACTTGACCTTGACCTCGATAGGGTCGGTCATGTAGAGCTTTACGGACTTTCTTGCCACAACGTAGGGCTTTCCGCACTGGCGTGACATCTCGTAGGCAAGCGGTATGCCCTTGGACTCTGCTGTGAGGATAACGTCAAAATCTCCGCACTTTTTCAGCAGCTCCTCTGCACAGGCGATCGTCAGTTCAACGTCTGAAAACATGATGAATGCTGCAATATCCAGCTTTTCATTGAGGGGACACCGGATAAGCTCACGCTCAAGTCCGGCTATCTTCATCTTGTAGGTCTCAGCCATGGCGTCCTCCTTATTCGGTCTTGCCGAGGGACTCGGGTCCCCAGCCCATTTTCACGCCTGCGAGCATATGGAAGTGGATATGCTTTACGGTCTGTCCTGCATCGTCGCCGCAGTTGTTGATGATGCGGAAGCTCTCGATGCCCTCCTGCTTTGCTATCTTTGCAGCAGCCTCGAAAACCTTTGCGATAACTGCGGAATTATCGGGAGTTATCTGGTCGGCGCCGCTGATATGCGTCTTGGGAACGATAAGGCAGTGGAAGGGGGCAATGGGAGCGATGTCCTTGAAAGCGAAAACGCTGTCGTCCTCATATACCTTTGTGCTGGGTATATCGCCGTTGATTATCTTGCAGAAAATGCAGTCCATACTAATTCTCCTTTTTGTTTTATTCAGGGGACGCAAGACGTCCCCCTTTCAATTATTACTTGATAAGTCCGGAAACGATGCTCTCGAGCTTTGCAAGAGCCTCATCTATCTTTGTGATATCGCCTGCGCCAGCCATTGCGCTGTCGGGCTTTCCGCCGCCCTTTCCGCCTGTTACGGCTGCTGTCTCACGGACGATAGCGCCTGCATTTGCGCCCTTTGCAACAGCTTCCTTGGTACATACACAGTAGAATGTTCCCTTTTCGCCGTTGGTTCCTGCGAATACAGCTATCATAGCCTCGTTCCTGTCCTTGACGCTGTCGCCGAGCTTGCGGAGAGCATCGGGGGCTGAACCGTCCATACGAGCTGAAACGAGCTTAACGCCTGAGACCTCCTTTGCACCGTCGAACAGTGCGGCAGCCTTTGCATTAGCCATCTGCTGTGTGAGGCTCTCGAGCTTCTTGTCCTTGTCCTTGAGTTCGGCAGCCATTGCAGCGCACTTCTCGGGAAGCTCGGTAACGTTCGCGAGCTTGATAGCCTTTGCAGCCTTGTTGATAGTGTCCTTGTAGCCGTTGAGGAGCTCGAGGACGCCTGTGCCTGTTACAGCCTCGATACGTCTTACTCCGGCAGCTACAGAGCTCTCGGAAACGATCTTGAAAAGTCCGATCTGAGCAGCGTTTGAAACGTGTGTACCGCCGCAGAATTCGATAGAGTCACCGGCAGTTACTACTCTTACGGTATCGCCGTACTTCTCGCCGAAAAGTGCCATTGCGCCGAGCTTCTTTGCCTCCTCGATAGGCATTTCCTCCATAGTCACGGGAACAGCAGACATAATGGAGGCGTTCACTATCTGCTCGACCTCTGCTATCTCCTGCTCAGTCATAGCGGAGAAGTGGTTGAAGTCGAAACGGCAGGCCTTTTCGTTGACGAGCTGACCAGCCTGATGAACGTGGTCGCCGAGGACCTTGCGGAGTGCATTCTGGAGAAGATGTGCAGATGTATGATTACGCATTATCGAGCTTCTTCTTGCGGTATCGACCGCTGCTGTGACCTTGTCGCCCTTTGAGAGGTCGCCCTCAGTGATAGAGGCGATGTGGAGGAAGTGTCCCTCGGACTTGATAGTGTCCTCAACAGCCGCAGCACATGAGGCAGTGAAAATAGAACCGGTATCGCCTGCCTGTCCGCCGCTCTCAGCGTAGAAGGGAGTCTTGTCAAGAACGATGACAACGTCGTCGCCCTCAACGGCAGTCTGTATCTCGGCACCGTCCTTATAGATAGCAAGAACACTGACACCCTCCTCTTTCATCGAGGTATAGCCTGTGAAAACGGTCTTGGGAGCGTCTACCTTGATGCTGTTGTCAGCCCATGACGAGCCAGCCTTTGCAGCGTGGTCAGCCTTTGCTCTTGCTCTCTGCTCCTTTGCAAGCTCAGTGAAGCGCTCACGGTCAACCGTGAAGCCTCTCTCCTCGCATATCTCCTCGGTGAGGTCTATCGGGAAGCCGTATGTATCGGAAAGTCTGAATGCGTCATCGCCGGAGAGGACTGTCTTGCCCTCAGCCTTGAGAGCGTCTGTATAGCCGTTGAGCATTTCTGTGCCCTTGTCGATAGTCTTGGCGAAAGCCTCCTCCTCAACGGAGATTATCTTCTTGATGTAGTCACGCTTCTCGGCAAGCTCCGGGTAAGCGTTCGCATTCTCGTTGATAACGGTGTCGCATACCTCACAGAGGAAAGGTCTTGTGATGCCTAAAAGTCTGCCGTGACGGGCAGCTCTTCTCAGCAGACGGCGGAGAACATAGCCTCTGCCCTCGTTGGAGGGAAGTATGCCGTCGCCGACCATGAGTGTAGTGCTTCTGATGTGGTCAGTGATAACACGGAGGGAAACGTCCGTCTTGGCGTCCTTCTTGTACTCAACGCCTGCTATCTTTGAGATGTGCTTCATGATGTTCTGAACGGTATCGACCTCGAAGATGTTGTCAACGCCCTGCATTACGCAGGCAAGTCTCTCAAGACCCATACCTGTGTCGATGTTCTTGTTCTTCATCTCAGCGTAGTGACCCTCACCGTCGCTGTCGAACTGGCTGAAAACGAGGTTCCATATCTCGATGACACGGTCGCAGTCGCTTGCCTGCTCGAAGCTCTCGAACGGACCGTAAGCCTCGCCGCGGTCAAAGTGTATCTCAGAGCAGGGACCGCACGGACCTGAGCCGTGCTCCCAGAAGTTGTCCTTCTTGCCGAGACGGATTATCCTGTCATGGGGAATGCCGATCTTGTTCTCCCATATCTGCTCAGCCTCGTCATCGCTCTCGAAAATGGTTATCCAGAGCTTATCAGCCGGGATCTCGAGGGTCTTTGTAAGGAATTCCCATGCCCACTCGATAGCCTCGTTCTTGAAGTAATCGCCGAACGAGAAGTTTCCGAGCATCTCGAAATATGTACCGTGACGGGCAGTCTTACCGACGCTCTCGATATCAGGGGTACGGATACACTTCTGACATGTGGTCACTCTCTTGTTGGGAGGAGTAGCCTGTCCGAGGAAGAATTTCTTGAGCGGTGCCATACCGGAATTGATGAGAAGAAGGCTCTTGTCGCCCTGTGGGACGAGTGAAGCGCTTGCCATACGGGTATGGTTCTTGCTCTCGAAGAAAGATAAGTACTTTTCGCGTAGATCGTTAAGACCTGTCCACTGCATAAAAAAGATCTCCTTTAATAATAAATGTAACGGTGCGCCGTGCAGGAATCGGACCTGCATCTCTTTTACCGCCAAGAATAGCGGTAGTCAATTGACAAGAATAATAATTGCTGTTTCTGTCTCATACAAGGCAGCTTGTTCTACCATTGAACTAACGGCGCATAAATACAAAAAAAGCCCCGCCGCCAAATGGGACGAAGGCTCTCGTGGTACCACCCAAATTCAAAGGGAAGCTTCCCTTTCTCTTGCTCCTTAACGCGGAAAACGCCGCATTTCTGCGAAAGCTCCGGGTTAGCACCCGCCCTGCACCTGAAAGCTCACACCAGCCGCTCTCTCTCTGAAAGGTACGCCGGACAGTCAGTCCCTTCAACGCTCATAAAGTGAGAGCCTGCGGACGTCATCATGAAAGCGTCCGCCTGCTCAATGCTGGTGCCGCTGACCGGGGTCGAACCGGTACGGATTTTACTCCGAGGGATTTTAAGTCCCTTGTGTCTGCCTATTCCACCACAGCGGCATCAACGTTAATATTATACCATGTCTGTGCTGTCTTGTCAAGTAAAAAAGCCCGGAAACAGCAAAATTTTTCCGGAACATTCACTAAAAGCATACAAAAAAGAGGGCGTTATATCACGCCCTCAATGTTTTATTCTCTTGTGCTCTCTCTTTTTATCCTGAAATCAACAGAACGCTTCAGGTAGCCGAGGTATTCCTCATCGCGGCACATCGCCTTTCCGATATCGTCGGAGAGCTTCGCAACAGGTCTGCCGTTGACGTACTGGAGCTTTATAACGATATTGAGTGCCTGCTCCTCGGTGTCGTTCGAGCAGAATGTTCCGATACCGAAGGAAACCTTAGACTTGCTGCTGAAATAGTCGTAGAGCTTCTGTGCGCGGTCGAAATCGAGGCTGTCGCTGAACAGAAGGAGCTTCGTCTTAGGATCAACCCCGTACTTCTTGTAGTGCCCGATTATCTTGTCGCCCCATGCGTAGGGGTCACCGCTGTCGTGGCGGACGCCTGTGTAGTTATTGACCATGGAACGGTTGAAATCGAGCAGGAAAAGGTCAGTAGTCACTGTATCGGTAAGAGCTGTACCGTTATCGCCCTGATACTCGTCGTACCAGTCCTGCATAGCGTAGTGGTTGGTGTAGGCAAGCGGTATAGAGTCGATGCCCTGATACATCTGGACGAACTCGTGCGCGTATGTTCCTATGGGAGTTACGTTGTACTTCATCGCGAGGTAGACATTGGAGGTTCCGACGCAGTTCTTGGTCTCGGTAACGAAACGCTTCACGACAACGTCCTCCCACTCGCGGGAAAGTCTTCTGCGGCAGCCGAACTCAGCGAATTTGAAAGTATAGGTGCCGTCGTTCATTGCCTTTATCTTTGCATCGAGACGTTCCTGTGCCGATCTCAGGAGCCTGTCGTAGTCGTACTTCATGCGGAAGTATACCTCGTTGACTATTTCGAGAAGGTATATCTCAAACTGCATCGCGGAAAAGAGCGGTCCGTTGACCTCGATGCTGAGCTGTCCGTTTTCGTCAAGTCCGACTGTAACGTAATCGCGGATAGGTCTCCACAGTCTGAGGAATTCAACGTAGTCGTCCTTGATGAAGCGTATGGAACGGAGATAATCCAGCTCTTCCTTTTTGAAGCTGAGGGTGCAGAGGTGGTCTACCTGATCATTGATCTCCTGAACCATTTCGGGAGTGAACACAACGTCCTTATTGCGGCACTTGAAGAAATACTGTCCGCAGAGGTCTGTGTGCTTGTGGAAGATGACCTGATCCATGTTGAATTTGTAAAGGTCGGTATCGAGAAGTGATACAACGATAGGTTCGAGTTTCATTGATATTTCCTCCTTACAGAATGTCTATCTGGCAGCTTCTCATCGTTTCAATAGCTGCATTGTGCTTATCGACCGTAACGCCTGCACAGCACTTTTCGTCCACTGCCAAAGGAGCCTCCGGGAAGTTAGCTTTCAGCAGGAGAGCGTTGCTTATAACGCAGATATCAGTGCAGAGACCTATCAGCTCGATGCTGAACGGCTCGTCCCCGGCAGCCTTTTTTATGAGTCCCGGAAGGTCAACAGAGCCGAAGGTAAGCTTCTCAACAGGTGTGAAGCCCTTCTTTTCAAGCGCCGCCTTGATCTTCTTGTCGAGCTCCCAGCCGGCAGTACCCTTGATGCAGTGCGGTACGGGAAGCTTTCTGCCCTCAGAGGTATTCAGATAATTCTCGAAGTGAGTATCGAACGTTGCGAATATCTCTCCGTCAAAGTCCCTGATCTTTTCAACTGCCGCCGGAACTATCGCAACTGCTTCAGCAGAGCCGAGTGCTCCGTCAACAAAGTCCTTCTGCATATCAACTACAACTAAAAATTTTTTCATACCATTACCTCATTTCTTACGTTTATAAAGCTTCGCGGGACGGTGACCGTGTCCGCGTACATATTCATCGGTCTCCTCGACATAGCCGCTTACCATGCGCCGGAAATTCGCCGGAAGAATGCTTACGTTCATGATCGTTTCCTGGACCTTTTGCAGTGAGGTGAGCGTGAACCTCTCCGGCAGGAAATCGAAGATCGTATCGTAATTCTTGGCCGCCTCACGCAGTGCAGTAAGTGCGGCAGCGATTATCGCGGCATGGTCAAACGCAAGCCCTTCGCTTTCGGTTATACGGAACATCGTCCTTCCGAAGCACGTTTTTTCCTCGGTGAGCAGGGCTCTCAGCTCGGTGTCGCCGTAGTCGAGGGTAAGACGGTAATTCCCGGCATCATCGCGGTCGAAGCTCACCCCGAACCACTGTGCATCGTCGGCATCGTCCATACCTTTCTGCTTCACTGATTCCTCGCTGATTATCGAAACATACGCATTTGAGATTATCCAGCCTCTCGGGTCACGGTCCGGAGCGCTGAAAACTCCCACCGGCATTATCGAGACCGGCAGCACGCTTGTTTCCTCCTGTGTCTCGCGGAGAGCACACTGCTCAACGGTCTCTCCCCTTTGCAGGAAGCCTCCCGGCAGCGCCCACATACCCTTGAACGGGTGTCCGCCGCGCTTGACAAGAAGCAGTCTCAGGCGGTTCTCAGGGTTTTTGCGGTAGCTCTCCTGGTCGTCCGAGCTTATCATGAAAGCGGCAACGTCCGTAGTGACCGAGGGACGGTCATACTTGCTGAGATCGTAGCTTTCGAGGAATTCCTTTTCACTTTCCAAGCCTATCGCCTCCTTTGTTCTTTCTAATATGATAATAACACAAATATAATAAGATGTCAAGGGCTTTGAAATATTTTTTTGTATTAACAAAAAGCACCCGACATTCCTGCCAGGTGCTTATGCTCATCTCTTGATGAAGTATTCCTCGTACCACACAAGGAATGTGTATATCGTCCAGACCTTGCGCCAGTTGTCGGAATTTCCGCCGACATATTCGTCGTATATCGCCTTTATCTCAGCCGGATCGAAAAACTCCGCCGCGTATTCGCTCGCGAACTTCTCCCTTACGTCAGCGTTATATCTCTCGTCGGCAAGCCATATCCTCACCGGAACGATAAATCCCAGCTTCTTGCGGAAGGCTATCTCCTCCGGAAGCACCTTTGCTGCCGCAGTCCTGAATGCGACCTTGTTCTGCTCCTCGTTCACCTTGAAGCGCGAGGGCATTCTCGATGCGATATCGAAGATACGCCTGTCGGTAAGCGGCATTCTTATCTCCAGTCCGGCAGCCGTGCTCATCTTGTCAACGTTGAGGTAGATATCGCCCTCGAGCCATATCTGTATGTCAACATCGGACATCTTTGTGAGAGGGTCAAGTCCCTCGGTCTCGTCGTATATGCCCCTGACAAGGTCTATCGGGAGCACATTCGGGTCATAGTGGCGGAGAATGCGCTGCTTTTCGTCCTCCTTCATGATGTTGGTATTGCCGACATAGAAGGTCTTGAGGTTCTCACCGTAGCGCTCGGCATTGCGGTACATATTGTAGCCGCCGAAAAATTCGTCAGCGCCCTCACCGGAATAACAGAGCTTTGTGTGCTGCGCGGTGGCATTGCAGCCGAGAGTGAAAACTATCGCGGAGGCATCGCCGAGAGGCTGCTCCATATTGTACATGACGTAGGGTACGATACCGAAAAAGTCCTCCGGGCTTATCTTGGCAACGGAATGCTCAACTCCGAGAAGCTCCGCGGTCTTTGCCGCAACTCTCGATTCATCGAAACGCTCCTCGTCATAGCCGCAGGAATCCGCTCGCTTTGCATCGCTCATCGCAAGGACGTAGGAGGAATCAACTCCGCCCGAAAGGAAGGACTCAGCTACCTCGCCTTCCTCCTTGACCTCGGTCATTATGTGGGTCAGGGTCGAATGTATCTCGTCCGCCCAGTCATCGAGGGACTTGCTCTCATCTGGAGCAAATGTCGGCGTCCAGTAGCGGTGTATCTCGAGCTTTCCGTCCCTGAAGGAGAGCCAGTGTCCGGGCATGAGCTTCTTGAGTCCCTTGAAGAAGGTGTTCTCACCTGCAACATAGGTCAGCGACATATATATCTGGAGCATATCGCGGTCGAGCTCCTTGACGAAGCCCTCCTGAGCCATTATGCTGCGTATAGAAAGGCTGCAAAGAAGTCTGCCGTCGGCTGTCTGATAGTAGTAAAAGGGCTTCGTTCCGAACTGGTCGCGGACGCAGAAAAGCTCGTTTGCCGCATCGTCATAGAGTGCAAATGCGAACATACCGTAGATGTGGTCGGCGATATCCCTGCCCCACTTCTCATAAGCCCTGATTATCAGCTCCTCCTCCCTTTTCTCACGGGGAAGACCGCTGTCAACTCCGAGCTCTCCGCAGAGAGCCTTCCAGTTGCGTATATGACCTCTGTATTCTCTTATCGTTACCATATCACACCTCTTGGATCATATCTCCTCTAATGAAAGCGGACGCTTCATGAGGGCACTGAGGGCTTCCCTGACGTCTCCGCCCTTGAAAAGCACCTCGTTGAGCTGCTCGGTTATAGGCATCTCTACACCGAGCTGTCTCGAAAGATCATATGCAGCCTTGCAGCAGAAATATCCCTCGACCGTGCCAACTCTCTCGACAGCCTCCTGCGGGGAAACTCCCTGTCCGATGAGGATACCGGCACGGCGGTTGCGGCTGTGCATACTCGTACAGGTCACGATAAGGTCACCGATGCCTGTGAGACCGCTGAACGTATTCACATTCGCACCGAAAGCCTTTCCGAGACGCGCTATCTCGTGTATGCCTCTCGTCATAAGGGCAGCCTTTGTGTTGTCACCGTAGCCGAGACCGTCGCAGATGCCTGCACAGAGGGCGATGATGTTCTTGAGTGCGCCGCCGAGCTCACAGCCCTTTACGTCCGTGTTGAGGTATATCCTCATGAAGCTGTTCGAGAGCTGGTTCTGAACGTACTCCGCCGCCTTCATATTCTCGGAAGCCGCAACGATAGTCGTCGGTATGCAGCGGGCGACCTCCTCGGCGTGGGAGGGTCCTGACAGTACAACGAGCTTATCCGTTTTTATCTCCTCGCCGATGACCTGGCTGAGAGTTTTCAGCGAGCCCTCCTCGAGACCCTTTCCCGTATTCACGACTACCATATGCTCGTCGATATAGGGTGCGGCGAGCTTCGCGACATCGCGGACAAAGGACGAGGGTATGCCGAATATCACCATATCGCAGCCCTTTATGCAGGATATGTCACTGGTGAGGGCTATGCTCTCCGAGACCGGTACTCCCGGGAGCTTCTGAACGTGCTCGCCGTGTCTCCTGATATCGTCTATCTCGGACTGGAACTTCGACCAAACGGTAACGGTATGGTTTCCGCAGTGCTCAGCCATTATCGCAAGGCTCAGACCAAATCCGCCCGAGCCGAGTATAGTTATCTTTGCCATGAACTATCACCTTTCCTTGTCAAGTATTCCTCTTGTTGTGAGCGAGAACTTGCTCTCAGTGCCGTTGAGCAGTCTCTCAATGTTCGAGCGGTGCATCCACACGATAATGCCCGACATAGGTATCGAGAGGAGCATATACAGGAAGCTCCGCCCGAATGAACAGCCGTCCGCTATCCACGACATCAGCAGTGTTGCGATCGGGCAGTAGCTCGAACCGATTATCGAGGCAAGGGAGACGTATTTCGTTATCGCAAGTATCACTATGAATATCGCCATAAGTGCGATGAAGACCTTGAAATCAACGACTATGAAGGTCGATACGCCGACGAGAACGCCCTTTCCGCCCTTGAAATTGTAGTAAAGCGGGAAGATATGTCCGATAACTGCGAAAAATCCGGCTATGTAGCCTATGTAGTGGGTATCGTTGCCCGGTGCGAGACCGGCATCGAGCCAGCCGCAGAACACGCGTGAGAGCCATACTGCGATGACTCCCTTCATGAGGTCGCCTATGAGGGTCAGGAGAGCGCAGGTCTTTCCGGCGCATCTCAGGGTATTGGTAAGTCCGGCATTGCGGCTTCCCATAGTCCTGATGTCCCTGCCCTTCATGAGCTTTACAACGATTATCGAGAAATTGCAGCTTCCGAGAAGATATCCTATCGCAGCTGCTATCAAAAGAGCCAGTATCTTCATTATTTATCATTTCCTCCCCTCTCGCGGACTATGAAGCGCACCGGAGTGCCCTCCAGCCCGAAAGTCGAGCGTATCTGGTTTTCGATATATCTTCTGTATGAAAAGTGGAAAAGGTCTGCGCGGTTCACGAAGGTCACGAACGTCGGCGGCTTCGTGGAGGGCTGCGTCATGTAGTATATCTTCAGCCTCCTGCCCTTGTCGGAGGGCGGCTGCACCCTTGTAGTAGCATATGCAAGAACATCGTTGAGCATACCTGTGGATATCCTCATGCTGTTCTGACCGTAGGTGTACTTTATCAGTTCGTAGAGCTTGTCTATGCGCTGACCGGTCTTTGCCGATATGAAAACGAACGGCACATACGACATGAAGCTGAAATCATTTTCGAGCCTCGTCCTGAATTCCTGCATGGTCTTGTCGTCCTTCTCGACGAGGTCCCACTTGTTGACCGCGACCACACAAGCCTTGCCCTGTTCATGGGCATAGCCTGCGACCTTGGAATCCTGCTCTGTGAAGCCCTCAGTGGCATCGAGCATGATAACGCAGACGTCCGCACGGTCAACAGCCATATACGCCCTGAGAACGCTGTAATGCTCTATCTTTTCGGTTATCTTGGACTTTTTGCGTATGCCTGCGGTGTCGATGAAGACGAACCTTCCGTACTCGTTCTCAATGACGGTATCCGTTGAATCACGGGTAGTTCCGGCGATATCCGAAACTATCACTCTCTCCTCGCCTGCTATTTTGTTTATGAGCGAGGATTTTCCGGCATTAGGCTTGCCTATGACCGCGACCTTGATGTACTCGTCCGAGTATTCCTCCTTGTCGCCGTCGGGGAGGTACTCATATATCTTGTCGAGCATATCGCCTGTACCGTGGCCGTGTACCGAGGATATCGGATAGGGGTCCCCCAGTCCGAGATTGTAGAATTCGTAAAGCTCCATAGGCGGCTCGCCGAGGGTATCGCACTTGTTTACGGCAAGCACTACCGGCTTTCCGCTTTTCAGGAGCATCTGTGCTACGGTATAGTCGTCCGCAGTAACTCCGCAGCGGATATCCGTTACAAAAACTATGACGTCAGCCTTCTCTATCGCAAGCTCGGACTGTCTCCTCATCTGTGCGAGGATAACATCATCGCTGTCAGGCTCGATGCCTCCTGTATCAACGACCATGAACTCCTTTCCGCGCCATTCGCACTTTGAGTAGATGCGATCGCGGGTAACGCCGGGAGTGTCCTCGACAATAGAAAGCCTCTGTCCTATAAGCTTGTTGAAAAGCGTGGACTTTCCGACATTCGGACGTCCTATAACTGCAACTATAGGTATTGGCATGGCAAGCTCTCCTTTCCTGTATTTTTATTTTACTGAATCATTGTCTTTCAGGTAATCAATGAGCGAAGAACCTTCCTCCTCGCTGTCCTCGCCGAGGAAAATAACCTCCTCGCCCTCGATCTCACCGATAAAGAAGTCCTCACTGTTTACAATTCGTGCAAGGCGCTCAAAGAACGCGCTGAGGCTTTCGGCAAGCACATACTTCTCGTCCTCGTCCCTGCCGAAGTTTATGACCTGTCCGACCTTGCCTTTCACATCGGGGTCGAGGTCGATGCCGATGTGATTACCGCTGCCGTCCTCGCTGATCGGGAGCCACAAAACGTCGGCATAGCGGCGCTTTACGGAGCCCTCGGGTACGGACGAATTTATGGAAGTATCGGCTACAGCTTCGGGAGTCCAGTCATTGATGATGTCTCGCCAGCCCTCCCAGTTACGGTAAAGCTCATCGAGGTCAAGGAAATGGTGACCGAGTATCATTCCGCACCATTTCTCGCCGTTGTCGCCGTTGTTTTCGAGGTAGAGCGTTCTGAGAGGTTCGGGAAATACTATCCCCATTTTCTCCTCGACAGCCCTTATTTCCTCCTCGGAAGCCCCCTCATTGAGAGTTCCGCGAAGCGAGGGCATCTTCCGGAAAAGCGCCTCCTTGTATGTTTCCCATGAATTATTCATATACTCACTCCTACCACTCAACGCCCATCAAAGCATCGAGGAATTCAAATCCGTCGCGGCTCGATGTGCGTATCTTTATCCCGAGAGCAGCTTCAACGTCCGGTATCCTCAGGTCGTCGAGGAAAATATCGCTGTCCCTCATGACCATATTCGAGGATATCAGCAGTTCATCGCCGAGCTCCTTGCCGGAGAGCTGTGCGATAAGGTCCTGCGCTGTTATAAGTCCGGAAACGGTGATAGTCTCCCCGAAAAAGTCGTTCCTTATACGGTAGACATGGCATCTGAGCTGCGGAAATTTCTTCTCGGCAGCCTCCGCGAGCCTCACAACGGTACTGTGCGCTGAGTAGCCGGTCGCTATGGAAACGCACCTGTTTCCGCCCTCCCACTCTGCCATGTCGAGTGCCTGCATGAACTCGTCTATGAGCGAGCGCAGCATACCGACACCGTTTTCGTACTGCGGATAGTCCTCATAGGCTTCACCCAGAGGAAATTCGCGTCCGGCGATAAGGTAGAACTCGTCCGAGGCAAAAACAGTCCTCGTTCCGAACTTTTCGAGGAATTCTCTCTGAAAGCCCTCGATGATATCAATGGTCTCCGCAGCGCCCTCCCGGGTGAAGGTCGTCAGCGGATAAAGTCCCTCGCGGAATTTCGTGAGCCCGACCGGTACTACCGCCATGCTCGTGATATTCGGCATCAGCGAACCGAGGTCCCGCAGCGATCTCCTGAGCTCGTCGCCGTCGTTGAGACCGGGACAGCACACTATCTGACAGTTGAGCTTGATACCGTTCTGTGCGAGCTGCCATATGAATTTCAGCTTCTCGCCCGCGAAACGGTTCTTCATCATCTTCACGCGGAGTTCGGGGTTGGTGGTGTGGACGGAGACGTTGATATTGAGCTTCATCTCGATGATCCTGTCGATGTCAGACTGCTTCATGTTGGTGAGCGTGACGTAATTTCCCTGAAGGAATGAAAGTCTCGCATCGTCGTCCTTGAAATAGAGGGTCTCACGCATACCGGGCGGCATCTGGTCGATGAAGCAGAAAACGCACTTATTGCTGCAAGACTGCTTCTTGTCCATGAGGAAGGTGTCGAATTCGAGACCGAGGTCATCATATTCGTCCTTTTCTATGTGAAGGCAGAACTTCTCCTCGCCGCGCATGATCTCCAGCTCAACCGAAGTCTCAGCAGCATAGTACATATAATCAAGGACATCTCTGACGGTATGACCGTTCACGCAGCAAAGCATATCTCCCGCCAGAGCACCGGCTTTATCAGCTGGCGAACCCGGAACTATACTGTTTATCCTGACCATAGCTCTCAGGTCACACCTCCTGACATTACTTTGAAGTATCCTGCGGATAATATACAAAAAGGAGAGAAGGATCACTCCTCCTCTCCTTCTCACAGTTCGTGTTCAGACGATTATTCGGCGTCGATCTTAAGGACCTCAACGCCCTTGTAGAATCCGCAGTTCTT
This sequence comes from Ruminococcus flavefaciens, assembly GCA_902777125.1. Classification (GTDB taxonomy): domain Bacteria; phylum Bacillota; class Clostridia; order Oscillospirales; family Ruminococcaceae; genus Ruminococcus. The sequence continues at coordinate 25,382 of CACYSQ010000019.1, forward strand.
GCAGACCTTGTGCGGAGCCTTGAATGCGCCGCAGTTGTCACACTTGGACATTGCAGGTGCTTCGAGCTTCCATACAGCGCTACGTCTCTTATCACGTCTTGCCTTGGAAGTTTTTCTCTTCGGTACAGCCATTGTGGCACCTCCTTACAGACGAGCTTCACAGCTCAGTTATTTGATACAATTGCATTCGGACTCGTTGAGATCACAGCCGCATACCATACACAGACCCTTGCAGTCTTCTCTGCAAAGTATCTTTGATGGGAGCTGTAAAAGGATATCCGTAACAGCAATATCATTCATATCAATGCTCTCGCCATCTGCAACGATATACTCATCGTTGTCGCGGCTGACGGAAGGAACGACGATATGGCTGAAATCAAAACTGTAACTCTTCTCAAACTCCCTGAGACACCTGTCGCAGATGTTGAGGAGTGTGAAACCGGCTGAATAATCGAGATAGACCACATCTGCCTTATTGTAGATGCGTCCCGTCACTTCAACAGGTGAAGCGAACGCAACTCCGCGGATATCAGACAATTCATCAGGACTGATGGAATAGCCGATGTCCTTAGATTCTCCGGTAATGTCGAAAAGTTGTTTCAAATTGATCTTCATATCAGTAACCTTCAGAGCACTATAAGATATATTATACACCAACTGACGCTATATGTCAATAGTCCGGTGTAAAAAAGCTTGAATTTTTTTGCAGGCTGTCTTACTTGATGAACTGCTTTACGCTTTCGGGAAGCTCGGATTCATCAGCTGAAACTGTGAACACGATGCAAGCCTCATCGCCTGTGAGCTTGTCCAGCTTCTCAAAGAGAGTGCCGAGAGCATCGTAATCCCTGCCGCATATCTTGAGGATACCGTCAACAAAAACGTCCTTGATATCGTAGTTGCCTGCGAGCATACCTGCAACGAAGCCGTAGAATGCATCAAAGCCCTCGATAGCGAACTTCTCGACATCGCACCATCTTACTCTGAAGCTGATCGAACGTCTGATGTTGTCGCCTTTTTCGATGCACACGAGGTTGCCGTTAGTGGACTTTACTGTGTCGTTGATCTGGTCGATAAGGATCTTGGTCTTGCCAGTGCCTTTTTTACCTGTAATAAGTTTTATCATAAGTTTACTCCTTCCATTGCCTTGCGGCAGTGTGAATTATATTCTTGATTTATGCAAAGCAGGCGATCAGCCGAGCTTAGCCTCCAGAGCAGCCTTTGCGCCCTCATAGCCGGGCTTTCCGAGAAGTGCGAACATATTCGACTTATAGCTCTCAACACCGGGCTGGTTGAAGGGATTTACTCCGAGAACATAGCCTGAAACAGCGCAGGCCTTCTCGAAGAAGTAGATCATGTAGCCTACACTCTCCTCAGTTGTATCGTCAAGTTCAATAATGATGTTCGGAACTCCGCCCTCTGTATGTGCGAGAACTGTACCCTCGAATGCCTTCCTGTTGACAACAGACATATTCTGGTTAGTGAGGAAGTTGAGGCCGTCAAGATTCTCAGCATCGGGCTCGAGGAAGAGATCAGTCTTGGGCTTCTTGATGTCAACAACGGTCTCAAAGAGTATCCTTGCGCCGTCCTGGATATACTGACCCATGGAGTGGAGGTCAGTGGAGAATACGGCAGCTGACGGGAAGATACCCTTATTGTCCTTGCCTTCGCTTTCGCCGAAGAGCTGCTTGTACCACTCTGACATCATAACGAAGCTCGGATCATAGGAAACGAGCATCTCTACGGACTTGCCCTTCCTGTAGAGGATATTTCTGAGAGCAGCATACTTGTAGCAGTCGTTGTTGTCGAAATCAGCGCAGAGCTCAGCCTGAGCCTTTGCAGCGCCCTTCATGAGAGCGTCGATATCGCAGCCTGCAACAGCAATCGGGAGCAGACCAACGGCAGTGAGGACGGAGAAACGTCCGCCTACATCGTCCGGGATAACGAAGGTCTCATAGCCTTCTGTATCGGAAAGGCTCTTGAGAGTGCCTCTTGCCTTGTCAGTTGTAGCAAAAATTCTCTCCTTAGCGCCTTCCTTGCCGTACTTGTCCTCTACCATCTTCTTGAAGATGCGGAAAGCAAGGGCAGGCTCGGTAGTTGTACCGGACTTTGAGATAACGTTTACGGAGAAGTCCTTACCCTCACAGAGAGCGATTATCTCGTTGAGGTAAGCAGGATTTATGGAATTTCCGACATAGTAGATGTCAGGAGTGTCCTTCTTGATATTGTTGTAAAGGGGCGACTTGAGGAGCTCGATAGCAGCTCTTGCGCCGAGGTATGAACCGCCGATACCGATAACGATGAGGATATCGGAATTCTTCTTGATCCTCTCAGCAGCAGCCTTGATCCTTGCGAACTCGTCCTTGTCGTAGTTTGTAGGGAGCTCTACCCAGCCGAGGAAATCGTTTCCGAGGCCGGTCTTATTATGAAGAGCCTCAGCAGCAGCCTCGACCTGAGACTTTATACCAACAAGCTCACCAGCGGCAACATAGTCCTTCAGGTACTTGGTGTTGAGTTTTAATGACATGAAAAATTACCTCCAATATGCACGGCGAGCCGCACAATATAATTTACCATCTTTATGATACTATATTTTTAAGATTTTTTCAAGTACCTTTAGACCATTAATTGCACTTTTGTTTATTTGCAACAATTTCCAACGTTTTTATTCTATCATTTTTAACAACATCTGCGCTAAAACATAGCCGAAAGTCAGCTTTCTGACGCTCCCGACAGTTACTATGTCCGCTTCATACACAAGAGCCTTGCCGTTATAGAACGCCGCCGTGCCGACCCTCTGTCCCTCACGGACAGGAGCTTCAAGGTAGTACGGCAGCACGACTACCGTCCTCAACTCGCCGGAATCACGCGGTAGTATCAGCTCCCCCTGTCGTTCAAGCCTTATCTCAACGGCTGTGTCAACACCGTGCCGCACCTTTACCGGCGCGATCATCTCGTCCGGGAACATCGTCGCCGTGACCTTGTAGCCGCTGAATCCCTTGTCACAGAGCTTCCGGGCTGTAGTACGGGCAGTCTCATCGTCCTCAGCACCGAGCACAACGGCTATGTAGGAGGTGCCGTCCTCTCCCCTCGCACCCTCGGCGATACAGTACCCGGAACGCTCCGAATGTGCCGCCTTGAAGCCGCAGTGCTTCTTGTAGGTGTGGGCAAGGTAGTTCTCGCTGACGAGCTCGACCGTGCCGTTCTTAACAAAATCACGCCATATCGCAAAATACGGCGTCAGTACCTCCTGCCGCGAAAGCTCCGCGCATATGACCGCAAGGTCTGCCGCAGTGGTATGCTCACGCTCGTCGTCATAGCCGTAGGGCGAATAGAACGACGTATCCCGCAGTCCGAGGTCAAAAGCCTCCGCGTTCATACGCAGCACGAATTCCTCCGCGCTCCCCTCCGAAGCCTCCGCAAGAACCGTCATCGCATCATTGGCATTGCCCACAATGACGCTTTTCAGCAGCTCGTCAACAGTCATTCTGTCCCCCGGTTCGAGCCACACGACCGAGCCCTTCGTGCCGCGGACGCTCTCGGACGCCGTCAGCTCGGTCTCAGGAGTAAATTTGCCGTTACCGATGTCCTCAGCGATAAGAAGCAGGGACATGAGCTTGCTGAGATAGCCTGCATTCATCGGAATATGGCTGCAATTCTCCTCAAGGACAGTTCCAGTGTCCGCTTCTATAAGGACGTAAGCGGCAGGCTCACCGGCTGCCGAAGCATCGCGGGAACTCCCCCTCACAACAGCAGCCGGCAGAAGCATCAGAAGTGCCATAAATACGGCAGAAATACGTCTTCTCATGAAATCACCTCACGGAATTATATGTCCGCAGGACGGAACTTATACAGTAAAAAAAGGAGCAGCTGCGCTTGCTGCTCCTTCGATATACGACGTTTAACCGTTAAACCATTAATTCTTAATAGTAGTTATTATGTACCTGTCCGAATTATTTCCGGAAATGGTATAGTTGCCGGAAATCGGTACTCTCACCTGTGTGGAGTCGCCAAGTGACACCGCACTGTAAATCTCATAATTAACCCCGTTTAAGTTGTAGGCAAAGGCATTGTCGAAAGTATAATCCTTCAGGAAGTCGAGGTATTCCTCAAGGCAGAGATTTCTCTCAGCCATTATTGCAGAATGAACCTCTCCCACATAGCGAAGATGCCATGGGCAGTATTCCTGTGACGTTTTGTCTTTCTTATTCTTAGGATATCTCACGATAAATCCGTATCTGGCACAATTCTGTATGATCCACCCCTGCTCGTCATATCCGTCGTAAGAGATCGCGGCACCATAACCGTTAAGGGCGAGATCCACAGTAGTCCCCATAGCTGATTCCGGAAAATACTGCGGACACAAAGAACCGCTGCCAGTATATGTATTGGTAGTTCCGTACACAATGAAATCCGCAAGCGATGTTGCTTCGTGATAATCAGCCATCATGCGGTTAAGAGCTTCAGCTGCGTCCTTATCGAGCATGACCTTGTCATTCACGAGCGAATAGCAAGCGTTCTGGATATTGCGTAACGGTACCATTCCCGAAGCGCTGTTCTCCCCTGCCTTATGCTTCTCGTCAACGATCACGAGAGAGCCCGCAGAGAGCCTCGACGAGGGCAGGCTGAGCTCAGTGATACCCAGATTCTGCACTCCCATGAAAGCAGTTGCAGTCTGAGGCTGATTTCCCAGCTTCTGCTGATTTTCCGTCGGCGCCTCGGCATACTGAGCCGAGCCTGATTTAAAGTTTCCGCTTACGACCAGTCTTGAGTTTGGGTCAAGCATATCACGTCTGATATGATCAGCACCAAAACCGATGCTGACGATCATACCCATCGCCAGCAGTACTCTGCCCGGTCTGAGGCGATTTTTAGCCATTTTAGTATCCTCCGTTGTTTTGTTCTCACATAATGCGGTCGAGCCGCTTTTTCTTTAATTATTCTATCTTTATATAGGGTATTAAACGTTTTGTTTCTTGTTGTTCCTTTTCTATTAGATGGGCATGGTTAGCCCTTATTTGCATGGTCAGTCACGCCGGCGGTTCATATCTTTTTCCGCCCGCGCAGTATACGCTGTAAGCACTCAGCGTATCGTAAATGTTGTTCCAGTTTGTTTTTCCTCCGCAAATGACGAGGATATATGTTTTTCCGTTTATTTCCGCATAGGTCTCTATGCAGTTCCCGGCTTCATCAGTATAGCCGGTCTTTCCGCCGAGTATCTTTATTCCGGGCATTTCATCGCCGTACATTCTGCTGAACAGAGTACTGGTAAACGTCAGACCCTCCGGGTGCTGTTCATTCGGAGCTGTTGTATACTCATATCTTTCAAGGAACTGTCTGCAGCGGCTGTTACTGAGTGCGTATTCCAGTATCACGGCCATATCTGCGGCAGTTGAGTAGTTCTCCTCGTGATGGAGACCGACTACGTTAGTGAAATGAGTATTTTTCAGACCGAGTTCATCAGCCTTCCGGTTCATGAGCTCAACGAATTTCTCCTCAGAGCCCGCTGTATGGACAGCGACCGCGAGTGCGGCATCGGCTCCTGATTGAAGTATCATGCCATAGAGTGCGTCCTCCAGTGCAAACGTCTCACCGGGCATGAAGCCTGCCATCGAAGCCTCCAGCTCATTCAGAGGGTAGACCATATCGTCTGTAACAGTAACGGTTTCAGAAAGATCGCCCGCGTTCTCCGCGGCGACTATCAGCGTCATCACCTTTGCAAGTGAAGCAGGAAAGATCCGTTCGTTCTCGCTCCTGTAAGCCACGATCTCGTTATCGTCGCAGCATATCAGGACAGCGGACTTCGCGTCATAATCCTCGCTGAATTCTGATGATTTTTTTGTTTTTTCGGGATAAACGACAAAAGACGCCGCCGATTCCCCTGTCTGAGTTTCTTTTTCGCTTTCAGGGGAGATCTTCGTGTGCGTTTCAGAAGCTGCAAGAGTGATTGCAGTCATCTCTGCACTCTCACCGTCATTTTTGACGGACGATGATCGGACGAGAACCAACCCGAATGCTATTAGAACTAAAAGGAAAACAGCTGCGCCGAACAATAAACAACGTTTAAGAACTGCTTGTTTCCTTCCTTTGTTCATTCTACACCTCAAAATTTATATCTCTGTTTTCATTATATTACAATTTTCAAGGCTTGTCAACCATTTTCTAAAATCTTCATCATTTCTCTGTATTGCACAAACCATGTGTTCGATTTTTTGATATTATTACAAAACAATGTCAGAAAGCATCTCCCACAGCCTGTTTAACTGTTCGTCCATAAACGCAGCAGGCCTACTGTACCGCTCCATATTTGAGTAAATCAGTGAAATATTTCAAAAGGACTGGAAATTTATTTTCAGATGTGTTATAATTAATTTCGATTGGTTTATTTGCAATGACGCAATGGACCTTTACTGCTATTTAATATGTAGCAGTTGAATTATTACGTCTGCTTTGCAGATTTATTATTAGGAGGCTTGCATATGAAAAAAGTGCAACTGACAGAAACCGTTCTGCGCGACGCTAACCAGTCGCTCATGGCAACCCGCCTTCCCTACAAGGACTACGAGGGTATCCTTGCCGATATGGACAAGGCCGGCTATTACTCCGTAGAGTGCTGGGGCGGAGCTACGTTTGACTCCTGTCTTCGTTACCTCAACGAGGATCCGTGGGAGAGACTCCGCAATCTCAGAAAGAACCTTCCCAATACCCGTCTCCAGATGCTCCTGAGAGGTCAGAACCTTCTCGGCTACAAGCACTACCACGATGACGTTGTTGAGAAGTTCATCGAGCTCTCCATCAAGAACGGCATCGACGTTATCCGTATCTTCGACGCTCTTAACGATTTCAGAAATATCGAGACTGCCCTCAAGGCTACAAAGCAGTACGCTAACGAGAGAACTATCGCTTCCGGCTGTATTTCCTACACCCAGAGCCCTGTTCATACCGTTGAGAAGTACATAGAGATGTGCAAGGAGCTCAAGAGAATGGGCTTCGATACTATCTGCCTCAAGGATATGGCAGGTACTATGTCCCCCTATGAGGCAGAGCACCTCATCAAGGGCATCAAGGACGCTATCGGCGACATGACCCTTATCCTCCACACTCACTGCACCACCGGAATGGCTTACATGACGCTCACTAAGGCTATCGAGTCCGGCATCGACGTTATCGACACCGCTACTTCATGCTTCTCCGGCGGTACTTCACAGCCCTCCACTGAGACCATGTTCTACGCTTTCAAGCAGTACGGCATCGACTGCGGTCTCGACGAGGATATCATCAACAAGGTCAACGATTTCTTCAAGCCCGTAAAGCAGAAGTACATCGACAACGGTCAGCTCAACCCCAAGAGCCTTGCAACTGACGCTCAGGCGCTCGTTTACAAGGTTCCCGGCGGTATGCTCTCAAATATGATCGCTAACCTCACCGATATGCACGCTATGGACAAGTTCGATGCTGCTCTCGCTGAGATCCCGAAGGTAAGAGCCGATCTCGGCTATCCTCCGCTCGTAACTCCCCTTTCCCAGATGGTAGGAAATCAGGCCGTTACAAACGTTCTCGTCGGCGAGAGATACAAGAACATCTCCAAGGAAGTAAAGAACTACATCAAGGGCGAATACGGTATCGCTCCTGCACCTATCGACACGGAACTCAGCGCTAAGGTCCTCGGCGACGCTCAGCCTGTTGACTGCCGCGACGAGGACAAGAAGCGTACAGGCGAGGAGTTCATCACAGCTAAGGAGGCTCTCGGTGACCTCTGCCGCAGCGAGGAGGATATCATGAGCTATATCTGCTATCCCGACCAGACCCTCAAGTTCCTCAAGGACCGCAAGGCTCAGGAAGAGAACGAGGCTGTCTACACGATCGAAGAGATGTAAGGAGGCAGAGATATGATTGAAGATCTTAATCTTGCTGCCGAAGCACTCAGTGAGGTCTCAACAGAGGCTACTACCGAAAAGATCAGCATCGGTGAAGCTGCCGGTACGGCTGTGTTCGGTTACGCTGTCGTTTTTGCCGGACTTATCGTGCTTATGATACTGCTCTACTGCACAGGTGCTTACTTCAAGTCAAAGGAAGCAAAGCAGAAAGCTGCCGCTGAGGCTGAGAAGAAGGCCGCTCCCGCAATAGCTGCTCCTGCACCCGCTGCCGAGGTAAAGCTTGCTCCCGGTTCCGCAGGTCATGTAAAGCTCTTTGACGTTCCCGACAAGGAAGCCGCAATGATAATGGCTATCGTAGCCGATAAAATGCAGAAGCCCCTTAACGAGCTTCACTTTATTTCCATTAAGGAGGTCAAATAACAATGAAGTATAAAGTAACTTTAAACGGCAAGACCTACGAAGTTGAGGTCGAGCAGGGCAAGGCTGTCCTTCTTGACGAGTATGAGGCTCTTGCTCCTGCACCCGCTCAGGCTGCCGCTCCCGTGGCTGCACCCGCTGCTGCTCCTGCCGCTGCTCCTGCACCGGCTGCTCCCGTAAACCTCGCAGCCGGCGAGACAGTTGAAGCTCCCATGCCCGGAAATATCATCAGAGTTGACGTTAAGCAGGGAGATACCGTAAAGGCTGGTCAGATCCTTATCATACTTGAAGCTATGAAAATGGAGAACGAGATCGTTTCTCCCAAGGACGGCACCGTTGCTCAGGTCGTTACAAGCAAGGGTTCAGTTGTAGATACAGGCGCACCTCTTGTGGTAATAGCATAAGGAGGTCACCAGAATGGACGTACTTGATACCCTTGAAACTTTATGGAACAGCTCCGGATTCAAGAGCTTTTTCGTGGGCGAGGGCTGGAAGAACCTTATCATGATATTCGTATCATGCCTTCTCCTTTACCTCGGAATCAAGAAAAAGTTTGAACCTCTCCTCCTCGTGGGAATCGCATTCGGCTGTCTCCTTGTAAACCTTTCCTATTTCGCCGGCGGTGATACCGGAGATGCTCTTTATCATATGGACCTCTGGGATAATTTCCTTGACGAGACCCACCCCGATTATCACAGCTACGGAGCAATTATGGCTCACGGCGGCCTGCTCGATATCCTCTATATCGGCGTTAAGGCAGGTGTTTACCCGTCACTCATATTCATGGGCGTCGGCGCTATGACGGATTTCGGTCCGCTTATCTCCAACCCCAAGAGCCTCCTCCTCGGAGCGGCTGCTCAGATGGGCGTATTCCTTGCGTTCTTCGGCGCTGTTTGCCTCGGATTTACCGGAAATGAAGCCGCTTCTATCGGTATCATCGGCGGTGCTGACGGTCCTACGGCTATCTTCCTCACAACAAAGCTCGCTCCTCACCTCCTCGGCGCTATCGCTATCGCGGCTTACTCCTACATGGCGCTTATCCCGATGATCCAGCCTCCGCTCATGAGACTCCTCACCACCGAGAAGGAGCGTAAGGTCAAGATGGAGCAGTCCAGAACAGTTTCCAAGACCGAGAAGATCATCTTCCCGATAATCGTTGCAATGTTCGTTATCCTCCTCCTCCCCTCGACTGCACCGCTCGTTGGCTGTCTCATGCTCGGCAACCTCTGGAGAGAGTGCGGCGTTACAGAGAGACTTTCCGATACTGTTCAGAACGCTCTTATGAACATCGTAACTGTTTTCCTCGGCATTTCTGTAGGCGCAACTACTGCCGCTTCACGTTTCCTCTCACTGGAAACTATCAAGATCGTTGCTCTCGGACTTACCGCTTTCTGCTTCTCAACGATCGGCGGCCTTCTTGTCGGCAAGCTCATGTATAAGCTCTCCGGCGGAAAGATCAACCCCCTCATAGGTTCCGCAGGCGTTTCCGCCGTTCCTATGGCAGCGAGAGTTTCGCAGATGGAGGGACAAAAGGCTAACCCGAAAAACTTCCTTCTCATGCACGCTATGGGTCCGAATGTTGCCGGCGTTATCGGCTCTGCTATCGCAGCCGGCTTCCTCCTTGCAGTATTCAAGTGATAATACACCGCATAAACATAAAAATCCGGAAGTTTTTAACTGTGATGCTCATATGGCAGTTTTACAGTAACTTACTGGGGAAAACCTTTCTGAGGAAAGGTTCCCGCTCACAGCGGCGGTCCACTCTGTCAGCTTCGCTGACATCTCCCCGCACTGCGGGGAGTCACCCCAGCCCCCTTTCCAAAGACTTTATTATGGTTTTTTCCACAATGGTATAATCTTCTTTTTAGAAAAACAAAACCGGAAGCTGTAAAGCTTCCGGTAATTTTTATACCATTGTGGAAAAAACTAAAACAAGGCTTAGGATAGAGTTTGAAAGCACTTTTATCAAATGGTTCGCCTCAATAAATCCTCACAATACTTCTATATGAGTATCACAATTATACTTCCGGTTTTTTTACCTATGACTTGCGGCAGTTCGCCGGCATATCACCGTCATTTCATGGATTTGAGCTGCCGCTTCCGCTCGTACATCTTCTTGTCCGCTCGTTCAAATACGTCGGAATAGCCTTCGTCCTCACCGGGAACGAATATGTCCATACCGGTCGATACAACGACCTCGCCATTGACCTGATTTTCCTCGATGATGCTGTCGAAATCAGCAAGCAGACCTTCCCTTATAAGGTAGTCCGAGCCCTCGAGCAGCACGACGAATTCATCGCCTCCGATACGGAATACAGGGCTGTGGCAGAACTTCTTGCATATGAGGTCACAGCCAGCCTTGATGTAGCTGTCCCCTGCCTCATGACCGCGGGTATCATTTATCATCTTCAAGCCGTTGAGGTCGAATACTATCACGCCGAACGCCTTGACCTTGCCATCCGCAAGCTCATTCTCAAGCTTCTCTATCGCCTCACGGTAGGCGTGTTTGCTCTTAACGCCGGTAAGCTGGTCGGTATAAGCAAGATACCTCGCCGAGCCAAGCTCCTGTTCCTGTACCAGCTCGCGCTCGAGAGTCTCCTCCAGCTTCTTCCGGTATTCGTTCTTTTCGCCCTCGACGCGGAATGCATGGAGTATGAACGCTATGACTATGCACATGGTAACTGCAAACATCGAAAGTGCGATAACTACTATCTTGTGATTGTTCAGCTCGCCGTCGTACCAGTCAGCATCGAAATCAACACCTACGATGCCGGTTATCTCGCCATTTGAATCGTAAACCGGACTGTAGGCGGAATAGAACCTTCCCCATTCGTCAGTGGTCGCGTTCTTGTCAACTCCGGGAGTGCCCTTAGCCGCCTTGCGGAGAGCGTCCGTAGTCTCTATCGGCGCACCGAACTCCTCCGGGTCCTCCGGATCAGGGTCAATGGTAAAGGTAAAGAGATCGTTCCCCTCGTCACGGATCGCATAGATGTAGTCGAGCTGGATATTTATCTGGAACGAAAGGAGCGTTTTCATCGCCCGTTCGTACTTTTCTGAGCCGATGTCGTCCGCTGTAAGTCCCTTAAGATCGTCGCCGTTGAGCTGGTACGCAGCGGTATTGGCAACATCGAGCATTCGCTGCTCTATCTGCTTCCTGAGCGCGTTCTTGGACATCGTCATGAGCGTTATACCCATGAAGGTATTGGTAAGAAGGAGAAGTATCAGCGCGATTATGATATTGCGCTTGCTCCTTCTGTATTTGTTGACTGTTGTATTCATATTTCCCTCTGAGCCGGAAAAAATTGATTTCGTTCATGGTTTTTGCGGGATATAAAACTACTGCTAATTATATCATATTTATTCGCAAAAATCAATATCCGAGAATAAAAAATTCGGTTTTACCACTCAGCCGTAAGCTTAACGCTTGACATTCCCTCCGAATAAATGTATAATATATAAGTAAATAATCAAACCGCCTTCCCAAAGGCGTTAAAGGAGCGGAATCAATGGACAATGTCAGGATCGGCGAGCTTTTTGACCTCAGCCACACTATCGCAGCAGATTATCTCAGGGGCTTTGAGTACCCGTGGGAAGCCCTCAAAGGTATCAGTGACCTCATAATCAGGCTCGGAAACAGCCTAAGTCCCGATGAATACGACAATCCGGCAGAAAATGTCTGGGTACACAAGACCGCAAAGGTATTCCCCAGCGCTTATCTCGGTGCCCCCTGCATAATAGGTCCGGAAACAGAGGTGCGTCACTGTGCGTTTATCCGCGGCAGTGCTCTTATCGGTGCAGGCTGCGTCATCGGAAACTCGGTCGAGCTCAAGAACGTCATCATCTTCGACTGCGTTCAGACACCTCACTACAATTACGTCGGAGACAGCATTCTTGGCTATAAATCGCATATGGGTGCCGGCTCGATAACATCAAACGTCAAGTCAGACAAGACCAATGTCGTGATAAAGTCCGGCAGCGAACAGCTCGAGACCGGCATCAAAAAGATCGGCGCTATGCTCGGCGACCATGTCGAGGTCGGCTGCAACAGCGTCCTCAATCCCGGTACTATAATAGGAAGAAATTCCAATATCTACCCCACAAGCTGCGTCAGAGGCGTTGTCCCGGCTGACAGCATCTGGAAGACCGGCGGCATTGTTGTGAAAAAGAGCTTGTAAAACTGTTGTGGAACGCCGAGGGCGGCGTTCCCTACAAAACAGAAACGTCGGACATCAAAATTACATGGACACTCATAACCGTTGTGCTTATATAGAAGTTTTTATCAGAACTATTGAGACAAGCCCTTTTGATGAAAGTGCTTTCAAACTCTATTCTGAGCCTTATCTTTAGTTTTTTCCACAATGGTATAAAAATAACCGGAAGCACAATAGCTTCCGGTTTTGTTTTTCTAAAAAGAAGATTATACCATTGTGAAAAAACCAGAATAAAGTCTTTGGAAGGGGGCTTGGGGGTGACTCCCCGCAGTGCGGGGAGATGTCAGCGAAGCTGACAGAGGGGACCGCCGCCGTCATTTCCTCAGAAAGGTTTCCCCCAATAAATTCCCGTAAAAACTGCCCTATGAGTACCACCGTTAGTGCGTCCATGTCTTGTTTTCTGCGTCATTTTATGCCCGCGATGTCCTTGATGACCTCGCCTGCGGCTATAAGTCCGGCGACCGAAGGCACAAAGGCTACTGATCCCGGGACAAAGCGTTTATGCGCGTCCGACTGTGCTTCTCCTGCGGGAAGCCGCGGTTCTTCCCGGGAATACACGACCTTAAGGTGCTCAACTCCCCTTTTCCTAAGCTCCCGGCGCATCACCCTTGCAAGCGGACAGACCGAGGTGCTGTAGATATCCGCGACCTCAAACGCGGTCGGGTCGAGCTTGTTGCCTGCTCCCATTGAGCTTATGACCGGTACGCCGGCTTCCTTTGCCTGCATAACGATGCCTATTTTCCCCGAGACCGTGTCGATAGCGTCCACGACATAGTCGTACTGCGTGAAATCAAACTCCGCTGCGTTCTCCGGAAGGTAGAACTTCCTGTGGACCGTCACCCGGCAATCCGGGTTTATGTCCGCTATCCTCTGCATCGCCGCATCTACCTTATAGCAGTCCACCGTGCTGTGCAGGGCTATTATCTGTCGGTTGAGGTTCGAGGCGGCGACCCTGTCGCTGTCGATGAGGTCGAGAGCTCCTATCCCGGAACGTGCAAGCGCTTCTGCCGCGTAGCCTCCGACACCTCCGACTCCGAATACCGCGACCCTTGCAGCCGCAAGCCTTTCCATTGCCTCATCGCCCAAAAGCATGGCAGTGCGCGAAAAGATCTCCTTCATCAGATAAGCTCCGGTGCTGCGGCTATCCTGTAGATAGCTGCGATGTCCTCAGCGGAAAGCTTTACGAAGCCGCCTGTTCTGCCGTCACCTATCCCGAATTTCTCAACGAGTGCCGGGATATCCTCCTCCTTGGCACCAAGCTCGCCGAAATCGAGCGGCATACCTATGCTGCGAAGGAAGTGGCGGAAGCACATGATGCCCTCACGCGCTGTATTTTCCGGGTCTGAGAAGTCCATGGGACAGCCCCATATCCTTACTGCTGCCTGTGCAAATCTCATGACGTCATGCTTGTATACGAACTCCATCCATGCCGGCATGATGACCGCAAGTCCTGCGCCGTGAGCACAGTCGTACAGTGCCGAAAGCTCATGCTCAATGCCGTGGCTGTTCCAGTCCTGTTCCCTGCCGACGCCAACGATGTTGTTGTGAGCGACCATTCCAGCCCACATTATATTAGCCCTCGCCTGATAGTTGGAAGGGTCAGTTATCACCCTCGGAGTCTCCTTTATCATGGTCAGGAGCACAGCCTCGCAGAGACGGTCCGTCACCTCGACCTCCGTCGTATTAGTGAAGTAGCGCTCGAAAACGTGCGCCATGATATCGGTCGCACCGCAGGCTGTCTGATAAGGCGGAAGCGTACAGGTCAGCTCCGGGTTCAGTATCGAGAAACGCGGACGGATAAGGTCCGAGCCTGCGCCGCGTTTGAGTCCGCCCTCCTCCTTTGTGATAACAGAATCGCCTGAACCCTCGCTTCCGGCAGCAGCTATGGTGAGGACTGTTCCCACCGGCAGTGCTGCCTCGGGGTCCTTGCCCGAGTAGAAGTCCCAGAAGTCGCCCTCATAGGGAACGCCCATTGCGACAGCCTTTGCGGAGTCGATAACAGAGCCGCCTCCGACTGCGAGAATGAAGTCTATCTTCTTCTCACGGCAGAGCCTGATGCCCTCGTAAACGAGAGTGTCCCTCGGGTTTGGCTTGACGCCGCCAAGCTCCGTGTAAGCTATGCCGGCAGCTTCGAGCGAGGACTTTACCCTGCCGAGCAGACCGCTTTTTACAGCGGAGCCTCCTCCAAAGTGAAGGAGCACGTTAGTACCGCCGTGCTTGCGGACATAGCGTCCCGCCTCGTTTTCTGTTCCCTTGCCGAAAACGAACTCGGTAGGGCTGTAGAACTGAAAATTATCCATTGCATGATCTCTCCTTTTTATTTGATTTATGTCACGGACTAAAATAACACTTATATTATATCATACATGGAGAGTTTTTTCAAGGGGGTTGGCTCGACAGAAAAAAGCTCCCCGAAGGGAGCGAAAAATCAGAGCTCATCAATTATTCCAAGCTTGTACCGCTGGATAAGGAGAGCGTCCATATTTGTGATATCACCGCTGGCGTCAACATCGGCATTCTCTGCACCGCATTCACTTAATTTGTACTTGTCCGGCGCTGAGACCGTCTGCATAATAAAAACTGCATCTGCAAGATTGACTTCATCGTCACAATTGGCATCGCCTTTCAGTTTTGTTTCACCTATAAAGGCTATATCAACACTGTATTTTCTGAGGCAGCTGATAAGCTCTGTATTTGATTTTCTGCAATGAACGGTCACTCCATAAAGTGCAAGCTTCATCACATCGTGTATCTGCGGTCGTTCCGAGGTTTCCTCATAATAATAAACATCTTTCAGTTCCGGACAGGTCTCATAATCAATAGTTGAATCCGAGGCAAGAAAACGAGTTACTGCCGTGAGCTTTTCGCAGTCATTCATACTGTACTTCGGCTTCTTTTCACTGTTGAATGAAACCTTTTCAAGTCCAGACATCGACTCAATATTGACAGAACTGATATCAGCAGATGAAAGGTCAAGCTCCTTGATCTTTCCGCACTTGCTGATCGAAAATACAGCATTGTCAACTTGGTTTTTTAAAGGCAGCTGTATCTCAGTAAGCGATGCACAATCTGTCACTACTATGCTGCTTAATGCTGTAGTTTCCGGAAGCTTCAGATCCTTCAGCAACGGACACCCTCCGAGCCTGAACTGAGATTCAAGTATGCAGTCTTCCGATATCTCCAATCCCTCGAGTTGACGGCAATCCGAAATATCAAGAGCAGTCAGCATACCATTCTGCATCGGTCTTGTAAGAGACAAGCTTTTCAGTGCTGTACAGCCTGCTATCGAACTTCCGTGGAATAGCGGAAGCCCTCTTGAAAATCCGGTAAGCGCTGTACAGTTTCGGAAAGCATTCATTTCTATAACTGAAACGCTTTCCGGTATCGTGACATAAGTTATCCCCTTACACCCGGAAAATGCTGATTCTCCGATACGATCAACAGGCTTTCCCTTTATCTTTTCAGGTATAACGACTTCGCCTTCTGCACCAGTGCTGCATTTTATCAGCTCTGCAAAGTCATCGTATACATGGAACGTGAGATCTCCCTCAACCACCTCGGTGTAAATGTCAACAGCTCCAGCCGTAAGAGCAAAGCCTTCCGTGGAAGCCTGTACAGCAGAAATTCCGCCGCATACACAGCATATCGCCATTATAGCTGCAATGATCTTCTTCATAGCGCTCCCTCCTTCAAGGTATAATTTTATTATACCGCAAAAGCAATAATAAAGTCAACGCTTTCCCGCATTTTTCTATATATCGTTCAAAGAAAACCGGCTCTGCGGTAACAGAGCCGGCGGTATATCACTTCTTTCCGCAGTTTTTGTCAAACGACGGGTTGCAGGCGTAGAAGTTCTTCGAGTTGAGCTTATCCTGTGTGATGCGGAGAGCTTCGCCAAATCGCTGGAAGTGTACGATCTCACGCTGTCTCAGGAAGCGTAAAGGATCGCGGACGTCCGGATCATCGGCAAGTCTCAGGAGGTTGTCGTAGGTGGTGCGGGCTTTCTGCTCCGCTGCCATGTTCTCGTGAAGGTCGGTGATTATGTCGCCCTTCGACTGGAAGTAGGTCGCTGTGAAAGGCGCTCCCGATGCGGCGACCGGGTAGATGCCTGTCGTGTGGTCAACGAAGTAGGTGTCGAAGCCGCTCGCCTTTATCTCGTCGATAGTCAGATCCTTCGTGAGCTGATAGAGTATCGCCGAGATCATTTCAACATGGGCAAGCTCTTCTGTACCGATGTCTGTAAGCAGTCCCTTGACCTCAGCGTAAGGGGTGGCATAGCGCTGGTCGAGATAGCGGAGAGCCGCTGCGAGTTCTCCGTCGGGACCGCCCGATGCCACAAGGATATACTAAAGCTCCCTGTATGTTATCTCGACCGTATCCCCGGGACGCACAAGCACTATGCCGGCTATTATCGACCGCAGGGCTGTATTCTTCGCGTTTTCGCTTATGTCCGGGCTTTCAAGCAGAGCGACCGCTGTGCTCACCCTCCCGGCAGGACGGCTGCTGCTCACCTGCGGTTCCATTTCAAGCTGACGCTCCAGCTCAGCGATACGCTGTGAAAGCCTCTCCTTATTCTTCCGGTACTCCGCAAGCGTATCGACGCCTGCCTCATAAGCCTCCCGGACACGCACTAGCTTCCGGCGTTCCCTTTCGAGCATTGCCGCGACCGGTACTTTCAGGACCTCCGGAGGCGTTTCCGGTCTGATGTCAATTATTACCTCCCCGCTGCCGAGGTCACTGATAAGCTGTCCGATAACAGCTTCATTGAGCTTCTCTATCCGCGCTGAATGCGAGACTTTGCACCGTCCCTTTGCGTAGTTGTGGCATTGCAGGCTGTTCCCGGAGGACTGCCGCGTAAGAGTTGCGCCGCACTCCGAGCACCGGACAAGTCCCCTCAGCATGAAATCGGCAGGCTCATGACGGGACGTCCTGCTGTAAAGCTCCTTACAGCGCGAACGCTTCTCCTGCACCCTGTCGAAGGTCTCCTGCGTGACAAGCGGCTCATGTCCGCCGTCAACGAGAAGTGTATTGCCGCACTGCTCATGGAAACGGTCGCTGCTCTCCCTGCCGTTAAGACTGCGCCGGAGCTTTCCCGTATAGACCGGATTGGTAAGGATATATTCAACTGTGCGATTCTCGAAAGGGTTGCCCTTCGAGGTACACTCTCCCGCTTCATTGAGAGCGGCTGCTATCTGCCGGAAGCTTTTACCTCCGAGGTAATCGCTGAATATCCCCCGGACGATATCTGCTCTTTCGACGTCCGGAACAAATCCTCCGTCCCCCATACGGTAGCCGAAAGGCGGCTGCGAGACAACACCTCCGCGCGAGAATTTCTCCTGCATTCCCCTGCGGACCTCCTCCGCAAGATTAAGGCTGTAATACTCGTCCATTGCCTCGATGAGAGCCTCGATGAGCACCGACGTCTTGTCCTCGCTGAGCTGCTCGGAAACCGAAACAACGTCTATCCCGCACTGCTTCCGGAGCATGGATTTATAGACGATGCTGTCCTCGCGATTGCGGGCGAAACGGCTGAACTTCCACAGAAGTATTGCGTCAAAGGGCTTGGGTCTGAGCTTTGCCGTGCCTATCATTTTCTGGAAAGCCGGACGCTTTTCGGCACGGCGTCCCGATATGCCCTCGTCAACGAAAACAAATTCCTCCGGCAGCTCAAAGCCGTGGCTCTGAGCGTAGCTGCGTATCGCTTTAAGCTGGGAATCCGGCGAAAACTCGGTCTGCTCGTCAGTCGATACCCTTATGTAGGCAGCTGCTTTTTTCATAGCGTACCTCCTTGAAATAATGTACAAACTCTGCTGCATACTCATTACTGAGGAGGCGGAAATATGGGAAAGGCAAGAAAGTACAGGGCGGTCAGCTTCATCGGAAATGATAAGCGTGTGCTTCCGGAAGCCGGCTCGGACGAAAGGGATATCCTCCGCCGGAAGCTTCTCGATGCGGTCGGGAATGCTCTCAGCGTTTACTATTCTGAGCACCCGGACGAGGCGGATAGGCTGCTGAAAAAGCCTCCCGGATAATTATACTGTCCGCGGAGGCAAAAAAATGTCCGCTTTCGCGGACATTCGGTCGTTTATGATATTATGCAGTCCCTTCGGCAGCCTGTATATTCGCCATAACATCGGTCTTGTCAAGGAACATATAGAGCGCGTTGAGGAAATCGGTGTAGCACTCGGTCGAGAGGTGTATACCGTCGCCGGACGTTCCGCCTGCCCTCATGGACTGCGTTGCAGGGTCAACTATGACTGAATACGCATCAAAGAAGAATATCCTGTCGTTTTTCAGTCCGGTTATCTTGTCTTTGAGTGCGGCATTGTAGCTGCGGATAGTATCGTTGGAGGTGAAATCCGTTACCGTTGCGTCGATAGGAGTAATGCTTGCGATAACGATGTTGATATCCGGCACCTTTCCGATGATATCGAGAGCCGTTTCAGCGTACCTGTCCGCATAAGCCTGCGGATCGCCCATATTGACGTCGTTCATGCCGAGAGACATATAGAGGAGCTTGGGCTTCATAGCAGCTATCGCGTCCACCATCTGATATGAACCGTAGGGCGTATCGAAGTAGAAGTAGTCGCGGTTCCACATCGAGACAGAACCCTGCGTTATGCAGTGGTCCTCCGGGACGAAGCCGAAGACATTGAAGCCGTGGCAGATAGAATCGCCGGTAACATAGAGATGATCCTGATAGAAGGACGTATTCGGCGAGGTGCTGCCCTTGGGAAGTGTCTGGTCAATGGCGTTGCCGGAAGAATCGGTAACTACTATCGAGGGCTTCTGCGGTGCAGTAGTGATAACGCTCGGTGCTGTTGCCGGAGGCGCTGTTGTGGTGACGGTAGTCATAACAGCCTCGGTGGTCTGTTCAACGGCAGGCGTTGAGGCTTCCTTGACGGTAGTTCCGCATGAGGTCATAAGTGCGACCGACGCGGCTGCTGCCGTGAGCTTTGTAATAAATGATGATCTGTGATCCATTATGGTCAACTCCGTAAAATGCCGTAAGCGGTCGTTTTCTCTGTCTGCCGCTTCCCGGGAAAATAATCCAGTATCACCTGATACTGTACACACTATAGTATTGTATCACTTATTTCCGGAAATGTAAAGGGATTTTTCAAATTTTCCTGAAATATCCAAAAAATCAGCCATTAAACGTGATACTTATGTAGCAGTATTTGTTAGGATTATTGAGTGCAGCCCTTTTGATGAAAGTGCTTTCAAACGCTTTTCTGAGCCTTTTCTTTAGTTTTTTCCACAATGGTAAAAAAATATCCGGAAGCGTAAAAACTTCCGGAACATTATTCGTGCAAGACCTTATACCATTGTGGAAAAAACCAGAATAAAGTCTTTGGAAGGGGGCTTGGGGGTGACTCCCCGCAGTGCGGGGAGATGTCAGCGAAGCTGACAGAGGGGACCGCCGCCGTCAGGAACCTTTCCTCAGAAAGGTTTCCCCCGATAAATCCTCATAATACCGCCATATAAGCATCACTGTTACTGACTCACAGTTATAGTGTATTTACCGTCAGCAAGCTCGCCGACTGTTACCGTACAGCCTACGTCAACGGTCTGATAGCCGTCGTCGTCGTACCAGTGGAAGCCGCTGACGCTGCCGTCGATAACGCTGCCTCCGCGGTATAAGAAGCCGCCCTCCTCCTGATTGGCAAGGCGTATGACGCGCTGCTTCTCGTTGGAATCGTCGTAATACTTGGAGTGGTTGTTCCACAGGAGATACGGTCTCCCCCACTGGTCAATGGAATATTCGGCATTGCAGTGCATCACACGGATACCGCCATCGCCGCAGTAGCCGGTATTGTTTTCGCTGCCGGTCGCGTACTCTATCACCATATACTCGCTCAGGCAGGCGTTCAGAGAATCACGCGGTATGATAAGACAGCTGCCGGTCTCCTGCGATGAGGAAAGCGTGAATGTCTGCGTACCGCCGCTGTAGAGGTTTACCTGCGAAGGCTTGTACCAGCCGTACATGAGCTTGGAAAATGCACACATATCGCCCTTTCCGTCGTCCATCATCTCTGTGCCGGCAGTACCCTTCATGCCCTGCGAGCCGTTCTCCGTATTCTTGTACTTGTAGTAGTCCGGAAGTCCCATTGCATGACCGAGTTCGTGTATCCATGTGCAGTTGAACTTTGAAGGCTCGCCGGGATTTCTCTTGCTTATGATGATGTTTCCGGGCATTTCGCCGTCGAAGGTCTTTTTGCCGTTATAGCTTATTGAGAAAGGCCACCAGCCGTCATCGGAAGCGGTATCCGGGGCTGATATCAGGACCGTATCAATGTAACCGTCCGAATTGATGTCATAGTCCCTGAAATCTATCCCGCTGTCCTTTGCCGAAAGCACCTCGTCGATTATCTTATCCGTGTCAGCCCATGGTTCCCCGTCGCTGTCATAGCAGATATAGTCGTCGATAGGATAGCTCATAGAATAGGTGTATATGTCCGCGTCCATTGTCAGCGCACCGTATGACGAACGCTCATAGTAAGCGGAAACGCTCTCGTAGGGGTAAGCCTCGGACGAGGTATCCGCCGGTCCGAATGCAGCCGCTCTTATCTGGTCAAGGCTGTAGTCCGCGGAGAATTTGCAGTCCGGGAAGTCCACGACGAGCATGAGGAGCTTGTTTTTTCCGGTGCTGGGAAGCGTGGGCTTTAAGTAGCTTATCGGCGCTGTCATGAGCTTTTCCTGCTCTATCCATTCGCGGTCGTCAATTGCAAAAAGAGCACGTTTCAGCTTGATAAGGTCGTAGACGTTTATGACGCCGTCGTGTGTCATGTCGCTGCGGGCAATGACGGTACCCTCAGGCATGGTCCTCCCGAGCAGCCAGCCCTGAAGCAGCACAACGTCCGATATACCGAGGTCTCCGTCGGCATCAACATCGCCCAGCACATAGCCCTCGTCCTCATAGTAATAATATGGCTCGCCGGCATTTTCGGCATTTGCAGGCATCGCCGGATAAAGGCACTGCGAGGCAAGCAGGAATGAGAGCATTCCGGCAGCAGCATTTTTAAGCTTCATCATGATATTCCCCCTTTATAATCGGCAGTCAAGCACGGTATCATTACTTTAATTGTACGGCATAAGCGGCGGTTTGTCAATGCTTTTCCGGAATATGAACTGCAAATTTTTTGTGCAGATTTGCAAAAAACCTCTTGACAAATTCATATTCCTGTGATATAATACATTCAATACAAACCGTTGATGCGGAGATAAAGGTGATCATGCCTCCACAGAGAGCCTGCGGTGCTGAGAGTCAGGTGAAACACAGATCATCAAATGGACCGCTGAGGGTGCAGTCAAATGGGTACAGCCGCAAGGCTTTTTGCAATTGTTCGTTCACTTCCCAGAGTATTCTGCAACGTCCGGTGCGCGTTAAGCATCAGGGATATGTTAGTATCCTGTTAAGTGTGCGGATTTTTCCGTGAATCAAGGTGGTACCGCGGATAGCTATTATTCGTCCTTGACAGAATTTGCTTCTGTCAGGGATTTTTTATTACCTGACAGTTACGGAGGTGCTTTTTTATGAATTTCCAGCCCGAGTTTCCGAAGGTCAGAGAGCTTGCAGAATGCGGTAAATACGACATTCTCCCCGTCAGCTGCGAGATACTCTCCGATATCTGCACTCCTATCGAGGCGGTACGGATCCTCAAAAACGTTTCTACACACTGCTATATGCTCGAATCCGTCGCAGGCAACGAAAAATGGGGAAGATACACCTTCCTCGGCTTCGACCCCAAAACGCAGATAACGGCTTCCGGCAGCGACCTGACTATCGGTGACCTGAAACTGACATCAGACGACCCAAGTATTCAGATAAGACAGATCCTCTCAAAATACAGAAGTCCGAAGTTCGATTATCTCCCGCCTTTTACCGGAGGTTTCGTGGGGTATTTCTCCTACGATTTCCTCTCCTACTCCGAGAGCTCGCTCCGGATAAAGACGGACGATTCCGAGAATTTCAAGGACGTTGACCTCATGCTCTTCGACAAGGTCATCGCTTTCGACAACTTCCGCCAGAAGATAATCCTCATCGCTAATATGCGGCTCAGTGAGGGCGAGGCCGGCTACAACAAGGCTATGCTCGAACTCAGACAGCTCGCAGAGCTTCTCAGAAACGGTGACCGCAGCTCTGAACCTGCCGGTCACCTCACCTCAGAGGTAACTCCCCTTTTCAATAAGGATCAGTACTGCGGCATGGTCGAAAAGGCAAAGCACTATATCCATGAGGGCGATATCTTCCAGATAGTCCTCTCGAACCGCCTCAGTGCGGGATTTGAGGGAAGTCTCCTCGACACCTACCGTGTGCTCAGAACTATCAATCCCTCGCCCTATATGTTCTACTTCTCCGGCACTGACGTCGAGATAGCAGGCGCTTCTCCCGAGACCCTCGTAAAGCTCGAGGACGGCGTCCTTCATACCTTCCCGCTCGCAGGAACACGTCCACGCGGCAAGACCGATGAGGAAGACAATGCTCTCGAGGCTGACCTCCTCGCCGATGAAAAGGAGCTCGCCGAGCACAATATGCTCGTTGACCTCGGCAGGAACGACCTCGGCAGGATAAGTAAATTCGGCAGTGTTGAGGTCGAAAAGCTCCACAGCATCGAACGCTACTCCCACGTTATGCACATCGGTTCGACAGTCCGCGGCGTGATAAGGGACGAATTTGACGGTCTCGATGCAGTAAGGGCTGTCCTCCCCGCAGGAACGCTCTCCGGTGCGCCTAAGATAAGAGCCTGCCAGCTCATTGCGGAGCTCGAGAACAACAAGCGCGGCATTTACGGCGGTGCTATCGGATACATCGACTTCACCGGCAACCTCGACACCTGCATCGCTATCCGCATCGCTTACAAAAAGAACGGAAAGGTCTTCGTCAGAAGCGGTGCCGGTATCGTCGCCGACTCAGTTCCCGAAAAGGAATATCAGGAGTGCATCAACAAGGCTGCGGCTGTTGTCAATGCCCTCAAAGCAGCAGAGGAGGCGGACTTATGATCTTGCTTATTGATAATTACGACAGCTTTTCATATAATCTTTACCAGCTAATCGGTGAGATACAGCCCGATATCAAGGTCATTCGCAATGACGAGATGACCATTGAGGAGATCGAAAAGCTCGCACCGGACCACATAATCCTTTCGCCCGGTCCCGGACGTCCCGAGGACGCCGGAATCATCATCGAGGCTGCAAAGACCGTTTGCCGGAAGATACCCACACTCGGAGTTTGTCTCGGTCATCAGGCTATCTGCGCCGCATACGGCGCTACAGTCACCTACGCGAAAAAGCTCATGCACGGCAAGCAGTCCGTCATAAGCTTTCAGGGAAACAGCCCCATTTTCAAGGGCATCGACGAGGGCGCTCCCGTTGCAAGATACCACTCCCTCGCTGCTGACGCTGCCACCCTCCCGGACTGCCTCGAAGTTACCGCAGTCGCAGACGATGGTGAGGTAATGGCTGTGCAGCACAGGGATTTCCCGATATTCGGCGTGCAGTTCCACCCGGAGTCGATAATGACTCCCGACGGCAAGATAATGCTCAGGAACTTCATCAGCCTGAGGTGACAAAAATGGCAAAGTGTATACAGATGTTTCCGCGCGCAGTCATAACGGATATCGAGGTTCTGAACGGTCCCGGTACACTCTGAGGCTTCTCGACAAGGACCTTACGCCCGAAAAAGAAGCCGAGATGCAGCGTCTGCTTGACGTAATACCTTGAACAGAACGCTGAAAACAAACAGGAGGTGTTCAGTATGATCTGCCGCAGTCTTGAGGAAGTCAGAGAAAATATCGACAGTATCGACGACCGGATAATAAGTCTTATTGCCGAACGCGCTTCATTTGTGGCACAGGCAGCCGCCTTCAAGAAAAATGAGGAGGGCGTCAGAGCTGCCGGGCGTGTTGAACAGGTGATCCTCAGAGTGCGCGAAAAAGCCGGAAAATACGGTGCTCCCCCGGATATCGCGGAGGCTGTGTACAGAACAATGATAAACGGCTTTATCAATATTGAAATGAAGGAATTTCATAACAACAAATAAACAGGAGGAAAAAGCAATGATAAAAGAAGCAATCGCAAAGATCGTTGACAAGCAGGACCTGACATACGATGAGGCATACTCAGTCATCACCGAGATAATGTCCGGACAGACTACTCCCACCCAGAACGCAGCTTTCCTCTCAGCCCTCTCGACCAAGAGCACAAAGGCTGAGACTATCGACGAGATAACCGGCTGTGCAGCAGCTATGCGCGACGCCGCTACAAAGTTCGAGAACGACCTCGACCTCTTCGAGATAGTCGGCACAGGCGGCGACCACTCCAACAGCTTCAATATCTCCACTACCTCCGCTATGGTCATTGCCGCTTCCGGCATACTCGTCGCAAAACACGGAAACCGCGCTGCTTCGTCAGCTTCCGGTACCGCTGACTGCCTCGAAGCACTCGGCGTGAACATCGACCTCGCCCCTGAAAAGTGCCGCGAGCTTCTCGATAAAGTCGGCTTCTGCTTCTTCTTCGCGCAGAAGTACCACACTTCAATGAAGTACGTCGGACCGATCCGCAAGGAGCTCGGCTTCCGCACCGTATTCAATATCCTCGGACCGCTCACCAATCCTTCCTACCCGAAGTATCACCTCCTCGGCGTTTACGACCGTGTCCTCCTCGAACCCGTTGCGGAAGTCCTCATGAAGCTCGGTTCAAAGCGCGGCATGGTAGTCTTCGGCACCGACAAGCTCGATGAGATATCTCTCTCAGCTCCCACTGCGGTCTGCGAGTACAAGGAAGGCTGGATGAAGAACTACGAGATCACTCCCGAACAGTTCGGCTTCGAGCGCTGCACCAAGGACGACCTCAGAGGCGGTACTCCGCAGGAAAATGCCGCTATAACACGCGGTATCCTCTCCGGCGAGATACAGGGTCACAAGAGGAACGCCGTCCTCCTTAACGCCGGCGCTTCTATCTTCATCGGCGGCAAGGCTGACTCAATGGCTGAAGGCATAAAGCTCGCCGCTCAGCTCATCGACTCCGGAAAGGCTCTCGCTGTTCTCGACAAGCTCATTGAGGTATCGAACAAGTGAAGCAGTCCATGACCATACTCGACAAGCTCGCCGACCACGCAAGGGAACGTGTCGCGGCTGCAAAGCTCAGAGTTCATGCCGGCGAGATAATGGAAAGGGCTCTCGCTCTCCCTGCCGGCGGATTTGAATTTGAAAAGGCACTGAAAAAGGACGATATTGCTTTCATCTGCGAGTGCAAAAAAGCTTCTCCCTCAAAGGGCATCATTGCGGAGGATTTCCCCTATCTCGATATCGCAAAAGAGTATGAAGCTGCCGGTGCAGACTGCATCTCTGTCCTGACAGAGCCCAAGTGGTTCCTCGGCAGCGACGCCTATTTACAGGAGATCACAGCCAATGTCTCCATTCCCTGCATACGCAAGGACTTCACCGTTGACGAGTACATGATATACGAGGCTAAGCTCCTCGGCGCAAAGGCGGTACTGCTCATCTGCTCGATACTCACTCAGCAGCAGATATCGGACTATATTGCCGTATGCGACAAGCTCGGGCTCTCGGCTCTTGTGGAAGCCCACGATGAGGCTGAGATAGCTATGGCGGTAAGCTCAGGAGCCCGTATCATAGGCGTCAACAACCGCAATCTCAAGGACTTTTCAGTCGATACCGGAAACAGCCGCCGTATGCGCGAGCTCGTTCCCGGAAACATCGCATTCGTCTCGGAAAGCGGCGTGAGCAGCGCCTCCGATATCGAAGCACTAAGACAGGCAGGAGCCGACGCCGTCCTCATCGGTGAGGCGCTCATGAAGGCTCCGGACAAACGATCTAAGCTAACAGAATTGAGGGGTAATTATGACAAGGATAAAAATGTGCGGCTTGAAAAGTGAAGCCGATATCGACTACGCCAACAGGATACGTCCCGAATTTATCGGTTTTGTTTTCGTCCCCGGCAGCAAGCGCTTCATAACTCACCGCGAGGCTGCCTCTCTCCACAGCAATCTCAACGAGGGCATTCTCTCGGTCGGAGTTTTTGCTGATGTTCCCCCGGATTATGCCGCAGACCTCGTTTCCTACGGCATCATCGACTTCATACAGCTCCACGGACGCGAGAACAACGGCTATATCGCCGATCTCCGCGGTCTTACCACAGCGCCCATTATCCAGGCTTTCAAGGTTAAGAGTGCGGCTGATATCGAGGCTGCCGAGCATTCGGATGCCGATATCGTTCTGCTCGATTCAGGTGCAGGCTCAGGCGAATTGTTCGACCACAGCCTCATCGGTTCCATAAAGCGTCCCTATATCCTCGCCGGTGGCCTTTCCCCGGAAAATGTCGGCGGGATAGTAAAGGAGCTCGCCCCCTTCGCAGTTGACGTCAGCACTGCCATTGAGACTGACGGTTCAAAGGATTACCGCAAAATGAAGGCTTTTGCAGACGCTGTAAGAGACTTCTGATTCTGAAAGGAATGATATAAATGTCACAATCAAAGGGACGCTTCGGCATTCACGGCGGACAGTATATCCCCGAAACGCTCATGAACGCCGTTATCGAGCTCGAAAGCGCCTACGATCACTACAGGAACGATCCGGAGTTCAACCGTGAGCTCACCGATCTTCTCAATAATTACGCAGGACGTCCGTCACTGCTCTACCGTGCCGACAAGATGACCGCTGACCTCGGCGGCGCTAAGATATACCTCAAGCGTGAGGACCTCAACCACACCGGCTCACACAAGATCAACAACGTTCTCGGTCAGGCTCTCCTCGCAAAGAAAATGGGCAAGACCCGTCTCATTGCTGAGACCGGCGCCGGTCAGCACGGCGTTGCTACTGCTACTGCCGCTGCACTTCTCGGTATGGAGTGCGTCGTATTCATGGGCGAGGAGGACACCCGCCGTCAGGCTCTCAACGTTTACCGCATGAGACTTCTCGGCGCTGACGTTATCCCCGTCAAGACCGGCACGGCTACCCTCAAGGACGCCGTTTCTGAGGCTATGCGCGAGTGGACTACCCGAATCTCCGATACTCATTACTGCCTCGGCTCCGTCATGGGACCGCACCCCTTCCCCACTATCGTCCGCGATTTTCAGGCTGTTATCTCCCGCGAATCAAGAGCTCAGATACTTGAAGCTGAGGGCAGACTTCCCGATGCTGTCATCGCCTGCGTTGGCGGCGGCTCTAACGCTATCGGTAGCTTCTACCACTATATTCCCGACGAAAAGGTAAGGCTCATCGGCTGTGAGGCTGCCGGACGCGGTATCGACACCTTCGAGACCGCTGCTACCGTTAACACAGGTCGGCTCGGTATCTTCCACGGCATGAAGTCCTACTTCTGTCAGGACGAATACGGTCAGATAGCTCCTGTTTACTCTATCTCAGCCGGTCTGGACTACCCCGGTGTAGGTCCGGAACACGCCTACCTCCACGATATCGGCAGAGCTGAATACGTTCCCGTTACCGACGACGAGGCTGTGAACGCTTTCGAGTACCTCTCACGCACTGAGGGCATAATCCCTGCTATCGAGTCCGCACACGCTGTCGCTTACGCTATGAAGCTCGCACCGACTATGGACAAGGATAAAATAATCATCATCACTATTTCCGGCAGAGGCGACAAGGACTGCGCCGCCATTGCCCGTTACAGAGGGGAGGATATCTATGAGTGATATCAGAACAGCCTTCATGAACGGCAAGGCTTTCATACCTTTTATAACCTGCGGTGACCCCGACCTCGAAACTACCGGAAAGGTCGTCCGTGCTGCCGCTGAGAACGGCGCCGACCTCATCGAGCTGGGAATACCCTTCTCGGACCCGACCGCTGAGGGTCCTGTTATACAGGGCGCTAATATCCGCGCTCTCGCAGGCGGTGTCACGACAGACAAGATCTTCGATTTCGTCATGGAACTCCGCAGAGACGTTAAGATACCTCTCGTTTTCATGACCTACGCAAACGTTGTATTCTCCTACGGCTCTGAACGCTTCATGGCTCGCTGCTGTGAGGCTGGCGTCGGCGGAATCATACTTCCCGACCTCCCATTCGAGGAAAAGGACGAGTTCAGTGCTGTCGCAAGGCAGTACGGCGTTGACCTCATTTCACTCATCGCTCCGACCTCCGAGAACCGCGTCGCTATGATCGCAAAGGAGGCTGAGGGCTTTATCTACATCGTTTCAAGCCTCGGCGTTACAGGCATGAGAAGTGAGATAACTACCGACCTCCACGGCATTATCAAGGTTATACGCGAGAATACGAACGTTCCGTGTGCTGTCGGCTTCGGTATCTCCAAGCCGGAACAGGCTGCTGAAATGGCTGGTATG
Source organism: Ruminococcus flavefaciens (assembly GCA_902777125.1). Classification (GTDB taxonomy): domain Bacteria; phylum Bacillota; class Clostridia; order Oscillospirales; family Ruminococcaceae; genus Ruminococcus. Next base: position 54,209 of record CACYSQ010000019.1, read on the forward strand.
TCCGACGGTGCTATCGTCGGCTCGGCTATCATCAAGCTCCTCGAGAAGTACGGCAGGGACGCTGCCCCGTATGTAGGCGAATTCGTGAAGTCCATGAAGGACGCCGTAAGAAAAAGCTAAATATACTATCATATTTACAGAAGTTTTACAGTATATTAGCATTTGCTTAAAATTTAAGCTGCGATAATCAATTACTAATTTTCTCTATCATTATTGTAGAAAATTAACAAACTTTCATTTTATCGCAAAAACTATTGAAAAATCATGTTCTTTGTGCTATAATATTTCCATAAGTTAACGGCGACGATACCGTTATCAAGGAGGGTATTAAACATGAAGCACATCCAGACTATCAACAAGGCTAATCTCAAGGAGTCAGCTCAGAAGGGCGGCTGCGGTAAGTGCCAGGCTTCCTGTCAGTCTGCCTGCAAGACTTCCTGCACAGTTGCTAACCAGAAGTGCGAGAGATAAGTCAATTCCAAGAGAAATCATGTATGGTCTGATGAGGCGGTCAATATGCTCCGCCTCAAATTTTTTTAAACTGAAAGAGGGTTGAAGTCATGATCCATAAGTATAAACTAAGCGGATTCAATATTGTTCTCGATATCAACAGCGGCGGCGTTCATATTGTGGACGAGCTTACATACGACCTCCTCGATAATGTTGAGCCTCCCTTTGAGGAAAAATGTCCCGCTAAAGTCGTAGATAAGCTCTCAAAGGTCTACTCCTCCGAGGACATCGAGTCCTGCTATCAGGAGATCGTTGAGCTTTACAATGACAAGATCCTCTTCTCCGATGACGACTATGAAAAGTACGCAAACGTTTCGGTCGCTTCTCCGGTAAAGGCTATGTGCCTCAATATCGCCCACGACTGCCAGCTCAGATGCAAGTACTGCTTCGCCTCGACCGGCGACTTCGGCAAGGGCAGAAAGCTCATGTCCTTCGAGACCGGCAAACACGCGATAGATTTCCTCCTCGAAAAATCCGGCAGCCGTGAGAACCTCGAGCTCGATTTCTTCGGCGGTGAGCCTCTCATGAACTTCAAGGTCGTAAAGCAGGTCGTTGAGTACGCCCGCTCACGCGAAAAGGAGTTCAACAAGCACTTCCGCTTCACTATCACGACCAACGGTCTACTCCTCGACGACGAGAAGATCGACTTCATAAACCGCGAGATGTCCAACGTTGTCCTCTCTATCGACGGAAGAAAGGAAGTCAACGATTATTTCCGCGTCCTCCCCAACGGTCAGGGCTGCTACGATATGATCCTTCCCAAGTACAAGCAGCTCGTCGCAGGCAGAGGCGACAAGGAGTACTACGTCCGCGGCACCTTCACGAACAAGAACCTCGATTTCTCCAATGACGTTTTCGCCCTCTATGACGCAGGCTTCGACCAGATCTCGATTGAGCCCGTTGTCGGCGATTCCGATGAGTACGCCCTCACCGAAAGAGACCTCCCGGCTGTTTTCAAGGAGTACGAGATACTCGCACAGAGGATAATCGACAACGAAAAGACCGGCAAGAAGTTCAACTTCTTCCACTTCATGCTCGACCTCGACCAGGGTCCCTGCGCTATCAAGAGACTTCGCGGCTGCGGCTGCGGAAACGACTACGTCGCTATCACTCCCGACGGCGATATCTTCCCCTGCCACCAGTTCGTCGGCATAGACGAGTACAAAATGGGCAACATCGACGAGGGTACCTTCAACCTCGATATGAAAGCCGATTTCGCAAGGGCTCATGTCTACTCCAAACCCGAATGCCGCAAGTGCTGGGCAAAATTCTATTGCAGCGGCGGCTGTAACGCAAACAATTACCAGTACATGGGCGATATCCATACCGCTCATAAGCTCTCATGTCAGCTCGAAAAGAAGCGTCTTGAGTGCGCTATCATGATGAAAGCCGTGAGAATTTTCGGCGAACAGGAAATATAACAACTAAGGCACAGCGATATGCTGTGCCTTTCTGATATGTAAAAGAGGGCGATCAACCGCCCTCTTTTTTCTTATTGGATATTATTATTGTTGTTATTGTTATTGTCGTTGTTGTTCTTCTTCATCTGTATGAGCTTGTAGATAAAGAACTCTATCGAGATAAGTGCAATGATTATCGCACCGGCAATGAGTGCCACAAGTCCGAGGTCAGCCTTTTTCTTGCTGTCGGACGAACCGCTTGTGGTAGTCTCAGCCTCGTCCTCAGTGGTATCGTCAGCCTTGGAAGTCACCTCAGACTTTGTGGTTTTCTCCTTTGTGTCAGCCTCTGTTGCCTTCTGCTCCTTCTTCTCAGAAAGGTTGACCGCTCCTACCTCGATACCGCCGTTCTCCTGTGCAACAAAGCCTGTCAGCCACGCAAGAGATGCGTTCCAGTTGATAGTACACTCGTTTACCGACCATGCCTCAATGTGGTCAAGATAGCACTTCTGAGGCGCTATAGTACCCTTTTTCCAACCGCTGCCCTGTACCCACGGGTCCTGCATACCCGAATTCGGACCGCCGCTCATGACGCCGTTCGGAGCCTTCGGGAAGGTCTTGTCTATGAGCCATGCCCAGAAACGGTGGTGCGGGTACTCGATAGCGTGAGAACCGTAGCCGGTCACATAGGAATAATCCATTGCGTTCCTGCCGAGGAGGTAGTCTATACCGCCGATAGCACCGTTGATATGCTCGTCCTTGTTAGTGAGGAGGTAAGCGTAGGCACACACGATAGCGTTGTCAGCAACGAAGGAATTCGAGCCCCAGAGGTAGCCCTTGTCCTTGTCATTGTAGCTGATAGTGCTCTGTGCGTAGGGCAGACCGTAGCCCTGCTTGCCCTCCATTTCGATGTAGTGCTCTGAAGCCTCAACGATGTTCTTCTTTGCATCTTCGAGGTCATCGCTGCTTACAGCCTTGTCGTTTATCGCAATGCTCATAGTACCAAGAGCTGCTGTATGTCCCCAGTCGAAGCTTCCGACGGAGTCAACGCTCTCACCGCCGCCGAGGGTGGTCGGGAACTTGAGGAAATACTTGGAGTCCTTCATATCCTCGTAGTAGCTGTCATCGCCTGTGGAGATGAAAAGCTCACAGGCTGCCCAGTAGAACTCGTCCTCGACATCGTCGTCACCGTAAGCGCCGCCGCCTATTGATTCGTCAAGGGGTGCGTACATCTTCGGGTGCTGCTTCGCCGCCTCATAGGCATTCTCAGCCGCTTCAAGGCACTTCTCCGCAAAGCTGCTGTCGTACTTTTCCCAGAGACGGGCTGCCTGTGCAGCGCAGGCTGCAAAGTTGAGGGTAGCCGCAGTCGTCGGAGGCTTTACGATACGCTTCATATCATCGTCAGCAGGCGCAATTCCGAGAGCAGTCCACTTCTCATCGTGAGCCTTGTGGTAAGCCATGTTCTTGTAATCGCCGCTCTCAACGAGCATTGTGAACATCCACTCCATTTCCCAACGTGCTTCGTCGAGAAGGTCAGGATAGCTGTTGTTGTTCTCGGGAATATTCATAGTTCCGTCAGCGTAGGCGTCCGCGAAGCCGTACTTCACAGCGGTCTCGTACTGATTCTGCATGAGCCACAGTGAAAAGCCGCCGTTTACGACGTACTTGCCGTGGTCGCCGGCATCGTACCAGCCGCCTGTAACGTCTATAGTACCGCTTGAACCGCTGTAGCCCCACGTCTGCTCTATCTCAGCCATGTCCTTGGGGTGACCTGCCGCACGGGCAAGAGCATTCTTGTCGCCGGAGGTTATATACTCGCTCTTTATCTCGATACCGCTGCGGTTCTGGTAGAAATAGTTGAGAGAATCGTAGAGGAGGGCGGAATAGCTCAGCGGTTCGCCAATTGTGAACTCGCGGCTCTCAGCACCGTTCTCTGCAGCGATCGTGAACGTTCCCTTTTCATCGAAGTCAGAGAAGTCGATGATATGTACGTCATCGTCGGAATCGTCATCGTGTCCGAAGGGCTCGCTCTTGCCGGAGTAGACCTTCTTGCCGCTGCTGTCCTTTATCTCGAAGTCAACAGCGCTGCCGGAGGAGCTGAGGAGGGTCGCCTTCTTGGCTCTGCCCTTGAAATAGCCCACCTGATTGGTGATGATGCCCGCACGTTTATACTCGTCTTCATGCACATAGTCGTTCTCGTCGCTGGTGAGGTCGATGAGCGACATATTGTCGAACTTTATAACCGTGCCAGCCGGGAAGCAGCCGCCGGGAGTATACTGACCGTCGCCGCCGAGGTGGAATGCCCATTCTGCCACATCGAGCGACTTATCGGCTGTGAACGTGAGATCGACCTTTTTTGTCTCGTCCTTGCCTATCTGAATGCAGTCCCAGGTGCTGTTGAAATCGGGGCCGCCGTCAGCCATCATGTTGTGCCATATCTCGACATCGCCGTCGAGGTTGCCTATCTTGGTGTAGTATTTTCCGCTCTCGGAGGGTGTTATCTCATACGAGACCTTGTACTTGTGTCCCGATACTATCTTGAGACCTCTGTGACGGAACTGGCAGTCCCATCTGTCCTCGCCGCCCTTTGAAGCTCCGCCGGGATTGACTATAGTTACGCTGTAAACTCCGTTGTCTATCTCGAAATCCATTTCACCGGGCGCTGACTCAACGATGTGCCACGGGAGACCTACTCCCTCGTTGAAATCAGTCTGTCCGAGCTGCTGACCGGCATTCGCGCTGAGAGGGACGAGCCGGAGTGCAGTTGGTGCAAGAGACGCTGCTGCGATCATCACGGCAGCTGCAACAGAAGCCGTTCTGTTTCTGAATCTGCTTTTTCTTATCATTTAACAATGACCTCCGTATTTGTAATTTTTTCCAAATTATACTTTAATACATTTTTAATGTGTTGTAAAGGATATACACGGAAAATTTACAATTTGTTTTTCAAGTCCTCCGTTTTGACTATATTATCTGCCGGAAACGCCTGTTTTTAGGTGATTTTTTCCACGCTCACCGGCTGACCGCCTTGTTGTTCGTCCTGCCTAAGATGTAGTCAGTCGAGACCTTGTAGAAGTCCGCGAGAATGAGCAGATGCTCTACCGGAATGGTCTGAAAGCCCCGCTCATATCGGGAGTAGACCGTCTGGCTCGTGTGGAGGAGCTTTGCTACCTGTGTCTGATTAATGTCCATATCCTCGCGAAGGTCTCTCAGCCTTTGAAAATACATAAATAATACCTCCTGTGATTGTCGATAATGCCGAAATTATATTAGAACTTATCGGTACTATTGACTTTATCACAGTTTTTATGTATAATGTTGTTGTTAGGACTTATTGGTACTAACAAAGGAGGTTTATATAACATGAAAAGATTTATAGCAGGCACTATGGCTCTCGCTATGGTTATCCCGGCGGTCGGCTGCGGAAGCAAGGGAAGCGAGCCGGACATTCAGATTTTTGAGGAGACAGAAAAGCATAAAACCGGTACATATACTATCACATCTTTTGATGACCTTAAATTTGAGCAGAAAAAAGGCGCTGTAAAAGCATCAGATATCAATAAAAAAATACCGGATTTCTGCCTTTATCAATACGGAGACGGCTTTATGGGATTAGCAAACGAAAAGGAAAAGCAGATGAACAAGTACGCTGCTATCGTCCCTGTTGAATTCGGAGACAAGAAGTTTGAGGTAAACATGGCATTCAGCGAGGATAAAGAACTGAATTCTTGGTACATCATGCCATATGAAACTTTTAGTATAAAAAAAGAATCCGATATTAATTCTGCAGCAACGGAATTCACCAACCTTAACAAGGATCTTGACAAAATCTATGGTGAGCGTAAAATCAACTCTGAATCTGAGACGAGCAGTAAAAACAGCGGTCAGGTCTACACAACATGGGAAGACGGAAGCTATACTTTTAATTCAACATTTTCATACTATACGTCCGGAAGCTCTGCAACTGCAATGATATCTCTCAGCTACGACAAGAACGAATAAATAATATGATAAGGGGACGGTCTGAACGTCCCCTTTCCTGTCCCCCTCCTTGACAAAACCGCCCGTTTGTGGTATCCTTAAATCAGACCAAGCTGCACTTCACGGCAGGGTCGCATTATTGCTCCCGCGAGCAGTACAAGGAGGAATTATCATGGCATACGTTTTTGATGCACAAAAAGCCGCTGACGGCGTTATCGAATGGGTCAGGAAGCTCTTCGCTGAGACCGCTTCCCCTGATACCAACGCTGTTATCGGTATCTCCGGAGGCAAGGACAGCTCCATTGCTGCCGCTGTTTGTGCAAAAGCTCTCGGCAAGGACAGAGTTATCGGCGTTCTCATGCCGCAGGGCGAACAGTCCGACATCTCCTACAGCCACCTTCTCGTTGACACCCTCGGTATCAGAAGCTACACTATCAATATCGGCGATACTGTCAGCGCTTTTATGTCCGAGCTCGGCAAGCACATGGAGCCTTCCCGTCAGGCAGTCATCAACACTCCCGCAAGGATTCGCATGACTACGCTCTATGCAGTTGCCGCCTGCAATAACGGTCGTGTTGTCAATACCTGCAATCTCTCCGAGGACTGGGTAGGCTACTCAACAAAGTACGGCGATGCTGCCGGTGACTTCTCCCCTCTCTCTGACCTCACCGTTACCGAAGTGCTCCAGATCGGCGACCTCCTCGGACTTCCGAAGGAGCTCGTCCACAAAACGCCTACCGACGGTCTTTGCGGCAAAACTGACGAGGATAACCTCGGATTTACTTATGCCATGCTCGACAGATATATCCGCGGTCTCGATGACCTCAGCAGCGTTCCGGGAATAAAGGAAAAGATCGACCGTATGCACAGGGCGAACCTCCATAAGCTCAGGCTCATGCCCAAATTTGAGTTCGATCCCGGAAAATAAACCAAAGCGGACATTACAGCAGCACGGTCATCGGAAAGCCTTTCCGGTGACTGCAAATATACACGAAAAACAAGTTTTTGACAAGCCCAAGCGCTGCTTTTTCAAGCAGCGCTGATTTTGTGCCGTCCGTTTGTTCACCGGAGGAAATTTTCCTCCGGCTATTTACTTTCCGGACGTATTGGTGTATAATAAAAATGTACGAAAATGCAATCTTTCCAAAGAGGTGAACGCAATGAGCTTTTCCCCAAAAGAGATACTGAAATTCGTTGAAGAAAACGACGTAAAATTCATCAGACTTACTTTCCCGGATTTCGCCGGCAACCTCAAAAATGTCGCAATAATGCCCGACGAGCTGCCGAGAGCCTGCGAGTACGGCATACCCTTTGACGCCTCAAGCATTCTTGGCTGCCGCGAGGATATGCTGCTCGTTCCAGATATATCGACCCTTTCTGTTCTGCCGTGGAGACCGCAGTCCGGCAGAGTTGTACGCTTCTTCTGCTCTCTCAGAAACGCTGACGGTTCGGATTACCGCGGCGATATGCGTACAGAACTGATAAACTACATCAATACCCTCCGTCTCGACGGTTTTTCCTGCGAAATGGGTACTAAATGCGAGTTCTACCTCTTTGACCTTGACGGCAGAGGTGAGCCGACCCACACTCCCCACGATTTCGGCGGCTACCTCGACGTCGCACCGCTCGACAAGTGCGAGAACGCCCGCCGCGAGATCTGCCTTTCGCTGGAGGAAATGGGTATGCACCCCAAAAGCTCCTGCCACAAACACGGTCCTGCTCAGAACGAAATTGATTTCCGCGAAAGCGAGCCTGTTACCGCTGCGGACAATATGCTCCACTACAAGACCGTCGTTAAGTCCATAGCCGCTCAGAACGGGCTTTTTGCCTCGTTCATGCCGAAGCCTCTCCCCGATGAGCACGGCAGCGCTCTCAGCATTCTCCTCAGCGTCCGCAAGAACGGTGAGCATATCTTCGGCGGAGACCCGGAGGATATGCCGCTTGAGGGAAAATGCTTCATTTCCGGCGTTCTCGGACGTATCCGCGAGATAACTGCCTTCCTCAACCCAACCACGAATTCCTATAAGCGTTTCGGCATAGGATATGCCCCGAAATACGTTGACTGGAGCTACGAGAACCGCTCTCAGCTCATAAGGATACCGCGTACTGCCGGACTTTCTCCGCGTATCGAGCTGCGTTCCGCTGACGCCTGCTGCAATCCGTACATAACCTTCCGGCTGATACTTGCCGCGGGTATCGAGGGTATACGTTCCGGCAAGTGCGACCTGCTCGATTCAACACTGAGCCGCAGTGCGACCGAAGTACGCGAGATGCTTCCGCAGTCGCTCGAGGAAGCCCTCGAGATCGCTCAGAACAGCAGCTTTGTGCGCGAGAACCTCCCCGATGTGATACTCGACGACCTCTTTGCACAGCTCAGCAAGCAGGTCCAGGAGTATAAGCTTGCGCGAAGCAAGGACGAGTTCGAGCAGAATTACTACTTTAAGTATGTCTGAGGTAGCCGATGATGAACAGAGCATTGATAGTTGACCCTTCATCCGATACCGCTGAGCTCATTCGTCAGCAGCTCACAGCGGAGGGCTACGGCGTCATTGCGGCAGTCACCTCGGGAAGCGAGGCGCGAAGACTCATCGCAGGCGATGCCGAGCCGGAGCTTGTGGTCATAAATACGCCTCTGCCGGACGAATTCGGGCAGGAGCTCTCGGTAATGATAGCCGAAAATACCTCCGCCGGGATAATCCTGATATGCAGCGGAGACATTGCGGACGACGTCGGTGACAAGGTCTCGGGCAGCGGTGTATGCGTCATATCCAAGCCGCTGAACGTCCACCAGCTAAGCCGTTCGGTAAAGCTTGTGAGCGCGACACGTTCGCGAATGATGGGACTGAAAAAGGAAAACGCCGACCTCCTGACGAGGATCGACGAGATGCGGCTCATAAACCGTGCAAAGTGTACGCTTATGCAGTATCTCAAGTTCACCGAGCCGCAGGCGCATAAGTACATCGAGAAGCAGGCGATGAATACCCGTCAGACACGCCGTGAGGTCGCAATGAGAATACTCGCAACATATGAGCGATAGGACTCTCCACTTTATCACACAATGTATGCCTAACAAAAAACCGGAAGCTGTTCGGGCGGTACTAATATAGAAGTTTTTCAACAACTATTATGTAAAGACCTATACAGTGAGCTATGAAACAGAACAGGTAGATACTTCAAACGATGTATCTGCCTGTTTTTTTATAATAACGCTCGAACTTCGAGTAATCTGTTTCTTACAGCTGACAGCTTGCTTTTTCGACCCAATTATGCTACAATATGTATATACTATTCTATATTTTGATTAGAGGTGGCAATGTATGAGTAAGCCTAGTAATACACTATATAAAGCATTGCAGGATTTTCCTCGTAAACGGATCACATTGGAGGAACTCAGCAGATTATGCTCAGATTCGGAACAACTTAACGAACAGATAAAAGAGCTTACCAATCAAGGGGGATTAGTGCCTATCAAGAGCAGTGGAACAAACGGAAATCAGAAAAATCCTTTGTTTATGCGATACACTATCTGCATTGAAAACACGATACAGGTGTCACCAGATGAG